>NZ_JBVIMX010000005.1:0-116553 GCF_055579625.1 Streptomyces sp. NPDC032721 | reverse complement strand
TTCTTTCCCCCCCCCCCACCCACCACACCCCCCCCTTTTTTTTGGCAGAGGGCCATCGGGGGGAGCAACCTCTTCCGGGGGACGGGGTCCCCCCCCCCCCCCCCCCGCTGGGGGAGTGGTGGGTGGTGGCTCAGGCGTTGTTCCGGTTGCGGCGCAGGACGGCGAAGCCGAGGCCCGCGGCGCTGACGGCGGCGATGCCGCCCGCGGCCATGAGGAGACCCGAGGGGCCGGAGTCGGCGACGTTCTCGGCGCCCGCCTTGACGGCGCCCTTCGGGATGACACCGGTGTGGGTGGTCGTTCCGTTGGCCTTGTGGGCCGGGGCGGGGTGGACCTTCTTGGCGTGCGAAGTGTTGTCGGTGTGTTTGGAGTTGAGGTAGGTGATGCCGATGTGGCCGTTGGAGGGGTGGAGCTCGTACTTGACGCCGTTGTAGGTGATGGTGGGGTGGGTGGAGGAGAGGGTGGCGATTTCCTTGCCGTTGACGGTGATGGTGGCGACGAAGGCTCCGCCTCGGTTCTGGATCTGGGCGGTGGCGCCGTTGCCGAGCTTGACGGTGTAGACCTCGCCCCACTTGTTGTTCTTGTTCGCGGAGTCGTCCTTGCTCCGGTCCTTGTTCCGGTCCTTGTTCTCCCGGTGGTCCTGCTTCTGGTCCTGCTTCTTGTCCTTCTTCGTGTCGTCGGTGTTCTTCAGGTAGCCGATGCCGACGTGGCCGTTGGACGGGGTGAGCTCGTACTTGACGCCGTCGTTGGTGATGGTGGGGTGGGTGGAGGAGAGGGTGGCGATTTCCTTGCCGTTGACGGTGATGGTGGCGACGTAGGCTCCGCCTCGGTTCTGGATCTGGGCGGTGGCGCCGTTGCCGAGCTTGACGGTGTAGACCTCGCCCCACTTGCTCGGGTCCGCCGAGTCGTCCTTGGTCTTGTCCTTCTCCTTGGCAGTGTCCGTGCCGCCGGTGTTGGAGGTGGCGGTGTTGCCGGTGTTGCCGGTGTCGCCGGTATTGCCGGTGTCGGACAGGGCGACGGACGGGTCGACGGGGGCCGGGGAGTCCGCGAACGCCGCTGCCGCGGGTATGAGCAGTGCACCGCTGACGAGGGAGGTCACGGCGGCGGTGCGGATCAGGTTCTTGGGGCGGTTCGTGGTCACGGAACGTTCCTTACGGTCGGTTCGCCCGGAGGCGATCGTCTTGACACGTAGAACGCTAGATAGGAGCTGTTGCGGCCATTTGTCTGTTTCGTAACGGATGCCAGTACCTGTTCGCGATGTTCTGTTACGAGACCCGAAGGTCCTGGCAGCGCCCGGGTCGGAAGGCCCGGCGGACCCCGTGGGGCAGGGACTTTGTACCGGGGCCTCATGGCATGTACCAGCCCTGCGGCGAGTGATCCGGTGCGTACGGTGATGTCGACCCGCCCATCGCCAGAAAGGTCGCGGCTCGCACAGAGTCCAGGTACCCCGATGACCGACAGAACCGACAGAACCGACAGAACCGACAGAACCGATAAGGTCGACTTCAAGAAGACCCTCGACAGCTACCGGGCCGTACGGGACCGGATCCGGATCGTGGACGTGCCCGACCTGAGCTACCTCATGATCGACGGCCACGGCGACCCGAACACCTCGCCCGACTACGCCGAAGCGCTCCAGGCGCTCTACCCGGTGGCGTACAAGCTGAAGTTCGCGAGCAAGCGCGACCTCGGCCGCGACTACGTCGTCATGCCCCTGGAAGGTCTGTGGTGGGCCGAGGACATGGACTCCTTCACGGTGGCGCGGGACAAGTCCCGGTGGAGCTGGACGTTGCTGATCATGACGCCGGACTGGATCGACCGGCAGATGTTCGACGCCGCCGTCGACCAGGTGGGAAGCGGGACGGGAAGCAGGGAAAGGCCGGCGCGCCTGGGCGACATCCGTCTGGAGCCGCTGTCCGAGGGGACCTGCGTACAGACGCTGCACGTCGGCTCCTTCGACGACGAGGCCGCCGTCCTGGCCCGAATGCACGACGAGTTCATCCCGGACAACGGCCTCCGCATGACCGGCAAGCACCACGAGATCTACCTCAGCGATCCCCGCAAGGTCGCCCCCGCGAAACTGCGCACCATCCTCAGACAACCGGTCAGCGGCAACGACGCCACCGCTCCCCGCTGACCACTCATGCAGCCCCCGGCCCCGGCAGGTCCATCCGGGCCAGTTCGGCCGGGTCGACGAGGGCGGTCATCTCGGTGATGCGCCCGTCGGTCACGGTGAAGAAGAGCAGGGAGCGCGGCGTACCGTCCTCGCCCCAGGCGACGACTCCGGGGCGGCCGTTGACGGTCACCGTACGTCCCTGGGCCGCGCCGCCTGCCAGCCGCGCCCGGGAGGCCACTTCGGTGGCCCCGAGCGTGACGAACGTACCGTCCGGGGTGCGGACGGTGAACTTCACCTCCGGGTGCAGCACCCGCAGCAGCTCCTCGAACCGGCCCTCTCCCGCTGCGGCCAGGAAGGCCCGCACCACCTCGCGCTGCTGCCGCCCGGCACCCGCCGCCTGCTCGGCGTCCCGCATGTCGCGTACGTCCCGCACCTTCCTCCGGGCGCGACTGGCCAGCATCTTGGTCGTGTCGGCGGACTTGCCGAGAATCGTGCCGATCTCCCCGTGGGGCACGGCGAACACGTCGTGCAGCACGAACGCCAGCCGTTCGTCCGGGCGCAGCGAGTCGAGGACCGTCAGCAGCGCGAGGCCGACGGAGTCCCCGAGCGCCACGAGTTCCTCCGGCGCGGGGGCGTCGTCGAGCGTCACGGTGTACTCGGGCAGCTCGTCGTCGAGAGCGACCTCCGGCCGGGTCCGCCCCGACCGCAGGACGTCCAGGCTGATCCGGCCGACCACGGTGGTCAGCCAGCCCGCGAGGTTGTCGATGGTGCCGGCGTCCTGGCGGGAGAGCCGCAGCCATGCCTCCTGGACCGCGTCCTCGGCGTCCGCGTGCGAGCCGAGCACGCGGTAGGCGACGCCCCTCAGCCGGTCGCGGTGGGACTCGAAGGCATCGGCGATCGGGTCCGTGGGGTGGGTGTGAGCCATGGTGGTTACCTTTCTGGAAGCTGCTCCGTCATAGGGGTGACGGGCACCAGCCCCGGAACGTAACCCCCATGAACGTAACCCCTATGAAGGAGAGCACGACCTCATGGAGAACCGACTCAAGAACAAGAACGTCAGCAACCCCGACCTGTGGACCGCGATCCAGCACCTCCACAAGGCGATAGCGGTCGCGGGCGTCGACCCGAAACTGCTCACCCTGGTCCACCTGCGCGTCAGTCAGATCAACGGCTGTTCCGCCTGCGTGTACGCAAGCGTCTCCGCAGCCAGGAAGAGCGGCGAGACCGACGACCGGCTGCACAACGTGGCGGCCTGGCGCGAGGCCCCCTTCTACACCGATGCGGAGCGCGCGGCACTGGCGCTGGCCGAGGCGGCCACCCGGCTGCAGGACGGCGCGGAAGGCGTCACCGACGCGGTCTGGGAAGAGGCCAACGCCCATTTCACGGAGGACGAGATCGGCGCGATCAACCTGGAGATCGCGCTGACCAACTTCTTCAACAGGCTCAACCGCACGGTCAAGGAACCGGCCGGCCGGACCTGGGGCTGAGCCGGGTGGTGGGCACCGTCCGTTTGCGTACGTACGCGTGCGACGGTGCCCGCCCCCTCATGTGTGCCGGTGGTACGCCTTGTTGGCGATGCGCCACCCGTCGCCGACATGGACCAGCAGGAACACGTCGGTAAAGGTGTCCGCGCCGTGGTGCAGGGTCATGGTCGCGGTCGCGACGGTGCCGTGGACGTCGACGGTGTCGATACGGCGGGAACGGGCCTGCTCGTCCGGGGCCGGGCTTCCCCCGAAGAGGGCGCAGTACGCGTCCAGCGGCCACGAGACGAAGGCACCGTCGCGCATCCCCTCGATGTGGGCGGAGGGCAGGAACGCGTCGCGGAAGTGGGCCGGGTCGCCGGTGGCGTGCCCGCGCAGATAGGCGCGGAGGGGTTCGAGTACGGCGTCCGGGGGAGCGGGCGCGGTCGCGGCAGCGGCGATGTCGGCCTCGGGGTCGGCGGGTCGGCCCGCCAGCCCGGCCGTACCGCCCAACGGGGCGCCCGAAGCGGCGCCCAGCAGGGCCACGTCCTTGGCCAGCGCGCCGACGGTGAACTCGGCCGTCCCGGAGACCGGGCTGCCGCTGAGGAAGGGGCGTTTGCGGGCCACCAGCTTGCCGAGGTGGCCGAGTTCGAGGACGTCCAGCACCTGGTCGCGGGGCAGTCCGAGGGCGTCGGCCTGCCGCAGTGTGTCGCGGAGTGCGAGGACGGCTCCGGCGAGGCTGTTGTTGGCGATCAGCTTGAGCGAGGCGGCGGTACGGGCGTCGTCGACGCGTCGTACGGTACCGAGCGCCTCCAGCACAGGGCGGGTACGGTCCAGAACGTCCTGCTCCCCGGCGGCGAGGATCTCCAGGGTGCCCGCGCGGACCGCCGGTACGGAGCCGAGCACGGGCGCGTGGAGGTAGTACGGCCCGAACCGCCGGGCCAGGTCCGCCGCCTCGATGGGGGAGACGGTGCCGGTGTTCACCACGACCGTGCCAGGGCGCAGCGCGTCACGCACCTCGTCGAGCACCTCCCGGCACGCGGGTCCGTCGAACAGTGCCAGGAGTACGAGATCGGCCCGCGCCACCGCTTCGTGCGGCTCGCCGGACACCTCGACGGCCCCCGACGCGCGCCCCGAGCGGGTCCAGCCGATGACATCCCAGCCCTGGGCGTCGAGTCGGGTCGCCATCGCGTCGCCCATGCGGCCCAGGCCGAGGACGGCGAGAGTGTGGAGGTCGATGGTGCCGAGTGCGGTGGTCACGAGTGCGGTCATGGGGAACAGGCTGGTACCTCAAGGGAGTTGCGACAAGCGCAGATTTCGCAGGGCAGCCCTGCGGAACTCGCATACCCACCGGTCATACTGGCGCCCATGGAACTGACCGTGTGGCGGACCTTCGTGACGGTGTGCCGCCTGGGCTCCCTGTCGGCGGCGGCCGTCGAGCTCAACCACACCCAGTCGGCGGTCTCCCGCCAGATCGCCGGACTGGAGCGGGAGATCGGCGTACCCCTGATGGAGCGCCACGCGCGTGGGGTGCGTCCGACTCCGGCCGGTGAGGTGTTCCGGCACCATGCCCTGGCCACGCTCAACGAGGCCGACCGCGCCGTGCGCGCCGCACGGGAGGTGCACGGCGGGGCGTACAGCCGCCCGCTGGCTGTCGGCGCCACGCCCTCGCTGGCCTCCGGCATCGTCCCCGAGGCCATCCGCCGTCTGCTGGAGCACGCCGGATCCACCCGCTGGAGCCTGACCCCCGGTCTGAGCACGGAGCTGCACCACCGGGTGAGCACGGGCGACCTCGACCTTGCCGTCGTCACCGACGCCCCGCCCGGCCTGCCCCACGACCCGAGGGTCGAGCAACGGTTCCTCGGCCTGGACGAGATGGTGGTCGTCCTGCCCGCAGGCCACCCGAGGGCTGGGGACGGCCCGGTGGACATCCGGACGCTGGCCGACGAGACCTGGGCCGAGGACAACGAAGGCTCCGCCGCCCTCCTGCGCCGGCACGCCGCCCGCGCCGGGGTCACCGCCCGCATCGACCTCGCCGCGGCCGACCTGCACGGCAAGCTGGCCCTGGTCGCCACCGGTCACGCCATCGCCCTGATCCCCGGGGTCCTGACCCGCGCGCTGCGCACCGATGTCACTACCGTGGGCCTCGTCGACCCCCCGACCCGGGGCATCCACACCCTCGCCCCACGCCGCGACCCCCACCCCAGCACGGCCCCTCTCCTCGACCGGCTCGCCGCCGTCTTCAACGAGGCCCGCCCACCCGGGAGTCCACCTCCTCCATGAAGGCGAGCATCCGCGCGTTGACGAGGTCGGGGTGGTCCAGCTGCGGCCCGTGCCCACTGGCGGCGACGATCTCGGCGCGGGCGCCGGGGATCAGCCGAGGCACCCGCTCCAGCTGCCGCTTCGGGTGTACGAGCAGGCTGCGCTTGCCCATGATCAGGTGGAACGGCGTCCGGATCGAGGCCAGTTCGTCGTCGGACAGCGGCAGCGGTGCCGGGCGGCGTATCCGGAAGGCCCTCGCGCCCGCCTGGATCCACCTGCGCAGTTCGGGCTGTGCGATGACCGGCTGCTCCAGCCAGGACGCCAGCCTCGGGCGGAGCGCCCGGGGGGCGAAGGAGGCGAAGAGGCTGACGAAGACCCAGGCGAAGAAGCGCAGCCCCACCTTCTCCAGCCCTCCCGGGTCGAGGGCGGTGACCGAGGCGATCCGGCCGGGCCGCAGGTGCGCCTGGTTGATGACGAGCCAGCCGCCGTAGGAGGAACCGACCAGGTGGACCCGGTCGAGACCGAGCGCGTCGAGGGCCTCGTCCATCCACTGCGCCGCGCGCTCGGGCTGCCACATGGGCTCCCGGTGGATGCTGCGGCCGGCGTCGCCGGGGGTGTCGAGCGCGTAGACGGGCCGTTCGGCGCTGAGTGCGGGCGTGTTCGGGTACCACATGGCGGAGCAGTAGCCCGCGCCGTGGATCAGGACGACCGGTGTGCGCGACGAGTCCGCCGGGCCGTGCCGGTAGACGTGCGTGGTGCCGAAGGAGGTCTCCACGTCCGTCTCCGAACGGATGGGGGCGCCCATGGCGTAGACGGTGTCGCACGCCTCGAAGTACCGGTCGCGCAGGGTGTCGTTGACGTAGCGGCCGACGTCACGGCGCACGCGGGTCGAGCTCTCGGGCACAGGGTTCTCGGGCACGGGGCAGCCTCCGGGAAGATCCATTCTTTGTGATACGAACGTACCATGGAGTTGATACGGGCGTACCATGAAAATGTCCGGCAACCGGAGAGCCTGATACCGGTACCCACCACTCAAGGGCGGAGCCCCGAGCACATGCCGAAGCGCGTGGACCACGAGGAACGGCGTACGCACGTCGCCGAGGCACTCGTCCGGGTGGCCGGACGGCGCGGACTGCACGCCGTCGGCATGCGGGACGTGGCAGCGGAGGCGGGAGTGTCGCTGCGCCTCGTGCAGTACTACTTCCAGACCAAGGAGAAGCTGCTCTTCTACGGACTCCAGCACCTCGCCGACCGCTTCACGGCCCGGGTGGGAGCCCGCCTGGTGGCCGCCGGCCCCGACCCCTCCCCGCGCACCACCGCCGAGGCCCTGCTGCTGGCCTCGCTGCCGACCGACGAGGAGAGCCGCACCTTCCACCTCCTCTTCAGCTCGTACGCCCTGCTCGCCGTGACCGACGAGGCGCTCGCGGCCCAGCCGTTCATCGACAATCCCGACGCCGCCGAGAACGCCCTCACCGGTCTGCTCGAACAGGCCCAGGAGGCAGGGCTGGCCGACCCCGGCGCCGACGCCCGTACGGAGGCGATCAGCCTGCTCGCCATGACGGCCACCATGGGCACCAGCATCCTGGTCGGCCAGCGCGAGCCGGAATCGGCCGTCGCGGTCCTGCGCCACCACCTGGACCGGATCTTCAACTCCGCTGCTCCTGCCGCGCGTTCCGAACCGGGCGTGTGACGCACGACGGGCGCGTCCGCCGATGAACAGCACGGACGCGCCCGCCGGACCACAAGGACCTTGTCACCTCGTGACCTCGTGGCCGGGTTACAGCTCCTTGATGCGGATGTCGCGGTACGAGACGACGTCGGTCGTCCCGTGCACCTGGAGCCCGATGTAGCCGGAGGCGAACCTGCGGCCGTCGGTGCCCGGGTCGTCACCGCGCGGCGGCTCGAAGACCTGCCCGCCGTTGTTGTCGAACTCGTTGATCAGCACGCCGTTGCGGAGGATCGAGTAGTGCTGGCCCTCCACCCGGATCTCGTAGTCGTTCCAGGTGCCCTTCGGGGTGACGCCCGCGCCGCCGAGGCCGACGCGGTCGAATCCGTAGAGCGAGCCGGTCTTGTACATGTCGCCGTCGGGACGGTCCAGGATCTGCACCTCGTGCCCGTACTTGATGGCCACCCACTCGGGCCGGGGCTCCTCCGGGTGGTCGTGGACGTTCGGGAAGCGCACGAAGACACCGGAGTTGGCGAAGTTGGTGTCCCCGGGCGCGTCGTCGCGGAACTGGAGCTTCAGCGAGAAGTTCTCGTACTTCCGGGACGGGAACCACAGCATGCCCATGCCGGGCACGGTGGTGCTGCTGGTGATCGTCCCGTCGGCGTTCAGGCCGAAGGAACCGCCGCCGACCTGCTGCCACTTCGCGAACGAGGCGGCGGTGCCGTCGAACAGCGGGCGGTAGCCCTCGGTCTGGCCCGGCTTGCCGATGCCGGAGGCCTTGGCCGCCGCGTAGATCTTCCTGTGCTCGCGCTGGTCGATCACACCGTCGGCGAGGAGCTTGTCGAGCACCTGGTCGACGTGCTTGAGGAACAGGGCGTGCGAGGTCCACTCCTTCTCGTCCTCGATCAGCTCGCCGATGGTGCAGCGGCCACGGGTGAGCCGGTTGGGCACACCCGTGTCGACCGTGCCCACGAAGACCGTCAACCGCTCGTCGAACTCGGGGCAGTTGGGGGCGGGAACGCCACCGCCGGGCGCGACGTCGAAGGAGACCCTCTTCGGCTCGGAGGTGTTGCCCGCCTTGTCGGTCGCCCGGTGCAGCAGGGTGTGGTGGCCGACGCGGTCGACGACCACGGGGGCCGTGTAGGCGAGGTAGGGGCCGCTGTCGAGCGAGTACTCGACCTTGTCGACCCCCGAACCCCCGGTGTCGGTCGCGGTGACGGTCGTCTTCGCGCTGCCGAGGTAGGCGCCGTCGGAGTTCCTGGTGCCGGACACCGTCGAAGCCGTCACCGGCGGTGTCCTGTCCTGGGCGGGCGGGACGACGACGGTGAAGTCGACGGCCTTCTCGGCGGCGACGTTGCCCGCCTTGTCGCTCGCCCGGTAGCGGACCTTGTGGACGCCTGCCTCGTGGACCATCACCGGTGCGGTGTACGGGGTCCAGGCGCCGGCCGCCCCGAGCGCGTACTCGATCCGGTTGACGCCCGAGCCGGTGTCGGACGCGGTCACGGTGACCGTCGCCATGTTGACGTACCGGCCCTGCTCGTCCTTCTCGCCGGTCACCGTCGCCGAGGTCTCCGGCGGAGTCCTGTCGTCGGTGGGCGGCGCCGCGACCTTGAAGTCGACGGCCTTCTCGGCGGCCGTGTTCCCGGCCTTGTCGGTGGCCCGGTAGCGGACCTTGTGCGTACCGACCTCGTGGATCATCACGGGGGAGGTGTACGGGGTCCAGGCGCCGCCGGCACCCAGCGCGTACTCGGTCTTCTCGACGCCCGAGCCGCCCTCGTCCGTCGCGGACACGGTCACGGTGGCGTGGCCGATGTAGTCGCCGTCCGCGTTCTGCTCCCCGTCGACCTTCGCGGAGGTCACGGGCGCGGTGGTGTCGGGACCGCCGCCCCCGTCGGTGACGGTGAGGATGCCCTGCATCGAGCCGTGACCGGGGATGGTGCAGTGGAACCGGTAGCGGCCCGGGGTGAGGGTGACCTCGGCGGTGTGCTTGCCGCCCTGGGCGTCACCGGGGTTGGCGAGGATGTTGAGCGGTACGTCGTTGTTGTACTCGGGGTCCGACACGTCGAAGGTCAGCGTGTGCGGCATGCTCGTGGTGTTGCCGGTCGCCGTGCTGTTCTCGAAGACGATCGTGGTGGGTCCCGCGACCGCCGTGGTGGGGAACGTCAGATAGCGGTCGATGGGGTCACCGGCCGTCCAGGTGAGCGTCTGCGCGGCCCGTCCGGAGGCGGGCGCGGGCTTGCCCCCGCCGTACGCGGCCGTCGACGCCAGCCCGAGAACCATCAGCACGGCGGCCAGAACCGCCTTCCACACACGGGGAGTTGCATGTCCCTGCGATCTCCTGACGGGCACTCACCTCACCTCCTTCTTGACCACGTCACCGGCGGCCGGGGTCGGCTCGCCGCCCTTGTACGTCACGCGCCACAGCGCCGACTTGTCGTCCAGGGTGAAGAAGCCCCGCCCGTAGTCCAGGACGTAGAGCGAGCCGTCGGGGGCGAACTTCCAGTCCATGAGGTTGCGGATGCCCGTGGCCCCCACCGGGATGATCTTCTTCAGGGATTCGGCGTGCGTGGGCAGCCCGCCCTTTCCGACCGTTCTCGGGTCGGTGAGCACGGCGTGCCGGGGCTGGGTGGAGTCGTAGAAGTCACCGACGAACCACTTGCCGTCCCAGTACGAGGGCCACTTGTCCTTGCTCGTGCTCGCCGCGTCGTAGCGGTAGACCGGGCCGTTCATGGTGGCCTGGCCGCCGCCCTTGAGCCAGGGCAGCAGCAGTTTCTGCTCGGAGATCTTGTAGCTGGGGACGCCGTTGGCGTCGCGGGGGTAGTCGGGCGCGCCGCCCTGGGGGGAGTACCAGATGGTGTTGGGGGTGATGGCAGGCAGGTTGACCAGGCCGTTGTTGTTCGGCGACTCGTTCTTGGGCTTGGCGCAGTCGTACCAGCCGAGCGGCTTGTCCGGGTCTGGCAGGTTGCGGTCCCGGTAGGGCTGGTTGTTGCCCATGCAGTACGGCCAGCCGTGGTTGCCCGGCTTGGTGATCGCCGCGAACGTGTCGTACTTGGCGGGGCCCCAGGTGGTGCTGGGCTCCCCGGCATCCGGACCGACCCAGCCCGCGTACAGCACATCGGTCTTGGGGTCGACGGCGATGCGAGCCGGGTTGCGCACGCCCATCACGTAGATCTCGCCCCGGGTCTTGCCGCCGCCCTCGTCGGGTTCCCGGCCGGTGAAGAGGTTCCCGGCAGGGAGGGTGTAGGTGCCGTCGTCCTCGGGGTGGATGCGCAGGATCTTGCCGTTGAGGTTGTTGGTGTTCCCGGCGGTCCTGCGGGCGTCGGCGAAGGAGACGCCCTTGAAGTTCGGCTGCGGATTGTTCCCGGAGTAACCCCCGCTGAACTGCGAGGAGTTGTTGTCACCGGTCGCGATGTACAGGTTCTGCTTGGAGTCCCAGGCCATGCCGCCGCCCGCGTGGCAGCAGCTGTGGATCTGCACCGGCCAGTCGAGCAGCACCTTCTCGCTCGCCAGGTCCAGCTTGTTGGTGGCCGGGTCGAGGGTGAAGCGGGAGACCCGGCGCTCGGCCATGTGGGTGTCGCGGTTGATCCGGGAGTGCGGGGTGTAGTGGAGGTAGACCCACCCGTTGGTGAGGAAGTCGGGGTCGAGCTCGACGCCAAGCAGCCCCTCCTCGTTCTTGATCAGTTCGTCGCCGCCGCCCTTGTTGCCGAAGACGGTGAGGGCGCCGGCGAAGGTGACCTTCCTCGTCTTCGGGTCGTAGACGTGGACCTGCCCCTGACCTTTGCCGATGTCCGGGTTGTTCCAGTCGGTGACGACGGGGGCGTTGCCCGCCGCACCGCCCCGGCCGATGTACACGACCCGGCCGTCCTTGGCGACGACCATGCCGTGCGGCTCGCCGATCTGGTCGGTCTGGCCGGGCTGGTTGGGCGAAGTGACGCGCTCGGCCGTGTAGTTGGAGTTGATCGCGGCACGGCAGTCGGCGTGCTCCAGGCGGGTGGTCCAGAGCAGGGCGCCGCGCAGGTGGTCGCGGAAGTCGGTCTCGGCGAAGGCTTCGGCAGTGCCGCCCATGCCGGTGTAGAAGGACCGGCCGCCGTCGTAGTCACGGCACCAGGAGACCGGGTGGTCGGCGCCGTTCGCGCCGGTGCCGGGCTGGTAGGTGGCCTCGCGGACCCGGGCCACGGTGTGCACGTCGCCGGACGGGTTCGTGGTCCAGTTCAGCCACTTGTCCGGCCGCTTCCACTCCAGCGGCAGCGACTTGACCGCCGGATGCTGCCGGTCGCCGACCTCGACGGTGGCCCGCTGCACGGCGGATCCGCTGCCCGTGACGGCGCGCGCGCCGACCAGGGCGCCGAACCACTCCGAGTACGGTTCCGTGCGCGCGGCGTCGTGGATGCCGAGGAAGCCGCCGCCCGCCTCCATGTACGCCTCCAGGCCCGCCTCCTGCTCCGGGTCGAGGACGTCGCCGCCGTCGGTCAGGAAGACGACCGCGTTGAACTTGCCGAGCCGGGGCTTGGTGAAGATGCCCGCGTCGTCGGTGGCCACGACGCTGAACCGCTGGGCGGCGGGCCCGGAGGCGCCGATCTTCTCCACCGCCTCGATGCCCGCGTTGACGTTGGGCGCCTCCTCGCCGGACGCGGAGGCGTGGAAGACGAGGACCTTGACGGTGGCCCCGCTGCCGGGCGGGGAGGGCAGGGACAACGTTGTCCTGACCTTGGCCTTCAGGGCCTCCCTGGCCGAGGGGGCCGGATCGTCGGGGTACGGCCGGGCGGACGCGGACGTACCGCCGAGCAGTGAGGCGGCAACTGCTCCCGCCGCGAGAACTGCCGCCCAGGCACGGCGGGTTGGTCTCGGCCGGTGATGTGGCGTGCTCTGCGGATGCTGCATAAGTACTCACCCATCCCTCTGTGGCTCAGTGGTCACAGGAACGGCGATGAAGCTAGACCCCTTTTCCCGGTTCGCCAAGAGTTATCACCGCACTGGGTGCAACTTTGTCCTGAGTGTGGATAAACCCGCGTCGCGCCGCTACCGTGACGCCGTCAATCTCCGTACCAGGATGGGGAGTTCCGCATGGACAGACGCAGCTTCAACAGACGCCTGCTGGTGGGCGGAACAGCGGTGGCCGCGACCGGCACCACCGCGCTGACATCGTTGTCCTCCGGCCCTCCCGCCCAGGCGGCCGCCGCCCCGGGCACCCCGCCGAAGACCGCCCCCGCCGGCGGCCAGGTCCGCCACCTCAAGATGTACGCGGAGAAGCTGCCCGGCGGACAGATGGGCTACGGCTTCGAGAAGGGCAAGGCATCGGTCCCCGGCCCGCTCATCGACATCAACGAGGGCGACACCCTCCACATCGAGTTCGAGAACACCATGGACGTGGCCGCCAGCCTCCATGTCCACGGCCTGGACTACGACATCGCCAGCGACGGTACGAAGATGAACCGCAGCCACGTCGAACCCGGCGGCACCCGCACCTACACCTGGCGCACCCACCTCCCCGGCAAGCGCAAGGACGGCACCTGGCGCGAGGGCAGCGCGGGCTACTGGCACTACCACGACCACGTCGTCGGTACGGAGCACGGAACGGGCGGCATCCGCAACGGCCTCTACGGCGGGGTCATCGTCCGGCGCCAGGGCGACCTGCTCCCTGACAAGACGTACACCATCGTCTTCAACGACATGACGATCAACAACAAGCCGGGCCACCAGAGCCCCAACTTCGAGGCCACGGTGGGCGATCGCATCGAGATCGTCATGATCACCCACGGCGAGTACTACCACACCTTCCACATCCACGGTCACCGCTGGGCGGACAACCGCACCGGCCTCCTGACGGGCCCGAACGACCCGAGCCGGGTCATCGACAACAAGATCACCGGCCCGGCGGACTCGTTCGGCCTCCAGATGGTGGCCGGTGAGGGGGTCGGGGCCGGTGCCTGGATGTACCACTGCCACGTACAGAGCCACTCGGACATGGGAATGGCGGGCCTGTTCCTGGTGGCCAAGCCGGACGGCACGATCCCGGGGTACGACCCCCACCACTGAGCACCGCAGGAAGGCCGCCCCGCCGGGGCGGCCTTCCGCATGTCAGGGCGAGCGGAGCGAGAACCGCCCCGAGGCCGTCAGAGGCAGCGCCCGCACAGGGCCTCGCGCCTCGGCGAGGCCAGGGCTGCGACCCCCGGCACGGGCTGCCACCGGCCGCGGTGCGCCCGGTGGGAAGGCGGGCCGTACGGCGACTGCCAGGCCGGACGACCGGACCCGCCCCCGGCCACGGCCCCGACGCCCGCGCCGACCAGGCTCCGGCGTCGTACGAACGGGACCTGCGACAGCGTCAACAGCCTCGGCTGCAACCGGCCGAGAACGTGATGGGCGTCGATACGGGGCAGACCGCTCGCCCGCAGACGCCCGGCGGGGCAGCGGCGGCAGCGGTGGAGGGCGAGGGGCAGACAGGTGGGCACAACCACCCGGATTTCGGACACAGAGATACACCGGTTCCCGTGAGAAGACCACAGCGAAATGACGCACGGCGCAAAGGCGCGGCGCGCGACGGTTCAGCGTTCGGAATGTCTCACTTGGTGTACATCGGCACATCCTTGACAGGGCGACAGCAGGTGACAACAGCGGGCGGCAGAAAGGTAACGGCACACGGGAGCACGGCTCCACTGATTTACGGGCGCCGCCGTGAGCCGTGCGCACACCGGGCACGTCGGCCCGATTGTCACGGTCCTGTCATACAGCGATCACGAAAGGAACGCCCGGGGGATCACTCCCCCTCTCCACCCGCAGAACCCCGCAAGAGGCCGGGGGACACCGAACAGCCCGACGATCCGATGTCCCCGAGTGCCGGAACGCCTGCCCGTCGAGGGCAGGAACCCGTTTGAGGAGAGAAAGATGCTCGTCCGCAAGAAGAAGATCTCGATGCTCACCCTGACCGCCGTGGCGGCCGCCCTGTCGCTCACCGCCTGCGGCAACAGCGGCACCAGCGCGCCGTCGTCCTCCGCGTCCTCCTCGTCGTCCTCCGGTACGCAGTCCTCCGCCCCGACGACCGCTCCGTCCGCACCGACGGACAACCCCTCGGCCGCCTCGGACAAGCCTTCGGCCCCGAAGGACAAGCCCTCCGGGGGCACCGCCCCGGGCGTCGCGAAGAAGCCCGGAACCAAGTGCACCGACCAGATCAACTACGCGGGCGACTCCCGCTCCAACGCCGAGATCAACTCCATCGGCGAGGACACCGGTCACTGCCCGAAGCCGGAGAAGAAGAGCGCGCCCGCCGGCACCCCGAAGAAGCCTGGAACCAAGTGCACCGACCAGATCAACTACGCCGGTGACTCCCGCTCCAACGCCGAGATCAACTCGATCGGCGAGGACACCGGTCACTGCCCGCCCGTCAAGCGCTGACGGACAGCGGACGAGGGACAGCGGACGACGGAGAACGGACGACGGAGAGCGGACGACGGACCGGCGCAGGACGGCCAGGCTCACGGCCGGCCTGCGCCGCGCCGGTCAGGCGGCGAAACGGTGGTTGCCGGTGATCGACCACACGGCGGAGATCCGCCCGTCGGTGACCGAGAACATGTCGATGCCGCTCTTGCCGACGAGGTCTCCGTCGGTGGCGTTGCCCTCGCTCCACCGGATGGCCAGCTCACCGCGCTCGGTGTCGACCAGCGGTGCGGCCTCCGCGTGGAACGTTCCCCCGGCGAGGCTGTTGACCGAGATGAACGAGGTCAGTTCGTCCTTGCCGAAGGTGTGGGCGGCGCCGTTGGTGCCGAAGTCGTCCGCGAAGTAGATCCGGAAGCCGGGGGCGAGGATCTGGTCGGCGAGGGCGACGTCTCCGTTCCAGAGCGCCGCCCACTGCTCCACCAGCCTGTTGCCGACGTCCCGGGTCAGCGGTGCGGAGTCGGTGATGGGGGTCGTCGTGACAGACATGGGTGCCTTCCGTCGTCGGTGCGTGGTCCGCCCACCCTCCGGAACAACGGCGACAACCCCCTGTCGGTGTTTGGCCCGCCGGTGGGCGGCTCAAGCGAAGCCGTAGAGCTTCTCCAGCGGGACGAGACCGAGGTCGGAGGCACCCTGGAGCTCCAGCCCCGAGAGGTCCACCGCACGCGGCTCGGCCGCCTCCTCCAGCAGCCGCGCCGCACGGATGCGGTCGAGCCGGAAGGCCCGTACGGCACGGTCCGCCCGGCACCAGCCGACGAAGTACCAGGGGTCGCCCTCCAGGAAGCCCACCGGTTCGACGGTGCGTCCGGCGGCCCCGCCCTCCTCGTCCGCGAGGCTCAGGTGCAGCAGCCGGCGGGTCGAGAGGGCCTCGCACAGGGTGTGGGGGAGTGCGTCCTGCGGTACGGGGTGCGCGGCGACCCGCACCCGGGCGGCGAGCTCGCGCGCCGCCTGCCGCTCGCGCTGCGGCATGACGGCGAACACCTTGTGCAGCGCCGAGCGGGCGTCCGCGGCGAACGGCGTCCCGGACAGCTTGTGCAGGGCGACGGCCAGCGCCGCCGCCTCGGCCGGGGTGATCGTCAGCGGCGGCAGGGTGTGCTCCTTGTCCACCACGTACCCGCCGCTGCGCCCCGGTTCGGCGTAGAGCGGCACTCCGGACTGCTGGAGGGCGCTGAGATCGCGCTCGACGGTGCGGGTGCTGACGCCGAAGCGCTCGGCGAGCCACCTGGCACTGCGCGGCCGGGGCGAGACCGCTCGCAACTCCTCCACCAGCGCGTACAGACGCTCGGTTCGGTTCACAGCCAACGACCGTAGTCGAACAGGTGGTTGAAGGAGGGCCGGTCGCGGAAGATCTGGTGGGCCGGTAGGCCGGCGCCAAGGGCACGTTCGGGGACGAGTTCAAGTACCTCTCCGTGATCCCGGGCGACCACGGCCGGAACAGCTGGGCGCACGCTTGCGTACGCGCACCGGACGGAAAGGTGCCCGTACGCACGCGGCTGAGCGGTGCCACCGCCGGGGCGCGCCGGTCAGGGTGTGCCGATCGGCGATCAGGGCGCGCAGGTCACGGCGCGTCGCGCAGGGTCTGCACCGCCTGCCGGCAGGCCGCCGCGGTCTGCGCGGTCACCTCGGAACACAGCAGGCAGTGCGCGTGGTGCCCCGCATGCTGCACGCAGGCCTGCCGACTCTGCTGGCACGCGATGATGCACGCCTCCAACTGGGCCATCAGCAGCGCCGGTTCGGGGTCGCTGCCCCGGGACAGCACCCGGCGCGTCGCCGCGGCGACGTCGGCGCAGTCCAGATCCCGGTTGATCGCCAGCTGCAGCTCGGTCGCCTCCTTCGCGTCGAGCATCGCGCTCGCACACGCGGTCGTGGCCTGCTCACACATCATCAGCGCGTCGACAGCCTGGGCGAGGGTGCTGGTGTCGAGGTGGTCGGCACGGGGAGCCAGGGATTCGAACAGCTCACGGGTCTGCATCGTCATCACCGCCAGGTAGGAGGGACCCTGGCCTTCGAAGCTAGCCCCGCCGCCACCCGCCGGGAAGTACCCCCCACAACATCCTTCACCGGGCCGAACACGACAGGCCACCCACCGGAGAAGACCGGCCATCGGACCCCCGCCGCACGGACTTTGTTCCGGCCGTTCCGGGACCTTCGGCGGCGTGTCCCGGCCTGTCGCGGCGGTGCAATGGAATCCAAGGAGTGCGCATCGCCGACAGTCCGGAGGACACCGTGGTCGAGGAGAAGCGGGGATTCTGCACCCTGTGCAAGTCACGCTGCGGAGCCGTCTTCACCGTCGAGGACGGGCGGATCACCGGAGTACGGCCCGACCAGGAACACCCCACCGGCGCCGCCCTGTGCCCCAAGGGCCGGGCCGCCGCCGAGATCGTTCACAGCAGCCGCCGCCTGACCACCCCGCTGCGCCGCACCCGGCCCAAGGACGACCCCGACCCGGGCTGGACACCGATCACCTGGGACGAGGCCCTCGACGAGATCGCCGACAGGCTCTCCCGCATCGCCGCCGAGGACGGCCCCGAAGCCGTCGCCTTCGGCGTCGCCACCCCCAGCGGCACCATGGTTTCCGACGCCACCGAGTGGATCGAGCGGTTCGTCCGCCACTTCGGCAGCCCCAACACCGTCTACAGCGCCGAGATCTGCAACTGGCACAAGGACGTCGCCCACGGCTTCACCTTCGGCGGCCCGCTGCCCCCGCCCGACTACGAGAACGCCGACCTCGTCCTGCTCTGGGGCTTCAACCCGGCCAAGACGTGGCTCGCGCAGTCCGCCGCCCTGTCGGCGGCCCAGGCCAGGGGTGCCCGCCTCGCCGTGATCGACCCCCGGCGCTCCACGAGTGCCGTACGGGCGGACCAGTGGCTGCGGGTACGGCCCGGCACCGATGCGGCGCTCGCGCTCGGCCTCGCGAACCTGCTGATCGAGGAGGGTGCGTACGACGAGGACTTCGTCCGCTCCTGGACGAACGGCCCACTCCTCGTCCGCTCCGACGACGGTTCCTTCCTCGCCGCCGCCGACCTCGCCGACACCGGAAGCGATACGGATGCGGCCGACGCGAGCGCGAGCGCCTTCGTCGTATGGGACGAGCGCACCCGCTCCACCCGCGCCCACGACACCGCCCACGCCGCCCGCACCCCCGAAACCCTCGCCCTGCGCGGCAGCCACCGCGTCCGGCTGCGCGACGGCCGGTCCGTACGGTGCACCCCGGCCTTCGAGCTGTACGCACGCTCCTGCGCCCAGTGGCCCGCCGACCGGGTCGCAGCCACCACCTGGATCCCGGAGCGGGAGATCCGCGCGCTGGCCGCCGCGATCGGCTCCGCCCGCCGCGTCGCCTACTACGGCTGGACCGGCGTCGGACAGGGCACCAACGCCGCCCAGACCGAGCGCGCACTGGCCACGCTGTACGCCCTCACCGGCTCCTTCGACACCCCCGGCGGCAACCGCCCCGTACCGCCACCGCCCTTCCGCCCCGCCGGCACCCTCGCCTGCCTCGACCCGGCACAGCGGGCCAAGGCCCTCGGCCTGGACAAGCACCCGCTCGGCCCGCCCTCGCAGGGCTACGTCAACGCGGGCGACCTGTGCCGCGCCGTCGAGGAACACCAGCCGTACCGGGTACGCGCCCTGGTCGGCTTCGGGTCCAACCTCGTCGTGGCGCAGCCCGGCTCGGACCGCATGGCCAAGGCGCTGCGCGCGCTGGACTTCCAGGTCCACCTGGACCTCTTCCACAACCCCACCAGCACCAGCGCCGACATCGTGCTCCCGGTCAACAGCGCGTACGAACACGAGGCCCTGCGCTTCGGCTTCGAGACCGGGCACCGCGCCCAGGAACACGTCCAGCTGCGCCAGGCGATCGTCGACCCGCTGCCCGGCACCCGCTCCGACACCGAGATCGTCTTCGACCTCGCACGGCGGATGGGGATGGGCGGGCTGTTCTTCGACGGCGACATCGAGGCGGCCTGGAACTGGCAGCTGGAACCCCTCGGCCTGACCACCGCCGCACTGCGCGCCGAGCCCGGCGGCATCCGGGTGCCCCGCCCGACGGCCGAGCGCCGCTACGCCGCCCCGGCCCCGGGCGGTGCGGGCCCCGACGGAGCGGTCACCGGCTTCGCCACCCCCACCCGGCGCGTCGAGCTGTACTCGCAGCGGCTCCTGGACCACGGCTACCCGGCGGTGCCCGAGCACCGCGAACCCGCCGGCACCGACGAGGCGTATCCCCTGGTCCTGACCTGCGCGAAGCACGGCTACTTCGTGCACAGCCAGCACCGGGGCGTGTCCGGGCTGCGCGGCAGGTCCACCGACCCCTGCCTGGACCTGCACCCGAGCACGGCCGCCGCCAAGGGCATCGGGGAGGGCCGATGGCTGCGGCTGTCGACCCGGCTGGGCTCGATCAGGCTGCGGGCCAGGTTCGACGACTCACTGCACCCCGGTGTCGTCGTCGGCGAGTACGGCTGGTGGCAGGACGCCCCGGACCTGGCCCTGCCGGGCGCCGACCCGCTGGCCGCGGGCGGCAGCAACTACAACCGCCTCGTGGACCACTCCGAGACCGACCCCCTGAGCGGCTCCGCCCCGTTGCGCTCGGCCGCCTGCACGATCGAGCCGGAGCCCTGCGACGGCACCTGGACGGGCACCCGCACCTTCACGGTGACGGCGACCGGCACGGACGGGACCGGTTTGGACGGGAACTGCCCGGAAGGGACCGGCGTACGCACCCTCTTCCTCGAACCCGCCGACGGCGGCCCGCTGCCCGACCACGCCCCGGGCCAGTACCTGACGATCCGGCCCGCCCCCGGCACCCCCGGCCCGGACCAGGCGCGCAGCTACTCGCTGACCTCGGCGGCGGTCGACCCGGACCGGCGTGGCTACGCGCTGGCGGTACGCCGCCAACCGGGCGGAGCCGTGTCCAGCTGGATCCACGAGGGCCTGGCCGTCGGCGACCGGCTGGAAGTCACCTCGCCCGGCGGCTCGTTCCGGATCCCGCTGCACACCGACCACCCGGTGGTGCTGCTGGCGGGCGGCATCGGCATCACCCCGTTCCTCTGCCACCTGGAAACCCTGGCGGCCGTCGGCGGGAGCGTGCCGGAGACCGTCCTCCACTACGGCGTGCGCCACGGCGGCGACCACCCCTTCCGCGACCGGCTGAGCCGCCTGGCCACCGCACTGCCGACGCTCCGGATCCACACGCACTACGCGGATCCCCGCCCCCAGGACGTACTCGGCACCGACTACGACCAGGCCGGGAACATCCGCCCCCAGGACATCGATCCCACGCTGTACGAGCGGCGGGCCCGCTTCTACCTGTGCGGCCCCGGGCCCATGCTCGACGCACTCACGACCGGCCTCGCCGCCCGGGGCGTACCGCGCTTCGAGGTCTTCACCGAACGGTTCACCGCGGAGCGGCGGACGGTGGAGATCCCGGACGACGCCCGGCACACGGTCCGGTTCGCCCGCTCCGGCCGCGAAGTGACCTGGACGAAGACGGCGGGAACGCTCCTCGAACTCGGCGAGCGGGCAGGTGTACGGATGCCCAGCGGCTGCCGGGTCGGCCAGTGCGAGAGCTGTGCCTGCCCGGTGGTCAAGGGGGAGGTCTCCCACCTCGTGGCCACCTCCGACGCCCTCCCCGAGGACACCGCCCTGACCTGTCAGTCGGTCCCCGCCACCGATCTCGTGCTGGATGCCTGAATTTCGTCGGCCGGATTTAATCCTTCGCGTGGCGCCGGGACCCCGGCCTACGGTGTGGTCCATCCCAAAGATCACTTCCAGGCACTTCCGCCTGTCGGCAGCCACTGCCGTATGTCAGGAGCACATCAATAATGAATACGTTGCACAACGAAACCCTGCGTCATCTGCACCGCGAACGCTGCGCCACTCTCACGGGCTCGACGTCCGCCCGCAGCCCGCACCACGGATGGCACGCATGGTGGAGATTGCGAGACCGACTCGGCGCGAGGTCCGCGTCATGAAGCCTTCGCGGGCCCGGGGCGCGAGCCGCCCGAGGGCCGGGGCGAACGGACGGGGCGGGTGCCGCACGGCACCCGCCCCGTTCTCGTACATCCGTGATCCGTCACATCCGTGATCCGTTATCCGCGATCCGTCCCGCCGGACGGCTCAGACGCGCACGGAGTCCCGCTCCCGCCCGTCCTCGTCCTGCCGGTCGTGCGGGTCCTGCTCCTCGCGGCCGGCGTGGGCATCGGCGTCGATGCTCGCTCCCTCGATGTCCAGGTCGGGCAGAGCGCGTTCGAGCGGCTTCGGCAGCCACCAGGCGGCGCGGCCGAGCAGGGTCATCACCGCGGGCACCAGCGTCATGCGTACGACGAAGGCGTCGATGACCACACCCACCGCCAGCGCGAACCCGATCGACTTGATGATCGGATCGTCCAGCAGCACGAACCCGCCGAACACCGCGGTCATGATGAGCGCGGCCGCGGTCACCACCCGCGCGTTGTGCCCGACGCCGCCCACCACGGCGTCCCGGGCGGGCGTGCCGTGCACGAAGTCCTCGCGCATGCGGGAGACGAGGAAGACCTCGTAGTCCATCGCCAGCCCGAAGAGGATGCCGATCAGCAGGATCGGCAGGAAGCTGACCAGCGGCCCCGGTGTATCGATCCCGAGGTACTCCGCGAGGTGGCCCTCCTGGAAGATGGCGACCGTGATGCCGAACGTCGCGCCGACGGTGAGCAGGAAGCCCAGCGCCGCCTTCAGCGGAACGAGCACCGAGCGGAACACCAGCATCAGCAGCAGTACGGAGAGACCGACCACGAGCCCGAGGTAGACCGGCATCGCGTCGGAGAGCTTCTCCGAGACGTCGATGCCGAGCGCGGTGACACCGGTCAGGGCGATGTCCGCGCCGGAGACCCGGTCGACCTTGTCGCGGATGGCGTGCACCGCGTTCTCGGTGGCCAGGTCGGTCGGACCGGCCTTCGGAATGACCGCGAGGAGAGCGGTGGTGCGCTCCTTGTTGAACTGCGGCGGGGCGACGGCGAGGACGCCTTCCGTGCTCCGGATGAGCCCGGCGGCCTGGGTGGTCGCCTCCTCCGTCTGCGTCGGGTCGTCGGAGTTGACGACGGCGAGCAGCCGTCCGTTGAAGCCGGGGCCGAACCCCTCGCTGGTCAGGTCGTACGCCTTGCGGGCCGACGAGTCCACGGCGGCGGTGCCCGCGTCGGGCAGTGCGAGCCGCATGTCCTGCACCGGCAGCGCGAGCGCGCCGAGCCCCGCGATGCCGACGACCAGCAGCGGAATGCGCAGCTTGGCCACGAGCCGGCCCCAGCGGAAGCCGAACGGCTCCGCGCCCTTGGCCGCGACGGCCGCCATCTCCCGCTCGCGTTCCTTGCCCTCCCTGCGTTCCTTGCGCTGACGGCGCGGCAGCACCCTGTCTCCCGCGAAGCCGAGCGCGGCGGGCAGCAGCGTGAGCGCGACCAGGACGGCGACCAGCACGGTGCCGGCGGCGGCCAGGCCCATGACACTCAGGAACGGAATCCCGACGACGGACAGCCCGACCAGTGCGATGACGACCGTGGCACCCGCGAAGACGACGGCGGAACCGGCCGTACCGGTCGCCCGGCCGACGGCCTCCTCGCCGTCCATGCCCTCGGCGAGGTACTGCCGGTAGCGGGAGGTGATGAAGAGGGAGTAGTCGATGCCGACGGCCAGCCCCAGCATCAGCGCGAGGACCGGGGCGGTACTGGTCAGCTCGACGGCGCTGCTGAGCGCGAAGAGGCCCGCCATGCCCGCTACGACGCCGATCAGCGCGTTCAGCAGGGTCATCCCGGCGGCCACCAGCGAGCCGAAGGTGACGACGAGGACGACCGCCGCGACCGCGACACCGATCGCCTCGGTCGAACCCACCTCGACCTTGGCCGTCATCACCTCGCCGCCGTGCTCGACGGTCAGCCCCTTCGCGGCGGCCCCCGCCTTCTCGAAGGCGGTGCGCTCGGAGTCCGAGACGTCCTCGGCACCCTTGTCGAACTGCACCTGGACCAGTGCGTACCGGAGGTCGGGAGAGACGGACTTCGCCTGGAACGGGTCGATCGCCCCCAGCACACCGGGCACCGCAGCCGCGTCGCGCACGATCGGCGCGAGCCGCTCGGGAGTCAGCTTCTCGCCCTCGGGCGCGGCCACGACGATGGTGCCCGTGGTGCCGCTGGCCTCGGGGAACTCTTCCTTGAGCGAGGTCAGGGCACGCTGCGACTCGGTGCCGGGCATGGTGAACTTGTCGGTCGTCGGCCCCTGGAAGACCAGGGCCAGCGTGCCGAGCAGGGCGATCAGGACGAGCCAGCCGGCGGCTATGCGCCCCCGGCGGCGAAAGGAGAACCGGCCTAGCCGGTAGAGCAGGGAAGCCATGCGGAGCGTGTCTCTCCTCGGTCGGTACGAATGCGGTACGAAGACGCCCGCTCGGCCGGTACGCAGTGACCGGGTCGGGTCAGGTGAAGTCCCGGACGTGGACGGCTTGTTCGGTACGCGGTACGGGGATGCGGGCGGCCCGGACAGCGGGTCGGGCCGCCCGGGCGGCTAACCTGCGCGGTGGTCGAGCGTCCGCAGAGCGCCCTCGACCAGTTCGTCGCGCAGCAGGTCCCCGGGTACGTCGATCTCACTGGCGCACGTGACGAACACCGCCCCGAGCACCATGTGCGCGGCGACGATCCGTCTCGGGTCCCCGGACCCGCCGCTCATCGCCACGACGAGACGCTCCGCCAGGACCGTGATGTCGCCCAGCGCGGGATTGCAGATCATCGTCGGGGTGTCCTCGAAGAGGATCTTCACCTCGCGCCGGTAGCGCAGCGCGAGGTCCACGTATCCCGCCACCGCCGCCTCCACCCGCTGGTCTTCGGGAAGACCTTCCAGCTGTACGTCGAGTGCGGCGAGCCCCTCGCCCGCGGGGGTGAGCAGCTCGGTGAGGATCGCCTCCTTCGTGCTGAAGTGGTAGATCAGCGACGCCTTGGAGCAGCCCGCGTCGACCGCGATGGCATGCAGGGACGTGCCGTTGAAGCCGTTCGCGGCGAAGAGCCGCAGCGCGGCTTCGAGAATCTGCCCGCGCATCGCGGACGCCTGTCGTGCCATGCCACCACGATAACTGTCCGATCGGTCAGAACTGACCGATCGGACAGTCAATCGGTGTGAGGTGCGCCATCAGGCGCCATCAGGCGTTGCTCAGGGTGCTCCCGAGGAGGGGGAGCAGCTGGTCCCAGTGGCGTTGCAGTCCGGCGGGGTGGAAGGCGTCGGTGTCGGCCATGGTGAAGCCGTGGACGGTGCCGGGATAGATCTCCGAGGTGTGGTCGGCGCCGGCGGCGTCCAGCGCCCGGTTGAGCTCGCCGAGGGCCTCGGGGGTGAGGTCGGTCTCGGCGTGCCCCAGCAGGACGCGGGCGGTGAGCGGGGAGAGCAGCCGGTGCAGTTCGTCGGGTCCTTTCGCGCCCATGGGGCTGTGGAATCCGGCGACGGCGGCCACCCGCCCGGGGTGGGCGGCGGCGGTGTGCACCGCCAGCATGCCGCCTATGCAGTAGCCGGTCACCGCGACCGGTCCGGCGCCGACCTCGGGCCGGGTGGTGAGGAACCCGAGGTACGCGTCGGCGTCGCGCAGGTACCGGTCGGCGGTGTGCTCCATGACCAAGGGCATCACCTGGGCCATGACCGACTGCCTGGCCTCTTCCCCCACGTACTCGGGAAGCTCGACCACGGGGGCGGGGCCGTGCCGGTAGAAGATGTTCGGAACGAGCACGTAGTAGCCGTGCGAGGCCAGTTCGGCGGCCATCTCCCGCAGTACGGGCCGGATGCCCAGACCGTCCGGGTACATGAGTACGCCCGGGTGCCGTTCGCCGTCGTCGGGGAAGGCGGCGAACGCGTCGGCCAGGCCGTCGGGGGTGGGGATCTGCAACGTCTTGGTGAGCATGATTTCCCTCTGTCGGTGTTGATGTGCGTCAGATCTGCGATCAACACGACAGGGGGCGGAGCCCGCGCGGAGGCATGGAAGCCGCGAACGAACAGCGGGCCCACGACGGCCCGTTCGGCGCTCAGGAGAGCACCGGGTCACCAATCCGTGCGTGGCGCGAGGCCGTCCCGGTAGTCATGGTTGTGGATCATAGTCCACCCGTGCCGACCCACGGTGAACGGCCCTACGGCGCAAGCACGTTGAGTTCCTCCAGGGCGCCGATGGTGATCTCGCGGGTCAGCTCCTCGGCCCGTACGGCATCCCGCTCCCGCACCGCTTCGGCGACCTTGACGTGCAGGGTGACCGCAGCCGGGTCCGGGTCCTCGAACATCACCTGGTGGTGGGTGCGCCCCGTGAGCACCTCGGCCACCACGTCGCCCAGACGGGCGAACATCTCGTTGCCGGACGCCCTGAGGATCGTCCGGTGGAACTCGATGTCGTGCAGGAGGTAGCCCTCAAGCTGCTGTCCGCGCGAGTTGGCGACCATGCCGATGGCGCACTCGGTGAGGGCCGCGCACTGCTCGGCGGTGGCGTAGCGGGCGGCGAGGCCGGCCGCGGTGGGTTCGACGGCGGAGCGCAGCACGGTGAGGGAGCGCAGCTGGCGGGGCCGGTCGGCGCCGGCCAGGCGCCAGCGGATGACCTGCGGGTCGTAGACGTTCCACTCCTCGGTGGGCAGTACGGTCACCCCGACCCGGCGCCGCGACTCCACCAGGTGCATGGACTCCAGCACCCGGACCGCCTCGCGCATGACGGAGCGGGACACCTCGAACTCCTGGGACAGCTCGTCCGTGCGCAGGACGCTCCCCGGCGGGTACGCGCCTCCCGTGATGGCGGGCCCGAGGGTGTCCAGTACGCGGGCGTGCAGCCCTCGGGCCTGTGCAGTCATGGGGGTAAGCCTACGAGGCGGCCCGGCTCGCAATAAGTATGACTTTTAAGTCACAGGCACTTGAATTCCTCTGACCTAATGGGTTTCAGTGGCATGGCGCACGACCGGCCGCCGTGCGAGATGTCGATGAAGACAGCGAGGCAGCAATGCACACCCCCCACGTCGTCGTAGTCATGGGCGTGGCAGGAACCGGGAAGACAACGATCGGCCCCCTGCTCGCAGCACAGCTCGGCGTTCCCTATGCCGAGGGCGACGACTTCCACCCCGAGGCGAACATTGCCAAGATGTCGGCGGGCACCCCGCTGACCGACGACGACCGATGGCCGTGGCTCGACGCCATCGGCTCCTGGGCCCACGGCAGGACCGGGCTCGGCGGCGTCGTCAGCAGCTCGGCGCTGAAGCGGAGCTACCGCGACCGGCTGCGGTCCGCCGCTCCGGGCATTGTCTTCGTCCACCTGACCGGCTCGCGCGAGCTGATCGAGGGCCGGATGTCGAAGCGCCAGGGCCACTTCATGCCGACCGCGCTGCTCGACTCGCAGTTCGCCACGCTCCAGCCGCTCGGCCCGGACGAGGCGGGCGTCGACGTCGACGTCGCGGGCAGCCCCGAGGAGATCACCGAGCGGGCCGTGGCCGCGCTGCACGCCCTGGACGAGGCGCCGAGCGGCGGCCCCGGGACGCCGCAGACGTACTGATCACGCAGTCCCCCTTGATCACGCAGCCCTCCTGATCACGCAGTCCCCGTAACTCCTGTAGTCCCCGCAGTCACCGCCACCGTGACGCCCGCGCCGCCTCGCGGACGGCGCGCCCCCGACGCGTACGACCACCCCCGTACGTACGCGCCCACCCCCGTAACCCACCTCTCCTGCAAGGGATCACACCGTGACTAGTCTCAGCGTCGAGACATTGGCAGCGGAAGCCGTGGAGCCGATCACCTCGGCCGGCCACGCCCAGCTCGGCATCGCCGTGCTCGCGGGCATCGCCGTCATCATCCTGCTCATCACGAAGTTCAAGGTGCACGCCTTCCTGGCGCTGACCATCGGGTCGCTCGCGCTCGGAGCCTTCGCGGGAGCTCCGCTCGACAAGGTCATCACCAGCTTCACCTCCGGACTCGGCTCGACGGTCGCGGGCGTCGGCGTACTGATCGCCCTCGGTGCGATCCTCGGCAAGCTCCTCGCCGACTCCGGGGGAGCGGACCAGATCGTCGACACCATCCTCGCCAGAGCGGGCGGACGGTCCATGCCCTGGGCGATGGTGCTCATCGCCAGCGTCATCGGGCTGCCGCTGTTCTTCGAGGTCGGCATCGTCCTGCTGATCCCCGTCGTGCTGATGGTCGCCAAGCGCGGCAACTACTCGCTGATGCGCATCGGCATCCCCGCCCTCGCCGGTCTCTCCGTGATGCACGGCCTGATCCCGCCGCACCCCGGCCCGCTCGTCGCCATCGACGCGGTCGGCGCCAACCTGGGCGTCACGCTCGCCCTCGGTGTGCTCGTCGCGATCCCGACCGTGATCATCGCCGGTCCGCTGTTCTCCAAGGTGGCGGCCCGCTGGGTGGACATCCCGGTGCCCGAGAAGATGATTCCGCGCCGCCCGTCCGAGGAACTGGAGAACGCCGGCGGTGAGCCCGGCAAGGCCGCGGCCAAGCTGCCCAGCTTCGGCGCGACCCTCGCCACCATGCTGCTTCCCGTCGTACTGATGCTGGCCAAGGCCCTCGTCGACATCGTCGTGGACAACCCCGAGCACACCGTGCAGCGCGTCTTCGACGTCATCGGCTCGCCGCTGATCGCCCTGCTCGCCGCCGTCATCGTCGGCATGTTCACCCTGGGCCGCGCCGCCGGATTCTCCAAGGGCAGGATCACCGCGACCGTCGAGAAGTCGCTCGCACCGATCGCGGGCATCCTCCTGATCGTCGGCGCGGGCGGCGGCTTCAAGCAGACCCTCATCGACTCCGGAGTCGGCCAGATGGTCCTCCAGATCTCCGAGGACTGGGCGATCCCCGCCCTCCTGCTCGCCTGGCTGATCGCCGTCGTCATCCGCCTCGCCACCGGCTCGGCCACCGTCGCGACGGTCTCCGCCGCAGGCCTGGTCGCGCCGCTCGCAGCCGACATGTCGACTTCGCACGCAGCCCTGCTGGTCCTCGCGATCGGCGCAGGTTCGCTCTTCTTCAGCCATGTCAACGACGCGGGCTTCTGGCTGGTCAAGGAGTACTTCGGCATGAACGTCGGCCAGACCATCAAGACCTGGTCGGTCATGGAGACCATCATCTCGGTCGTCGCAGGCGCACTCGTCCTGCTGCTGTCTTTGGTGATCTAGCCACGCATGACAGCGAGGGGGCGCGGCCGATCCGGCCGCGCCCCCCTTTTTTTCGTGCCCGCCCGTGCACGTGCCCCCGCATGCACGTGCCCCCGCCTGCACCTGTACCTGCTCCCGCCTGCACCTGCTCGCGCATCCACGGGAGCTCCCGCAGCCACGGGCGGTCAGCCGCCGGAGCCGCAGTCACCCACCGCTTGCCGGTACCGCCCCCACCAGTCCGCCGTCGACGACGAGGTCCTGACCGTTGACGTACGACGCGTCCGACGAGGCGAGGAACGCCACCGCCGCCGCCACCTCCTCCGGACGCCCGAAGCGCCCCGCGACGATCCTGTCCGTCACCGCCTTCGCCTCCGCCGCGCTCAACGCGGCGGAGGGGTACATCGGGGTGTCGATGTAGCCCGGGCTCAGGGAGTTGACGCGGATCCCGCGCGGCGCGAGCGAGGCGGCGAGCGTCCGGGCCAGGTTGTGCGCGGCGGCCTTGGTCGCCGAGTACAGGGTGAGGACGCTGTTTCCCCGGTGCAGGGTCCAGGAGGCGTTGATGACGACGGAACCACCGTCCGCCAGCAGCGGCAGCGCCCGCTGGACGGTGAAGAACACCCCCTTGAAGTTGACGTCCACGCCGTGGTCGAAGTCGTCCACGGTGATGTCCTCGAACGGCAGGAACGTGCCGGTGCCCGCGTTGGCGAAGAGGACGTCGATACGGCCGTGAAGGTCGCGGACCGTCTCCACCAGCGCGTCCACCGCGCCGAGGTCGGCGGTGTCGGCGACGACTCCCGACGCGGCCGGGCCGAGTTCCCGGACTGCGGCGTCCACCCGGGCGCGGGTGCGGCCGGTGACCACGACGTGGGCGCCCTCGGCGATGAGGCGGTGCGCGGTCGCCAGGCCC
This sequence comes from Streptomyces sp. NPDC032721, assembly GCF_055579625.1. Lineage (NCBI taxonomy): Bacteria > Bacillati > Actinomycetota > Actinomycetes > Kitasatosporales > Streptomycetaceae > Streptomyces > Streptomyces sp. NPDC032721. The sequence continues at coordinate 87,617 of NZ_JBVIMX010000005.1, read as the reverse complement.
ATCCCGCTGGTGCCGCCGGTGATGAGGACGGTCCTGCCGGTGAAGCGGTTCATGTCCGCATCCCTGCCTGAGCCCATGACTGTCTTCCCGTCAGGGATTGAGTGAGGTGGTCGGCGAGCCGGGGCAGCCAGTCAGGCCGCGCGTTGCCCAGCAGATGATCGCCGTGGGGGACCGGCAGATAGCTGCCCTGCGGTGCCAGCCGGGCCAGCGGCTCGGCGTTCGTCACACCGGGGATGACGTCCAGGCCACCGTCGACGACCAGCAGCGGGGCGGCGATGCGCGGCGCGAGGGCGGTGAGGTCCACCTGCCCGACGAAGTCGCGCGCCGCGTCCGCCCCGCCCGCACGCCGCGACATGATGTCCCGTACGGGCGGGGGCAGTTCCTCCCAGTCGAGGCGGAACGGGCCACTGACCGTGGCGACCGCCGCCACGCGCGGCTCCAGCGCCGCCGCCCTGGCCGCGAAGAAGCCGCCCAGACTGAGCCCGACGAGACCGATGCGCGCGACACCGAGAGCGTCGACGACACGGCCCACGACCTGCTCGTAGTCGTGCCTGAAGGTCGTCGTGGCCGCGAGCACACCCTGCCCGGGGCCGTCCATCGCGAACACCGCCAGCCCCCTGGCCAGCAGCGCGGACACCAGATCGAGGAACTCCTCCTTGGCCGAGTCCAGTCCGGGGACGACGACCACGGTGCCGGGAGCGTCGGCGGGGCCGCGCAGCCAGCCGGTGAACCCCTCGCCGCTCACCTGCCGCGCACCGGGCTCCAGCGCGGTGAGCGCCCGGCCCAGGGCGCGGTCCGCCTCGACGGCGGCACGGTGCGCCTCGAACGCGGCACGGTGCGCCCGCTCGTACGGCGCGAGCGTGGCGACGTGGAACCAGCGGGCCGCCATCAGCAGGTGCTCACCCGCCGAAACGGCGGATGCCGCTTCCTCCGCCCGCCGGAGGTAGGCGTTCCCGGTGTCCAGGAAGGCAGGCCCCCAGTCGGCGGCGGAGTCGAGAGCGCCGGTGACGCGCCGGTACTCGTGGGGGTCGAGGCCCGCACCGATGGCGCGGGTCCACTGGGCGTCGGCGAACTCGGCGATCCTCATCGGTTTCCTCCCGTCAGCAGTACGGCCTTGCCGCGGATGCGGCGCTCCCGCAGATCGACCAGCGTGTCGGCGCTCCGCGCCCAGTCCGCGGTGCGGCCGATCTCCGGATGCAGCCGCCCCTGTTCCACGAGGCGCACCAGTGCCGCGAGATCGGAGCCGTACGGGCCGCCGGCGTAGTGGAAGTGCTGGATCGTGACGCGCTCGGGCCCGCCCAGGAGCTGGAAGAAGTCGAGCGTCACCGGGGTGCGGCTCGCCTGGCCGAACCAGATGAGCGTGCCACCCGGCCGTACCTTCGAGAGGGCGAGGGGAAGCTCCGTCCCGCCCGTGGATTCCAGTACGACGTCGAACGGCCCTTGCGCCGCCGCGACCTCGTGCACCACTTGCGCACCCAGCTCGCGGAGCCGCTCGCCGCGCTCCGGAGTCGCCGTTACGGCGGTCAGCTCGGCTCCGGCTCCGACGGCCAGCTCCGTGACGTAGTGGCCGACCCCGCCCGAGGCGCCGGTCAGCAGCACCCGTCGGCCGACCAGCGAGCCGGCGGTACGCAGCAGCCGCAGGGCCGTGATCCCGGCCAGCGGAAGTGCCGCTGCGGGCACGCTGTCGATGCTGTCCGGCAGGAGCGCGAGCGAGTGCGTGGGCACGGCCGCGTACTCGGCCCAGCCGCCGCACGCCGGATGCCCGACCACACGGGTGCCCGCACCGGGGCCCGAACCGTCCGCCGCGGCCTGAACGACGAGCCCCGCGATGTCCTTGCCGGGCAGAAACCCCGGCCGGGGACTTTCGAGCAGGAACGTCTCACCGCGGTTCGGCGCGAACGCCTCGACCTTGACCAGCGCCTCATCGGGCTCCGGAACGGGCAGGGGGACCTCGGTGAAGGCGACCGGACGCGCCGCTTCCCCCGTGGGAATCAGTCTTCGCATGCCGGGAATGCAACCCGGCTGCCGCCCAGCGATCCAACAACGAACGAGCGGACTCGACAACTTTTGGTTGTCACCTATGGTGGGAGCCATGGGGACGGGCATGAACAGGGGCGTGGGTCGGGGCGCGGGCGCGGAATTGGACCTGGACATGGCACAGGTACGTGCCTTCGTACGAGCCGCCGAGGAACTGCACTTCGGGCGCGCGGCAGCCACACTCGCCCTCTCCCAGCAGGCACTGTCCAAACGCATCGCCCGCCTCGAATCCCTCCTCGGCACCGACCTGTTCCGGCGCGACGGGACCGGGGTGCGCCTCACCGACGCCGGACAGCGCTTCCTCCCACCGGCCCGGCAGGCCCTGGCCGCCGCTGCCGCCGCGGTCAAGGCTGCGGTCGGCGAGGACCGCCCGCTGCGCGTCGACGTCTGGGGCCACCTCTACGCCCCGATGCGCACCCTCGCCCAAGTCGCAGCAGAGGCAGGGAATCTGACGCTGGGTCATGGACGTGACCTGCCGTCGGTCACCACGGCTCTGCTGCACGGCGACATCGACGCGGCCTTCGGCCGGGCCCACCCCCCACTGCGCACCGGGCTCGCCCACCGTCTCGTACGCCTCGAACCGGTGGACGCCGTACTGAGCAGCGAGCATCCGCTCGCGGCCGAACCAGCGCTACGTCCCGACCAGTTGAGAGGCAGCGTGCTGTGGGCACCCGGTGCGCTGGACCGCCTCGACTTCCTCCACCAGTTCGCCGACCGGTTCGACATCCGGGACCGGACCGCGAGCGTCAACCTCGGCCTGGGCCACTTCCTCACCGAAGTGGCCCAGGACCCGAGGCGCTTCTCGCTGCTGCCCGCCGACGTGCCCCGGCCGGAGGTCCCCGGGCTGCGCTCCGTCCCACTGGTCAACCCCACACCGCTGTACGCCTGGTCGCTGCTGTGGCGCACCGGCGACGGGCACCCGGGGCTGAGCAGTCTCACCGCAGCCTGCGCCGCGCAGGCGGGGCGGAACCGCTGGCTAGAGTACGACCCGGCACGGGACTGGCTGCCCGAACCACCCGCGAACGCGCCCCGGGGGCAGGTACCTTGACCGGATTCCAGATCAGCAGCGGCCCGCACGAACGGAGTGGGAGTGAGGATCCGGCAATGAGCACCCCGGCGGAGATCAGCCGCAGAGCACGGTCAACGGTCACCGGCAGCGGCGACCGGACCCCCGCCGCACGCACGGCAGCCCATCACCTGGGCCTCCTCCGATGGGCGACGACGCTGCTGCCCCCGGCCGATGGCGCCCGCGCCGCCGTCGAGCTCGACGCCACCGGCCTCGCCGCAGCCGCCGTCCCCTTCCTCCCCGTCGTACGAGAAGACGACCACAAGGGCAGCCACTCACCACCTGGCGGGCAACTGCTCATCGCCCTGCGCGCGGCGCGCACCGTACTGGAGGGTGACGCCCTGCTCGACGCGGCCCCGGTTCCGCTGGACTGGGACGCGACGGCCGCTGCCCACGCGCGAGAGCCCTTCGGAGCAGTCGCGGCCCGCGCACTGATCGCACGCCGCGACTGCCCCGACGCACTGACCGTCGCGCTGCTCACCCCCTGGCGCCTGGAGGTCGCCGACCGCCTCGCGGCCCGCCAGAAGGCCCGCCCGGTCCCACGGGCCGAAAGGCCCCCGGCCCGCCCGTGGACGCCGCCGCCTCGGCTTCCCCGGTACGAACTGCCCGAACCGGTCCGCGCTCTCCTCATGCCGCACCTCTCTCAGCTCCGCACCCCGCTGCTGCGCCTGCTGCTGACCCCGGAAAGGGCCGGCGAGGTGGTGCGCGCGACCACCCGGCTGGACCGCCTCCTGGCAGCCGTGTCCCATGCCGACAGCAGCCACGCGGAGAAGCCGCACGCCTTCTGGGAAGCGGTCGGCGCCGAGTTGCGGACCGCCCTGGGGGAGGACGAGAAGGCATGGACCACGGCTGCGGCACGCCTCCCCCGGCACAGGGGCAGCCTGCGCCACCTCCTCGACGGGCTCGACGAACCGCTGCCCGGCTCCCGGCGGCACGCCCCCGACCTGCGTGTTCTGGCCCAGGCGCCGCCGAGGCTGCTCGCGGCCCTGATCGCCGGCCTCGACGACGAGGCCCTCGTACGGGCGGCCGACGCATGCGTAGGGCCCGCCGGAGTTCGTACGGGCCGCGAATCCCTCGCCACCGCGCTGACGAAGCTCGACGGAGCGGGCGTCCCGCCGCGTCGGCTCTTCGCCCGCTGGGCACGCGACTGCCTGTCCCCGTGGAGCCGAGAGACCGCGGGGGCCGGCTGGCTGTACGGGCTGGACGCGGAGCTCGACGCACGGCTCGTCCGGCTCACCCGCACCCACGCCGGTCTGCGCCGCCAACTCGCCGCCGCCCAGCCGCAACGCCCTCAAACCGATGACCAAAACCTGATCGCCGAACTGCGAGCGAACCCCAGCCCGATCCAGACAGAGCTCATACTCGACGGCACGGGCACCACGGTCACGCCATGGCCCCAACTCGTCGAAGCACACGCCACCGAGCCGCTACCGAACCCGGTCCTGTGGGTCCTCGCCGCCAGGCCGGGCTTCCCTGCGGCCCTGACTCCCGCGCTGTCGGCCGACCGGCTGAGCAGCGACCTGAGTGACCTGGCGCTCCAGGGCCCGGACGCCGCCCGCGTGGCCCTGGCCTGCCTGGCGGGCCCCGACCCCGTCAGCAACCACGCCTACACCAGCGCGGCAATGTCGCCCATCCACATGGTCCGCTCCGCCCGACTGCTCGACGACCGTACGGTGCTGGCAATCGCCCGCCCCGTCGGCGCGGTCCTGTCCCAAGGACGCGATCTGCCCCCGGAAGCCCCCGGCCACGACTCCTGGAAGGAACACTGCGCCGAGCTCTTCACCGCCGCCGCAAGCCGTTCAGGCCCCGGCTTCTGGCGCATCCTCGCCGGCCGACTGCCCACCTTCGAGGGCACTCTGCCCGAACTCCTCGCCCCGGCTCCGGGCGACGCGATCACCACCTGGCTGCACGAACTCGCCGAGAACGCAGCTCAGTTGACCGACGCAGGCCCCGTACACACGCTCCTCGACCGCTACGAGACCCAGGTGCGCGCCGCCGCCGCGCACCTGCACGACGAAGCAGACGCCCCGTCGCCCTCGGCGGCCCCACCGCCATCTGCAGCCCCGTCGACGCTCGGATTCCCGGACCGCGAGGCCGCGTCGCACTGGCTGGACACCGAATGGCAACCCCTGCTCGCAGTCGCCCGCGTAGCCGGCACGCTGCGCCCCGACCTCACGATCGCACTGCCACACCTGCTCAAGCCCTACCTCACCTACCGTCGCCGCACAGCCGAGTTGATCCCCCTGGCGGAACTGGCACAGCAGACAGCAGCCCGGATCGGCGACCGGCACGGTGAGGCCGCTGCCTGGTCCGCCATGGGCGCGGCCCTCACGCGACTGCGGCGACACGAGGAGGCCGCCGCCCTCAACGAACGGGCCCGTGCCCTCACGAGTGCCACCGCCTGGGAATCCCCCTGAGACCCGTGTCGTATAGGGCGGATACCCTGCGGAAATGAGCAACAAGACGTGGGATGCCCTGGCAGCGACACCCCTCCCGGAAGTGCGGCGCCGCGCGGCCGTCGTGGACGACCTCGCAGGGGTCGAACCGGTGGCACTGACCGGCGCGAGCCGCCTGGCCTGGAACGACGGAGGCGGCCAGTCCGCGGTCTGGTACTTCGCGGAGGACGGTCGCGCACTGCTGCTGACGTTCGATCACGAGTCGTCCCTGAACCTGTACGCCGAGGAGGACTACGCCCTACAGGAGTCCTTCTACAAGGGCGTGCCCGAGTCCCTCGTGTCCCTGGTCCGGGACCGCCCCGAGAACTACGAGTCGCTGAACCTCACGGACCCCGAGACGGGCCGGACGATCCACTACGCGGGCGGTGTCTTCTGGTACGACGGCACGCGCTGGCACGTGTCCGACGGCCTGGCGGAGTACTGCCGCAGCGAGGGAACGGACCTCTTCGGCGAGTCCGGCTTCAACTACTGCCTCGACGTCTACCGCTTCGGCGAGGACTTCACCCGGCACGACTAGGCGGACCCAGCCGCCACGAAGAACGGAATGGCGACGAGGAACCGCCCGGCCCCGGCACGCCGCCGAGCGCTGAAGGCAGCCCGCAACGACCCCACCTACGAGGCAGGGGGCGCCCCCTCACCCCCCTCACCCTCCTCAACGCCCATGACCAGCCCCGAACTCACGGCCTGCCGCTCATCGATCCCAAGGCGCTGGAGAAAGGCCCACCGGTCGAGGTGATCGCAGGCCCATACGGGGTCGTACGCCGCGGTAGGCAGCTGCGGTATGCGCTTGCGACCGGTCTCGTCGAGGCGGTACGGAACATCGAAGGCCGTGCCCCACCCCTCCAGATCCCCGCCGAAACGAACTTCTGCTTCCTCCGCATCACCCCCCAAGTACTGGGCGATCTCCGCCCAGGAACTACCCCTCTCGCGCTCGTAGATCACGGCCGAGGCCAGCGCGCGCTCGGCGAGCTCGACGAGCTGGAGCGCCTGGCTGACCCGCCCGCCGGGACCGGTGTCGGCGTCGTTCCCGGTGGCGACCAGGCCCTGCGCGGCCTTGGCCACGTCCACGGAGTCGTGGCAGAGGACAAGGCGCGCCAGCGCCTGACGGGTGAAGCGGGCACGGTCGGCGTCATAAGGAGTCGTATCGGTCATCCCCAGAGCCTCTCAGGACCTCGCACGTTCAGTTGTGCCGGATCAAGGTCTCCACCAGACCGGACCGTGTGTTCGGATAGTCCATCGGTACGATGCCCAGTCCTCGCCAGCCGTCCGCCTCGGAACGCTGGAGCAGGCCGTGCACCTTCGGGTTCAGCCGGTCGGAGTTCCACCGGGGCGGCAGACCGGCCGCCGTGCTCACGAAATTGATGTACTGCTTTCCGGGCTCGGCGACGGCCTGCCTGAACTGGGCTTCGATCTGCGGGTACTTGCCGAACGGCTCCGCCTGGTAGTCGTCCTGGATGTCGAACACCGACGAGTCGCCCCAGCGCACCCCACCCGGCAGCCCGCCGTTGTCCGCGATCAGGACGACCTTCCCGCGGGCCTGCCCGAGCGAGGGGAGGGCATCGGCGATCAGGAACAGCGACTTCCATCCCCTGCGGTCGAGATAGTCGGCGAACAACGCACCGAACTCGGCGTGGGAGACCTCCGAATACTCCTGCTTCACCCGCATCAGCACGGTCTCGGTGGGATACGCGGACAGGAAGTCCCGGCAGGACGTGAGGACGTCGTCGAAGTTGAGGTTCTGGTAGAACGCGGCGTGATGGATCGTGAACGACCCCTCGAAGGCCCGGCAACGTATGTCCAGGAACCGTATGCCGGAAGCCAGTTGCTGCGGAATGGTCGTGTTCTGGCACTCCACCCACAACCCCCCGAACCGGGCGCCCGAGTCATGGGTACCGGGCACGGTCAGCGTGCGCAACGGCCGCCCGGAGTCGATTCCGGCCATCCAGTCGGCCGTGCCGAGGGCTCGCGCACGAGCACGTACCCCGGCACTCGCCGACGCGGCACCCCCACCGATCAGCAGTCCGGCAGCGGACAGCGCCGCCGCCCCTCTGAGGAATCCTCGTCGCTCCATGGATAACCCGCCCCTCTGACGTAGCTCTGGTCACGGGCGCGAATCGAACCACAGAGCCACCTCCGTCCACCAGACCCAGCACACCCCCCCCGGAGCCACTGCGGCTGCCGCACAGTGATGGCCAGGCGGTCCACATGTCGGACGGTGTGACCAATATATGGACCATCTAGCGAGGGTGATCTTCGCATGGGCAAGATGCCCGCATGACTACTGCGATACGCGAGGCGTACCTACTTGCCGCTGAACAAGCCGTACGGCTCTTGGCCACCGAAGAGTTGGCGAACAGCTGGGAGAAGGAGTCCGTGCTCCCCGGGATGTCAGTAGGCGGACTGGCCGGACACCTCGCACGCAGCGTCTTGCAGGTCGAGTGGTTTCTCGACGGCCCGGTGGTCGGCGCGGACCCTGTGTCCCCGGTGAACTACTACGCCAGGCTCGAAGGCACCTCCCTCCCCGACTCCGCGCTGAACGTCGGCGTACGGGCGCGGAGCGAGGAAACGGCAGCGGCCGGCCCGGCCACCGTGGCCGAGCAGACACAGGCCGCGTGGCAACGGCTGGCCGACCGCCTGGCCAAGGAGTCGGCAGATCGACGAGTGGCCGTCCTCCACAGGCCGGGCGAGGAGATGCTGCTCGACGGCTACCTCCAGACCCGCTGCGTCGAACTGGCAGTCCACCTGGACGACTTGGCACTGAGTGTGGGCGTTCCCTGCCCCACGCCCGAAACCGCACTGGCGGTCGCGGTTGACGTGCTCGTCGCAGCTGCCCGCGAACGACACGGCGACCAGTCCGTCCTGCACGCACTGGCCAGACGCGAACGCGACAACGCCCAAGCCCTGCGCGTGCTGTAAGCGGCCACTCGGTCGTCTGTGTGTGGTGAGCTGCCTGGGGAGGCGTGAGTGACGGACTTGAGGTGAACCCCGTCGGGCCGTGGGCCCCGCTCCGCTCCGCAGGAACGCTGCTTCCAGGACATCGGCCTGTTCCAGCGCGAATCGTGACGACCTGTCAGTCGCGAGAGGTGAGCGCTATTTTCTCCAGCAGGGTGGCCAGTTCAGCCGGTTGTGACAGGAACGGCGAGTGACCGGCGATCAGCCGGTGTACGTCGTCGGACCGTTCGGCCAGCCCCCGCTGGGTTTCCGCAGGCAGCGCCCGGTCGTTCTCGCAGATGACGTACGTCGACGGGACGGCGTGCCACCCCGCCGCGGTGAGCGCGTCGCTGAAGGACCGGGCGCTCTGGGGCACCAGCTGTTTCACCGCTTCCTCGGCATCGTCCCGGGGCGCGTCTCCGTAGAACATGTCGATCGGATTGTCGGGAACCGGCTCGTAGACCTTCGGCTCTGCGGGGTCCGGACTGCCGAGGAAGCTCAGCATGCTGTCGCCGACGTCGAGTTGGAACGCCGCCAGGAACACGATCCGGGTCACGTTCCCGGCTCCGGTCACGGCCTGCGTGGCCGGTATGCCGCCGTAGGAGTGAGCCACGACGACCACCGGGCCGTCGATGGCATCGAGGGCGTCACGGACGACGCGGGCGTCCTCCTGCACACCGGCCGGCCCGCCGCTGCTCGGCAGGTCGACGGACTTGGTCGTCCAGCCCAGTTGGTGCAGCTCGGGCGTCAGCTTCTCCCAGCACCATGCTCCGTGCCATGCCCCGTGGACGAGGAGCAGCGTCGGGCGAGCGGGCGCATCTGTCACAGTCGTAGACCTTTCGTGGTGAAACCGGCGGGACGGATCTCATCCGTTGCTGCCGGCCCGGAGGGGATGGGCGGGGGCTCGACCGTCAAGCGATCTCTGCCTAGAACACCCCTGGAACGTCTGGTGTTCCGCCCCCAGTTGACCGGTCATGTCGATGAACAGGTGTCCAGCGGTGCAGCCCGTAGGTGGCGACGAGCGGCGCGGGCAGGGCCATCGGCATGATGATGAGCGCCTCAGGATGCGAAATATGCACCATTTAGATTAGATTCGGCGCGGAATTCACCGTGAGACGGTCAGGCAGGAAGGCCCCATGACCTATAGCGCCGGCACCACCCGCCCACCCGGGGACGACCGCGGCCCCGGCCCCGGCCCCGAAGTTCACTCGGACGACGGCTCCGTGCGGCCAGGCCTGTGGCGGCGCTGCCTGTGGGGTGGCCTGGCTCTGTGGGCACTCACCGCGGTGATCACCTTTGCCACCCAGAACACCAATCTGCTGCCCACCCTGATCCTGCTCGGCAGTTTCGTCGTCCCGGCCGTCTTCGCCCTATGGGCCTACGAACGCCACGGCAGGGACCTGGGCGTGGCAGTTCTGCTGCGCTGCTTCGTCGTCGGCGGCATCCTCGGCGTGCTCGGCGCCTCCGTCATGGAGACGTATCTGCTGCATCCCTCGGTGTGGATGTTCGTGGGTGTGGGCCTGATCGAGGAAGCCGTCAAACTCCTCGCCCTCCTTTACGTCGTCCGCAGATACAAGCAACTGCGCGGAGTACGCGCCGGGCTCGTGCTCGGCGCGGCCGTCGGATTCGGTTTCGCCGCCTTCGAAAGCGCCGGCTACGCCTTCAACGCCGTGCTCTCCCTGCGCGGTCTCGATCTGCGCTCCCTTCTTGAGACCGAGATCCTGCGCGGTCTGCTCGCCCCCTTCGGCCATGGGCTGTGGACCGCGATCGCGGGCGGGGTGCTGTTCCGGTACCGGGACGAGCGCGGGCGGTTCCACTTCTCCGCACCAGTCGTCGGTACCTACCTGGGCGTCTCGCTCCTGCACGCGCTGTGGGACTCGATGCACGGCATCGCCGTCTGGATCGTCGCCCACCTGGCCCCGGCCACGTCCCTCCAGAAGTCCCTCTTCGCCCAGGGAACCATCCCCGACCCCACCAGCCAGCAGAAGCACCTGTTCACCCTGTTCTCCTACGGCGGGCTCATCCTCATCTCCGCGATCGCCGTCGCCTGGCTACTGTCCCTCGCACGCGGCCGGCACCCGTCCACTGCCGACCGCACCGGCTTCCGCAGCTCCTGAACTGCCAGGTCGCCTCGATCCAGCGGTCCAGTCCCGCCGTGTCGCCCTCGGTGCACAACGGATGTCCGTAGCCCGTGCGGTAGGAGTCCGTCAGGCATTCGTGTTCCCCACTCCACCCCCGAGGGGTGCCCATGGGATCTTGGCAACGATCGCGAGGCGCCGACAGAGGAAAGCGGGCGCAGGGCAAACCACAGGTGTCGGGCACGGCCCCACCCAGTGACAGCCGCGGCCCGAAAACTCCCTGGACCGTCCGACCCGCCTTGGCCATGATCCTCACGTGAGTACCTACCTGGAGTCCGAGCGCCTGACCCTGCGCCTCTTCGCCGCCGCCGACGCGGACCTGCTGATCGAGCTGGACAGCGACCCGGCGGTGACGCGCTACCTGACCGGCGGCGTTCCGACCCCGCCGGAGGAGGTCCGCGACCTCGTCATCCCCGGCATCCTCGCCGGCTACGAGCGCTGGGATCACGACCTCGGCCTCTTCGCCGCGTACGAGAGGAACGGCGGCGCGTTCATCGGCTGGTTCTGCCTGCGCCCGCTGCGCAGTGGCCCGCGTGAGGAGGCCGAACTCGGCTACCGCCTGCGCCAGGCGGCCTGGGGCCGGGGCTACGCCACGGAGGTCTCGCAGGCGCTGCTGAAGAAGGGATTCGCCGAGCTCGGCATCCGTACGGTCTGGGCCGAGACGATGACAGTGAACCGCCCTTCGCGCAATGTCATGGAGAAGCTCGGGATGACGCTCGCGAAGAGCATCCCCACGCCGGACGACATGATGGCGGTGGAGGGTTCCGAGCACGGGGGCGTGCGGTACGAGATCACGAAGGAGCAGTGGGAGAGGCGGCGGACGCAGGCGGTGTGAGGCGCGGCGAGGGCCACTACAGCCCCCGCCCCACCGGAGGTCATCAGGGTCCGCAGACGTTCGAGCCGAGTGCTTGCGGGCGGCAGATCCGGCTCCCGGCCTGTGCCGAGTCGGGCGAGGCCACGTCCGGCTTGCCAGGACGAGGCCAGGCAAGTGGATGGGGTAGCCCGAGCGGGCAGCCGTGGGGGAGGTGTTCTGGAAGTCCCTGACGACGGTGTTCTGAGGGCAGTTGACGAAGGTGGTGTTCTCGCCCTGGAGGTAGAAGTCCTAGCCAGGGAAGCCCCTGACCAACAAGCAGCTCGTTGCCCCACTCCGGAAGATCGGGCTCCCCCCCTCGAGTCCGGTCGTTGCGCGGCCCTGCGCGACATCTGCACCACGATGCCGGCGTGCGTCCCCGACGACTCCTCGGCAGCAACCCCGCAGCAGCCCGAGGCGGCCCGCCGATCAGAGTTCGCCGAGACCAGACCCTGGCTCACTCCGGATGACCTCAGCCGGCGCTGTCTTCGACGCCCCCGTACAGGCCCCACTCATCCAGGCCGGAAAAGATCAACGCGGTGCGCCCCCGGGGAAAGGAGAGTGCCTCTGCCTCACCTGTATAGACCGCCACCAATGAGTCGGCCCCCCGCCACCAGGTGTCGGCCAGCCCCCTCACTTCGCGTACCGGCTCGAACCCGTCCAGCACGATGCCATCGACCTCGTCGCCGTCGACCTTGACGATCTGCGTCGCCCACTTGGACGCGTGGTGGGTCAGCGCGAGCGACTCGACCCAGCCTTCTACGGTGGCATGGAGAGGCACCCACTGACCTGAGTGAATGCCGAACTCACCGGACGGACCGATCGAGAACCCGTACGGGACCGCGCTCCTCTGCATCCCAGCCTCGAACCACCACCCTTGAGATTCGGAGCCTTCGGGGGAGCCCGCTCCGAGGTACCTCGGGCCGCCGTCGTACCGAGATGCGGGCGGTAGGACCAGCCCGCCCCAGCGCTCCTCATAGGCCGCCATCCGGTCGATGACCGCCGCCGGGACATCTCGCTCAAGCCACCACTGCCTGTGGTCCTCGACGTGCCTGACGTCGACTTTGACTCCGTGCCCTTGGACGAACGATCTAGCTCGTCGAGTCAGGCCGTCGGGCACATCGTTGAAGAGGTTGAGATTCACCAGAAGCACGCTACCCAGTGGCAGGGGCAGCGGGCCCCCTCGCCCCCGACCAGGAGCAGCAGAAGAACCCGAGGGCTTCGCCGTGCGGGCGGACGGTACCGAGTGCTGGAGTGCGGCCATCGGCTCGACGACGGGCAACCGTGTGGTGCGAGGCAACAAGTAGAGCCCACATGGTGCAGCTCAGTGCTGGTGTGTTGGACCGCATTGCGCGTGTGCCACACGTGTGGCGTTACCGCGGGTTATTGGGCGCTTGCGGCGGGACGGACGACGATTTCATTGACATCGACCTGCGAAGGCTGGGCGATGGCGTAGGCAATGGCCTCCGCGATGGCGGAGGCGGGCAGTGCCACGGCACGGTAGGTCTTCATGGCCTCCCGGGCGGCAGGGTCGGAGATGCTGTCGGCGAGTTCGGACTCGGTCACACCGGGGGAGACGAGGGTGACCCGGATGTTCCCGGTGGACTCCTGGCGCAGTCCCTCGGAGATCGCGCGGACGGCGAATTTGGTGGCGCAGTAGACGGCGGCGGTGGGCGAGACCTCGTAGGCGCCGACGGATGCGATGTTCACGAAGTGTCCGCCGCCTTGAGCGCGCATCGTGGGCAGGGCGGCGGCGATACCGTGCAGGACTCCCCGCACGTTCACGTCGATCATGCGGTCCCACTCCTCGGTCTTCAGCGCTTCCAGCGGCGAGAGCGGCATCAGTCCGGCGTTGTTGACCACCACGTCCACCCGGCCGTAGCGCTCGCGGGCGGCGGACACGAAGGCCCGGACATCGTCGGCATCCGTGACGTCCAGCCGCTGGAACGCCGCAATGCCGCCTGCGGTGGTGATCTCCTTGGTCAGCGCGTCGAGACGATCGGTGCGCCGCGCTCCGAGGAGCAAACGGTGGCCGTCGGTGGCAAGCCGGCGGGCCGTCGCCTCGCCGATCCCGCTGCTCGCTCCGGTGACTGCCACGACCTTGGCTGTGTCTGTCATGCCTGCTTTTCCTCTCGGTAGAGCACGAGGTGCTCGTGGTGGAGCAGGCCACCCTGTATCGACCCGTAAACGCGCTGCGTCGGCCCCGCGGGCTTCGTCGTACCGGCCCTCCGCCAGCAACTCCTGGCGGATGCGACCGTCCGCTGTCCTGCCCGACCGAGTCTGGACAGGTCCGAGACCGTCGACCAGGACGTGTGCTGCCTGGGTGGAGCACACCCAGGCAGCACACCGCCCCCGCGCCCTAGCCTTGAGGACATGACCGACAACCACCTGGGAGAGTTCCTACGCGCACGCAGGGCGGGCCTACGCCCGCAGGACGTCGGCATGGCGAGCTACGGCGTGCGCAGGGTCACCGGACTGCGCCGTGAAGAAGTCGCGGTCCTGGCCGGAGTGAACGCGGACTACTACACCCGCCTGGAACAGGGGCGCGAACGCCATCCTTCGGCCCAGGTACTCGACGCGCTCGGCCGCGCTCTGCGGCTGGACCCCGACGCCCACGCACACCTGCACCAACTGGCCGGGGCAGCGCCGAGCAACCAGTTCACCCACGCCACGGACCGCGTCAGCCCGGCCCTTCGCCAGCTGATGGACGGCTACCCTGGCGCCCCGGCGTTCGCCATCAACCGGACCTTGGACATCCTGGCGGGCAACGCCCTGGCCGAGGTCCTGCACTCACCCTTCGAACGGGCCGACAACCTGGCCCGCATGGTTTTCCTCGACCCGGCCGGACGGCAGTTCTACACCCGGTGGAACCACACAGCGCAGGCCACTGTAAGCCACCTGCGCCAGGCGGCCGGCTTCGACCCGGACCACCCACGGCTGCGGGAACTGGCCCGTACCCTCACCGAGCACAGCACGGACTTCACCCGCTTGTGGAACACCCACTCCGTACGTGGCAAGACCCAGGACGCCAAACACTTCCTCCACCCGGACGTCGGACCCCTGACGCTCACCTACCAGTCCTTCGACGTACGCGACGCTCCGGGCCAGCAACTCGTCATCTACCAGGCCGAACCCGGCAGCCCCAGCGCCCAGGCCCTCAACCTGCTCGGCTCCATCCATGCCACCTCGCATCAGGCCGCCCCGTAGCGTGAGGCGCTGACGTTCGGTGGGAGATCTGCGTAGCGGCGAGGTCAGGATCGGACCAGTTCCTCTGCCCCGGCCCGCAACAGCGCACCTCAGTGCGCGATCGAGGCTGCCGGTCCCGCCTGCGCAAGGAAACCGCGCAGGCGGTCAGCGCAATCGCCGGTGCCCTTCGGATCCTCGGCCCGCTGCGCGGAGCGGCCCAGCGCCAGGAGCAGACCACCTCAGGCACCGGCGTGGTCAGCAAGACAGTAACGGAGCGCGCCTGAGCCGGAGTTGACGGCGTGGCGGCTGCGGATCTTCCGGCCGAGCAGCCTCCAGCCCCGGGCCTCCGCACCCAACTCCGCAGGCCCTGCGCCGTCGGGCCCCCGGCCCACGGCACCGGCCGCCTCCGCCAGTACGCCAGGGCAGAACCCCGCCCGGCCGGACCGGAAGGCGCGACCCTGTCGGTGGGGTCCACCGACAGGGCGTTCAACAACCCCGCGTGCCCACCGCTCCCCGGCGACGCCCGCGGCCCGAGCCGCCTCGTGGTGGGGCAGCAGCCGGTAGCCGGGCTCGGTGCGCCCGCTGCGGCCGAAGAACTTCGCGAACGTGCGCCCCGCCTCGTCCGGCCGAGCCGACCAGGGTCGACAGGCAGTTCACCGCTCGCTGCTCCCGCCTTAGCGACGGAGCGTTGTCGTTGCAGAGCCTGACCGAGAGATCGAGGGCGACCACCGCGACGTCGGCATCCCCCGCCACGGCCGCAGCGAGCAGAGCGCGTCCGTTGACCACGTAGAGCCATTCGAAGCCTTCGTGGGCCTGCCGGGTCGGTTCGAGTGGTTCCGGCGGGTCGGCGGCAGCAGCAGTTCCAGGCTCGGCCGATTCTGGCCGCTCTCCAGCCCGGACAGAGTCCATCAGGCCATCTTGCCGAAACCGCAAGTTTTCGTGTCAGGTCGTGGGGCGCCCAGCAAGACTGAATTCGTACCGACACAAGGAGCCTTGATGAGCACCACTGATGCGGTCGAGTTCCGGAAGGGCATCCACGCGGCCCGACCGGCAGCCAGCGGCCCACAGCCGAATGCCTGCCTCACCGAGGTGGTGACGGGCCCGCCGCCCGGTGCCGCGTTGGACCTCGGATACGGCGATGGCGAGGGCGGCGACGCGCTGTGGCTCGCTCGTCTGCGATGGACGGTCGAGCGGGCCGACGCATCTGGCCGGACCACGACCGGACCGGGCGGGCGCACCGTCGAGGTCGCCGACCACGTCCTCCTCATTCGCCGTACCGCCTGAGCTGGCGGCCGACCCCCGCCACCGACAACGGAAGAGAGACCACGGTGCCCAGCACCACGCGCCGCAACCGCCGCCGCGACACTCCGCCGCCCCGGACCGGTAGCAACGAGATCGAGACCCTGCGCGGATTCCTCGACTACCTCCGGACCTCGATCGCCGCGAAGACCGACGACGCGCCCGAACCGCAGGTGCGAACAGCCGCGATGCCGTCGGGCACGAACCTGCTTGGCCTGCTCAACCACCTGACCTTCGTCGAGCGCTCGATGTTCCTCGGGGACGAAGTCACCGACTGGCAGGCGACGTTCCGAGCCGCACCGACGGACAGCGTGGCCGATGTCGTCGCCCGCTACCGAGACGCGGTCAAGCGCGCGAACGAGGTTCTTGACGGGTGCACCGATCTGGGCGCACCGGTTCCCCGGCCGCGGTCGGACCGCACCGCTCCCACCATCCGCTGGGCACTCACCCACATGATCGAGGAAACCGCCCGACACGCAGGCCACACGGACATTCTCCGCGAACTCATCGACGGCGCGACCGGCCGCTGATACCGCGTCGACCGCTTCGATCGCTTCGACCACGTCTTCCGCCCACCGGGGAAGCCACCCGCATCCACCCACAGGAGTCCTTTACCGTGCACAAATACGACGTCAGAGCGACCACCAGCGCTTCGCCGGAACTCGTCTGGAAGCTGCTGGTCGATGCCGCAAGCTGGCCGCTGTGGTCCAAGGTGGACAGTCTGGATACGACACGGTCGGTCGATCTCGACCCCGGCGGCGACGACGGCGTCGGCGCCGTCCGGGCTTTCCGGACAGGACGCACCGTGACCGGCGAGCGAATAACCGAGAAGGTCGAGCAACGCCTCTTGGCCTACGAAGACGCGTTCAACTCCTCGATGCACAACTATCACGCGCGCATCGAGCTGAAGCCGACAGCGAGCTCAGGCACGGTCATCCACTGGTACGGCGAGTACGAGACGAGCTGGCTGCTGGGCTGGGTCATGCCGCGCTACCTCCAGAAGTTCATGCAGGGCATGGCGGAAGGGCTGGCCCGCTACGCCGAAGAGTCCAAGCCGGCTCAGTGATGCCTTAACCGTGGCCGTAGTGCTTTGTACGCGCCTGCTCGACGACTCCTGTGCCTGCTGGCGAAGCGGAGACACCCCTGACCGTGTGTGAGGCGGACCTGCTGCAGCTCTGCCGACGGCCCATGAGCCAGTGGGTCTCGCCGCGACCTGCGCAGGCGCGTACGGACGCCCGGACCCGGACATGGCCCGTCGCGCGCTTCCAGCGCTGGTTCAACTGCAAGACCCGTAGCACCCCCGGCGGTCAGGTACGCGGCGTCGGAGGCCACACCGATGTGCGCCGTGGGCCGGTCCCGCTCTGCGCTGAAGAGCGGGACCGGAAGGAAGCGCGGTGCTATCCGAGGGTGGCGAGGGCCTGGTAGTACTGCCAGGCGACGCACTCGCACGAGGCGATCTGGAACTGGGGGCGGGCCTGTACGTTCCTGCGTTCGCCCAGGGGCCGGTTGCATCCGAAGCCATGCCGCCGTCGTTCTCCCAGTTGAAGCCGTAGACGTCGGGGATGCCGCGTACGGACCGGTCGCCGTTGGCGGTGGCTCAGTCCCGGAAGGCTGGTCGCCCAGCTGTACGAAGCCGCGCCGGGCGGGCCAGCTTCTGCTCGCGGTCACGTTCGTGGACACCGTGGTGCCGGCGGTCTTCTTCCACTGGCCGGGGGAGAGGTACTTGAAGATTGCGGCGCGGTCCGGGGAGATGCCATAGATGCTGCTGCCGGAGCTGATGAAGGCGGCGCCGGGTCCGCCGCCGATCTTCCGCCAGACGCTGAAGGCCGGCCCGGGGCCGTACCCGGCGGTGTTGTGGGGCAGGACGTCGCCCGTGCCCTCCTCGACGGCCAGGAGACCGGTCTCCGCTGCCGTAGATGTGGTCGACGGACCAGCCGCTGACGTTCTGCCAGCCGAGGGCGGGGGCCCACCGGTTGAGGGCCGCGCGGTCCGGGGTCAGCGCGTACAGGAAGCTTCCGAGGACGACGATCTCAGCGGTGGGGCCGCCGATCTTCTTCCACCCGCCCTCGGGGCTCCACTCGTTCACGGATCCGTCGGGGCCGGCCCCGTAGAGCCGGTTGGGGCCGACGCGAGGACAACGCGCCGGGCCCGCCCACGGACGTCGACCACGCCAGGGGCGGTCTTCGCGCTTGCGGCAGGGAAGTTCATGCTTCGATGCGCAGCCAGGTGTTGCCTGTGCGGAGCCAGAGAGAGCCGTCACGGCCCTGGCCGCAGCGCAGGACGACCCGGCCCGGCACCCGTAGCCGATGGCGGCTGGTCACCGTCCAGGTGGTGTCGTGGAACTCGGCGCGGATGAGCTCGACGGCCCGTTTGTTGTGGTCCCGGCGGGTGAAGACGGCCCGGTTGCCGCGGACGGCGAATCCGTCGGGTTGCGGGACGGGACTGGCGTGGCTGGTCACCTCGCCGGTGGCCGGAGTGATCCGCGTCAGGTACGTGCCGGACGGGCTGACGGCGCCGTACCAGACGAGCCATACGTGTTCGTTCTCGGTCGCGGCGGTGCATCCCTCCAGCGGGTGGCCGGGCAGGCGCTCGTGGGGAGCCCAGATGGCGTGACCCTGGGTGTCCCAGCCTGCGAGGCCGGCCCCGGACTCGGGGTGGCCGCCGTAGATGCCCTCGTCACCGTAGGCCGTCCAGATGCCACCGTGGACGTCGGTGACCAGGGCGGGGATGTCGTCGCCCACGCAGAATTCGGCCTCAGGGGTACCGGAGGGAGAGAACAGCACTGCATTGGGCTTCCAGAGGTCCTCAGCTTCTGCCCGGAACGTACGCCCGCTGACCAACAGGAATCTGGAATCCGGGAGCAGCGCCAAATGGCTGGGGCGAATCCGGATGTCTTGCAGCTGCAGACGCCGTTCCTCCCGTCCGGTGACGGTGACCAGCTCACCCTAGAAGGGGATCTCCGGGCTCCAGCCGACCCATCCCCTCGGGTAGCGGCGGCGATCGAGGTAGCGCCGGTGGACCAGCAGGACCGCCAGCTCCCCGGTGGGCCCGACACTCCACCACAGCGGGCGGAGCCCCCGTACAGATACAGCGGCGGGCAGCCGCCACACACAGTCGATCAAGGCATCGGAACGGGCGTCTATGGAAGGCAGATTCATAGGGAGCAGCCTCTAGGACTCCGGGAGCCGAGCTGCCCGAAGAGCGCTACCTTACCGGCCTCGGCCCAGGCCTGCCTGCGGGAGTACCGGATCATCGCCCCCAGCCTCAGCTGTGGCTGCCACCCAGTGAGCACCCTGTCGGGGACTGGACGGCCGAATTCCGACCTTGAACGGCCCGGCCACAGACCGGCACCGCTGCGAGTGGTCCCTTGTCGGGGTTGGGTATCAGCTCCGCCATGACGGCTGGTGGCAGGGAAGGGTTCCCGGCGGCGGCTTCCACTACTTGCCAGTTGTGATCGGTGAGCAGTTCGACGATGGCCTCTTGCGGTAGGGAGGGGTGCCCGGCAGCCAGAGGCCGTGCGTTCCTGTCCGTCAGGCAGGCGAGCAGCGCTGGACCGGTCGCGTTGCGGTGCCGTGCGACCTCGCGAAGTGCCTTGGAGACCGGGGGCATGCGTCGTGTCAGGTCTTCCAGCAGGGAGGGTGGGGTCTCCGGGTTGGCCGCCACCTTGGCGGCAACCCGGGCTCCGTGGAGTTCGACCATGGACCTGAGCTGAGCCTCCGAGAGGCCTGGGTGTCCGGCGATGGATTTGACCACCTTCGCGTCCGGATCGACGGCCAGTGCGTCGCGGATCCCGGTCGGCAGATCGCGCCGTTCGGCAAGGAGCATCCGTACCACCGGATTCGGCGACTTGGACAAGTCCTCGACCTCGGAGGGAGAAGCGGAGGCGATCCGCGGCAGCAGAGTCGATCCGATCTTCGTGGCGGCGGCCAGGCCGGAGAGCACGTCGAGCGGCACTCGGGGGTTGGACGCCAGTCTGCGCTGTACGTCGTGGCCGCCGTCGGCAGCCAGCACGCGCATCAGGGTGTCATCGATCGCGGGATTCTCGGCGAGGTCAGCTCGTACGCCGGGAGCAGGGTCACCGGCGAGCAGCGCCGCTGTCTCCGGCGGCAGGTCGGGGCGGACGGCGAGCCGGCAACGCAGCAGCTCCGAAGGATCGTCGGCGAACCGGAGGAGCACCTCGATGGGTGTGGCGGGGTTCCACAGTGCCTGCTCCGCCAGTTCGTGGAGCGTCGACTCGTGCGAGCCGGTGCACCTGGCACCGGACCGCAGGTCGCAATCGTGCCGCGGACAGTGCGGATCATGCGTGTAGGGCGTCTCGTTGTTGTCGCAGACCAGGCACTGTTTTGCCGGGCGCAGCCCTTCGCCGGTGAGCAGCATGATGAGGGCCTGCGCCGGGGATGCCTCATTGGAAGCCACCGCGCGGCGGACCTCGGCATGCGGGTGGCGTGCGAGTCGGGCCGCCAGGTCAGCATCCTCGGTCCACGCTGCGAGCTCCGCGACGACCTGCACGTTCGGGTCGGTGGCCAGCATCTCCCGTACATCGGCCGGAAGCCCCGGGCAGGCGGCCAGTTTCGCCCGCTTCTCGACGTCGGGGTCCTGGGCGAGGAGCCGCGCCCACTGGAGGTCACCGCGACGCTCGTCGAGCAGGGCGAGCGCGGCATGCGGCTGCGTGCGGGGGTCGACGTCGCCAGCGGTCAACCGACCCCTGTACGCAAGTCGCACAGCGCTCTCCTCGACCCGCGTGGCCAGGTCGACCGCCTGCCCACGGCTGAGGTCCGCGCGACTGGCGAGGCCGTCGGCGATGTCCGGGTCCGCGACCGCGATCAGGCGGTCGATCAGTTCGGTGGGCAGGGACTCATTGGTGGCGAGGCCGCACAGTGCATGGTTCACGGAAAGACATCCTGCCCGGACCGCAGTCGACCGGCCGCTGATTTTCACTGTCCCCCAACGGCTGGTGGTGGCCGTCCCCGGGGATGCAGTTCGGCATGTACGGGGGAGGCGTTCCCGCCCGCAAAGCCAGCAGATGACGCACCTCGGCGCTCACGGTGAACTGCCCGGCCCGCACCAGCCGCAGCCGGCCCCCTGCCTTGGCGGCGGGCCAACCACCGCCATACCGCCCGCTCCGACCTGTCCAACGCCTCTGCTGTCACTGGCACATGACCTGCCGTCAGTTCGCCGCGCGACTCAAGATCAAGTAGCCGTTGGACACCGACAGTCCTGGACGGCGCGTTCGGCTCGCCGCTGTGCGGCTCTTCTACTCGGCCGCCTGGCCGCCCTCACCCCGGCCGAGATCCGCCGCGTCCTCGCCCCGGCATCGCGCGCCGCTCTGGCCCCTCGGTCGCACACCACGGCAGCCGCCGGAACAGCCCGCCGTCCCGGCTCGCCGACCTCGCGTGGAGACGAGCGTCGGGATCGGACAACCTCCGCGCCTCTCGGGCGGCACCTCCGGCGACAGGGCTTCAGTGCGGGACCGTTGTTCCGGGCGTTCCGGGCGAGGTGCCGGCCTGTCCCGGCACTCCGGCATGCGGGGAAGTCCTCAGCCGATGGTCAGTTCCGCAAACTGGATGGTCACCTGTTCGGGACCGCCGCCGGCCGGGGTGTCGACCTTGACGACCGTGGGGTTCGTCATGGTGTACCGCTTCAATGGCGCGTTCTGGTAGTCGAGCATCGCAATGGTGACGTTCTCGGGCGCCAGGCTCCCGTTGATCATCCTGTCGAACTGCTCGGACCTGGTCTCACCACGGACGACGGTCACAGACCCCCCTTGCTGCTGACCGGGGATCTTGCGATTGACCGGCTTGCCGTCCGGCGCGATGGAGTGGGTCTCCTCCGTGTTCTGGTCAACGGTCAGCCCCCCAACCTGCTGGAGGTTTTCGGCCGTCTCGCCGTTGATCTCCAGTGCGTAGTGGTGGGCGCTGAGCGCATCTCCCGATTGAAGGCTGCCTTTCGCTTCGACCTCGGCCTTGGGGTTCGGCCGTGAACCGTCCTTCGCCGCGTTCTTCGTCCCCGGGGTTGAGGTGTCGGCACTCGACTCGCTCGACGGGGACGAACCGCTCTTCGCGGATCCGGAACTCGCCGAGCCGCCGCCGCATGCAGTCAGCACGCCCAGGGACAGTAAGGCTGCCGTGGCCGCGCTGGCTATACGCAGACGACGACGGGAGGTGGTGGAACGGTGCATCGTGGGACTCCTGAGGCTTGAGGGACTCCGTGCGGGGACGGGGACCACCCTCACACCCCGCTGCGAGGCATATGTCTGCGCGATGTCACACACCCGTCACAGCCTCCGGGAAGCGGTACGGGCCGAGGACTTGATTCCGCGGAGGCGGTCGAGAACCGCGCCACGGCTGTACTGCGAAGTCGGCCGCGACGGTACCTGCCCCCGACGACTTCTGACGCCGGGCCCGGGAGAAGCCCGGTCGGTTCGTGGACGAAGCGGAGAGCCGCGCCCGGAGGTTGCCAACGGCTCGTCCGCCGTGGTTCTGGGCTCCGGCGCCGGTACCGCCCGGGAGACGGGCGCGGTGCCCCTTCCCCGAGGGGACCTCATTGGGTCGCGCGGACTACTCGTTGACGATGCGGTAGGCGCTGCCCGATGCGCCGACGCTGCTGTAGCCGGAGCCGTCGATCACGATCGAGCCGTCGGTGCGGTTGGCGTTGTCCCACAGCTCCACCCTGCGGCGTGTCACTTCGGTCCTGGCGGAGCGGACGAGGTCGTTCCAGCTGTCGCCGAAGTACTTGCGGTCTCCGACGTTCCCGTCGAACCACCGGTCCAGGCCGGACCAGGCCGGGCCAGCCGGTGCCGGAGCAGGCGTGGAAGTTGCCGCCTGCCGCGCCGACGGCCACGGGAGAGGACAGGGTGGGGGCGGGGGCGGGGGCGACGGGCCGGGTACGGGCCGGGCGGGCTCTGCGGGGCGGCCCGCCGCCCAGGAGCCGGACGCTCGCCGCCGACGATTCGGGACCGTGGGTCTAATGTCCCGACGACGGTCCGCACCTTCGGCCAGCCATGGTGCTGGAATGCGGAGTACGAGCACGCGGGCGGGGCCGCAATCCGCAACACGTGCCGAGTGCCCGCCTGTTCCTATTCCTAAGCAAGCCCGCCGGCGAGGTCGTCCGCGCGGACGAAGCCCACTCCGTCCAGAACGGAACCATCGGCTGGCAGGCCCTCGGCCAGTAGACAACGGCAGTTGAAGCCCGGCCGGGCGGGGTCAGTCGCCGAGGAACCACAGATACAGGTGCGTCCCGCGCTCGACGACCTGGCACAACTCGCGGGCCTGAGCGACCCATTCACCCGCGCAGGCAGCGGGAAGCCGACCGAGTTCCGACTGCAGCATCGGCATCTGCCGCTGGTTGAACATCGCGTCCCCATACGGGGTCAGGGCGAAAAGCATCGGGAATTCCGAGGGGGTCAGGCCCGCGAAAGCGTTTGTCCACTTCACCCCGGTCTCGGCGCGAGCCACGACGTCACCGAGACCACCACGCACCACCAGATCAATCACCCGCCGAGCCTATCGGCGCGCGCTCCGACCAGCGAAGGAATATACGACCATGACGTTTCCCCAGGCCCCGGCCCTGCCCGAGGAGCTGGACAGGCTGATGCGCCGGATGCGCCTGCCCTATATGCGCAAAGCCGCCCCCGACGTGCTGGCCACCGCCCGCGCGCAGCGATGGGATCCCGCCGAGGTTCTGCGGCTGCTGATAGCCGAGGAGGTCACCGGCCGCGACGCCGCCACCCGGCGTCTTCGCCAGCACTCGGCGAACTTCCCGACCGGCAAGACCCTGGGTTCCTGGCGGGCCGAGGACTCCACCATCCCCGAGCCCACCCAGAACTCGCTGACCACCCTGGAATGGATCGGCCGCGCCGAGAACTTGGTGATCGCCGGTCCGAGCGGCACGGGGAAAAGTCATTTCACCGAGGGACTCGCCCAGGCCGCGATCGAGAAGGACATGCGGGTGTCCTGGTTCACCCTGGAGACGCTGAGCGCCGCGATCGGCAAGTCGAAGGTCGACGGGTCCACCGCACGGACCGTCGCCCGGATCTGCCGCGCGGACCTCATCGTCATCGACGACATCGGCCTGCTGCCCGTCGGCGAGGACGCCGCCGAGGCGTTCTACCGGATCATCGATGCCGCCTACGAGCGACGGTCCATCGCGGTGACCAGCAACATCCACCCCTCGGGCTTCGACACGATCATGCCGAAAACTCTCGCGGGCGCGAGCACCGAGCGTCTCATGCACCACGCTCACCTCGTGAGCACTTCCGGCGACTCGCACCGCCTCGCCGAGGCACTCGCCGGGAAGGGAGTGGTCCCCTTGAACTGACCCCACCCCCAGGAACACCGCTGGCCACACGCCTGGGTTTCTGATGGCCACCAGCCTGGACACCCAACGGCCATCCACCTGGGCATCTCAATGGCCGTTGACACCGTCAGGCTTCAACGCACTTCCGTAGGGCGATCAACGAGTCCGAGTGCGTGAATCAGCGCGTGTCTTGTGCAGTGAGATCGCCGACCACCCGGCGGGCAGCTCTCCCGGTCACGAGGCCGTTGCACCAGGGAAGTGCGACGCCCCCTGTTTTCCTCGTACGTGTGAATGCGTGTACAGGGTCGCTCTGGGCAGGTGTGCCCCAAGGCCGGACATGCTCGGGGGCAGATGCAAGGGGTTGGGATCATGCGGACAGTCCAGGGAACCACCACTGACGACATACACACCGAGGCGGTGCTGCCTCGGATCGAAACCCCGGCCGCGGTGCCCCCTCAGAGCGCTCGCGAGCTCACCCGCCTCTTCCTGGACCGGCTCAACGAGCTGGACGAAGGCACCCACGAGTACCAGTACGCCCGCAACACCTTGATCGAGATGAACCTCTCCCTGGTGAAGTTCGCCGCCCGCCGTTTCCGCCACCGTGGCTCCGGCGAGATGGAGGACATCATCCAGGTCGGCACGATCGGTCTGATCAAGGCGATCGACCGCTTCGACCTGTCCCGCGAGGTCGAGTTCACCTCCTTCGCGATCCCCTACATCCGGGGGGAGATCAAACGGTTCTTCCGAGACGCCACCTGGGCCGTCCATGTCCCCCGCCGCCTCCAAGAACTGCGCACCGAGCTTGCCAAGGCCAACGAACACCTGGCCACCCTCCTGGATCGCGACCCCACCGTCGCGGAGCTCGCCGAACTCCTCGACCTGACCGAGGCCGAGGTGACCGACGGCCTGGTCGCCTCCAACGGCTACACCGCCGGCTCCCTGGACCTGCCTGCCGACACCAGCACCCACAGCACCACCAAGTCAGCGGTCTCCTACGCCGACTTCATGGGCGCTCACGATCCCGGGATGGAGCTCTTCGAGAACCTGCACACCCTCGCCCCGCTCCTTGCGAAGCTGTCCGACCGCGACCGCCGCATCCTCTCGATGCGCTTCGGTCAGGAGCGCACCCAGACCGAGATCGGCGACACCCTCGGGATCTCGCAGATGCAGGTCTCCCGTCTCCTGACCCGCATCCTGGGCCAGTTGCGGGCCGGGATGCTCACCGACGCCTGATCACACGTTCCATCTTTGGGGCCCTGGAGCGATAGGTCGGCGTGAGGACGGTGTTCATCCATGTCCGAGAGACGGCTGCGCGTGCAGGGCGCGAGCAGCGAAGGATGCCAAAGCACTACCGGCAGGGGCATGCTTGCTTGACTGGGTATCCGGGACAAAGGGAAGGGACGCATGTCCGGTCGAGTTTGAGGAGACCTGGCCACGTGACGCTCTTCTGGCCGAGTACCGGGCGCGGAAGATCGATCCGCCGGGCCGGACCAGCGGCGTGAAGATCCTGGTTGCGGCCCGGGGCCGATGGAAGACGGCGTTCCGGATGCGCGTCATAGAGCGCCTGGGTGAGCCAGGCAGGGATCGGCTCCTGTTCTCTAGCGGCCGAGGACAACAAGACGGGCACCGCCCTGCTGGCCGCGCTCAAGCTCGAACCGGGTGCGGTCGGCCTGGATCCCGTACCCCTATTCGGGGAATGGGCCGCGCACCGAGACTCCGCCGTCCAGCACGATCTGCTGGCCTGTGATGTAGCGGGCCTCGTCCGAGGCCAGGTAGACGGCCGCGGCAGCCATCTCCTCCGACGTGCCGTAGCGGCCTGCCGGGATCTCTGGAACCCAGGTGTCGGAGGGGCCGCTGTTGACAGCAGTGCTGATCGCCCCGCCTGCGACGACGTTCATCCGGATGCCGTCGGCCGCGTACTCGGCGGCGACGGTCCGGGCCAGGCTGTACAGGCCGGCCTTGGCCGCGCCGTAACCGGCCTGCTTCGGAGCGGCCATGAATCCGGTGACAGAGCCGATGCTGACGATGTTCCCCCCGGTGCCCTGCTCCAGGAACAGCCGCAGCACCCGCCGGGCCGCGCGAGCCACGTAGCGCAGATTCACGTCATAGACGGTGTCCCAGTCGTCGTCGGTCATCTCATGGAGCCTGACCGCGGGTACGAAGGCGACTTGCCCGCCGACCACTGTTATCAGGGTGTCCAGTCCACCAAGTTGTTCGGCCGCGCCGACGATCACGTTTTCGAGCTGTTCGCTGGAGCGGACGTCGCCGCTCAGCGCATGAGAGACGTGCCCGGCCGCACGCAACTCGTCCGCCGCCTCGGTTGCCCGTGCAGCGTCCACATCGGCCACCGCCACCGCCGCCCCCGCGGCAGCACAGGACCGGACGATGGTTCGGCCGATCCCGGCCCCGCCACCACCGATCACCAGAATCCGCTTGCCGTCGAGCCTGCTCAATCCGGCCACGTACCCTCCACCCTTGATCAAGTTGCCCAAAGTTAGTCGCAACGAGGCGGACAAGGGAACAACAAAGAGCTGAAGGAATCGCGGAAGTGAGCCAACCTGCCCCGCCGCTCGCCACAGGCAGACCGGCTGTGGCTCCGCGCCGCAGGTGGTCACTGCCGGAGGATCGCCCCCGCGCCCGGAGGGGGCGGGCGTTGAGGGGGGGGCAGCCGACGAGCCGCAGGCCGGGGCGGGCCGTGGAGGTGGGTGCGGGTTCGCCGCAGTCGGGCTCAGGGTCGGGGTGTGGTCGGTTCCAGTGTGGGGGGCGGGGCGGGGCGGGCGGATGTCGCGGGAGTCGAAGCTTGGGGGCCAGATGAAGATGTCGGGTCCTGGGCGTGGCGGATCATGTGTCAGCGCCGATTCGAGCCAGCCCATTCCCTCTGCCCATCGTCCGACCGCGACCGCGACCGCGACCACGTCCGATCGCCGACGAGCACTTCTCGAAACCAGGCCACAGCACCCCCAACAGCCCCTGTCCCGGGCTCAAACGCAGCTACCTAGGCCTGGTTCCCGGAGGGCTCCACACCCGTCCCGAGCTGATGGAGTTCGCGGCCCGCGTCGGACGGCTCGCTCGGCGCTCTTTCCCACGCGATCACCCCTGTCCGCGAATCGCGGATGGCCGGAGCGCGCCACGGCTTGTGCCTCTTCTGTCAGTGCCCGGTGCCATAGTCCGGACATGACTAACGATCTTGAGTTGGACCGCATCGACTGGGTGTCCCTGTACGGCGGCGAGGGCGTCCCCGCCCTGCTACAGGCCATGACCTCGCCCGATCCCTCGGCCCGGGAGGAGGCGCGCACCGCGTTCTTCCACGCGGTGAGCCACCAGGGAGACCTCTACGACAGCACGACTGCCAGCCTGCCGTTCCTCTTTGCCCTGGCTGACGATCCCGCGACTCCGGACCGCGCCGAGATCGTCGCCTTCTTGCTCGCCTTCGGACGCTCAGCGGTCGAACGCGACGACGGCGGTCTCCGGTTCGGCCCGGAAGGCGAGGAGGTGACGGCGTATGCGGACTGCGCGGCGATCATGCGTGCACAGGCCGACGCGTTCGTCGCCTACGCGTCGGACCCGGACCCGGTGTTGCGGCGGGCGGCCATGGAAGGGCTGGGACTCTTCCTCGACGATCCCGAGCGGGCCATCGGCATTCTGTGCGACCGGCTGGGGGCCGCGCCGGAGTCAGCGGAGCAGTTCCTGGTCATCGAGACGATGGCCACGCTCGCCCTCCGGCTGCCCGTCGCGAAGGGGACCGTCGCGGCCCGGCTCGATGTACTGGCCGACGATCCGACGGCGGACACCGCCATCCGGCTCGGCGCGCTCGTGCAGCGCACACGGTGCGGCCCCGAGGGCATCGGCGCCGAAACCGTACCCACGGCGATCGGTCTGCTGCGCAGCCTCACCCCCGCGCCGGAGCCCGCTGCCGATCACGAGCCCGGCGTCAGCAACTGCCAGGCCCACTCCGCACCGAGCGTGCCGCATGCATCGTCCGCGAGCTGCCGCACGCTCGGCAGGAAGCTGGTGAAATGGCGTGAGCGGGGGCTCACTTCCGCTGTTCCTACCCGATCAGGTTCAGCACCTCGGCGGTGGTGCGGACGTCGCCGAAGGACCGGTAGATGGTGTGAAGGGCGGCGTTGTGGTCCAAGTCGCGGCGGGCCGCGTTCGCGTCGGCGACCATCAGCACACGAAGGCCGCTGGTGGCCGCGTCCCGGGCTGAGGACTCACAGCACACGTTGGTCAGCGTTCCGGTGATGACGACGGTGTCGATGCCGCGTTTGGTCAAGAGATCGGGAAGCGGACAGTGGCCGGGGAAGAAGGCGCTGTACGCGGACTTCTCCACCACCAGGTCCTGGTCGTGGGTGTCGAGAGCCGGCCACAGCCGTGAGCGGGGAGGACCGACACCACCAGAGGCCGCGTAGTCCGCGCAGACAGACGGCCCGTAGAACTCTCTGCTCGCCCTACCGAGTGGGGCTGCGTGCGCCGGTACCACCCAGGCGCACAGGCCGCCGCCGGCGTTCCGCAGGGCCGCCGCGAGGAGGTTGATGCGGGGCACGATGCCGCGCACATAGGCGTTGGTCTCCGCGAAGAACGGCACCACGTCGATCACGATCAGTGCGGTACGCCCCGGCTCAAGGGCCTCATACGCGTGCCTCCTGCCGCGTCTGCTCTCCTGGCGCTCGTACTCCCGGGGGTCGATCCACCAGTGATGGAGCTCGGAGTCTGCCTGCATGGCCGTAGTTCTACCCGCGGCTCGTGCTCAGCTGGACGATCCGTTCGGTGAAAGCCTGAGTGCCGGCTCGGACGTGCCCCACCGCAATGCCCTGCACCACTCCCGCTTCGATCACACCGTGGCCGAGTCCACGAGGCATGTCTGCGGTCCGCTCCACCACCTAATGGATCACAAGTCAGGTCAAGGCCGCTCTGCACCGCCTGAGGTAAGGGGTGCCGCGCTCAGGTGGCTGCGAACCCCTGTTGTCACAGGCAGCTGGCAATATCGCCGCCGTGAACATCACCCGTACCACCCCACCACGGCCGTTCGATGTGGCCGCGATCTTCCCTGAACTAGCCCCGATGGCACGCACGGCGACCCGGCTGCATCCCCGCCCCGGTTCTCCGTCACCGTACGAGAGTTCGGTCGGCGGTCCGCTGCTGTGGCCCGCCGAGCAACCATGGCTGTACTGCGACAAGTGGCACGAGGGCCCGGTCTCTCCCCTTATACCCGTGGCGCAGCTGTACGTGCGTGACGTGCCCCAGCTGAGGCCGCCCGGGCGCACCGATCTCCTTCAGGTGCTGTGGTGTCCCTCGGAGCACCCGCCGGAGTACAAGCCCTACGACCGAGCTGTTCTGGCGAACTGCCGCCGACGTCAAGCGCGTTCTCGCCTCGCCGCCCAAACCGGCAGAGGCACAGTACGGCTACACGCCAAAGCCGTGCGTGCTCGCACCGGAGCAAGTCACCGAGTACCCCAACATGCTGGAGCTGGACGAGGAGTTGAAGCAGCGGCTGAGGGACTGGGCCGCGTGGCGGGCGGCCGGCGTGGAAGTAGATGACTCCTATGAGGAACCGGAGGAGTACTACTCCGCCGAGTTGTCCGAAGCTCCCGGATGGAAGGTCGGCGGCTGGCCGCCGTGGGGCCTCACCGACCCCATTACCCGGTTCTGCATCAACTGCGGCTCCCCGATGAGCCCGTTGCTGACCATCGCCTCGGACGAATGCCGCGACTACAGAAGGGGGTGGGTCCCGAACGAGGAGCAGGGCATCGCCGTGATCGACAACGACATTGTGTCGAACCCGCCCGGTCTCCAGATCTCCGACGCGAACAATCTGCAGCTCTACTCCTGCCCGCAGTGCTACACGCATACCGACCTGATCCAATAGGCGCTGCTGGAGGCCCCCCAACGGCCGGGCGTGAGGCTCTGCCCGTAGCTCCGGCCACTTAGCTACCTGAAAGTGCAGTTAAAGGCGGCTAGGGACCGTTTGGTCGGGGGCTACCCTGCATCAGACCATCAGACCATCAGACCCATCCGGTATTTGCTCGTGCTGAGTACGGGGTCGGGGTGCTCGCTAGTGATCGCCTGCGGCTTGTCCTGGGCCTCCGACGGGCCGGGTGCCGGGTTAGACTGCTCGGCTTCATCTGGCTGGAGGTTGTCCGAATGCTTTCCGTACGGGTACTTGTCGGTACCTCGTTGGCTCTGGCGGGATTCGCCCTTACCGGTTGTTCGGCCGTTTGGAGCTGTACCGACCGGGTGGCGGAACGCGGGAAGGCCGGGACCTCAGTTCAGGTCGTGGACACGTCCGAGCAGCCGTTCGGGGTTACCGCCAAGGTCCTCGATTGGCGACTTGAGCCTCATCCCCAGACGCCCCACGAGGGGAACCAGGCGTACTTCCACTACCGTTTCGACGGCGTCACCGAGGGGCCGGGCGGGCCCGCGGTGCAGGCCTGCGCGGTCGACGAAAAGCGAGTCGCGTTGATGTGCACGACGCTTTATTCGTCCACTGCGTGGTCCAAACCGGACGGTAGCCGCACGGGTGACGGCTGGCTCACCGTCGAGCGCCCTGAGCGGGTTGCTGGAGTGCTTCTGATCCCCAACGATCAGTCCGAACAAGGCGGGCGTTCGTGTGAGCAGGACGCGAAGGACGGTGGCGGGGTTCACCCTCCGGAGTCGGCCGGGGCAGGGGACCAGCTTTAGTGCAGCGGGCTCGCCCCGCACTGGTGTCGCTCCGCCACCGCCCTGTGGCCCGGTCGAGCCTTCGAGAAATCTCATCGGGCTCTGCCGATATTTTGTGGGTCATGGTGGGGATCGTTGAGCGGTTGGTGCCGGACGAATTGTGGGAGTTGTTCCAGCGGGTGGTGCCGGAGGCGCCGTCGCGGCCGCAGGGTGAAGGGCCCGCGTCGGCACCGTGACCGGGAGGTGCTGGCCGCGATCGTGTTCGTGGCCACGTCGGGTTGTGCCTGGGAGCAGCTTCCTTCCGCGTCGTTCGGCCCGTCCAGAGCGACGGCCCACCGGCGCTTCTCCGAGTGGTCGAAGGCAAGTACGGCGCGAGGATCTACCTGATCACGGAACGGTCCGGTCTGCCCACATCCGTCGGCATGTCCGGTGCCAACCTGCTCGCCAGCCAGTCTCTGATCCCCCTCCTGAAGGGCATCCCACCGATCCGCCCGCGCCGCGGCCGACGACGCCGCAAGCCCGGCAAGTTCCACGCCGACAAGGGCTACGACTACCCCCACCTGCGACGATGGTTACGCGGACGAGGCATCACGCACCGCATCACCCGCAAGGGAGTCGAGTCCTCGCAACGACTGGGCCGCCACCGCTGGATCGTGGAACGCACCATGGCCTGGCTCGCCGGCTGCCGCCGCATCCATCGCCGCTACGAACGCAAAGCCGACCACTTCCTCGCCTTCACCGGCATTGCCTGCACCCTCATCTGCTACCTCAGACTCACCAAATGGGATGTCCTCTCGGGCGAGACTGGTGACGGCGGAGCCTTCTCTGGGGACGGCTGCACCGGCACGAGTCCCAGCGCGAAGGCAGCACGCCTGAGTCAGCACCGGTCCGCCGACGGCGGTGGCGGCTGTGATCTCCTCTGTGGGCTGGCGTTTCCCCCGCTCGAACACATTTCATTCCAGGAAAGAGGATTCCGCAATGACCAATGCGCTCACGCGTCTGCTCGAAATCATCCCAGCGTCGAGCGAACCCCGTCAGAAGGATTGGAGCATGGTCGAACGCAGGCTCGGAGTGGAACTACCCTCCGACTACAAGGAGTTCATCCAGGTATACGGAGGCAGCAACTGGGAAGACTACCTGTACGTTCTGGAGCCCGACTGTCCTAACAAGCACTACGACCTCATTGCATCGGCAGAGGATCAAGCCGAAATCCTCGAAGATCTATGGGAATTCGAGCGGAAACCGGAAGAACTGGAGATCGAGGGATCCCGAGTCATCCTCTGGGCAACCACGGACAACGGCGAATGCCTTTACTGGCTCGTTCTTCCAAGCCTTGATCCGGGCCAGTGGACTGTGATGGTGAACGAGGCGCGCGGTGAGCGATGGGAGCACTTCTCCGTCTCTTGCACACAATTCCTCGCTGCTTCCCTTGACGGAGAGCTGCAATCGAGCATCCTATCTTCCCGGTACCCTCGTGATACGCATGAATTCCGCCAGCTCGGCCCGGTGTAGTAGACCGCCAGTGAGGCTTGCCTATTGGGCCAATTGCGGAGTAACTCACTAACAATTCGCAGCGAATTCGATCCCGTCGACGACCAGGCTCGCACCGTTGATGAGGTCGGGGACGGCGGGGTGGCGGAGTTCGTCCTGGATTCGTTCGAGGTACGGGAGATTCCGCTGGGCCGCGACGGCCGCCTCTCCCACGATCTGAGGACAGCTGTGGATGTCGCCACCGGTCAATGTCCAAGCGGTACGGGGACGCCGCGGTGCTGCGCGCCCTGGCTGCAACCGGCTACGACCGCGCCCACTACCCCGAGGGGATCGGCCGTCAGCGCGGAGCGATGATCCTCAGCGGCTTCGTGCGGACGTCCTGCGCGAACTGCGGGTGCTGACACTGGTGATCCACGGCCTGGACGACACCCTGATCGACCCTAGCGGCGGCGCAGGCACCGTGGACCTGGTGCCGGGCGCCGAGCTCCTGCTGATCCCCGACATGGGCCACGACCGCCCACGCGAACTCTGGCCCTGCCTCATCGACGTGCTGACGGCCCCCACGGGAGGAGAGCGGACGGAACCCAACAGGGCCGACGACACCGGCAGTCGCGGCCGGTCGACCGCAAAGGGCGATGCCGCGTAGCCGTCCGAAGGCCGTTCGTGCCGATGGGTGCTGTTGGGCCCGAGCGCCGCACTCTGCCGGACCCCGCACCGGTGAACGCGCTCGCGGTGTGCGGCTGGTGCCGGTGCCGGATCCGTGAGGCTGATCAGAAGGGCTTCCACTGCCGTGCGCGTGGCGAAGCGGCACCTTGATCTGCCGCAAGGCGTTCGTGTGAGGGTGCGTCATGCCCGAACTCCTCACAGCCCGGCTGCGGTTGCGGCCCTGGCGAGACGACGATCTCGACCCGCTCGCCGAGATGCACGCGGACGCCGAGGTGATGCGGTACATCGGCGAAGGCTCCGTACGCACGAGGGACGAGACGGCGGCATGGCTGACCCGGATACGCGACGCCGGCTGGGCGGAACAGGGGCACGGACTGTTCGCCGTCGAACTGCGCGAGACCGGTCAGCTGACCGGATGGGTGGGCACCGCGGCTCCGCATTTCCTACCGGAAGTGCTTCCCGCCGTCGAGATCGGCTGGCGCCTCGCCCGCCCCTTCTGGGGCTGCGGCTTTGCCACGGAGGGCGCTCGCGCAGTACTGGGGCACGCCTTCGACACGGTCGGCCTGGAACGGCTCCTGAGCGTCTGCAACGTGGACAACACCGCCCCCGAAGCCGTCATGCGCAAGCTCGGCATGTACCTGGAGCGGGAGACGGTGGCGCCCTCGCACGGCGCACGTGTGCGTGTCTACGCGACGACGCGCGAGGAGCACGCGAAGGCGAGAGGCTGACAACGGAACGGAACGGGTCGGAACGCGCGAGCCGTCTCCGGACCCCGGATTGTCAGTGGTGGCCGGCCGGCGGCCCGAGGAGACAGCAGACGGCGCCGCCCTGGCCACCGAGCTGTCCCGGTGGCCCGGCGGCCGGGCCCTGTACGCCCCCCGCCCCGGCGGGCCCCGCAGGCAAGGACCCGGGGTGACCTGTCGTTTCTCGTAGGCGGGGGACACCCCCTGACGAATCCCTCCGCGCCCTGCCACGGCTGCAGATGCGGTGTGATCCAGGGGCAACCATTCTCACCGCTCGACGGTCATGTACGTGCCATCCGTGAGATCCACGAACCGGATGCGCATGCTCAGCTCCGCCTCGGGACGTTCCCGAGGCGCTGGAACATGGGGGAACGCCTTCATGCATCACCGCACCACCGTGGCAGGCCTCGCAGGGGCCCTCGCCCTGTCCGCGCTCGCGATGCCGGGGGCCGCTCAGGCGGACGAGGCCTCGGGCAATATCAAGATCATGAAGGTGGTGGTCAACGGCGGGAAGGAGATCGTTCTGGGGACCACGGGCAGCAAGGCGTTCACCATCGCGGTGACCGCCACGGACGACTCCGGCATCGAAGTGGGGAGGACCTTCCCGACCCTGTGGCACGGCCCCGTCAATCCGGTCACCGGTGACGTCCACGGTCTCGTGCTGCCGGAGAACTTCGCGGGCAAGTGCGTACGCCACAACGCCACCACGACCACATGCACGTTCACCCTGAAGATGAACCCGCGCATTCACCCCCAGGACAACACGACCGCGGGAATCTGGCACGTGCGGGCCCATGCGCAAGCCAACGACGGTGACTACGTCGGAAAGGACTCCGCGGCGAAGGCGAAGGTTCTCCGCGATGCCCGACTGACGGTCAACGCCTCACCGGAACCGGTCAGGAAGAACGGGAGCATCACCGTCACTGGCGCCCTGACGCGCGCCGACTGGACGACCTACAAGTACGGCGGCTACGCCAAGCAGCCGGTGAAGCTCCAGTTCCTGAAGAAGGGCACCAGCACGTACAAAACCCTCAAGACCGTCACCACGGACAGCCGGGGCAACCTCCGGACGACCACGAAAGCCACGGCGGACGGCTACTTCCGCTACATCTTCGCCGGTACGTCAACGAGCCCGGCGGTCGTCTCCGCCGCGGACTACGTCGTCGTTCGCTAGGACCCGACAGGTCGAACGAGTCCAGACTCCGTTCGCCCGCGTCGCCCGCGTCGAAGACCGCCACCGCTGCCGTCGGTTCCCTGGGACAGGTGTCTCCCCGCGGCCCCGCGCCGTGCCGCGTTGGCGCGAATTCTGCGCAGTACGGAGCGCCCCGCGAGCGGAGCGGGCAGGCGGCGGTGAGCATGGGGTGCGCGGCGCGGCGTGCCGCAGGGACCGCAGCACGTACCGACGAGGTGACAGGAGACCGCTGGTGAGGCTCGATCTGACAGGACGCACGGCGCTGGTGACCGGATCCACGCAGGGCATCGGCCTCGCGATCGCCACCGGCCTGGCACAGGCAGGCGCGCGAGTGGGCGTCAACGGGCGCGACGGCGTACGCGTCGAGAAGGCGATCCGGCAGATCGCCGATCGTGTGCCCGACGCGGATCTCGTGGCAGCTCCCGCCGACGTGGCGACGCCCGAAGGGGTCGAGGAGGTAGCAGGAGTACTCCCCGACCTCGACGTCCTCGTCAACAACCTCGGCATCTTCGGCGCCCGGCCCGCCCTGGAGATCACCGACGAGGAGTGGCGGCGTTACTTCGAGATCAACGTCCTGGCCGCCGTCCGTCTGACCCGGCGGTTCCTGCCGGGGATGCGCGAGCGCGGCTGGGGCCGGGTGCAGTACATCGCCAGCGACTCGGCCGTGGTGACCCCCGCCGAGATGATCCACTACGGGGTCTCCAAGACGGCGCTCCTCGCGGTCGGCCGGGGATTCGCCAAGGAGGCGGCGGGCAGCGGCGTCACGGTGAACACCGTGCTCGCAGGCCCCACCCACACCGAGGGCGTGGAGGACTTCGTGTACGAACTCGTCGACGCGGGCCTCCCCTGGGAGGAAGCGCAGCGCACGTTCATGCGCGAGCACCGGCCGCAGTCGCTCCTCCAGCGGCTCATCGAACCCAGCGAGATCGCGAACATGGTCGTCTACCTCGCCTCGCCGCTGGCATCGGCGACGACGGGCGGCGCGCTGCGGGTGGACGGTGGTTACGTGGACGCGATCCTGCCGTAGGGGACATGGGGTGCGACCGGGCCGGGATGCGCGAGCGCGTGACGGGGAGGACCGTGGAGACATGAGCCACACACCCGTTCCACCGACGGAAACCTCGCCGGCCGAGGGATCGACCGCAGAAGCGCACGAGGAGCGGCACGACGGCGGAATCTGGGAGCACCCACGATGGATGCTCGCACTCATCGTCATCGGAGCCGTCCTGGTGGCCGGCTTCTTCGTGGCACGTATCGCGGGCCTGTAGCGCGACCTGCTGCTACGCGATACATGCAGCGGGAGACGCCGGGCGGGCCGTCGCCCCGGAGCTGTTCGGCGGGCCGACGCTCGCCCGCCCGCGCCGTCGCGGACCGCGCCCGGATCGCCCGACGAGCGGCGGACCCCCGACCTCCGGCTCAGGGCCGCACCAGTGCGCCCGCAGCCCCGCACGCAGGGGCGGGCCGACGCCGCGGCCTATAGTCGATCACATGAGTCGTTGGCAGGAACTTACCGGTGGTACGTCCGGGAGCCAGTACGCCGCCCGCTTCGAGGCGCTCGTCCGCGGTGGGCAGGACGTGCACGGCGAGGCGTCGTTCTGCGCGGCCCTCGTGCCCGCAGGAGCATCGGTGCTCGACGCCGGCTGCGGCACCGGTCGAGTCATGATCCGGCTGTCGGAACTCGGCTACGACTGTGTCGGGGTCGACCTGGACGAATCGATGCTGGACGTGGCGCGGGCGCAGGCGCCTCAACTGCCGTGGTTCCGGGCAGATCTCGCCGAATTCGATCCGGAACTGTTGGGTATCGCCGCGGACTTCGACCTCGTGGTCGCCGCGGGCAACGTCCTGCCGCTGCTCACTCCAGGGACGGAGGCCACGGTGATCCATCGCTTGGCCGCGGCCCTGCGTCCCGGAGGCCTGCTGGTCGCGGGCTTCGGACTGGACGCCGCCCATTTGCCCGTGCCCCCGACCACCACCCTGCCCGAGTACGACGCCGGCTGCGCCGCGGCGGGCCTCTCACTGGTCGACCGCTTCGCCACCTGGGACGCCGCCCCGTACGACGGCGGCGGCTACGCGGTCAGCGTCCATCGCCTCGACGCCTGAACCGAGTTGACCGGACCGAGGGTCGACGCGGCGGCGCGGACCGTGCCGTCTGCCTGAGCTGTCCGGCAGCCGTCGCGCGGCCGAACTGCGAGGAAGTACGAGGAAGTTGACCGGGCGCTCCACGTCTGGACGGTCTGGACGGTTCCGGAGATGGGCAGCGCCGCAGCACTGCCCTTCCGAGCCCTGGGCGCAGGGCACCTCGGCCATCGAGATGTCGCAATGGTCAAACAGTCAGCTACAGACCTCGGCCACAACAAGCCCTCAATACAGACCGTACGCATCTACTCCCACCCCTGCTGGGCAAGCACCGACGAGTAGAGGATCAGAGGCGACGGCGCGGAGCGCCTGGCCGACGCGGGACATCACGGCGGGGTCGGGCGCGGACGTTGTCGGCGACGGCGGCACCATCCCTCGCGACCCCCACCGCCGCTGTCCAGGACGTCGACCCGCGTGTCCTTGACTTCCGCGGGGCCGCGTGCGCCTTCTTCCGGTGTGCCGAATCCTTTCGCTTACGGACGGTGAAGCCAGGCGGGGTTTTAGTCCGGTTTGGGGGCGGCAGAGTGGTGCAAGGAAGTTGTCCGACCTCACGGAGAGAAACACATTGAAGAACAACAGGAAGGCGGGCGCCGCTGTGCGCGCCGCCCTCGCCGTGTCCGCAGCCTTCGCCCTCGCTCTGCCCGTCGCAGCGCCCGCCGCGGCGGCCGCCCCCGCTGCGGACCCTCATGGGCTCTCGTGCGAGAAGGGCAAGCACAACATCGACGACTACACCGGCTGGGCGCTGTGCACCAATGTCGGGAGCGAGCCCATCACCTTCTGGGTCCACCTGATCTGTGGCTGGTCGCCCGACGCGGACGGTGAACACATCCGCCTGGAGCCGGGCGACTCCAACCAGTCGACCGCGCACTGCTCAAGCCTCGGCTCGGGGATCGGCGAGATCCAGGTCCGCTCCTCCTGACGGAAGGCGCTGCGGAAAAGGCGTACCCCCGGGCAACAGCCCGGGGGTACGCCTTTTCCGCTGTGTATTCCGGTGCCCCGGGACCGCTACCGAAGTTCTCCGGATCACGCTCCGCTGCCCCGCGCCAGCTCTTCTCCTTGCCCCGCAGGAATGTCAGGGCAGAGCGAGGTCAGTTGCGTAGTGTGCCCGAGGGGTTTCTCACCGCACGGGGTGGCCACCGGCATCGACTCCCGTCTGTCACTTAGACGTCGGCTCTACCCGCATACCGGCTCCCAGCTCTCGAGCTCTCAAGACTCGCGATGACCAGCTGGAGCCGTACCCACAGAGAACGCGGATCCAGCCTCGGCCCTCACGCAGGTGGGGCAACTCCCGCCACCCCACCCCCTCCTGAGGGCACTAGCGCGAGGACGCCCTGAGGGCCTCGCGCCCGCCCGCGGCCGTGGCGAGCACACAACGGCGGCGGCTGGAACCACACAACGGCCGCGAGAAACAAGCCACGAGCCCGGCCTCGAAGCGCCGCTACTCCTCTCATCGTGGACATTCCCCGGCTCTGTGAACAACCGTCGGCCCAACCCCCAGATCCATAGCAACCACACGTTAGGGCTTGGACGTAGAGGGCTTTCAGTTCAGGTTCTGAAGCCAATCGGGAGCAAGGGCGAGGCCCGGCGGCAGGGGGGCGGAGGAGTCGTCCGGAATCAGGCCGGACGGTACGAAGCCGCCAGAGAGCCGCGCGCCGCGGAAGTCCACGATGCCGCGGGGGAACCTCGCGTCGTGGAAGTCCACGATGCTGGAGAACGTCGCGTTGCGGAAGTCCGCGGTGCCGCCGGAGAACGTCGCACCGCAGAAGTCCACGGACCCGCCGGAGAACGTCGCGCTGCGGAAGTCCGCCGTGCCGCCGGAGAACGTCGCCCCGTAAAAGTCCACGGTGCCGTCGGAGAACATCGCACCGAGGAAGGTTACGGTGCCGCTGGAGAACATCGCGTCGCCGAAGGTTACGGTGCCGCCGGAGAACATGGCGTCGCGGAAGGTTACGGTGCCGCCGGAGAACATGGCGTCGCCGAAATCCACGGACCCGCTGGAGAACGTCGCGTTGCGGAAGGTCACGGTGCCGCCGGAGAACGTCGCACCGCAGAAGTTGAGGTTGCCGTCGATGAATACGCCTGAGAGGTCGAGGTCGCAGCCCTGCCAGGAGCGGTGGGTGTTCTGAGGGATGCGGTAGTGGTCCCCGATCAGACGCAGGATCGTGTGGCGGACTTCGCGCAGTGCCTGGTACTGGTCGTGCTTGGCCTGGTGCGCGTCGCGTTGTTCGTCGGAGGGCGCAGGGGTGTCTGGCAGGGAGGCGGGCGGGTTTCCCGGGGCGGGCGTGGAGGGCAGGCGGAGGTAGGCGCACAGGACGTCGATGCAGGTCTGGCGGAGGTCCTGGGTGGGGGCGTCGTCCGCGAGGCCGGCCAGTGCGTGGACACCGCCCAGCCGTACGGCGGGGGATCCGTCGCCGAGTTGGGAGACGGCGGTGGTGAAGCGTTCGGTGTGCAGGCGGGTGGTGTCGCGCAGCGCACCGTCCTCGTCGACCCGCTGGCGCCGGTAGGCGACGACCAGGGCGACCAGGGCGCCCGCCCCAGC
Organism: Streptomyces sp. NPDC032721; assembly: GCF_055579625.1. NCBI lineage: Bacteria > Bacillati > Actinomycetota > Actinomycetes > Kitasatosporales > Streptomycetaceae > Streptomyces > Streptomyces sp. NPDC032721. Next base: position 47,935 of record NZ_JBVIMX010000005.1, on the reverse strand, counting down.
CACGACTCCGAAGGCCAGCTTGACGAGGTCGAAGAGGGTCTTGGAGTCGATGACGCTCTCGGGCTTGAGCTTCTTCACCTCCAGCAGGGACCACCCGGTGTAGAAGACGAATCCTGCGATCAGGAACGCGACGACGAAGGCCAGCGCGAGGACGAGACCGACGTTCCACAAACGGAGGCCGCGCCATTTTGCCTGGCGCCGGGGCAGACGGGTCATCACAACCGACAGGACTGCCGCAGCTGCACCCCTGGTTGCATCTGTGCTGCCCGGGCCACCGGACCGGTGGCGTACGCGGCCGCGCCCGTCTGTCCCTCGCTCACGGGGAACCCCCCTTCTGGCCAACGACGTTCTCCGAGCCCGGCGGACGTTCTGGGCCGGGTGTGGTGGGTTTCGGTGCACAACACGGCGTCGGTCAGCTCGAACAGCGCATCCGCGCGTGCGGTCAGGCAGTCGTAGAAGTAGGTCCGGAACCGCGACAACACGGTCAGGAACGCCGCCAAGCCACGCTGACCCGCGCGTGCTTGCCCCTCATTCCATGCGGCCAACGGTCATCGGTGACATCTGCCGCTTCCCGACCGGCACTTCAGGCGTTCTCCCGCTCCGGCAGCCACCAGTAGTCGGACGGCAACATGCCAGCACCCTGGTTGCCGCACAGCGTCTTGTCGAAGACGCCGAATGCGTGGGTCAACCGGGCCTTCGTTCCCCTGAGTTGGGTGAGGCTGGAAGCGCACGGGTTGGCGGTGCACAAGAAGGTGATCCTCGACGCGCCGACGAGTGCCTGGAGGGCCGGTGCGAAGGCCTGAATCTGGTGAGAGCGGCCGCCGATCCCGGCACCGGCTCTCTGCTGGAGGCCCTCCTTCGGGGGAGGGGGGCACGCGCGCCCGACAGTTGATCATTGCGCTCACAGGCGCGTGCGCCCACTGACCGGACACGCTCGGACACATCCAGGGACCCCCGTTCACCAGAGGCGCCGGACGCCTCGGTTCATGCACAGATCAGAATTCGCCGGGTGCGACCGGCAGTGGCCAGGCCTTTGTTTCGGCCAGGCAGAGGCGAGTAGTGGGCAACGTGTAGACGGCATCTACCGCAGCAGTCGCTTGTGCACCAATGTGGTGTGCCTCGCCCGTGCCGGGCACACCACTTCGACGCGCCTGGGGGAATGCGGGTGGCCCGGCGGCCTGGTGGGCGCGAGCGAGAACCTGCGGTTCGGCAGGCCTTTGCTTCGGGGCTGGGCCCGCCACCTGACCATCCATCTTCGCGAAGGGACCCGACACTCACCATGGTCGTTGCTCCTTCCCGTACGGCCGCTGCGGGCACCGGATGTCTAAGCCCTGCACGGGCACGCTTCACCAAGCGCTGGACACCGCGTCTGGTCGCGTTCGGCGAGTTCATCGACGGCTACGACCTGCTCGTCATGGGCTCTGCGCTGCTCTTCCTCAAGCCGGCCTTCGATCTGTCTCCCACCGAGGTGGGCTGGCTCGGTGCCATCGCGTTCATCGGCGCTGCGGTCGGCCTCGTCGTGTTCGGGGACCTGTCAGACCGGTTCGGACGGAAGGTCATCTTCGTCATCAACCTGGTCTTCTTCGTCGTCGCCTCACTCGCTGCCGCGTTCGTGACCGAGGTCTGGCAGTTGATGCTGGCCCGGTTCTTCATCGGTGTCGCCGTCGGCATGGACATCCCGACCTCGCACGCCTTCCTCACGGAGATAGCGCCCAGAGCGAGGCGTGGCAGGGTCGCGGGATCGCTTCCCAACATGATGTGGCTGGGCGGTGCGATCACCAGTGTGCTCATCGCGCTCGCGCTGCGTGACGTGGCAGGGGAGAACACCTGGCGCTGGCTGTTCGGGCTGGCGGCCGTCCCGGCGCTCGGCGTGCTGATTGCCCGTCAGTTCCTGCCGGAGTCGCCGCGCTGGTTGCGGGCACAGGGGCGCCACGAGGAGGCCAGGAAGGTATTCACGATCCTGGGCATCGAGGAGCCAGCCGCTCCCGTCAGATCCGTCAGGTCCGTCGAATCCGTCGGGAAGAAACGCCGCGTGCGTGAACTGTTCGCCGGCCGAGCGGGGTTGCGCCTCGCGGCGGTCACCGGGTTCTTCGCGATCCAGGCCTTCGGTGGCGCGGTCGCCACCATTGCGGGCCCGCTCGTCATGGAGGCCAGTGGTATCGGAGCGCAGTACTCGCTGTGGTTCTTGCTGGCCGGGTTCGTGGCGGGCCTGGGCGCTGTGGTCGCGGGTGCCCAGCTGATCGACCGTATCGACCGCAGGGCGCTGGGCATGTGGTCCTGCCTCGGTGTCTTCGTCGCAGGACTTGGCATTGCCTTCCTCGGTCCGAAGGCTTCGGGACTTCTGCTGACCTTCTTCGTTCTCTACTCCCTGCTCACGTGGTTGGGGCCCGGCGTGCTGTCCTGGGTGTGGTCGTCCGAGGCGTTCCCGACGCATCTGCGTGGCATCGGCAGCGGTATCGCACAGGCCGTCACCCGCCTCATGATCGCGTTGAACGTGGTTCTCGCGCCGCACCTTCTGCAGCGGTTCGGGTTGCGTTCCGTCGCCATCTACGCGGCCGCCTACGTGATCGCCGCAGCCGTCGTCGCGGCCTCACCCTTTCTCGCCACCACCGGCAAGGAACTTGAGGACATCAGCATCGGCCGGGAATAGGCGAGGTGGACTGCACACGGACTGGCGTCCCGCGCCACATGTACGAGCACCGCCCACCCTCGGGTCCAGGCCGCGGCAACTTCCGGTGGCCATTCGTGTCGGCGACGGCCCCCAAGTGATCCAGAGCCGCTTTTCACGCGTCGCCGACACGGTCGGGCATTCCCAGGTACCACGGCCCGACCGGGACCGCGCACACGCGCCCGGTGCCGTCTTGCGGCCGACCGCCGCAGGGCACCGCCTCGCTCCATCCACCCCCGTACAACCAGAAGGTGACAGCTTTGACCACCGCACTCATTCTCGGCGCCGCGGGCGGGATCGGCCGGGCCGTGGTAGCCCGCCTGCTCGCCGACGGCACTACAGTCATCGCCGTTGACCAGGACCCGGCCGTGCACCGCCTCCCGGGCGTGACGATCGCGTTCGACGGTGACGCCACCGACGAAGCCCTTATCGACCGCGCCATGGACGCCGCACCAGAGCCTCCTTCGATCCTCGTGCACGCACTGCTGAGTGAACACCGCGCCCCGCTGCAGGACGTGACGCCCGGAGACTGGCACCGGGTCTTCGACGTCGGGCTCGTGTCGGCGTGGCAGGCGGCCACCGCACTCGTCCGCCGCAAGCCTGCTGGGCAGGGGGCCTCCATCGTCCTGATCGGCTCGGTTCATGCCCATGCCGCTGCTCCCGGCTTCGCCCCGTACGCCGTGGCCAAGGCCGGACTCGCGGCGCTGGCCCGCGCCGCGGCCACCGAATGGGGACACGGGGGAACGCGCACCAACGTGGTCGAACCAGGCTTCGTCGCCGTGGAGCGCAACGCCCACCGCTGGCAGGACCCCGAGGAACGGGAACGGATCCGGGCTGCCTACCCGCTGGAGCGCCTGTGCTCTCCCCAGGAGGTCGCCGAGGTGGTCGCCTTCCTTGCCGGGCCCTCGTCCTCGTACGTCAACGGAGTCTGTCTGCCCGTGGACGGCGGAGCGCTGGCAGTCCTGCCCGAAGTACATCTCCACCGCGACAGCCATGGGTAGCCGGCACCAGTCCCGCGTACCGCGTACATGACGGCTGCCAGTTCGGCACGGTCAGCACCCCCATCGCCCGCCGTTCCGCACCGCGTACGGGCTCCCACGTGACCCGCAACCTCTCAAGCCCTCCGGGCCTGCCCCAACTGCCTTGATACGAGGGCAAGTTTCCTCTCTCGCTCCTCCACCTGCGCCCGGGGCGCCCAGCCCGCACTGCCCGAACTGCCCGCACCGACTTACAGCGGCGGTGGGGCTGTTGATCTCCTACGGCAGCACACCGGGCACCTCCCCCGGTCCGGTGGCGCCGTGGTCGAGGTGGCACGGTCACCGGCCGTCACCAGTCGGGGGAGGCGGTGGCCGTGTCGGCCCCGGCCCCCTCCCGCGAGGGCGGGGCATTCCACGGCCCCGGACAACCCGGTCACTTCACTGACCCTGCGGTGGGATGGCCGCCAGGGCCGCGCGGGCGATCCGTGCGGCCTCCGCCTTGCAGGTCGACTCCGGATGCTTGTCGCCGCCCAGTTCCACCCAGAGGGTCATGTTGCCGTCACGCACGCGCAGGTCGCAGTGTTCGTCGGGGCCGTCGGGACGGACCCAGTACGCCTCGTCGCCGATGCCGAGTCCGCTGTCGCGGGTGCCGTCGGCCGCGCCCTCGGCGAACTCCTCGCGCTGCAGGACGGTCGCGTTCGCGTCGTCTCCGGTGGTGCGCCGCAGCGTCCACTTGATGTAGGCGAGCGTATAGGCGTTCTCCAGGACATAGCCGTTCCCGAGGTCCTGCGTGCCGATCCAGGTGCAGCTCGTCGAGGCCTCGCTGGTGCTGTCTCCGTACGAGTCGCGGTCCTTCTTTCGCTCCGGCAGACCGAGTTGACCGGCCGCCTCTGCGCAGGTCGGGATCTTTGCGTACTTGTCGGGTGGCCCGGGCAAACCGCCGGCGCCGCCGCCGCGAGTCGTCAGTACGTACGCGCCGACGCCGAGGCCCGCGACGGCGAGCACGCCCGCGAGCACGAGGGCCGTGATCCGCACGGTGCGTCCGCGTGGGGGCGTACCCGTGAGAGGCGGCGGTGGCCCGAAGCCGGGACCAGGAGCAGACGGAGAGACCCGGGTGGGGGAGTACGCGTCCGGGGCGGGGGTGCGGTCCGTGGTGTCGAGCAGTCGGTCGATCTCGGCCTGCTGGGTGGCGATCAGGCCGTGCACCGAGGGCGGCCAGGGCCGTTCGGCGGCTGTGATCGGGCCGAGGAGAGCTAGGAGTTGCTGCGGGGTCGGCCGGTCGGCGGGGGCCTTGGCCAGGCATGGTCCGATGAGGGCGGCAAGACCTGGCGGCAGCGTGGTCAGGTCGGGCTCGGTGTGGACGACGTTGTAGAGGGTCCCCGCCATCGAGGTGCCGGAGAACGGGCTGTCGCCGGTGGCCGCCATCGCGAGGACCGCGCCGAGCGCGAACACATCGCTCGCCGGGGTGAGTTCCTGGCCCTCCGCCTGCTCCGGCGACATGAAGGCGGGCGAGCCGACCACCCAGCCGGTATGGGTGAGGGCGGTGGCGTCCGCGCCCTCGGCGACGCGGGCGATGCCGAAGTCGATGACACGTACGCCGTCCTCGGCGAGCAGCACGTTCTCCGGCTTGAGGTCGCGGTGGACGATGCCGGTGCGGTGGATCTCGACCAGCGCGGTGGCCAGGCCCGCGGCGAGACGGCGTACCGCCTCCTCGGGCAGCACCCCGGCGCCCTCCACCGCCGCGCCCAGTGACGGGCCTGCCACGAACGCCGAGGCGAGCCAGGGCAGTCGGGCCTCGGTGTCGGCGTCCAGGACCGCTGCCGTGTAGGCGCCGGAAACCTGGCGCGATGCGGCGACCTCGCGACGGAAGCGGGCGCGGAACCCGTCGTCGGTGGCGAACCGGGCGTGCACCTGCTTGACCGCGACGAGGCGGCCGTCCGGTGCGGAGCCGAGGAGCACCCGGCCCATGCCGCCCTGTCCGAGCTCGGCGAGCAGCCGGTACGGTCCGGCCGTGGCCGGGTCGGCCGGGCCCAGTGGCTTCATCATGCCGAGCCCGCCTTGTAGGTCCCCTTCGCCACGGATACGGCCAGGGCCTCGCACTTGTCGCCGGTGGGGTAGGCGGTACCCTCCACGGCGACGAACACGTAGAAATTGACGTCCCGCGCGTAGAGCACACAGCCGCCGTCCGGTTCGCCGTGCCAGAACGCCTCCTCGCCGGTCCCGATGTCTTCGCGGTGGGTGGTGCCGGTGATGTAGAGGGCCTCGTAGTGTTTCTTCGCCCGCTCCGCGCCGGTCTTGTCCTTCGCGGTCCGGTACCGGTCCCACGTGAGGTCGATCTTGTCGCCGGAGCGGCTCTGCCAGATGCAGCGGCCCTGCTGGTAACGGGCCTTGTCGTCGTAGTCCTCCCGGTCGGAGAGCTCGGTGCCGGGGTAATTGGGCTGGAGCGCGAACCCGGTCGGCGCCTTCACCTCGCCCGCGATCTCCTTGCAGGACGGGGGAGTGCCGGTGTACTTGTCGGAGACTTGGGCGAGGGGCTTGTTGCCCGGCGTCGGGATGGCCTCCGTGCGGAACGGGTTCATCCCCGGCGGCAGGAACGTAGCGAGCAGCGCGATGGCGGTGGCCAGCGCGGCGACGGAACCGCCGGCGATCCAGGCGTGGCGCTTGCGCCGTGAGCCGGGGGCGGGTGGGGGCGCGGGCGGCGACGGATACCCCTGATGTCCGTGGTTCCCCTGATAAGCCGGATGCTGCGGAGCGGCGGGCAGGTGCGGGGCCTGGGCGGCCGCCGTCATGGTGGGGGCGTGGTGGAGGGAAGCGGGGGCATCGGCGGGCGAGGCAGCGGCGGCAGCGGCGTGCGGAGGCGCGGCACCGGTGAGCGTCGCGCTTCCGCCGGCCCCGGTGACGTACCGGTCGATCTCGGCCCGCTGGGCGAGTGCGAGTTGGTGCACCGCCTCCGGCCACGGCCGCGCCGAGGGCCGTACCGGCCCGATCATGGAGAGCAGGGCCTGCGGCGACGGACGCTGTGCCGGATCCTTGGCCAGGCATGCCTCGATCAGGGGCAGCATGGCGGGCGGCACAGCGCTCAGGTCGGGCTCGGAGTGCGCGACGTTGTAGAGGATGCCGGGCACCGAGGTGCCCGCGAACGGCGGCCTTCCGGTACAGGCCATGACCAGGGTCGATCCCAGCGAGAACACATCGGCGGCTGCGGTCAGTTGGCGCCCGTCCACCTGTTCCGGCGCCATGAACGGGGGCGATCCCACCAGGGCCCCGGTGTGCGTGAGCTTCGTCTGCCCCTCCGCCGCGCGGGCGATGCCGAAGTCGATGACGCGGACGCCGTCCTCGGCCAGCAGCACATTGGACGGCTTGAGGTCCCGGTGTACGAGACCGGCCCGGTGCACGTCGACCAGCGCCTGCGCGAGACCGGCCGCGAGCAGCCGGCTCGACTCCAACGGCAGCGCACCCACGGCGTCCAGTGCCTGGCTCAGCGAGGGCCCGGCCACGAACTGGGCGGCGAACCACGGCGTCGCCGCGTCCGGATCGGCGTCGACCACGGGCGCGGTGTACGCGCCGGACACCTGCCGGGAGGCCGTCACCTCGCGCCGGAACCGGGTCCGGAAACCGTCGTCCCCGGCCAGTTCGGCGTGCACCTGCTTGACCGCGACGAGCCGTCCGTCGGGGGCGACGCCCAGGAGTACCCGGCCCATACCGCCCTGTCCGAGCTCGGCCACCACCCGGAACGGTCCTATGTGCGCCAAGCCTGGCACTCCGGAAACCCCCATGCTGCCCCGCCCTCCCCGCCGACCGTTGAAGCGAGGCGATCATACGGGTAGTGCGGTCAGGGATGACGAGCGCGTTCTTCTTACCCGCCGTAGGCGAAGTACCCGCAGTAGAAGCGGTGGAGGACCTCGCTGACGCGAATGCGCGACTGCCTCCGGTCGCGTACGGCGGTCGAGACCGTCGACGCACAAGCCGTCCGCGCCTCCCTGCGCGGCCCGATCGGCGCCTCCACCGCCGCCGGCCGGCTCACCGCCGCACTCGGCGCCCCGCTCCCGGCCCGCCGCCCGGCAGTGACGTCCGGCCAGATCGGCGACCTCGCCCGGGCCGGCCTCCTGACCGTCCTCGGCACCGACGCCGACGCCCCGGACGTGCACCCCGGCCAGGTGGCCGCCCTCGCCCGCCGCGCCGACTTCAAAAGAGCTCCTCGACCGCCACCTCTACCTCGGACCCGAGCAGGCGGCAGTACGCCTCGGTGTACGCCGTACCGGCCTCAACGCACTGTGCAGCCTGGGCTGGCTGCGTCCGGCCCGCACCGTCACCCGCTGCTACAGCAGCGCCCGCGGCGGCCGCACCACCATCGACCTCTACGCCGCACTCGACGTCGCCCTGCTGCCGCTCGTAGGTCATGACGTCGACTGGGCTGCCCCGCCCCGGTCCCAGGCACGGAGGCGAGTCCGCGCTTCCGGGGCGCCGAGGTGGTGAGCACCAAGGACTGCCGCTGTTCCTGGGTCCATACGGAGAGTGTGGCCACAGCCATCTGACCGCTTCGCCTGGTTGCAGAACACCTTCTTCGCCGAGGTGCACCACACCTCACGGAGCGCTTCAGATCGCCGGTTCTGACGCAGCTCTTAACAGTTGGGTCCCGGTGACGCCAAGCTCACGGGGCAGGCCGAGGCCGCTCTCCCGGGGGTGGTGGCGTTCGTTGTTCGCGCGTGCCGCCCGGTCGTTCATGGCGCCGGCTAGTGAACGGATCCGTTCGCCCACGGTGCGCGGCCTTTCCGCCTCCACGTCGATGCCCGGACGCAGCTGCGGCTCTCCCTCGCCCGTGGGCAGCAGCCGGGCGGCACCATGGGTCAGCCGGGTGGTGAGCGCCGGAGCGAGGCCGTGTGCCTTGTTCGCCACCCGCGCCGCTGGGGGGAGTACGAGACGCATCTTGCGCTTCTGTCCGGCCGACACGATGCGGTGCGCGGTGCGCGTGGCGTCCATGGAGTGGAGCGGGGTGCCCGCGGCTGCGGAGAACCAGGCGAACTCCCGCGAGCGGTCCCCACCGAATACGGCGTGCTGGTGCGAGCCGGTCCGCATCAGCCCGGGGTGGATCGCGATCACCGACACGCCGTCGCGTGCCCCTTCCGCGTACAGACCTTCGGCGAGGGTGCCCACAGCCGACTTGGCGCAGGAGTGCGGCAGCAGGTGCGGTGCGGCGAGCGGCCTCGAAGCCGGCCACACCGACTGTTTCCGCCGGGGCAACCTGGATGATCCCCGCGTTGGCGATGACGAGGTCCACGCTGCCGCCGTCCGGCGGAACAGCCCTGCGACGGCCTGCCTTTCGCGTACGTCGCACACGGCGGTACGGATCGTCGCTCCGGGGCGGCGGCCCTGGAGCAGGGCCGCGGCTCGGTCGAGCTCGGCCTTGTCGCGGGCGGCGATCGTCACCGTGCAGCCGCGGCCCAGGAGATTGTCGGTGAGCAGCAGCCCCTGGCCCCGTGAGCCTCCCGTGACGACGGCGGAGAGCCGGTTCAGGGTGGAAGGCGGTGCGAGAAAGGCGGAGGAGAAGGGGAGGGCGAACGGTACGGGGGCCTCCTTGAGGTGACTGCGGGTTTCAGGAGGCCGGGTAGGGCGAGTGGCGCAGTTGCTCCGCCAGGTGGTGGGCGTTCACGGCGAGGGTGTGCGTGGTGGAGGCCACGGCTTCGGGTGTCTCGTCGAGGTCCTGGTAGTCGGTGCCCTGCTGGGCCTCGCCCACCCAGTAGGTCACCGCGCCGGGCGCGAGGGAGAAGCCGACGTCGTTGAGACCTTGGAAGAGGTCGGCGCTGACCTTGTGCGCGCCGTCCTCGTTGCCCACCACCGCCACGGCGGCGACCTTGCCGTATGTCAGCAGGCGGCCTTCGTCGTCCGTTTCGGAGAGTTCGGCGTCCAGGCGTTCCAGTACGCGCTGGCAGATGCTGGAGGGGTGGCCGAGCCAGATGGGGGTGGCGAGCAGCAGGATGTCGGCGGCCATCACCTTCTCGCGCAGGGCGGGCCAGGCGTCGCCGTCGCCCATGTCGAGCTCGACACCGGGGCGTACGTCGTGATCGGCCACGCGTACGGTCTCCACCTCGGCTCCCAGCTTCTCGAACTCCGCGCCCACCTGCTCTGCCAGGAGCTGGCTGCTGGAGGGCTTGGGGGAGGGGCTCAACGTGCAGACGAGGGACAGCACACGCATGTCGTACTCCTTCTGGCCCCTTGTCGGGACCGGTTTTCGGTATCGAGGGGCGCGGGGGTGGGCGGACGCGGGTGGTGGGCGTCAGTTGCCGGAAGCGTCTTCCTGCGCCTCCTCGTTGGGGGAGAGTGCGTCCCCTGCTTCGCCGTCGTGCTCGTCGGGCAGGTCGGTGCGACCGACGTCCCGGGTTTCGGCCTCCTCGAATTCCTTCAGAGCCTCCCCGACGGCCGTGTCCGGGCGGTCGGCTGCATGGTCGTCGTCGTGGGACTGGTGCTGAGGGCTGGTCATCCGTCATCGCTCCTTGGTGGGGTTGGCGGGGTTGGCGGGGCTGGTTCCCCCGTATGGGTAACCCTGTCTGGCTTGTCCATGCGGGGCGGCGCCGGATCGGGAATTGCTGAAGTCGACCCGGGACGCGGTGACGACGTGGAGGTAGATGAGCGGGGTCTCGTAGGAGATCGAATGCCGCGCCGTGACTACGAAGAGGGACTCCTCGTCAGGGACGATGGGCGCACGAGGTCGGCATGCGTCCCTGCGAGGGCGGTGTCCACTAGCCCGCCGCATGCTCGTAGGTATCGATCATGTCGATGACGATCACTGCGGTCTCTCCCATGTCTCCACTGTGCCCTCTGCGCGAGCTCCTCGCTGCTTCGTCCTCTTCGGCACGGGAACGACGGGCGGGCTGAGAAGTGTTCGATTCCGTGCTCACGGTTGGGCTCGGGGGAGCCGGGGGGCTCGAACGGCGCGGGCATCCGGGCATGCTTTCGGCGTCGTGTGATCGGCCCGGGTACGGGTGGGACAGCAGGGGTACGCGCCGCCTCATGGGCGCTCTTCTCGCGTTGGCCTCGGCGGCCTGGGCCTGGCGGGCGTCGCTGCGTTCGTGATTCCCACCGATGCGGTGCAGGCCACGGACCTGCTCTGGGGCGCACTGTCCGGCATCGGATCGGGTGCGGCCACTGACCGGGGTGGCTCTGTCGGTGGTGCGCGGAGTGTGATTCCTCGGCGACCGCACGGCCGTGCTCGCGGGGCTCGGTATCGGCATCACCGTCCCCGCGCTCTGGTTCGTCGCTGGGGGAGGGGCCCGGCGCGGGAACCGCATGCGGGGCGGACCGGCCTCGGCGGATGGGTTGATCGCCAGCCTCGGCGTCGCCGTCCAGTACGTAGGGCTCGCTCAGGCCGACCCGGCCAGCGGGCTGTGGCCGGTGGCCGCCGGACGGCTCGCGGCCCTCGTACCCAGCCAGCCCCACGGTCCTGGGCCTCACCCTCCTGCACGAGAAGATCACCCGTGCACAGGCAGTGGGGCTGGTGGGTTCGGCGGGGGCTGCCGTACTGCTGGCCCCGGGGTGAGCGGGAGACCCGTGCCGCGCAGCAAATTTTGCTCGTGTGCGTATGAAACCGGCCATTCGAGGAAGTCGACCACGGTGCCCGCGGACGACCCGACTGGAGGAGACCCGTTGAACCACCAGACCCCTCTCAAGACCCCCCTCAAGAACATTTTCGTGCTCGGCCTCGACGAGGCCAACCTCCCCACCCTGAGCGCGGTGCCGCACGCCGACGAGTACCGCTTCCACCCCCTGCTGACGATCGAGGAGCTCCAGTCGGGAGAGGTGTCCGTACCCGACCTGATCGACAAGGCGACACAGATCCTCGACGCCTTCGACGGCAGCATCGACGCCATCGTCGGCTACTGGGACTTCCCCGTCAGCACCCTGGTGCCGATTCTCGGTGAGCGCTACGGCACCCGCTCCACCAGCCTCGAATCCGTCGTCAAGTGCGAGCACAAGTACTGGGCCCGCCTGGAGCAGGAGAAGGTCGTCGAGGAGCATCCGAGGTTCGGGCAGGTGGACTTCTCCACCGACGATCCGACGGTTCCGGAGGGCATGAGTTTTCCGATGTGGGTCAAGCCGGCCCTCTCGTACTCCTCGGAGCTGGCCTTCGGCGTCAAGGACCAACAGGAGTTCCGCACCGCCGTCGCCGAGATACGCGAGGGGGTCTCCCGCGTCGGCCGTCCCTTCGAGTACGTACTCGACAGGCTCGATCTGCCACCGGAGATGGCCGGTGTCGGCGGCCAGGTCTGCCTCGCCGAGGAGACCCTCACCGGCGTCCAGGTCGCGGTCGAGGGGTACGTGCACAACGGGGAGGTCACCGTCTACGGCGTCCTGGACTCCATCAACTACCCCGGCTCCGCCAGCTTCCTGCGGCACCAGTACCCCTCCGCACTGCCGGATCCGGTGATCCGTCGCCTGCACGAGGTGTCGGTGAAGGTGATGCGGCAGATCGGCATGGATGCCGCCACTTTCAGCATCGAGTACTTCTACGACCCGCAGACCGAAGCGCTCAACCTGCTGGAGATCAACCCCCGGCACTCGCAGTCGCACGCCGAGCTCTTCGAGTACGTCGACGGGGTGCCCAACCACCACTGCATGCTCAGCCTCGCACTCGGCCGTGACCCCCAACTCCCCTACCGCCAGGGCCCGTACAAGGTCGCCGCGAAGTGGTACTACCGCTGGTTCGCCGACGGCACGGTCCGCCGGACGCCCCGCGCCGAGGACATCGAGCGCATCGAGCGGGAGATCCCGGGCGTACGGATCGACGTCGTCCCCGACGAGGGGCAGCGGCTCTCCGACACCGAACAACAGGACAGCTACAGCTACGAGTTGGCGCACATCTTCACCGGCGGCGACAGCGAGGAGGACATCCGCACCAAGTACGACCGCGCAGTCGCGGCCCTCGGCCTGGACTTCGCGGACACCACCCCGGGCGGCCGGGACCAGAAGAACGCCTGACCCGGCCCTGACCCAGCCCTGCCCCGACCCTGACCCGGCCCTCTACCGAGCACCTCGACCAGAGAAGGAGCTGCCTCACTCCATGCGATACGTCAGCAACCTGCCCCACACCACCAAGGAGGAGGAGCACGTCGTCGTCCCCGCCCGGGACGGCACCCGCCTCTCCGCCCGCATCTGGCGGCCCGTCTCCTCCGACGACGAGCCCGTTCCCGCGGTTCTGGAGTACATCCCCTACCGCAAGCGCGACCTGTCCGCCGTACGCGACTCCATCCACCACCCCTACCTCGCCGGACACGGCTACGCCTGCGTACGGGTCGACCTGCGCGGCACCGGCGAGTCCGAGGGCGTGCTCGCCGACGAGTACCTGGAGCAGGAACAGAGGGACGCCGAGGACGTCCTCGGCTGGCTCGCAGAACAGCCCTGGTGCGACGGGAACACCGGCATGATGGGCATCTCCTGGGGCGCCTTCGCCGCACTCCAGACCGCCGCCCGCCGCCCGCCGAGCCTCCGCGCGATCGTTCTCGCGTCGTTCACCGACGACCGGTACGCCGACGACATGCACTACATGGGCGGCGCGATGCTCTCCGACAACCTCGCCGAGGCGGGCACCATGTTCGCCTACGCCACCTGCCCGCCCGACCCGGCCCTGGTCGGGGAGCGCTGGCGCGACATGTGGCACGAGCGCATGGAGAACACCCGCCCCTGGATCCTCAACTGGCTGCACCACCAGCGGCGCGACGACTACTGGCGGCACGCCTCCGTCTGCGAGGACTACGCCGCCGTCGAGGTTCCGGTGCTCGCCTCCAGCGGCTGGGCCGACGGCTACTCCAACGCCGTCACCCGCGTCCTGGAGCACCTCGACGTCCCCCGCAAGGGCCTGGTCGGCCCGTGGTCGCACAAGTACCCGCACCTCGGCGAGCCCGGGCCCGCCATCGGCTACCTCCAGGAAGTCGTCCGCTGGTGGGACCACTGGCTCAAGGGAGCCGACAACGGCGTCATGGACGGACCCATGCTCCAGGCCTGGATGCAGGAGAGCGTCCCGCCGTCCACCTCGTACGAGGAACGCCCCGGCCGCTGGGTCGGCGAACCGTCCTGGCCCTCGCCGCACATCACCCCGGTCAGCCGCGCCCTGCTGCGCCACCGGATCGCCCCAGAGGGCGCCGCGGAGACCGCCGGGCAGCCCATGACCGTCCAATCCCCGCTGTCGGTCGGCCAGTTCGCCGGGAAGTGGGCGTCCTACAACGCCCCGCCGGACCTGCCCTACGACCAGCGCGAGGAGGACGGCGGCTCTCTCGTCTTCGACACGGAACCGCTGGCCGAGCCGGTCGAGATCCTCGGCAGCCCGACCGTCGAACTCGACCTCACCGTCAGCGAACCCGTCGCCACCGTCGCCGCCCGCATCTCCGACGTCGCCCCCGACGGCAGCGCCACCCGCGTCACGTACGGCGTCCTCAACCTCACCCACCGCGCGGGAACCGGCGAACCCGAGGCCCTGGAGCCGGGAAAGCGCTACAGGGCGACCGTCCAACTCAACGGTGTGGCCCAGGCGTTCCCGCCCGGCCACCGCATCAGGCTCTCACTGTCCACCTCGTACTGGCCGCTGGTCTGGCCGGCCCCGCGCCCGGCACTGCTGAGCGTGTACGAGGGCACCAGCACGATCACCCTGCCCGTCCGCCCCACCGCCGAGCCGGACGACCTCCCCCCACAGCCCTTCGGCGAACCCGAGGGCTGCACCCCGTTGGCCTCCACACAGGTCAGCCCACCGGAGGAGCGCTGGGAAGTCCGCCGCGACCTGATCGGGTACGGCTCCGCGCTGGAGATCGTCAAGGACCGGGGCACCGTACGCATCGACGACATCGGCCTCGACACCGGCCTGCGCGCCGAGGAACGCTACACCGCCACCGCCGACGACTTCACCTCCGTCACGGGGGAGACGGCCTGGACCATGCGCTTCACCCGCGACGACTGGGACGTGAGGGTGGAGACCAGGACCGCACTCCACTGCACGGAAAAGGATTTTCTTGTCAATGCGACCCTCGACGGCTACGAGGGAGAGAAGCGGGTCTTCTCACGCACCTGGAACGAGGCCGTGCCCCGGGACGCCCTGTAGGACTTCCGAGGCTGCCGCGCCGCGAGAAGTCGAGAACTATCGTGCGGGTAGGGCGCGGGGCCCTCGTCAGTTAGTGCATAGCGGCCCGTTCGTCATGCGGGCGGAAAGGGTGAAAACGACCTGCCCGATGACGTCCCACTTCTGTCGATAGGCGCCCTTCCGCGGCCGACTATGTGAAATCCAGGCAGCAGACGGACATTGAGCGTTTTCCAACCTCATCTTGCGGCGTGGTGAAGGACGAGGACGGCCTTTGAGGCGGCGGCCCCGGAACGGAACCCGGATGGTTCCGCCGGCTCCTTGGTACGCCTTGTCCGCCCAGCATTTGAGCCTCGTATGGGCGAGGGCTTCGACGATTCCGTGCTGCCGGGCCGCGGTCAGGTCGTGGGTCGAGCCCGGAAGGGCCGGCGAGGCTCGGAGCAGCCGTCCGAACGGATCGGTGAGGACCTGGACGTTCATGCCGTGGCGTTCGTGTTTCCCGGAGTGGTACGGGGTGTCGGCGGCGATGCGGTCGACGGGGAGCAGGGTGCCGTCGAGGGTGACGAACGCCTTCTCGCGGATCGTCGTCATCGCCTCGTCCGGGGTCGGTGCGAGGGCGGCCAGCACCCCGATGGCCTCGCGTATGCAGCGGAACACGGTGGCGATTCCGATGCCGAACCCGGCGGCGAGCTGTGCGTAGGTGGCGCCGCATCGCAGGTGGGCAAGGACGAGCAGGGCCCGGCGGCCGGTGGGAGGACGCCGCCGCGCCCCGATCTCCCGCTGCCGGGACCGGAGTTGCTCGCCCAGGTATTGCAGGGTGCGGCTGGACAGATCGATCGACGAGGACAGACAAGCACCACGAAGCTCCTGGCAGTACGGGCGATCTTGGTCGTGAACCCGTCTACCAGGAGCTTCTTCATCTTGTACAGCAGCCCAACTCGCTCACAGAGCAGTCGGCTTGGAAACAGCTCAAGAGCAGCCGTTTAATTGTCACACTCGATGGCGGGGCTTCATTGAATCAGCTGGCCCTCAGTCCGTCGCCCCACCGCACCGACGCGATGGAGAAGGGCTGTGTGCTCATCACGCGGACCTGGTATTCCCCGATCGAGTAGCCCGGTGCGGCTAGACGGGTGGTGCCCTGTTTGCCGCACCCGGCGGACTTCCACGGGCTGCGCGGTGTGGCCCTGGCTTCCACACATGCTGTCTGGTTGCTGCCAGAGGCCGCAATACTCCATTCGAAGCCGACCGTGCTGGGCCCTTGGACGGGGGGAGTGCTCCAGGGGCAGCCGCTGGCCTCGGTCCAGTGGCCCGGGGTCCCGGTGACAACCCTGGTGCACAGCGACTGTGCTTGAGCGGCCCTCGCCTTTGTGTTCGAGGTGGGTGCGACGGTAGAGGAAGTCAGTGTCTGCTCGGCGGTAGGCGCCGCCTGGGCGGGCGCGGCGGAGAGCAGACTGGCCGACACGAGCAATGGGCTGAGTATGGCTACGCTGAGCCGGGGGCTGATGAGGGTCATGGCAAAGTCCTTTCTGCGGGTTTTCTTTTCGGGAGCCGCGTGGGTGCGGTACCTCTGGTTGGCCCCGCGGCTGACGTGTGCGATCAACACGAACAGGCGGGGTGAACCGCACGCCGTGCTGTTTCATGCACCATCGTGCTGGCGTGCCAGTCGGGCGAACAGCTCACGAACCGTTCACGTGTGACCGGTCCGGCTTACGTTCCTGCCGCTTGCGGCAGAGCACCTGGTCGTGACGGTGCGGCGATTCAGGACTCACCCTGGAGGCGTGTGTTGAGCGGTCGGTCGGGTCGGTCAGCCGGTTTCGCACGGAACGCTCGTCCTGACCTGGCGTTGGAGACTGCTCAGGAGCGGATCCGCAGCTCGTGTGCCGAGGTAAGGCTGAGCCTGGGGCATTTCAAGAGCCTCAACGGCACGTACGGTCCTGACGAAGCACCGTTCTTTTCCAGCGGTCAGTTCCTCATCGGCCGCCGCTCTGTCTGACTAGTGGCTCTGTATCTGCAACACCTCTTACAGCGCCTAACAAAATGAGGCGAAGCAGCTGGCGTTCAGGAGGGAGATGGGCGTCCGACCCTGCCGGACCGCCGTATCACCCGAGCTTTGAGGCCGCTTGAGTCCGCTGCTGTTGCGCGTGCCCAGTCGCCTCAACGTCGAACTCATTAGGTACCTGTACGGATAGCAGCCGTTCGTGCAGCCGGCGAATCATGATCGGCATGGCGACCACTTTCTGGATCGTGATACTCGTCCTGGCTGTTCTTCTGGCTGCTGTCGCTGAGACTTGGCTCGGTTCGTCGGCTCTGAGCCGACAGCAGAGATCCTGGATACGCCGCGTGATCGGCGCACCTCTCACCATCGCCTTCGTGCTTGTGCTCGCCGCGTGCGGGCGTGCGACCAGCGAGAAAAACGTGCGCAAACTGGCTGGCAGCCCAGAAGCCTTGAAGGCGCGGCAGGCGGCGGAGTTAGCCAGCCGGGACATCATCGCAGCCTGGGACGCCCAGACCCCGCTCACGTTAGGGCTGGTTGTTCTGGAAGATGTATGCGTTGGCGGGAGCGCTCCGGAGTTGTTCTTTCCGACAGGCTCCGACAGGTACAAGATCAAGTGCACCATGTCCGTTGTTGCCTACTTCGGGGCAGATCCCCGCAAGATGGCCGACACCATCGACGGGGTGCTCAGCGCGGGGGACCGCACGGGGTCTCCCATCCCCTTCAACCATGAGTTCCACTACGCGCGCACAGTCGTCGACTACTACCGCGGTAAGGCAGGCGACCTGCGAGGGCCAGGGACCGGGGAACCAACAGAGTTGTTCGGTGGACCCACTCTCACCCTCAGCTGGGACCAGGTGCGTACTTCACCCACCAGGTATTTCCCCGTGCTATGAAGGACTCGACGGCCACCTACGAGGTGGTGGATGTGCTGTTCATCCGCCCCGACGTCGCCGCTGTCAAGGTGCACGCGCAGTACCTGACGTTCGATGGTCAGCCCATCGGGAACCCCGGTACGCCGCTCTATGTCATGGCGAAGGAGGACGGGCAATGGCGCCTGGTCGCCTGCCAGAACACGGAGATACTCGGCGCGTGACCTGACAAGAGCCGCGCAGGTCGGGCGAGTTGTGAAGCCAAGCCTGGGCCCGCGCGGCGTGGCCCCATCCTGCCCCGTCCGGGGTCTACCGCGCCCCATTCGGCGAATTGTTCGCCGAACTCGCCGACATGGGAGGCGGCACGTCAGCCTGGGCCCCACTCGCCCGGGGCGGTGAACACTCCAGGGCAGCTGGCGCCGAGCGCAGCCCGAAGCTGGTCTTCTGCGACCGGCTGCTGCTTACCCTGGTACACCTACCTCACCAGCTGAGGTCCTGGCCGAGCCGTTCGACGTGGACCATTCCGCCGTCGCGGCGGCCACATGGCAGGCGCGCCTGCTCAGCGGTGCCTCCCCCCGTTGTGCGGCGTCGAGTTGGGTGTCGGGGAGTCCGAGGTGTTGGGCGATGCGGGTGAGGCCGTCAGCGAGCTGGGTGCTGTCCTGCCACCGCACCCAGAACACGTTTCGGCCCGCCAGCCGGCCTGCTCCGCGGCCTCGGCGGCGAGGGTGGACTTACCGAGGCCGCCCGCCCCCGCACACCACCGCCAGTCCACCGGCTCTGTTCACCAGCCCTTCCAGCACTCCGAGTGCGTCTTCCCTGCCACGGACGGGGCCCTGCACCACTGGCGGGCGCAGCGACACCTCCACCGCGGCCGCCGGCACCCATTCCCGCCGGGCCGCCCTGACCGTCCCCGCCGAGGGTTCGCTGGCCGGTTGTAGACCCCTCGCCAGCTGCCGTACTTCTCAGGGAGGTGGATCCACTGCGATCCCGTCCGGAACTTCCAGACGATCGCGTCTATCACTTCTCCGTGGTCCCGCCACCGGCCACCCCGCCGAGGTGTCCGATCTGGGAGTAACGGCTCGATTCGCGCCCACTGCGGGTCAGTCAACGGCACACACGAACAACGACAGGCGGCTGCGGGTTGCAACGGAGCCGCTGTCAGACGGTCGGCCCAGACCGGAGCCGCCGCGCGTCCCGCACGAGCGCGTACGAAGCGCTGAGGAAGATCACAGCTCCAGCCACGAGCCAGAGGACCGACGCCCCGGAGCGGTACTCACGAACGGCAAGAGCGAGCAGCATCACGCTGGCAAGAACGCCGATAACAGAGGTCAGAATGCTGATGCGGTGAGTCACATGGACATCATCAACTACAACCTCGACCAGCGGATGAGATCCAAACGAACCGGCCTAGTCAGCCGTCGCACTTGATCAGGAAGCCTGCCGCGATAGGCGGCCTGTGGCCTCGCTCACGGACAAAACGGCTGGACAAGGGGTGCAATCGGGCGGGAGTGAGGGCAGTCGGTGGTGAGCGTCAGACAGCGGACAAGGGGTGCTTTCCGACGGTGGTTCTGGCTCGTGCGCACCTCCGCGTTGCGGGCCGGAGGCTCACCGACCGGTCCGCAGGCCGGAGAAACCGAGGACACCGTGCCCGCCGACCTCACCCCGTCACGGCTTCTCAGCCGCACGAGTCCGGCGTCGCCGAGCTCGCCGACGACGCCGGCCAGGTCCCGCCGGCCCCCTCCGAGGGCCCCTCCCTCGCCCCCTCCACGGCCTCTTCGGCCACGGGACGCGTCGGTGCAGGTCAGCCTCGGAAACCAGGGGCTTCCGACACGTTCGACCACCCTTCTGAGTCCAAGGGGACATGGAAGCCGACCCACACCAGGAAGAAGGAAGTGCTGAAGGCTCTGGGGATCTTCCAGAGGGCTACCGCCGACCACCTGTGGCAGATGCTGCGTCCCGGAGACCGGTACGACCGGTGCACGAGGGACACCCTCAACGCCCTCAAGGGCGACGGGAAAGTCCGGGTGGAGACGCGACTGGAGTCGGGACACCAGCTGTGGGTGCTCACCGAGCGAGGACACAAGGAAGCCAAGCAGTTGCTCCCGAAGAGCGTGCGGATGTCCGTGCTGCGCAAGGTCGAGTTCGACGACGGTGAGCCGGTCGGCGGAGACGGCTTCGACGAACACGCGGCCGCCGTGACGATGACCGCCTCGGTCCTCTCCGGTGCCGGCTTCGGCACCCCCTTTCGTGGCAGACCGAGATCGCCCACAAGCTCCCGTACGGGTACACCCAGTACGCCGACCTAACAATGCGCGCCCCGGCTGCCGGGGTGCCCGCGATGCTCCTGGAGGTCGACCGCGCCACCGAGCCCGTCGACGACCTTGTCGCGAAGCTGCGCCGCTACAGCGACTGGTTCGGGCTCCTGGCGCCGAAGGCCGACGTGGACAAGGAGCGGGCAGCCCGGCGGCGGGGTGCGGCGGTGCACGACTTCCGGCTCTGGTCGCGGATTTACCCGGCGACCGGTCGCGAGGGGTGCGTGCCGGTGGCGTACGTGTTCACGGGGGAAGAGCGTCGCGCAGCAGGAGAGCCGGATGCGGCGCCTGGAGCCGAGCGCCCGCCGATACTTCGCGGGCACCCGGTACCCGTGGGCTGGGTTCACGGCCGTCGACTACCACCAGGCGGTGCCGGTGGTCGTCACCGAGCTGGAGCGGATCACCGCCGACCCGGCCGGGGCAGCGGGCAGGGTGTGGCGGCGGCTCGGGCGTGAGGAGTGGCAGACGCTGAACGAGGCGCTGGACAACCCGGACGGCGAGCGGCTGTACGCGGTGGAGGTGGAGCAGTCCCGCAGGCGTCAGGCGGAACGCGAAGCCGCGGAGCGGGAGGCGAAGCGCCCGGTGTGCACGCGGTGCGGCACGAAGTTCGCCGATGAGCGCTGCCAGTCGACCCGGCAATCCTTCTGGCGCAGCGAGACGGACGGACTGTGCGGGCCGTGCGCGACTGAGCACTTCGCCCGGATCGAAGCCGAGCGTGCCGCGCAGCGGGAGGCGGAGGAAGCCGCGGCGCGGGAGGCGGCCGAAGCGGAGGCGAAGAAGAACCGCGGCCTGTTCCGCCGCCGATAAGACGCAGGCAAGCCCATGGGGGGCCCTGGGCAAGCCAACCCCGGACGGCGGCTTGCCCACCCCGGCCGGGGCGCGGTGAGGTGGGCAAGCCGGGCCGGGACATCCCGGCCGGGGACGCCAAGGAGGAACCGGTGCGCAGTTTCGAGACGGGTCAGACGGTCGTGCGACGCGATGTCCACCGCTCCGGCCGGGTGTGGAGCGAACAGGCGCTGCGGGTCCTCACCGACACCGGCGAGGCGCTGGTGGCCGCATGCGCGCCCGGAGCGCAGGCCCGCTGGCCCGCTCTGTACGCGCAGGCCCGCACCGAGGGGAACCGCTCGGTGCGTACGGAGGCGTTCGACGCGATGGCGTCCGGCCGGTGGGACCTCGAGGACGCGGTGTGGCAGGAGACCGATCTGCTGCTGTGGAAGCCGCCGGCGGCCTGGTTCAGCATCAACGCCTTCTTCGTCCCGGACGGGGAGGGGCGCCGGCTGCGGAACTGGTACGTCAACTTCGAGCGCCCCACCCGCCGCACCGAGGACGGGTTCGACACCTTCGACCTCACCGTGGACCTGCTCATCGACCCCGGCCTCACCCGGTGGCAGTGGAAGGACGAAGACGAGTACGCGCACGTGCGGCGCCTCGGCATCGTCTCCGGCACCGAGCACCAGGCCGTGGACGCCGCCCGCGACCAGGTCCTCGCGATGCTCGCCGAGCGCTCCGGGGTGTTCGCCGACGCCGAGCGGTGGGCGCTCTGGAGGTGGGAGCCTGCCTGGCCCGCACCGTGCCTTCCCAGCCCTGCGGCGGCGGCCGGGAGGGTTGCACCGGAAGGGGGCTGAACGGTTGCCTGGACGGTTGTTTTCAGCGGGGGAGCGGAGGTGTGTCCGAAGGTGTGCCCCCCGAGATCGGCAGCCGATCGTTTGCCCAGCTCAGCCCGCGTGGGCAAGCCCTCCCCGGAAAACGACACCTCTAATTCGTTAGTAATGAGAGGTCCTGGATCTCTGATGGGCCCGGGCGGTGGTGGCCAGCCCGGGTCAGGACGTGTGTGGTCCGGTCGGTGCCGTAGTGACCCCTTCGACACCTCCGACCGCCGGGCGAGAGGATGTTCGGATGGTGATGAGTGAGACAGAACTGCTGGCCCTGCTGCGCGAACTAGATGACCCCGAGCGGCTGGAGCGGCCGTTGCACTACGACCGTGCGGCTACCGGGCTCAAATTCGATGGGCTGGTGGGTCGGCTCGAAGCGGACTTCGAGGCGTCGTGCGAGTCCGAGAGGGACACGGGGGACTCCAGCGAGTACGGGCGCGTCCGCGTGCCTGCGGACGCGACGGTCTGCGGGACGCGGATCGTGGTCTGTGTGAGCAAGTTCGGCTCCCTCGCCGAGGTCTGCGCCGACAATCCGGGGGCCTTCCTCGGCACGGACGAAGCCCATGAGGAGGGGGCGCTGGACCTCGGGGACCTCGCTACCGTTGAGCGTGCGCTGGCCGATCTGGGCTACATGAGCGTCCCCGAAGAGCTGCTGGAGAGCGACTACGAGGGCCCCAGCGCGCTGGAGCACTTCGCGGCACGACCCACTTGGTGGACACGGTTCTTCGGCCTCTGGTGATCCACCTGCCCGACGGGCATCCTCCGTCGCCCCCTGTGCGCGGCGGGCCCAGGGCTGGGCCCCTGGCAAGATCCGAAAGAGCGGTTCAACACCCCACGGCTCGACGTAACTGCATGAGGTGTCTTCCTACGCGATAGCCGAAGGGAAGAAGCCATGTCCCAGACGGGGGTGGCCGGAGAGCGTACTGATCGACGCCCCCAAGAGCCCCTGGCCGTCACGGTAGTTCGCGCCGATACGCTGCCGGTCATGAGTGGCCGCCTTGATGACGAGACTGTCCGCAGCATGGTGATCCTGCGTGCCCTGGCCCTCGATGACGCCCATGCCCACGCCCTCACCCGCATCTACAGCGGGCCTCCATCCGGCGTACCACCGGCAAGCCCCTCACCCTCGACCAGGCCCACGAGAAGATCCGCGCAGCCCTCGCCCGAGCCGCCGAAACCCCGCGTACGCAGTGGAGCTGGGGCATCTTCGCTGAAGACGAAATGATCGGCTTGATCTCCCTGCGCCGACGCACCCGGACCATGGGCACCCTCAGCTACATCCTCCGGGAAGACAGCTGGGGCAACGGCTACGCCACCCACGCCGCCCGCCAAGTCGTCACCGTCGCTTTCACCACCGCCGGCCTCGACCGGCTGGAGGCCATGCACCATCCCGACAACCCTGCCTCCGGCCGCGTCCTGACCAAGGTCGGCTTCTCCCGCGTCGGAACGGCCGCTCGGGACACCGAGACCGGAAGCGTTCCCTACGAGCTGTACGCGCTGGAGGCCGACGGCATCTGAACCAGCGCAGGCGCAGGGCCCGAACGACTGCTCCCGATCGGCCGCTGACGGCCCATGAGGCCCGCCACCGCAGGTACGGTCAGCCGCACGGCACGCAAGACGGCACACACCACCGGCCCCAGGGCCGCCATGGTCGAGGGGATATCGCCCCGTCGCCAGGCGGCCTGGGATAGTCGATGCATGGACCCCATGCCCCCGGAACTGGCTGAAGAAGTGCGCCTGACAGCTGATGAGTACGACGCCGTATACGCGGCGGTCCACTCTGCGCTCGGCCCTACCCGGACGCTCAACTCGCTCTTCGAGGCGTGGGACGCGCTGGTGGTTGAGGTCGAAGAGGGCTACGAGTGGTCGGCCCCGGAGCTCTCCAACGATCTGGAGTGCCGCACCGCGCTGGCCAGGATCTGGCCTCTCTTGCCGCCACGGGTCCGCGCCATCCGACAACCTGAACTCGACGGGATCGACGAGCGCTTCCGGAGCTCCACCGTGGGTTGGCCCGGCCCGGACGACCCGGGCTTCCGCTGGTGGCTGCGGCGTGTGCCAAGGTGCATCGAAGCGGAGAGCCATGAACGCAATGCGCAAGATTGGCTGAGGGGTTGGGATGTTCTGCCGTTCCCTCGACCGGAAGCTGTAGTGGCCATCACCCCAGATGAGGATTGATCGCGGTTCTCCGAAGGCTACGGCTGGAGGAGGACGCGGGTTCTGAGGAGGCGGAATGAGGCTCGTCCGTACATTTACGGCGCCGACACGGCCCGGGAGGCACCAGGGATCATCGACGCGAAGTCGTCAGGGCCCCGCCTTGATGCCCCGAGGCTTCGAAGATCACGAATGGGTTGAGATCTCCACGGCAGGGCCCGAAAGCCCAAATCCCGTTCTCCGATGAGGGGTTCGCCATCCGGGCCGTGAACGTAAGTCGGTGCACCACCGTCTCCGGCCCCGGATCCGGCCCGGAAACCGGCCCCGGCTGTCAGCGGCGGCCTTGATGATCCCCGCATGACTGAAACGATCATCAAGGCCTACCGGTACGCCCTGACCCCCACCCCCACCCCCGCCCAGACCGAGATCCTCCACCGCTACGCCAATGCCTTAACCGCGGGGCGACGTCGTCGCCCCGACGAGCACAGCGCAGAAAAGCCCGACGTGGGCCGTGACTTCTTTGGCCTCGTGCCTGTTCATCAGCCAAGATCAAGAATCTTGCTGCCGTGGCGGCGGTCTCGCTTGTCGCGCTGGCCGGTATCGCTACGCCTGCTCAGGCCGACGAGCATGTGGGCTGCGAGCAGTCCATGAACACCAAGATTCGGTGGCAATCCGAGAACGTCAACGCCGCCTGGTACGGCGATTACAGAGGATCCTGCCAAGCGTTCGCTGATGAGGCGCTCGTCTCGCCTTAGTTGCCTTGCCGGTCGCGCTAGCCAGTTCACCCGTACTCGCCTCCACTTCAGTCAGCTTGTCCTACCGTTCTTGCACAGGGCCACGCCGGTCATTCGCTGGATCGGTGAGCCCGGGGACTCCGGGCATGGCTGTCAGCTTGGCGCCGCTTGATGGCTCAAATGACTTGGCCGCTCAGAGCCCGTGACGGTCACAACCGCTCATTGGGATACGCGATTTGGTTGCTGTGCAGGACAACGTCGGCAAGGCCGTCCGCGGGATCACAGAACGAACAGCTGGCGGCGGCGGCCATGTTCACGATCTGGGCCGCGGTCGACATCGGCAAGGAGTATCACCATCGCGTGGCACTCGACGCCCGTGGAGAACGGCGGCTCTTGCGCCGTGTCGGCCACGGCGAGCCCGTACTGCTGGAGCTCATTGGCGAGGTGCTCGCTCTCGCCGAGCCGGGCGGGGTGCGGCGGGTCGCTGAACACCTTGTGGACTGGGCGAGCGGCGAGCACCTGCCCGCGGAGTTCCACTCCGCTCTGTACGGGCGCTGGCAGTGGTACGGGCGACGTGAACCCACGTGCCTGCCCGCGCACGGCTCTGCCGTCCGCTGGAGCAGGTGGACGGCAGAGCGGGCAGGCGCGGGGCACCACCGGCTTTCTGTCGAACCGGTCTGCGACCGACCTCCGCCGACGGGTTTCCCCAAGGGCTGGGGCTGTCCGTCTGGAGAGAGCGCGGGCCGGGTGATGGAAGCGCTGGGAGTGAGGAGCAGGCCGTGCCCTTGGATGTGCGGGTCGTGGTTGCCTCCTGATGCGACATCGGCCCGCGCGGTTCGACTACGGCATGAGCGAGGACGCCACCACCGTCCGTCGGCGACGGGACCGCCTCCACCGCGAGGAGGTGCTGAACTACCGCTGCGAGGTGGCCCTTACCTCTCCGGCGCCGACCCGGTCGCAGTCACTCTGTGAGGCGTCGTGCCGTCCGGCGACACCGCGAGGATCGCTGCCCAGTTGAACCGCTCCGCGAGATCCGGCTGTGCGCCTCCCTCTCAGGCCCGCACACGGTCTGGCTGCGCTCCGTGGAGGGCATCGCCTCCTTCGAGGCATGTCTGGGCGCGCTTCCCGGATCGGAGTGGTGGGCAAGGACGGCACCATCACCTGGACTCTCAACAGTTCACCGGGCAAGAGCGTCGAGGTGTTCTCCCGCGCCACCGCAGGCACCGGAGACCGGGGTACGCACAGCGTCGCCAGCACCGTCTGCGCCTACGTGGCGGGCAGCAGTACGCCGGTCGTGTGCGCGAGCGATCTCAACGCGGTACCGGCGGGCGCCGCCGGGCCGCAGACCGCCGGGCCGGAGTACGACGGGGGTGAATCATCGCTCCCGGCAGTACTTGGAGCAGGAGCGGCGATCGGAGCCGCTGGCGGGGCGGTGTGGTTTCTGCGCCGCAGGAAGCCTGCTGGCTCTTGAGCGAGGACACTCCGCTCGGCCCAGGAGTCGCGGCACGTCAGGGACTGCCGAGACGCCGTGGTGCAGCTCAGGCGTCACCACCGAGGTAGCCCGACGTCTCGGGTGTGTGGTGCAGGTAGTAGGCCGTCCAAGCCGCCAGGTACTCCTCTCCGGAGACGCTGCCGTCACCGTCGGAGTCCATGCCGGCAGCGGTTCTCTCGGCCTCTTGCGGCGTCAGGCCTCCACTTCGCAGGAAGCTCTGCAGTTCGGCGGTGCTGATCTGCCCGTCCCGGTCCGTGTCGATGACGCCGAACTCTGCCATGATCGCGCCCGACAGGCTTTCGGTGAACGTGGAACCGCTGACCATTCCCCGATCCATCGCGGTGACGAATTCCTCTCGGGTGACCTTCCCGTCCCCGTCCGCGTCGGCCTGCCCGCGCACCGCTTCCCAAAGGTGGTGGTAAGCGGCGTGAAGATCCCGGCTCTGTGCGCTGTCGAGCGGGATGTCCGCAGCGCGCACGACGATGGAGGCCAGTGCGGCCATGTCGTCCGCGTCGATCACCCCGTTGCCGTTGGCGTCGAACAGATCGAAGGTGCGGTTGTATCGGGCGGCGGCGGACTCGTTCATACGGTCCCACTTTCCGGGGGGGCGAACTACGCTGGGCAGAGTGCACCGTACTGCCGTAAAACTGCTGGATAACTCGATAAGGCATCAAACTCGTCACATCGTGTGCTGGCCCGGCCTGCTGATGTGACGTGACAAAGCACGGAACGCCTCCCCGTGTGGTGCCTTCGTTGGTTCAGCCGTGAGGCGCCCCCTCGCGCAGATCGCCCAGTTGATTCCAACGTGGCTGGCTTCGTCCGGACACAGTCGGCAACGAAGCGCTCTGCTACAAGACGCGGCCACCGCCGGCAGGTTGGAAATACCTCACTGTTTGACCACTGCCACACCTCGATGGCCGAGGTGTGGTGAGCCCAGGGCTCGCTGCGCCACTGCTGGCGTGGTGGGGTAACAGCGGTTATGGGGCAGGCACGTCGTTCTGCCCCATCACCGCCGACGAGGAGCGGCTGAGCCGTTCCCCGAGGATCACCGGCACCATGCTCGTAGTCGCCCACTGGGCATCAGCTAACGACAGACACCATCCAGCGATCAGATGATCCGAATGAAGTGGTCTAGTGCATTAGCTCGATGTGGGGATGCTCCGGTGCGGCCGGGCAGACGTAGAGCTGTTGGTCGTAGCCGCTGCCGATCTGGACCGCCGTGGGCGTCACGGGGTCGAAGTCGGCAGGTTCGTCGTCCGGTTCCCGGTGCGCGAACCAGGGGCAGTCCTTCCCGTTCCTTTCGAATGAGGCGATGGTCAGCAAGGCGTCCATCTCGGTACCGCATTCGGGGCAAGGGCGCGGGTGCGGGTCGGTGGCATTCCAGCGGGGCCAGCCGCCGAGCTTCCAGCCGGGTGCGGCGGACAGGGCGTCGTCGTAGAACCCTTGCGGGGACGCCTCGTGGTCCGAGCCTTCCTCGGTGATCTCCCACGGGCTCCAGTTCTCGATCTGTCCCTGGAGTTCCTTGCTCAGTTCCAGGTGGTCCGGGTACTCGGTGATCTGCTCCGGGTTGAGCAGGCACGGTTTTGGCAGGTAGCCGTCGAACTGCGTCGCGGGCGGGTCGGGGGGTGTGTCGAGGATGTCGGGGACGGAGGTGGCCGATCTCCAGAAGAGCTTGGTCCTGGGCATGATCGGGTGGTCGAAGGGGCACCACAGGACCTGGAGCAGGTCCGCTCCTTCAGGCGTGGGCAGACCGGGCATGTCCCGTGCGTAGAGCTGCGCGACGGGCAGCATCGCTATCGGCCCGGGGTAGGGCGTGACGGCCGCAGGCCCCACCGGGTAGGTCTGCGGGGGGCGGATCCGGTCCAGGGTCTCCCGTTCCTGCGGCGTCAGATTCCTGCTGTGCGAGGCGGCGTGGATCCGGCGCTCCGTCCGCAAGTCGGCAGGTGCCATAGGAAGGTTGATTCCGTCGACCACGTGGGGGCCGTCGCAGTGGGGCCACGGCTCGTCCGCGGGCCACAGCAGCGGGCCGCCGATCGAACTGTCGTGGGGTGTCGGAGAACCGGGGCGCGGGTGCAGCCGCGTCGCCTTGCGTGCCAGCGGGGCCAGTTGCGGAAAGAGCGCCACCGCGTCGTACGGCCGGCGTGGACTAACTGGCGCACTGCTCGTGGCCTGGTCGGGGCAGGCCGACCAGATCTCGCGCAACAGTTCTGGATAGTGCTCGCCGTATGTGGCGATGGCGTGCCACACCGCGTCCAGTGCGGCCTTGAGCGGGGTGGGATCGGCAGCGGCGATCACGGCGGGGAGAGCGAAGTGCGGTTGCGAGATCTCCCCCGGCGCGGGAGGGGTGGGGATGGGCAGCGCGACCGAGACTGTGTACCGCCCCGTGTCCGGCGGGCAGTACGGCGGCCGCTCCGGAGGCCTGGCGGCAAGCGCGGTTCGCTGCGGTACGGGGAAGTCGGACCGCAGGGTATTGCGCAGCTGGTCCGCGTCGTCGAACGGCGGCGGAAGCGGGCGTCCCTCCGCGAGCTCGGTAAGCGCCCGGTCGACCCACAGTTTGCCGGTCAGGCCCGCTTCCTCACAGGCCAGCCGCGCAGCCAACAGGGCCACTGCACGCTGGACTTCGGGGCCTACAGCATCAAGGGTGTGTACCAGGTCGCGGTCGAAGCGCACCAGGCCGAGCACGTTGCTTCCGGCCTGAGCATGCCGCAGCGCCGCGCTCGGCAGTCGTCCGCCCCACTCCCACCTCTCATAGTGCAGCCGCAGCTCCTCGGCGGTCCATCCCCTGTTCGTGGCCGGGTTGTGCACAAGGCATCCCTTCATCGCGGACGGCCCCAGGAGGTCTTGTCGGTCGGCCGTCGCGATGCACATCATGCAGCGGGCCACTGACAACAGGGTTCGCGGCCGATCGTTCAGACCCCAGCACCGGCAGCTGGGCCCCCAGGCCCCTCATCGCAGCCGTTCTGTGCAGAGGTCCCTTCTCACGGAATGCGGATGGGCTTGTGGGCCGCCTCGGTGGCTACGGTGTCGGCTCGCGGCGCCCAGCGTGATGTGTTCGGCCCGGACCCGCTTCGTGAAGGTCAACGACGGCGCGCGGTGGCCATGTCGCGAGCCGGCAGAGACGGTACGCAGGTGACTGTTCACGGTGCGGCTGTGGTGTTCTGGATCAGGTAGTCGACGACGTCGGTGAGTCGGTCGCGGCGGCGGTGCGCGGTTCGTTGGCGGTCGGCGCCGTTTCCTTCGGCGTGCAGGCGGCGGTGGGCGGTGTGCAGGAGTCTTTCGTCGCGTGGGGTGGCGAGGGGCAGCGTGATGTTCCAGAGGCGGTCAAGCTGGACTGTGGCCGGTTCGAGCCGATGGGTGTGCAGGTTGACGGCTGCGCCGCTGAGGCCGTCGCGGGCGGCGCGCCAGTAGGCGGCCTTCAGCATCTCCTTCTGAGGGTGCGGGGCGGGCCGGGAGTCTTCTACCGCGGTCAGGGCGGTGACCGCGAGTGCTTTGACTGCCGCGACGAGCAGCACTGTGTCCATCACGCTGGGGGCTGCGTCAGCGATGCGGATTTCCAGGGTGGGCAGGTGGTGGGAGGGTCGGATATCCCAGTACACGCCGCCTCGGTCCATGAGGGTTTCGGTACTGAGGAGGTTGGCGACGAGGTCCTCGAAGTGGCTGCGGGACTCGAAGTACGGAGGCGGGCCCGCCACGGGCCAACGCGCCCACGTCATGGTGCGCCAGCTGTCGTAACCGGTGTCCTGGGCCGCCCAGAAGGGCGAGTTGGCACTCAGGGCGATCAGCGTCGGAAGCCAGGGGCGCAGGTGATTGCTCAGCCGGAGCGCCATGTCGAGGTCGGGTACGGAGATGTGGACGTGGCAGGCGCACACGGTCTGCTCGTGGTCCAGGGCGCGGAACGTGGCGGCGCTCTGGGCGTAGCGGGCTCCGTCGGTGAGCGGCGGGGGATGCTGCTGGCCCAGGACGGGGGTGCCGGTGGACGCGATGCGCAGCCCCAGCTGGGCTGCGGCGCGCGCGACGGCGTCGCGGGTGGCGTGCAGTTGGTCGGCCAGGTCGTCGAGGTGGGCGTGCGGGTCGGTCCGCACCTCGACCTGATAGCGGGTGAGCTCGGTCGTGACCCGGTCGCCGAGCTCCGCCGCGGCCAGGGCGACCACCTTGTCGCCTTGTGCGCTCAGCTCCCGGGAGACGGGGTCCACCAGCAGGAACTCCTCCTCCACTCCCACGGTGACGTCGGGCCCGCCGCGGGCAGCGGGGGGCCGTGCACGACGGTCTGCCGCAGACGGCTGTGTTCCGGGCCGTGTCCACTTCTCGCTCTTCATGGAGGCCATTGTGTTGCGTACGGTCATCGAGTTGGAGGGCGCAACGGGGGCCCACGTGCGCGAGACGACACAGGTACTCGTCATCACTGGACTCACCATTTAACGGTCGAGGCATACCGGACCGTCGCCGAAGCCGGCGCGGCCAAGGCTCTCCAGGCCCGGGCCGACCAGCACGGACCGCTGCCGAAAGACGTGGAGGAGGTTGGGGTCCGTGAGGTATCTCCCACGGCCCGGCCGGCCGCGGGCTGGAGGCGGGCGTATCGACTTTCACGAGTTCGCCACCATCGATATAGCGCTTCAGCGGGAGGGGGCTTATGAGGCATGTGGCAACGGGGGTCGCACTTGGTGCGATGCTGCTGTTGGTGACGGGCTGCTCCCCGGAGCAGGTTCCCCTTGCCGGGGTCTCTCTGGACGACAGGGGAGACCCTCAGGCACTGATGCGCCCGTGCGACCGCAAGTTGGTACGCGGTCCGGCTCTTATGGGCACGCTGGCCCGGGTGGCTGAGACGGGTGCGACCAGTCGTGGCCAGGACGGCGAGGCTGCAACGGAAAAGCCCGAGGAGCTCTGGGTCGGCTGGGAGGCCGACGGCAGCCACGAGGCCGCAGACTTCCCGCTCTTCTCGCCGCCGACGCAGTGGCGAGTCGAGCGCCGAGGTATGCAGAGCCTGCAGCCCGGATACACCTACAAACTGTTGTTCGGCGACCCTGACACCTATGCCTACGTCGGCATGGTGCGATTCGATTCCGTGCAGCTCTCGCGCCTGGAGCGGGGACAAGTCCTGACGATGAGAGGCGTCACAAGCCTGGCCGACTTCGAGCAGGCCGCCAGGGAAGCGTGCTGAAGGATCCTCTCGGCATACCCGCCACCAGGCGGGTGCCTTCGCGCGGTGACAACGAGCCTGCTTTTGTGGAGCAATAGTCAGGACTTGTGGATCAGCAGTTGCTCAGCTTCGAGTTGACCGGAGCCTGGTGAGTTCTCCGAGCGCCGAGAGTTCGTCGTCGAGGGGCTCGGCGGCGGTCGGCGAGGTGGTGAGCAGGACGATGACACCGAGGACGATCATGATGGTTCCGATCTTCCAGCCGGTTGGTGCGACCTTGCTGATGGAACTCCTACGGTCTCCCTTCCTGGGCCTGCTCGTCGCGCTTCAGTGTCCAGGGCGCGGACTCGGGCCGCTGGCCAGCAGATTCAGGGGTAGGCAGAGAGACATGAATACTTCCGTAGTCCTGGCCGCCGAGGGCGGCGCACCCTTGTTCCTTATCGTGGTCGGTTTGGTGGTCGCCCTCTTTCTCCTGGGCGCTTTCGCGTTCGGAACTCGGCGCGCGGGGCGCAAGAAGCAGCCGCAGACACCCGCTGCGGGCGGTGTGTCAGGGGCGGAGAGCGGGGGACGCCAGCGCGGTGAGACGTGGCAGACGATCGACGACGACCCCGACCAGGGGAGCCCCCACCGCTGACCACCACCCTGGCCGTGGGTCAGCCACCCCCTCACCAGCGGCTCCCGTTCAGCCCGGACCGCCAGCAACTGCTGCAGGACCCTGCTGGTCGTCCGGCGAGCTCGGGTGTTCAACAAGGGCGTCGGCTGCGGACAACGCCTGCTCGATGTCGCTGGTCGAGGTCGTGACGCACAGCGTGAAGGTGACGTCTTCCAGGTCCGGGCGGGTGACTTTGCCTCGGAGGTATCCCGACGAGCGGCGAGCGCGAGCGGTCCGTGGAGTACCGAACTCCGGCCGCCCGGTGTCCCAGGCGACCCGGGACCTCGGCGATTAGTCCGCCAGACCGAGGCCGGCCGGGGCAACCGCTCCGCTCTGCCCGGCCACCTCCGGCGCGGCCGGGTCCGTCCCAGCGGCACTGCCACCTGGTCAGCGGGCATGAGAGCGGCCATCGTGGTTAACAGATCAGCCATGAAGCGTTTCGGGGGCCGTGGGCCTCCTCGTCCTCCTCGCGGCGGCTGGCGTGGCGGCGGCCTCCGCCGGGGCGGCCTGGTGGTGGTGCGCCGCGGGGCCGTTGGCACTGGCCGCGCTGGCCGGGACGTACGACCTGGTGCAGCGGCGGCATTCGTTCCTGCGCAACTACCCGGTCATCGGGCACGCCCGCTTCCAGGAGGCGACCGTCGCGAGCGCGCTCCAGATCATGGTGGCCATGGGCGCTAGAGATCCGCGCGGCCTGGGCCCGCACCTGCTGCGGCGGCGCGCCACCGACGCGGACGACTTCCGCTCGTACGCGGAGGTGTACGAGTGGCTGACACCCGGACAGTTGGCACAGGACCCGCCGCCGGGCTGGGCCGCCGACTGGAAGGCCGCCGACCCGGACACCTTCGGCTTCTGATCTCCCTTTTTCTCACGCCCCGGCACCACAGTCCCTCTCCACCGATCGACCAATCCACCGGAAGGAACCCGACCATGGCTCGTACCGTTGGCCGTCTCTTCGCCGACACCCTGGAGGAGCTGGGCGTCCGGCACGTCTTCGGGGTCGTCGGTGACGCGCTCAACCCACTCACCGACGCCATCCGCACATCGAAGTCCGTGTCCTGGGTGGGCTGTCGGCACGAGGAGGCCGCCGCCTTCGCCGCCGGGGCCCAGTCGCAGCTCACCGACACCATCGGCGTGTGCATGGGTACGGTCGGGCCCGGCGCGGTCCATCTGCTCAACGGGCTGTACGACGCGGCCAAGAGCGGCACGCCGGTCCTCGCGATCGCCGGCCAGGTGCCGCTGGCGGAAGTCGGCACCGACTACTTCCAGGAGGTCGACAACGACCTGCTCTTCACGGACGTG
Organism: Streptomyces sp. NPDC032721; assembly: GCF_055579625.1. NCBI lineage: Bacteria > Bacillati > Actinomycetota > Actinomycetes > Kitasatosporales > Streptomycetaceae > Streptomyces > Streptomyces sp. NPDC032721. The sequence continues at coordinate 14,940 of NZ_JBVIMX010000005.1, read as the reverse complement.
GCCGTCTTCCGCGCTACCGTCACCTCCCCCGAACAACTGCCGAGCCTGCTGGAGGTTGCCGTCCGCACCGCGATCGGCCGCCGCGGGGTGGCAGTCCTGACCGTACCGGGAGACATCGGCGAGCAGGAGCTGCCCGCCGACCGCCCGCTGCGCCTGTCCCTCGTCGGCTCCGGCAACCGCCCCGACGGCCCGGCCCTGGACGAGGCGGCCCGCCTGATCGACGACAGTGGCGACGTGACCCTGCTGGTCGGCCGGGGCGCGCGCGAGTCCCGCGCGGACGTCCTCGCCCTCGCCGAACGGCTGGGCGCGCCCATGGTCCTCACCCTCAAGGCGAAGGAGGGCTTCGAGGGCGACAACCCCTACCAGGTGGACCAGACCGGACTCATCGGCAATCCGGCCGCCGCGTGGGCGATGGACCACGCGGAGACGCTGGTGCTGCTGGGCACCGACTTCCCGTACCGCGACTGGTATCCGCAGGGGAAGAAGGTCGTGCAGGTGGACCGGGTCGCGGTGCACATCGGGCGGCGGGTGCCGGTGGACGTCGGCCTCGCCGCAGACGTAGGGCCGACGGTGCGGGGGCTGCTGGAGCGGATCAGGCCGCGCAAGGACCACGGCCATCTGGAGTCCGCCCGAGGGAAGTTCCTGAAGTGGAAGCAGGGGCAGGCCAGGCTCGCCGCGCCCGGACACGACCGGGGGCTGGTGGGGAAGGTGCGCTCGGCGTTCGACAACCGGGAGCATCTGGTGCGGCCGGAGGCGCTGGCCGCCGCGATCGACGAGGTGGCGGCGGACGACGCGGTGTTCACCTCGGACACCGGCATGGCCACCGTGTGGCTGTCCCGGTTCGTCGAGATGCGGGGGTCGCGCCGGCTGCTCGGTTCCTACAACCTCGGGTCGATGGCCAACGCGATGCCGCAGGCGATCGGGGCACAGCTGCTCGACCGGGACCGCCAGGTCGTCGCCTTCTGCGGCGACGGCGGCCTCTCGATGCTCCTCGGCGACCTGATGACGATCCGTACAAAGCAACTGCCCGTCAAGCTCGTCGTCTTCGACAATCAGCGACTGGGCATGGTGAAGCTGGAGCAGGAGCAGGCGGGGCTGCCGGAGTTCGGCACGGTCCTGGACAACCCGGACTTCGCGGCGGTCGCACAGGCGCTGGGCATCACCGGTATTCGGGTCACCCGGGCGGAGGAGCTGGAGGAGTGCGTGCGGCGGACCTTCGAGGAGTCGGGGCCGGTGCTGCTGGACGTGCTCACCAACCCGGAGGAGATCGCGGTGCCGGCCAAGCCGACGGTGCAGCAGGGGTGGGGCTTCGCCATCGCCAAGGTACGGGAGAACCTGGACAGCGCGGGGTGAGTCCCGTGAACGGTGGAGAGCCGGATCGGTGCGCGGCCTCAGCTGTCCTAACTTGGGATTTAACCTCCGGTCGCAGGCTGGGTGAGTAGTTGGGATACCCGTTGAGGTGAGACGCCGAGGATGTGGGCGATGTCCCGGCCGGTCAGGTCCTGGCTCTTGAGGGCTGACGCTGTTCGCCGAAGTTCCGCTGCCGCTTGAAGTTGGGCTTTGTGAGCGTCAATGGTTGCCTGGGTCGAAGCTTTTGATGCTGGGGCGAGCCCGACATCGTGAGCGGCTGCGGAAGCCTGTCCGTCGAACAGCAGGTGACCTTCGCCCTCACCCTCGGGCCGCGCGGTTTTGAGACGAAGGAGGTACACCCGTAGGAAGGAGGTACACCCGTAGGGCGGCGGGCCCCGCGGTCGTGGGGCCCGCCTGCTTCCTCAGTGGGAAGGTGCCTGCTTGCGAGCCGATTCCGCGGCCGACCTGGCGCGCCTGCGGGCGGCGTCCGCCGACTTGCGGGCGCCGCTCACCGACCTGCGGACCCCGCGGGAGGCCCTGCGGGCCTCGCGCGCGGAACCCAGCCGGGCCAGCTCGGCGCGGCGGCCGGTGTCCCTGGCGGTGCGGCGGGCGGCGCGGCGGCCCGCCGTGGCCGACTTCTTGGCCCGCCAGGCCACCGACGGCTTGCCGTGGGTGTCGGCGGCCGTGATCAGCAGACCGCCGATCAGGGACAGGTTCTTCAGGAAGTGGGTACGCTGCTGCGCCTTCGCCTCAGGATCCTTCTCCTCCCAGAACCGGTGCCCGGCGAGCGTGGTGGGCACCAGCGTGCCGGCCAGCGCGAGTGCCGCGAACCGGGGAAGGCGTCCCGTAGCGAGCAGTGCGCCCGCGCTCAGCTGTACCGCACCGTTGATCCGCACCAGCTGCTCGGCGTCCGTCGGCAGCCCTGGTATCCGCCGCCCGAGCGGGACGGCCACGGGCTCGGCGTCCGGAGCCACTGGCTTTGGGTGTCGCAGGGTGCCGTAGCCGCCACTGATGAATGTCGAGGCCAGCAAGGGCCTTGCGATCCTCCTGATGAGTGCCATGGACTGCGGGTTCCCCTGACCTGGCCCGTTATGTCTCTGGTCCGCTGTGTCTCTGGTCCGTTATGTCAGAGGACTTGCGGTGTCTCGCGAGTTGCCGTGCCGGCCAGCCGGGTCCGGAGCGCTGCCGCAAAACTTCGCCTCGACGGCATTGCCGTACAGCGTGCCGTCCTTCAACCACTCGCCGTTGAGGTCGAAGGTCAGTGGGTGGGGCCCGTCCCGTCGGGCGCCGGCACCTCGTGAAGCAATTCCTTCAGTTGCGCGGTGGGCAGCAATGTCCCGCGCAGCAGGGTGTGTTGGAAGCGGTTGAGGTCGTCGGTGGTGGAGAGGACGTCGCCGGACGTGCTCAGCCAGGTCATGTTCTGCTCGGTCGCGTCGACGATGGGAGCCTCGGGCTCCTTCGCGTGCAGCCTGGAGTAACGACCGGGTGCGGATCCGGCAGCCGAGGGGCCGTACTGGGAAAGCGGTGCCGCGTAGTTTCAGCGGCCGGACGATGCGGCGGGTGCTCTCCTGTGCGTACGAGCGGCTGGTGGCCTTCTCGACGGCCATCCCGGCGATCACAAAGTTGGTGTTCGAGTAGTGCGGGCTAGTACGGCGTATTCAGTGGGTCGGGGCGCGGCGGGAGCTTCAGCGCGATGGCGACCAGTTCTTCGGGTGTGTGCGTGTCGTAGCGGTGCTCCGGGAAGCCGGGACCCGCGGCGTCGCGGATGAATGCGGGTCTCGGTGTGGTTCGCGATGCCGCTGGTGTGGTTGAGGAGTTGGCGCAGGGTGATGGTGGGGTCGTCGTGGCCGTCGCCCCGCACCAGGCCGGTAGGCCAGCTGTCGACCGTGTCGTCCAGGCTCAGGGCCCCTTCCGCGTCCCGTTGCAGCAGAACGGTGGCGAGGAGGGTCTTGGTGATGCTGGCGCCGCGGAAGTGATCGGCCGCCGTACGCTCGCGGCCCGTGGTGGGTCCGCCGTGGCTGTGGTGTCGTACGCCGGCTGCGCCGTGTGGGCCGTCGGGGCGAGGGTGGCTGCCCCGACGGCCGTGGTCAGCGCGAGGGAGAGTGAGGCGGCGCGTACGGCCCGCTGCTTCACGGGGTGTGTCTCTTCCGGGTCACCGAGAGGGCTGATGCTGCCCCTGTGCTACGGGTGATGCCGAAGTTCGGTGCGAGGGTTGATCGTTGCCACTGGATTCCGTGCCCAGGGGCGGCGTCCGCACCCCGTTCTGAAGGATCTCCTTGCCTACGGGCGGCGTCCGCACCACGCCACGAGGCGCTCGATCGCGGGCGCGTCCGGGGCGACCTCGACGGCCTCGGCGAACGGCGCGCCTTCGCGCGGGCGGTCCTTCAGCGCGCGGTGCATCGCCGAGTAAGCAAATTCGATCACCTCCGGGTCCCAGTCCGGCTGCTGTCCTGTCGCGGTGGCCAAGTCCCAGGTGTGCACGCTGAATTCAGAAGTCCAGACGGCGGCAGCCGCGGCGCCGGGCAGCGTGCCGAACGGCAGCTTGAGCATGGTCGTCAGAATCGCGGGGTCCGCCCACGCGGCCCCGGCCTCCTGGACGGCGTCGTCCCACGCCTGCTGCCGGTTGGCGTCCGCGACCTCGTCGGCGAGAGACGGAAGGGTGTCGACGTCTCCCCCGCGCCCGGCGAGGGCGATCCGACGCAGCACCGCGATCAGGTGTCCGGACAGCCGTCGGACGGTGAACTCGTCACAGGGGGTGGGCCCGTCGAGTTGGTCGAGGCGGATCGCCCCCATGGTGCTACCGGCCAGCAGAATGGCCTTCAGCAGGGGCTGACGGGGGTCGTCGGCCGCAGAGGGGGCGGAGGGAGCGGAGGGGGTGGCGGGGGAGGAGGCGTTGGTGGACTGCTTGAGGTTCTCGGTGTGGGTCATGAGTCCATCCTGCGAGCTAAAGTGGCCACCTTCTGGCCACTTTCCCGCAGAGGATGATCTTTATGAGAGCCGATCGCCTCGTGGCCACCCTGTTGTTCCTCCAGACCCGCACGCGGGTGACCGTGGCCGAGGTGGCCGCAGAGCTCGAAGTGTCGGAGCGGACCGCGCGCCGCGACCTGGAGGCCTTGTCGACGGCGGGCATCCCCGTCTACTCGCAGCCCGGGCGTGGCGGCGGCTGGTCGCTGGTCGGCGGCTCCCGCACCGATCTGACCGGCCTTACTTCCGAGGAGATCCGGGCGCTGTTCCTGCTCGCGGGGCCTTCGTCGACCACGCCCGAACTCCGTACGGCACTGCGCAAGCTGGTACGGGCACTGCCGGCGCCGCTGCGCTCGGGCGCTGAGGCCGCGTCGCGGGCCGGGCTGACCAACGGAACGGACTGGTCGCGCGCCGGGGTGACGGCCGCCGGGCCCCACCTCGCCGCGCTCCAGCGGGCCGTGGTGGAGGGGACCCAGGTGCTGCTCGGGTACGCGGGGCCCGGAAAGCCCGCCGGTGTGCGGACGGTGCATCCATTCGGCCTGGTGGCCAAGGCGGGGGTCGACTATCTGGTCGCCGGGACCGAGAAGGGCCTGCGGACCTTCCGGCTCAGCCGGGTCACCTCGGTCGGGGCGACCGGCGAGAGCGTCGTACGGCCGGATGGATTTGACCTCTCGACCGCCTGGCGGGCTTTCGCCGCGCGGATGGAGGACCGGCTGCACGCGGCGACCGTACGGGCCCGGGCCGAACCGGGTGCGGTGACGATCCTGGAGCGGCTGCTGGGAGGGCGGCTGCACCTCGGGCCGGTGCTGGCCGACGGCTGGCGGGAGATCCGGGTCGACGGGCCGACGGTGGAGATCGTCGCGACGCAGTTGGCGGGGCTGGGCGCGCGTATCGAGGTGCTGGAGCCGCCGGAGGCCAGAGAGCGGCTGGCCCGGCTGGCTGTGGAGCTGGCCGAGGTCTACGGGCGGCCCTGATCCGCCCTCCTCCCAGGGCTCACCTCGGCCCATTTGCCTAAGCCTGGCAGGCGAATGCGGAATGGGCTGACTGAGTGTTTGGTCCGGTGGGGTGTGTTTGGTTCCGCTGGGTCAGGTTCCGCGCCAGTTAGGGGTGGTTTCGCCGGTTAGGCGGCGGGTCATGAGGTCGATCATCGCGAGGTGGATCATGGCTTCGGAGCGGTGGGGGCGGGTTTCGTAGTCGCGGGCGAGAAGCCGGTGGTGCATGAGCCAGCCGCTGCTCCGTTCGATGGTCCAGCATTTCGGGACGACCGTGAAGCCTCTGACACCTGGTGGCCGTCGAACGGGGCGGACGTTGATGCCGAGGAGGGCCCCGTGCTCGATGACGGTGGTGCGCTAGCCGGCGTCCCCCCAGGCTTTGGTGACGTGCGGGTGGGCGGCGATGCGGGTCAGCAGCGTGACGCCGGCCGCGGTGTCGGAGACGCTGGCGGCGGTGACCAGCACGGTCAGCAGGAGGTCCAGGGTGTCGCAGCCGAGGTGGCGTTTGCGGCCGATGATGCGTTTGCCGGCGTCGGTGCCCTGGTCGGTGAGGTGCACGTGGGCGGAGGTCTTGATGGTCTGGGAGTCCAGGACGCAGGCCGATAGTGCGCCTCGGCGGCCCTCGCTGTGGTGGACGAGTGTCCGCAGCAGTCCGGTGAGCTGCTCGACCACGGCGTCCTGTTGCCAGCGGGCGAAGTAGCCGTAGACCGTCTGGTGGGGCGGGAAGTCGTGGGGCAGGTAGCGCCAGGGGATTCCGGTGCGGTCCACGTAGAGGATGGCGTTCATGATCTGGCGGGGGTCGTGCTCGGGCGGCCGGCCGATGTCCAGGGCGAACTGACGGTGCTTGGCCCGCCAGGCCGCCAGGACCGGATGGATCAGGGTCCACCGGGCGGCGGAGAGGTCGCTGGGGTAGCCGTCGTGCCGGGGCATGCTTCAGATGTACTGCGCGAGGGTCGCCCTGGCGAGCGGTCAAAGTACCCTGGATCGGGGTGTGTTGGAGCGAGACGGGAGGAGTCCGGGCGAGACATGCCTCCCCTGCCGCAGAGGGATCGGACACCGCACTCCTCGCTCCAGCACCAGGCCAGCAGAACGCAGTACCACCACAGGTTGCCGTGAAACAGGACCAAACACTCAGTCAGAGGGTGTTTAGCCCGTCTTTACCACCCTTAAAGCCGTTTCATGGCGAGTGGTTGGTGGGGTGAGAGGGGGGCAATGGTTCAGATGGGGTGGAGGCGGCGGCGAAGCTGTTGTTGCGCCCCATCTGCTCCTGCTTCATCCCAAAAGGTGCTGGTTCACGCCGAGTGCTTCAGCTCCGGTCTCGCACGCCCTGCCGTCCCGCTCACGCTTGCCGCCCCCTGGCAGTATGAGCGAACGACGGCGGTATCCCAGCGACCTCTCCAACGCCCGATGGACCGTGGTAGAACCACTGTTGACGAGCTGGTGGGACGACAAGGCCCGCCACGGGCTCAACATCGGCACCCCGCCCCAGCACGATCTGCGCGACCTGCTCGACGCGATCCTCTACGTCGCCCGCACCGGCATTCCCTGGCGCTACCTGCCGCACGAGTACCCCCCCTGGAATACCGCCTACGGCTACTTCGGCCGGTGGGAACCGACGGCATCTTCGAGCACCTCAACGCCCTGCTGCGGCGCCGGGTCCGCGAGGAGGAAGGCCGCCACGGTGAACCGACAGGCTTCGTTATCGATGCGCAGAGCGTGAAGACCTCGACCAACGTCCCCGCCCGCGAACAAGGCGCTGACGTAGGCAAACGGATCGTCGGCCGCAAGCGCAGCATCATCATCGACTCCACCGGCCTGATACTCACCGTACTCGTCACCGCCGCCAGCATCCAGGACTCCGTCGCCGGCGAACGCCTCCTCAACCGCCTCGCCGCCGACCACCCCGGCCTCCGCAAAGGCTGGGCCAACCGCGGCTACCGCGAATACCTCGTCGACCATGCCGCCCGCCTCGGCATCGACCTCGAAGTCGTCCGACGCGCCCCCGGCACCAAGGGTTTCAAGGTCCTGTCAGGCAGGTGGGTGGTCGAACGCACCCTGGCCTGGCTCATGCACCACCGCCGCCTGGCCCGCGACTACGACGCCCTCCCCGCCCGCTCCACCGCCATGATCTAAATTGCGATGATTGCCCTCATGGCCCGCCGCCTCGCCGCCGAAACCACACCAACCTGGCGAGGAGCCTGAAGCGCCATCACATGCCCACCCGGGAGCGGGCCGAAGGATGCTCGCTGGTACCGATTCTCGGTGTCGCAGTGGGAAGCGCAGGGGGATACTCGCCCTGTGGAATGGCGCGAGCAGGTACAAGCGGCAGAACAGCCCGGTGATTGGGATGCAGCTATCTCGCTGGTAAGCGCTCGTGCCGAGTGCTACTCCACCGATTTACTTGCACATGACAGTCATCTGTGGCACATGGATCTGCTCGTTCGTGCAGAGCGATTCGACCAGCTCACCGAACTCGCACTCACAGACGTCCACGCGCGTCGGCGACTCAACAGATCGCTCCACGAGCGGGGGACGGACACAGAACTGCGCCACCGTGCTGAGGCTGGCGACAGAAGCGCCTTGTATCACCTCGCGAAGTTGCTGTGCGGAAGAGACCAGCTTCAGGAAGCCCACGAAGCGGTTGAGGGTCTAGATCCTGAGAACGAGTACGCGCACCAGCTCGTGGCCGACTTCCGGACAGCCTCTGGCGGCACTCGGTAACTCGTCGGCGCGGACTGCCGTAGGTCCGCGAAACGATGCCACTTCCAGGCGAAGTATCGGTAGAAAACACCCTCTCAACGTCTTGGGCCGCGACAGCTTTACTGCCTTCGTCCCGGCTGGCGGGGCCTTGCGGCCGCTGCGCGACCCGGCCGCTGCCGGGCTTGGCGATGATGACGACGGTGCGGCGGCGTGAGCGTCCCGGTCAGCTTCCGCCGCCGTAGCCGGTCGCGGACTCTGCTTCGGCGGCTGTTGCCGGAGAGGCGGTGGCCTACTCGTGGTCTGTGCAGAGGTGGGTGGTCAGGGCCGCGCAGGCCCACTCCTCCCAGGCGTCGGGGGACCAGCCCCGGTCGCGGACGAAGATCAGGTATAGCTCCGGACTGAGCAGCCCGTACAGCAGGTCGGCGGCGCGGGCGGTATCGACATCGGGGCGGGCGTCGGGCTTGGAGGTCAGTGCCTTCGCTGCGGCGTGCTGGACGGTATAGCGCGGGTCGGGGCCGGCGGGCCACTGCGCGGCGATCTCCGGGTCCGTGGCGGCCGCAGCCGCGATCAACGGCATGATCGGGGCGACCCGGCCGAGGATGTCGCGTACACCCCGTACGTGGGCGCGCAGTTGGCCGGCCGCGGTGGGCTCGGCGCACGCGGCGCGGAACCAGTCGCGGTCCATCGTGGCGACCGGTTCGACGTCGCCCGCGATGGCCGTGTCGACTACGTCCTTGAACAGCGCGCGCTTGTTTCGGAACACGAAGTACACGGTCTGGACGGCCACACCCGCGCGATCCGCAACCTCCTGAAGGCTTGTCGCACCGTACCCCTGCGCGACGAACAGCTCCCGCGCCGCCGCAACGATCTTCTCGCGGGTACGCCGCGAGCGCTCGGCCCTCTTGTCGGGGCGCTTGATGTTCTGTCCGTCGGATCCCTTGACCGCATCCATGCCGGGAGTCTATCTCTAGAGTCAGTCACTAGAGATGAACTCTAATTTCTTGGAGGGGTAGCGATGAGTGAGAATCGGACGGCTGCGGAGCTCGAACAAGAGGGTTTTGTGCGCCGGGTGTTGGAGGACTTCTACCGGGACGGCAAGCCGCCGTGGGACAGCGGCGTCACGCCGCCCGAGCTGGTGGCCCTGACAGAGGGGCCCGGTGCGCTGATGCCGGGCCAGGTCCTCGAACTCGGCTGCGGCACCGGGACCAACGCGGTGTACCTGGCCCGGCACGGCTGGCGAGTGACGGCCGTCGACCTGGTCGACCGCGCGGTACGACAGGCTCGGGAGAAGGCCGACGCCGCAGGAGCGGACGTCACGGTGCTGTGCGGGGACGCCACCCGTCTCGACGAGGTGGGCGCGCCCGGTCCGTACGACCTGTTCTTCGACCTGAGCTGCTACTGCGGGATCCCACCGCACCGCCGCGACGCCTACGCAGCCGGCCTCACCAAGCGTGCCGCCCCCGGTGCGCGATTGCTGATGTTCGGGTATGGGCCCGGGGCGTTTGACGACTCATGGTCCGGCGTCACTGCGGACGAACTCACCGCCAGGTTCGCCGGGTGGCAGCTGGACGACGTGACGCCCGGCACGAACCCGGTCCCGACTTTCTGGTTCACGCTGCGTCGCGGCGCCGACGCTGCATGAGCTCAGTCGCGCCGGGCAGCTCCGGGCTGCGGCTGCCGCGCGCGGCCGTTCTCAAGAACGAACATCTGTGAGAGTTCTGCGAGAGCGCCGGAAGTGATCACGTTTCCCCAGGTCGCCACTCGCAGAAGTCCTCTTGAAACCCGCGCGTTGTGCGAGGCACTTCTGCCCGAAGGTCAGGTCGCGAGCGGGTAACTGTTGTCCCTTGTGGTTCCCTTCCTCCGCCTTTGGTATGACGAATACGCGATACGGGTTGCATCCGTGAGCAATCCCGCAGCGTGGCCAGCGCGTACCGGGAGCGAACGGCCGATCGGTTGCCGGTTCGGTGTGCCGGGTTATGTGGGTGCAGGGCGGGGTGCGGGCAGTGCGTGGGGGAGTGGGGGTGTGAGGTTGAGGAGGGCCCAGCGGCGGTGGCCGTCCTGGGTGTTCTCGGTGCCGCAGTCGGTGGCGCCTTGCCGGGCGAGGGCGTTGAGCAGGTTGTCGTGGTCGGGGTGTTCGGTGTGGGGGCTGCTGCTGAGGACGAGGATGAGGGCGTGGTCCTGGTGGTCGGAGAGGTGCACGCTGAGGTGGTTTCCGCCGTCGTCGACGGCTGCGGTGACCAGGAGTCTGACGGGGGGCGGTGGTGGGGTGCGTCCACGGGTGCCTCCCGCGTACCGGCATCGGGGTCTGCGGTCAGGGTGCGGCGCCCCGTGCCGTCCTTGGGCGGTATCGGACTCGGACAGCGCGTGCTGCCCGTGCCGCCGGCCGTCTGGTGCACCGGATCGAGGCGGGACGGAGCCCGGCACACCGCGGCCTTCGCTCGCGGACGCCGGAATCCGTGTTCCCCCGACAGCCAGCAGCCCGCTCTGCTGCAACCCAGCTCGTGGTACACAACAGCTGAACGGTCATTCCACCCAGCAGTACGTGCAGAGCACGGCGTTGCTCGTCGGTCAGCGCGACTCGGAGGGTGTTCGGCATGGCATCACTCCCCAGGAACGCCTGTCAGACGCAAACAACTTCACCAGCTCCGCGTGGTGCTGTGACCGGATAGGTTCGCCGGGTCTGACGGGGAGACGAGGAGCGGGACTGTGGCGGGCGTGGGGACGGGCGATGAGTGACAACTACCTGACGGTGATTCCGACCGATCCGTACTGGCAGCCCAGTAAGGATGCGGCGGACCGTGCTGCAGTTGTGTTGTCCGGGATGCTTTGTGACGACGACGCCCGACGTGGTCTGGAAGCCAAGTGGCACGACAGCGTCGAGGTGGTCCACTGCTTCGCCAACCTGGAGCAGATCTCCTGCCCGCGGTGCGGCGTGGAGCTCGCACCTGGCTGGTGGGGTGATGCCGTCTCGCAGTGCTACGCCGAGGGCTTTTCGACGCTCGTGGTGACGGTTCCCTGCTGCGACGTCGAGACGTCGCTGAACGAGCTGGTGTACGACTGGCCGATGGGGTTCGCGCGGTTCAGGATCGAGGTTTTGTATCCGAACCGGGCTTGGCTGACCGATGCGGAGTTGGCCTCTCTCGCGGGTGTGCTCGGACATTCCCTGCGACAGATTCTCATCCATATCTAGGGCTGTGACCAGGCAGGTTCGGCGGCGTGGTCAGACAAAACTGCGGTTTGAGGGGGCGCCCATCCCAGCGGATGCCCTTTTCGCTGCGTATGCGCATACGGGAGCGAGTGGTGGAAGAGGCGAGACATGGGCCTACGAGCTGTACGGCAAGTCCCACGAAGGGCGGGTGGGCGTCGTCCTGGAGGACGGAGAGACCCCTAAGCCGGTGTACTTCACCTCCATGTCCGGTGGCGACGCACGACGGGTGGGGATGGGTTTTGCCCGGATTCGGCGCCGTGCTGTGGGGGTGGGGAGTAGCGTGTTGAGCAGGGCGTGCGGCTGTCCGGTGTAATGGGCCGGTCTCGTACAGGTCGCTCCTGGCGTGTCAACGAGCCGAGGACCTCGGGGTGCCGGCGGAATGTTGCCGGTGTTGCCCACGAGTCGCGGACTCAGTCGTGCGGTGGGGGCTGAGGGTCGCGGCTTGTCCAATTACGCGAAAGGCGCGGCGGACCGGCCGGTGCGGCGGTGCAATGGTGTTATGCGCTCTCGACGGAGTCAGCAGCTTCACCGTGCGGCACAGCGAGTATCGCGGACCGGCGGAAGCCGCCGACCGGGCGCGGGCGCTCGCCCCGGCGGTGGCGCCGGGCGGCCCCAGGGGGCGGACTGGGCACGCCTGGTGGAGCTGACGGCGGTGCTGCTGGCCTCCCTCGTCGCCGTGCTCAGCGTGTGGTTCTCCCACCGGCAGGCGAACAACCAGCTGAGGATCAGCAGGGAGGAGCTGACCGCCGCTCAGGAAAGTCGCATCACCGACCGGTACACGGCAGCCGTGGGCAACCTGGGGGACGACGCGCTGGACGTCCGCTTGGGCGGCGTCTACGCCTTGCAGCGCATCATGGAGGACTCACCCCGCGACCACCCGACCATCGCCAACGTCCTCGCCACCTACATTCGTGTACATGCCGTCAAGCCGCCGAAGCTGCCGGAACCGTCGGAACCGCTGAAATCGCAGGCACCGCCGACACAGTCCCCGCGCGACGCCCTGGCCTCGCGGGTCCCGTCCGACGTCCTGGCCGCGCTCCAGGCGGTCAGCAGGCGCGATTCCGCCCGTGACCGCTCGTTCGTACCCGATCTGCGCGCCGCGTACCTGCCGGGCGCCGATCTGGGACACGACCCCGACGCGGCCGACGCGGCGGAGAGCCGGCCCGCCCAGCTGCGCCGTGCGCTTCTGCGGGCCGCGGACCTCACGAACGCGGAACTGACCTGGGCCGACCTGCGGGGCGCGAGGCTCGCGGGCGCCACGCTGAACGGCGCGGACCTGAGCCATGCGGACCTTCGCGAGGCGACACCGGCCAATGCCGACCTCATCCGCGCCGACCTGTCGCACGCCGATCTACGCAAAGCGGATCTGCGGTTCTCGGACCTGACCGGTGCGGACCTCTGGAAAACCGACCTCCGCGGCGCGGGGTTCTACCGGGCGAACCTGGCCGGACTCACCTTTGGCGAGGCCGACCTGGACGGCGCCGACCTACGGGGCGCCGATCTAACGGGAGCAGCGGTGTCGGTGAGCGAGATCCTGAAGACCCGTATCGACGCGGCGACGAAACTTCCGCCGCGGATCGCCGCCGACCCCGACGTCCGCGCGCGGATCGCCCGGGAGGAGGACGACGCGGCCTGACGGGTGTTCGCCCATGCCCGCACGGCGGGCGCACCCGGGCTGCGCGGATCAGCCCTGCGCGGGCGAGGGCGGCGAAGAAGGCGGGCTGTTCGTGGTTGGCGGGAGAGATCAGCGGCAGTTGGACCCATTGGGGTCAACGGGGTCATTCCTCGGTCTGGGGTGCGGTGCTGTGGCGGGCGGCGAGGAGTTCGTCCAGGAGCGCGAGGACTTCGCCGCGGGCGGCGGCAGGGGTGCCTGCGGCGGGCAGCCCGCGGTCCACGGGGTCGAGAATCCGGCGCAGTGCCGTAATACGGGTGGCGAGGGCGGGTCCGTCGAGCTTGCGGTGCCAGGACATCAGCCGCTCGGCGGGTGCGGTGCGGGCGAGGCGTTCCCACTCGTCGTTGAGGCAGGCCAGGGACCACACGGCGGCGCGCAGTCGTGCCTCGTTGGCCCGGCAGCAGGCGTCACAGGCAAGGTAGCGGGCCCGTGCGGCTCGCTGGCGCGCGGGGCGTACCCGGAAGCTGGCGCGACGGCATACGCCGACTTCGCCGCCCTCCAGCAGCGCAATCACAGCCCCAAGTAGTCACTCAACTGCTGGACGGCTTCCCGAGTACTGGGCAGTTCGCCGCGTTTCCTGGCAGAGGCCTACGGCATCGCCGACGCGGACGGCCGGGCGGTCGCCGAGGAAGACCTGGAACCGGTCATGGCCGCCCTGCGCACGACGGCTGATGAACGGGTGGCCACCGACGAGGTCACCCAGTGGCCTGCGGACACGGCGGGGGAGCGGCCAGCGGGCATGGAGGAACACCCCTTCTTCGGAGCGGCTGCACCAGTGGCCGCGCCAGTGGCCAGCCCGGCGACGGCCACAGTGGCCACACCGGTGGACAACACGGCGGTGACCACTGGCCAGCAGACACCCGTACAGGAAGCGTTCGCGCCGTTCGTTCCGGCCCAGAGCACTCCAGGCGCCGCTGAGCAGACCAGTGTGCTGGCGGGTGGCCACGCGGCGGTGGCCGACACCGGTGAGGCGGCGGCCCGGCTTCCCGAGCATCAGGACGTCGAAGAGCCGGTGCCCACGTCGAAGGACGCGCAGGTGCGCCTGGTCGCCCAATGGCTGGACGAGGCAGAAGCGTCCGGTACGGAACTCAAGGGAACCGATATTGCCGAGCGCCTGTCGCTGACCCCGCGCACCGCGCGGCGGCGCCTCGGTGGGGCACAGGAGTGCCGGGCGCAGCAGCAGCGCAGCACGGGCCGCGGCCACCTGCGGCCGATGGCCGATCAGCCCTGTATGAGTGGAGAGAGTAAAGCCCATTCCTGATCAGTGAGTTCATGTCTGCGCACCCGGCCATGATCCGCGAACGAGCAATCGTTGATCGCGGAGGCTCAGGACCCGCACAATTGCGGCATGACCGAGACTGTCGAGGCGGCCTGGCTCAAGATTCTGACCACCATCGGCGAACCTTCCCGGCCGGAGGGATCACCGCTACTGGAACCCTTTACCGAGCTGGCGAGGGTGGCGCACGCCGAGCCTTTGCTTCGTCAGCTCTACCCCTGGACCGGTATGTGGGAGTTGCACTTCAGCAGGTGCACAGAGTTCCGCCCCACCTGGGACATCCCTTACATCGGAACCCTGAGGGACGGCCGCTATTACGTCGAAGGACCGAGCCGGAGCAGCCCACGGATCGCCGAGACAGACAGCGCAGAGGCCGCAGTAGCAATGGTCGTCGATCGCCTGCCGCCGCACTGCGGCCCGGCCTTCATCGGCAACGCTGAGGAACTGGCCGCCTACGAGAAGGCTCAAGACAGCAAGTAGGCCCGGAGCCGCATGCGACTTTGAAGACGGGCCCTAAAAGTTGTTGCACAAGGGTGGGTGCGGGCAGGGAGTTGGGCGGTTCTGACGTGCCGTTTCATCCGGTGAGGGCGAGGTTGTGCAGGGTGGCGACGGCCTGGACGGCGTGGTGGAGGCCGGGGCCTTTCTGCCGGCAGTCGCGGAGGATCTTCCAGTTCTTCATCCGCGCGAAGGTGTGCTCGACCCGGGCCCGCACCTTGCGGTGTGCGGCGTTGTCCTCCTCCTGCCCCCGCAGCAGCGGGCGCTTGGCCCGTTTGCGGTG
>NZ_JBVIMX010000004.1:406754-443833 GCF_055579625.1 Streptomyces sp. NPDC032721 | reverse complement strand
GTGCCTCTGACTCGTTCACGGACCGACTAACGCGCGGATCTCCGAAACGTCACCTGACCTGCGAGAAGAACGGAACTAGTTCAGTTAACGTGGCGTCCCGGTCGCGGCGGAAGCGCGCCACCGGGCGGAAGTCCTGGACCACGAGGTCTATCCCGAACCTCATCACAAGGCGGCAGCGCTGCTGTGCGAGCTGGCGAGGAACCCCAGCCTGGAGGTGAGGAACCTCCTCTTCGCGGCCACGGTGACCGCGGCCTACCTCTCGGCGTGCGGCCTTCCGGTAAGTCCTGGCCTGGACACCGTCCTGCCCTTGGCCCGCGCCGCCCGGGACGGGCTCCCTGTGCGCGAGGTCGCCGCGCAGATCAAGACCTGGACGAGCTGATCGGGCAGAGCCGTGTGCTGGCCTCGAGCGGCCAGCGACACCGGATCAGACCGGAGTGCCTGCGTCGTTCGTCCCGGCGTTGTGCTCGGGCCTGTCCGCCGCGGGGGCGAGATACTCCACGAGCATGAGCAGCATCTGCACCGCGACGGCCCCGAGGAGGATGGCGACCCATCCCATGGCCCACGGTGTGCTGCGGGTGTCGAACACGGTGGGCGTGAGCACCACCATGGCGGCGATCATGCCGCACGGAAGGATCCACTGCCGCCTCATGACGAGGTCCGGGGGGCCGTGAGGTCGGCCTGCTGCCCGGCTCGGAAGTGCTTGTCCGGGTGGTGGGGATGGTCGCGCCAGGGAGCAGCCATGTTCATGAGCTTGTGGAGAAGCTGTTCTGCTGTGGCGAGGTCGTCGCCGTGTACAGCCGTGGCGAAGTCCTTCTCCAGGTCGTGGGCGGCGGTCCAAGCGGCTTCGTACTCCTCGCGTCCGGCGGGGTACCGCTCGCGGCGCCGTTCCTCGAGCCGGTCGACGATGAACTGGTAGGCGCGTACGCCGGTCTGGAGGTCTACGGACATGCGGGGGTCCTTCGGGATCGGTGGTCGGTCTATCGCCTGAGGGGGCGTGCGGCCCGGGCACGTCGTGCCGCGCGATATGCCTCGGCGGGATCGTGGCAGGCTCCGGGTGCGGGGCGCCATTCGCCGGTGCGCCATGCCCCCTGGTAGAGGGTGAAGGGGTACCAGCGACCGTCGGGACCCGGACGGATCTGGACTCCAGCGGTCGTGTCGGTGAGCGCGTTGCCGTCGATGTCGATGGTCCCGAGGGCAACGGCACGGGAGGCTTGGACGGCCTGTCGTGCCCGCTCCAGGACGTCGGTGGTTACCGGGGCTGCGGCGAGGGTGGCGTGGGCGCCGGCCGGGCCGCCGTGGCGGTAGCCGATCATCATCGCCCGCAGGGTGGGGTCGGGGATGCCGGTGGCGTGCTGGGCGACCGCGATCTGGTCCGCGCCGTCGGGGCTGGCGAGGATCCGAACGATATCGGCCAGCTCGTCGTGGGGCGCGGGGGCGGTGCCGTCCAGGAGAGTCCGGGCGCGGGCGGCAGCATCGGCGGTCATCCGGGTCAGGTCCTGGGCTCGAGGCCCGGGGTGGGGCGCGTCGCCGTAGGTGAGGGTGCTGACGGTGTCGAGGTCGAGGTCCGGTGGGGCCTGTGGGGCGCGGTGGGCGGACAGCGAGTAGAGCTGGGCGGCGCGCACGGTGCCGTTGGTGTCTGCGGGGAGAGGGCCGGGGTCGGCGCCGTCCACGAGGTCGCGGACGTGGGCGGCGAGGGCGCGGGCGGTCATGCCGCGGGCGCCGAGCAGCAGGGAGGGGCTGCTGGTGAGGCGTTCGGCGACGGCGTGGCCGAGGGCAGCGCTGTGGTCGCAGACACGGTGGGCCCGGCCGGCGGGGCAGGAGCAGGAGAAGGTGATGCCGTCCGAGGGCGGGGCGATGGAGATGCCGCCGGCGTGGCCGGAGTCGGCGATCGTGGCGGGGATCCGGTTGGCGACGAGGTCGGCGACTGCCTGCGGGTCGTCGGCGAGCTTGGCGGCCAGCGTGTCCCATTGAGTGGCGGTCAGCTCGGGAACGTGGATCGCGGCCGTGTGGGTGGCCTTCTTCGCGGCGACCGATGCGCTGAGCCTGCCGGCCTGGGTGTGGATCTGGGCGACTGCGCCGTTGCGCGCGAGGTTGAGGCCCTTGCCGTAGGAGCTGGAGCCGTTGGTGGCGAGATGGAAGGCCTGTTTCCATGCGCCCGCCAGGGGCGCGAGGGGTCGGACGGTCATCGGGTTCCCAGGGTGACGAGGGCGGCGAGTTCGGTGTCGTCGAGTTCGGTGAGGGCGCCTTCGCCGGAGGTGAGGACGGCGTCGGTCAGGGCTCGCTTGCGGGCGAGGAGTTCGTTGATGTGGTCCTCGACGGTGCCCTCGGTGATCAGGTGGTGGACCTGGACGGTGCGGTGCTGTCCGATGCGGTGGGCGCGGTCGGTGGCCTGGTCCTCGACGGCGGGGTTCCAGGGTCGGTCGTAGTGGATGACGTGCTCGGCTCGGGTGAGGGTCAGGCCGGTGCCGGCCGCCTTGACGGACAGGATGAACACCGGGGCCGGGTCGGGGTCGTTCTGGAAGGCGTCGACGAGCTCCTGGCGGCGCGCTGGCGGTGTGCCGCCGTGGAGGAAGCGGACGGAGCGGCCGCGGGCGGCCAGGTGGCGTTCGAGGATGCGGCCCATCTGTACGTATCCGGTGAAGACGAGGGCGGCTTCGCCCCGGTCGGCGAGGGTCGCCGCGAGGTCGTCCAGGGCGGCGAGCTTGCCCGAGCGGCGGGCGAGGTCGGCCGGCTCGGCGTCGTCCAGGGGCTCCTTGAGGTAGAGGGTGGGGGTGTTGCAGATCTGGCGCAGGGCCTGGAGCAGTTTCAGGACCAGGCCGCGGCGTTCGATCCCGCTGCTGGTGCTGATCTGGTGCATGGTGTCGCGGACGATCGCCTCGTACAGGCCGGTCTGCTCGTCGGTGAGCGCCACGACGCGGTGGTGGTGGATCTTGCCGGGTAGCTCGGGGGCGATGCCGGGGTCGGTCTTGCGGCGGCGGAGCATGAACGGGGCGATGAGCCGGGCGAGGCCTGCGGCGGCGGGCGCACCTGGGTCCTTCTCGACGGCGCCGTAGCGGGCGCGGAAGGCGGCACGGGTGCCGAAGAGGCCCTCGTTGGTCCAGTCGAGGATGGCCCACAGCTCGGTGAGGTTGTTCTCGACGGGGGTGCCCGTGACGGCGAGCCGGGCGCCGGCGGGGATCTCGCGCAGTGCCTTGGCGGTGGCGGAGGCTGGGTTCTTGATGTGCTGGGCCTCGTCGGCGACGACCATGCCCCACGGGGTGGCGGCGAGGGCGGGGTCGCGGCGCAGGGTGCCGTAGGTGGTGATGACGACCGTGGTGTGGTCGAGCGCCTCGGTGTCGAGGGCGCGGCCGGTGCCGTGGTAGCGGACGACGGTGGTGCCTGGGGCGAAGCGGGCGATCTCGCGCTGCCAGTTCGTGATGAGGGAGGCCGGGCAGACCACGAGGGTCGGGCCGGCGGCTTCGCCGGCCGTTTCGGCGCGGTGGAGGTGCACGGCGATGGTCGTCAGCGTTTTGCCCAGGCCCATGTCGTCGGCGAGGAGCGCACCGAAGCCCATGCCGAGGGTGTGCGCGAGCCAAGTCAGGGCCCGCTGCTGGTAGTGGCGCAGGCTCGCGTTCAGGCCGGCCGGCGGTGGTACGGGCTGGGGGTCGTCGGGTGCGTGGCGCAGGGCGTCAACCAGGGTGGCCAGGGTGCCGGCGGGCCGGACGTCGCGCGTTTCGCCGTCGAGGGTGAGGGTGCCGGACAGGGCGGCGGCGAGCGCGTCGAGGGAAGGCAGGGGTGCCAGATCACGGTGGCGGGCGCGGCGGGCGGTGTCGGGGTCGATGAGCAGCCAGCGGCCGCGCATGCGGATCAGTGGCCAGGCGGCGTCGGCGAGGGCGGTCATCTCCTCCTCGGTCAGCGGGTCGCCGTCGAGGCTGATGTGCCAGCGGCAGTCCACGAGGCGGTCCAGGGCCAGGAGGCCCGCGCCGGGGGCGGACTCGTCGGCGGAGTCGGGGCGGCCGATGACAGCGGTGGCGGACAGCGCGCCAAGGAGCGTGGGCGGCCAGTGGATGGTGATGCCGGCCGCAGCGAGCGGGGCGGCGGCGTGGTCGTGGAGGTGGGCCACGTCCTCGGCGGACAGGGTGAGGCGGCGGGGACGTTCCTGTGCGGCGAGGTCGCCGAGCGGCGGGAAGTCGCGGGCCCCGCGGCGCAGCGCGCGACGTACGCCGGGCAGTACGGCCGGTGTCAGGGTGGGCCGGGTGAGGTGGCCGTCCCAGATGCTGCTCGCCTGCACGGGTTCGTCTTGGTCGTCGGCGGCCAGGAGCAGGACGGCTTGGGCGGTGGGGGCGTGCTCGGTGTTTTCGGGTTCCTTGATGCGCAGCGTGAGGCGGGGAGCGGGGCAGGGGTCGACGGCGTCCTCGATGGCGTCGGCCCAGGCCCACAGCTCTGCGCCGGGGTCGGTGTCGGGGGCCGGGGTGCTCGTGAAGGGGCCGGGGCCCAGGAGAGGGGCGGCGCCCGGTGTTCGGACCATCGCGTCGGCGACGGCGTCGAGCAGGGGCCAGAGGGCGTTCTCGGGCGCCGTGACGCGCAGGGGGTTCGCGCCGGCGAGGAGGCAGTGTCCCTCGGGGGCCATCTGGGCGGCGGCCGCGGTGACGGCGGTGCGCAGCGGCTCGGTGATCGGTCCGATGCGCCAGCAGCCCTGGCCGTCGGCGGTCAGGGCGGGGTAGACGCGCTGGTGGGCGACGCAGGTCAGGGCCAGACGGAGGCCTGCTCGCCATCCGGTGACGGAGGGGTGCTCGCCTTCGCGGGGAGTGAGCAGTGTGGGCAGAGCGAGGCCGACGGGGACGGCGAGGCCGGTGACGATGGCTCGGCGGGGCATGATGCCGCCGGCGCCGGCGAGGACGAGATCGCGGGTGACGGGTTGAAGCGGCGGCGGCGCCTGGGGGAGGGCGGGCAGGGGTGTGCCGTCGGGCTGGAACAGCATCCAGGCGGCCCGGCCGGGGTGGCGTGAGGGCAGCAGAGTCAGGGCGGCGCCGTCGGCGAGGGCCTGCTCGAGAAGGCGCTGGGCAGCAAACAGGTCGGCCGGGCCGGCCGGGAGGGCGCGCGGCGCCTCCTGGCCCTCTGTCGGCGCGGGGAGCGCGGGTTGTACGGGCGCGGCCGCCGGTTCGGGCGCGGCCGGGGGCTCGGCGTCGGCGCTGAAGGCAGTCTGCAGGGTCTTGAGGAGCCGGTCGGCTGCTTCGGCTCGGGCCTGTCGCTTGGTGGGGCCGGTCCCTTCGCCGGTGAGTTGCCGGCCGCGGTGGATGGCGGTGACCGTGGCCGTGAAGCCGGTGGGTGTCGGTGTGGGGAGACGGTAGTCGGGCCGGGTGATGTGGCCGGCTTGGTGGAACTCGTTCAAGGCCGACACGGGGTTGGCCGCACTTGCGGGAGCGGGCGCCGGAGGCTGGGCGGCGGGCGTGTCCCAATTCCAGCCGGGCACCGCGCGATCGGCGAGGGGATCCGGCAGGCCGGCGAGCGCGGCGATGAGGCTGGCCATGGCCCGCTGCCGGGCGCCCTTGCGGGTGCGGGCCTGCTGGACGCTGCCGGTGATGTCGCGGCCGGCGGGGGCGAAGGCGGCCTGCGCGACGAAGAACGGCTGCCCGTCGTCCCCCTGCCCTTCCCGGACGGTCGCGGCGGGGGTGCGCAGCAGCTGGGCGTGCATGGAGATGACGCTTGGCGCCAGGGCCGGGCTGGCCGCGACTGCGGTGAGGGCAGCGTGGCGTGCGGGTGCCCAGATGTCTGCGTCCCCCGTCTCGAACAGCACGGTCCGCAGGGCGGCGACGTCGAGGTGACCTTGGGCGATCCGGCGGGCGGCTTCGGTAGCCACCGCGGCGGCGGGTGTGCGCTGAGCGACGACGCGGTGAAGCGTGCTGCGGAAGGTGTCGGCGTCCATCAGGGCCACGGGCGTGCCCTCGGCCGGGGCGTCGGTGTCTGTGCGAGAGGGCGGGATCTGGACTCGGGGTGTCCGGGCGGCCAGCGCTGCGGGACTGATGTGCTGCAGGCGGTCGATGGACAAGTCACTCCCCCAGTAGCCGGACGCCGTCGAGACCACTCCCATTGTGGCCTGCGTCCGCGTCAGGTCGGTGCCATACACACGGGCGACCAGAACGATGGATGTTGCATATCGAGCTTTCACTATGTAGTTTGTTTCTTGTCGCCGAGCTTCGGCACCTCCCCCACTTCGCCCGCGTCGCGTCGGCATACCCATCCGTGCGCCGACCGCACCGACTCTTGCGAGGATCGCCATGCACCTGGACCCCATGGTCTTCCGCTTCACCGCCAGCGGCCCCGACGCCGAGACCGCGTTCACACGCCATGCCACCGAGGACGGGGACCTTCCGGTCGACCCGTTCGCCCGGCGCGCGGACCTGTCGCGGGTCAGCCGCGTCACCGTTGTGCGCGACCGCTCCGCGCTGGGCCCCGTCGTCGCGGGCTACTTCAACGACTCCGCTCCGTCCCCCGTCCCGTACGGCGCGGCCCTCGACGAGGACGACGCCGAGTGGCTGGCCGACCGCCTGATCGAGGACGACGCCCCGTGCGTTCGAACCGGCGGCGCCGGAGCGCTGCTGCTCAAGTCCGCCGGGCCGGAGCCGAGCTGGCTCTTCTTCGGCTGGAGCACCCCGCTCGGCTGACCCTTTCTGCCTCCCCCGCCCCTCAGCCGCGCCGAGACGGTCCGGCTGCCAGCGCCAAGGACTCGACCATGCACGCCCTCACTGCTCCCACCACCGGCATCCGCTTCCGGACCGCGACCGAAGATGACGGCGACGCCCTCGTCGGGCTGATCTCGCTCGTCGACCTCCAACTGCGGGCCGAGGATGTGCCCGCCGCTCTGGCCCCCATGCGGCACGCCCTCACCGACAGCGACGACGGACCGCTCTCGCACCGCAGGAATCACTTCCTGATCGCCGAGAACTCCGTGGGAGTCCCCGTCGGGGCCATCACGTGCGGCCCCGCCAAGTGGATGTCCGACCCGAACCGCTCGCCCGCGATCATGCGGCGCAAGCTGGCCGAACGTATCTCGACCGTCCACGGCCTCGCCGTGGTCCCCGCCTATCGCAACCAGGGAATCGCCCGCGCTCTCCTCCACCACGCCGAGGAAACGTTCCGGGACGCCGGATACACGGTCCTGACGCTCCGCCACAACCGCAGCCTCACACGGTTCTACCAGCAGCTCGGCTACACCAGCCACAACCGCCTGTCGCTGACGCTGCCCACGGGCGAACTCCTCAGCCTCCTGGACCGGGGCTGGAAGCACGCCTTCAAGGTCCTCTCCCCCACCGCCACCATCACCACGGTCCAGGGGATGCCCACCATCACCGGCGCGCTGTCCGACTGATGCCCCGACCGGACCCACTCCGGTGAAATGCAGAACCGAATCCGCCGCACCCCACTCCGCCCCGGTCCGGTGCCGTCGTACTTGTCCGCGACGGCACCGGACCGGCACGCAGCAGGCCTGAGCCCATCCGAACGCCGTCGACTTCAAGGACCCCGATGCCCGCCCCGGACACCCGCCCCCGCGCCCAGCACCTCGCCGACCGCCTTCCGCCTCTACCCGCGGCCATGCGAGGCAACGCAGGCCGAGAACGTGCCCGTCACGCCTTTGTCACCCGCACCCTCACGGCACTGCGTACGGACCAGAGCATCACCGGTGACCGCGCGGAGGACTGGCGCCGGGTGGCCTCAGAACTCGCCATGCTCGGGCAGATGGCCGCCCCTGGGGACGACTTCCAGGTGGCCGTCTTCAACCTGGAAGCGCTCGCCAGGCTGACCGCCGGCCTTGAACCGGCACCCGCAGGTCTTCCCTCCGGCACCGGACCCCGGGGCGGGGACATGATCTTCCCCTGGCAGGCCAGCGAGGACGACTGGATCTCGGTGCCGGGCGGCCCGGCTGGGCCCTTCGTGTCGACGGCGATGGCGATGCCGAACCAGGCGGGTATCGCCCGGACCGTGGTCGTGGTCAGCCAATGCCATCGGTACCACGCTGGTTCGTCGCACGCCGATGTCCACATCGAGGACGGGACGCGCATCGAACGTCTGGACGCAGAAGTCGAGCGGGCCCGGGCCGAGGAGCAGTGGAGCGAGGACCACTCTGCCTGGCACAACCACTGACCGCGTTGGGGCGCCTGGCCAGATCAGCCGAGCAGCGCGAGGCTACGTGCCCGCACCGTGCGGTCACTACGCGTTGTCGTCCGCATCTTCCAGTGCCGGGGGCTCCCGCCAGACCAGGGTGTCCAGTGGCCGCGGCAAGTTCCGGGCCGAGCCGGGCACGGCCCTCGCAACCGCAGAGGCCTCGTCGCTGAAGAGGGCGACGGGGGCGCCCGGCGTACGGCTGGGCGCTGATACTGCCGAGCTTGAAGTCTTCGTCGTGGTGGTCATCTTGTCCCCCTGATTCGTTCCGGGCCGAGCCCGGCTGCAGGCCGGCGCACGGGCCGGCTGCGAAAGCGTATACAGATTCCGAACTGCGGCCCGAGGAGATTTCCTTCGGGCCGCATTCCCATGTCAAGACGCGCTCGCTCCGACCGCCGCTCCTCCTGGCACGCTCGCCTGCGCCAGGTCCGCAGACGCGAACACGTCGTCGACCACTGCCTGCGGGCCCGAACCGTCACCGCTCGTCTGCCCCTTCGCGCTCACCTCTCGGAGGCCACCTGAGCGGTCGCATGGGCCGACTGGGTTCGTACACCCAGCGGGTGGGCCCGGCCAGCGCCGGGCCGGAGGCGGGATCGGCGGTCATGCTGGTGATGCGGGCCATCTCGTCCATGACCAGCACGGTCGGCTTGGACGGCACCAACAGGACGCCCACCGCCGGTCCCCGCTCACGGACCGCGCGCATCAGGTGGTGGAGCTCGTCGTGGCCGGCGTGGTGGTGCCGGATCTGCTCCTCGTCCACGAGCACGGTCACACGGCCGACCGCGGTGTCCGCGAACGGTCCGAA
The DNA here is from genome assembly GCF_055579625.1 of Streptomyces sp. NPDC032721. Classification (NCBI taxonomy): domain Bacteria; kingdom Bacillati; phylum Actinomycetota; class Actinomycetes; order Kitasatosporales; family Streptomycetaceae; genus Streptomyces; species Streptomyces sp. NPDC032721. The sequence goes on along the minus strand of NZ_JBVIMX010000004.1, from coordinate 434,889 downwards.
CTTCTGGCTGGCCGCCTCCGGGCCGAGTTCGCGGCATTCGACGGTGTGCAGGGCGCGCTTGAGCACGGCCGCCATCTGGTCTGCGCCGGCGTCGCCCGGCAGCGGCGCCTTCCCTTGTCCGAGGGGGCCTATGAGCGCTGTCTGGTCCGTCTGGTGCTTGCTCATCGTGCGGATCTCCTTCTACCGGGGTCGGCGGGATTCAGGGCCTGGTCGCGGTGGAGTCGTACCAGGCGGTCAGCTGGGCGGGGTCCTGCGGCATGGACCGAATCAGGCGAAGGAGCCGCTCGCCGACGGGACGGACCTCGGTGAGGGCCAGGGCAAACAGGTCGGTGGTGCGCAGGGCGGCGAGGCCGGCGAGATGCCGCTCTTCGAAGGTGCGCACGCCGGCGAGGCTGTCTGAGGCGGCGAGGTACCGGGTGACGAACGGGTCGAACGCCGCGCGGTGGGCGGCGAGGTGGCGGAGGTAGGCCGGGCTGTCGACGGTAGTGGTGTTGGCGGCCTCCCCAGGGTGGGGTGAGGGAAGCCCGCACCAGTCGCTGATGAGAGCGGTGAGGGTGGCCGGGCCGTCGGTACGCCAGTGGCCGTCGGCGGCTCCGTGGGCGAAGTCCGCGCGCTCGTGGAGGTGGCACAGGATGCTGGCGAAGGTGAAGAAGCCCAGAACGTAGTCGGCTCCGGTGATGACCGACCGGATCGTCGGCTCGTCCGACACCGCCGCGGGCAGCAGCAGGCGCTGCTTGTGGTGTTCGCGCTGGAAGGGCAAGCAGACGGCGGCCTCGATCGCAGCGTGCTCGGCAAGCAGAACGGCGGCGCTCTGCGAGGGCGCAGCCTCGCGCTCCCATTCCACGGTGTCGTCCTCGTCGGCGAGGTCGCTCAGCCCCCGTGTATGCAGGCTGACGCGGTAGACGCCGGTGGTGGTGGCGGTCAGGGTCAGGGTGCCCTCGCGGTCGACGAGCGGCTGGGTGTGCTGCAGCGTGCCGTCTGTGTCCCGGCTCCAGTTCAGGCTGTTGGTGGGGCGGGTCGCGGCGGCGAGCGCCCAGTCGAGCAGGTGGACCAGCTCTTCCTGGCCGGCGTTGACGAGGTCGGCAAGGGACGTGTCCAAGGGCTGGCTGGAGACCTGCCGCCCCAGACGCTGGAGGTCTGTCTCGGGGAGGTCGGTGACGGCCTCGGCGCCGGGCGGGAGGCAGGGATCGCTTCCGTGGACCGTTCCTTCGGGGTACGTGCGGCAGTTGCCTGCCCAGCCGCCGGCGGCGTACACGCTGGCGTGGACGGGGTCGGCAAGGATGCGGGCGGCGACGTCGAGAACATGCTCGGCGGCCTCGACCAGGACCGGGTCCGCACTGAGGCCCGCGATGTGGCAAAGGGCGCCGGCGGCGGGGCGATCGGCGGTGCGGGACGGCGCGCGGCCAGGCTCGGCCTCGGTGAGGAGGTCAAGCACGGCCGTGCGCGGGTCCGCGGGGCCGGGGGCGGGAATCGGGACGGTGGGCCACAGGGCCGGCGGGACGGAGCGGGAAGTCCACAGGGGCAGGACGGTGGGGGTGGCCTCGCAGGCCTCGATCAGGTGGAGGGCGCTGTGGTGGCGGGTGGTGAACAGGTGGACGTGACCGCTGATGCGGGTGAGGGGGTCGAGGAGCCGGATCCGGCGCAGGGTGGCGCTGAGGTGGTCGGTGAGACCCGCGAGTTCGGTGTCCTGGGCGGCGATGTATTCGGGCTCGCGGCGGAACTGGGGGATCCAGTGCGGCATCAGGCTGCTCTGGTCGGCGGACCGGCGACCGAGCGCCGCACGCCACTCGGTCTCGCTGAGGCCGGCGAGGACCATCGTCATGCCGGGCAGTGTCAGGGCGATCCCGTCGAGGCGGCCGGCCCAGCGCAGGCCTGCGACGCCTGTCCCCTCCTCCCGGAAGGCGAGGGCGTCGATCCACTGGTCCAGCTGGGAGGGCGCGATCCGCACCACCAGTTCGTCGGAGCGGGGGGTGAGGCTGCGGATGCCGAACGGGCCGCCGGTCAGGGTGGGGCGGTGGCGGCCGTAGGCGGCGATGAGCGCGTGGAAGATCCGTGCCTCGCCTCGGGCCTGTTCGGGCGTGGGCGTCGGGATGAGGTGTGCGACGTCGGTGAGCTCGGCTCGGGCCGTCTCCTCGGGCTCGCCCGTGGCCATCTGGCGCAAGGCGACCGGGGAAACGGCCCTGTCGGTCGTGCGAAGGCCCCGCTGCTGTCGGGGCGTGTCCGGGGTGAGGGTGTAGGTCACGTGCAACTTCAACTCCCGCTTCGAGGTCCTCTGTCACCTGCTACAGGTGCGTGGGACGTCTGCGGTGTGACAGCCGAAGCCAAGAAGTTTTCAGCGCCGCTGCCCGCTTGCCCCGGGGTCCGTGGGCTTGCGAGGGACCTCGGGTGATCAAAGTGTGATCGTCAGGACCAGGAGGAACACCAACGTGCCTGCTGTGAGCGCGGTCCCCACGCCGGCGAATACCAGGTAGAACGTCCTGGAGTCCCAGCCTCGGATCTCGAAGCGGCGGGGGTTGGCCGGGTCGTACAGGACTGTGACGGGCCTGCCGGTGCCGAAGGCGGGGAGAACCGTGCCGCGGCCGAAGTTGGAAGGGTAGGTGTACTCGCGCCCGTCCCGGGCGGTCCACGCGACGACCGGGTGGTGGTACTTGGCTCCGTCATCGTCCCGCCTGGTGTGATGGCGCACGACTCGTCCCACTGCGGTGATTCCGCTGCGGCGAAGCGCGCTGGCGCGGCGCAGTCCGTAGACGCCCGCGCAAAGGAAGCTCACCCCGATCAGCAACGGGATGAGCGAGAAGAGCCATTCGTGTTCCATGTGGTGTCCGACGTCCAAGTGACTTTCGTGGTTGCTGCGGCCGGCTCTCCCTGCATGCCTGCCGCTGTCGAGCACGGGCATGCCTTCGCGGAACGCCGCGCGGTCCGCCGGCGTGATGGGGAATCCCGCTGGACGCCGACTGCGCGCTCGAGGACCGGCGCCGGCTGGCTCCGCCGCACCGCAGACAGTGGACCGCGGTGCGGCAGGGCATACGCGAACGCCGCGCCGGACAGGGCGAGGGGCGGACCGGCTGTCAGTCCTTGATCTTGTACTCACAGGGCTTGGGTGACTTGCCCTCCTGGTTGTCGGCGACCTGCTTGCCGTCGACCTTGATCGTGCACGGGGCTGGCTTGAGCATCCCGTCCGGGCCGGTGACCGAGCCGGGCACCACCGAGACCGTGACGCCGACCTTCAGCTCGGCGCCCTCCAACTGCATGGCCTCCGTCTTGGTCCAGGGCAGCGTCACCTGGTCGAAGTGGTTGCTGTTCCCGTTCCACATGACCTGGGACGCGCCCGTACCGCCCACCTCGAAGACCACCTGGTGCGGAACACCCTTCTTCCCCGAGGCCGCACCGGTCGCCTCGCTGCTCGCGGAGGCGGCCGGTGCGGCCTGGCTCGCCTTGGCCGGGCTATCGTCCTTCTTCTCGCTGCCGCATCCGGTCACCAGGACCGCCGCCGTGAGCAGACCGGTGGCGAGTGTTGCTGTCTTGCGCATGTGCGTATTTCCCCGTTGCTGAAGATCTGTTTTGGTGCGGTAACGACCGTAGATCATGCCGCCGCGCGGGTGGCAACCGCCCGAGAGGGCGGGGCCTAGAACAGGGTCAGGGGTCCAGGTAGGGGCGGGGTGATCTGGTGTGCCCGGATGGCGTCCCGCAGGGCGGCGGGGGTGACGAGGGTGGCGTCGAACGTCTCGGTCCAGCCGTTGGGCATCTGGGCGGCAGTGAGGAAGATGCCGTGCCCGTCGGCGCGGAGCCGACGCAGGATCGTCTGCTCGACGGACAGGGCGTCGTCGCCGGTGGGCACGTGGTGCTCGTAGAACAGGGCCCATCCGAGGCGGCGGTGCTGGACGATGCGATCGTTTCGCTGGAGAGCGCCCGCGACGCCGATCTTGACGGCGCCGTGCTGCGCGTGGGTGACGACGTAGACGCGGGCGGGCGCGGCACGGTCGAAGCCGTGGCGGGCGCAGTACTTGCATCCGCGGCCGCTTCGGATCTTGGCCAGGGTGGGGGTGGAGGTGCGGCCGCAGGTGGTGCAGCGGCAGCGCCAGGGCGTCATGGTCGTGGTGTAGGGCTCCAGGGGCTCGAGGCCGGCTTCGCGCATGGAGGTGGCGGCGCGCTCGGGGTCTTCCCGTCGTGCGGCGGCGGCACGGAGGTCGGCGCAGCGCCGGCATCCGCTCTGGCCGGCGAGGATGGAGCCGAAGGTCGGTGAGGTGATGGCGCCGCAGCCATGGCACAGGCACCGCCAGGGGTGTTTGACCCCGCGGTACGGTTCCTGGGGTTCGAATCCGTGCTCGCGCATCTCGGCGACGGCCAGGTCCTCGTCGTGGCGCTGTGCCTCACCGTGGGCCCGATCAGCGCATGGCTTACAGCCCGGGGGCCGGCTCCGGCCGGTCAGGGAGCCCAGGCGCGGGGAGACGATGGCCCCGCACTTGGTGCAGCGGCACTTCCAGGGGAACGCGGTGCCGGGGTAGGGCTCCAGCGGCTCCAGGCCCGCCGTCCGCATCGCCACGGCCGCGGTCTCGGCGTCGTGGCGCATCGCCGCGTTGGCCTTGCGCCGGCCACAGGGGTAGCAGCCCCCCTGCCCCCGCCGGATGGATCCCAGCGTCGGGGTCCCGGGCGCCCCGCACGCCCGGCAGCGGACGGACCACGGCGTGTCCACTCCCGGGTACGGGGCGAGGGGCTCCAGGCCAGCGGCCCGCATGTCGGCCGCAGCAACAGCCGGGTCGACCGGCGCGTTCGGTGCGCACCACCGGCAGGGCCCGGCACCGGAGTTGATCCGAACGTAGGTGGGTGTGACCTCGCGCCCACAGGCGACGTGACGGCACCGCCACTTCCGGTCGCTACCGGGATAGGCCTCCAGGGGTTCCAGGCCGGCCGCCCGCATCACGTCGGCCGCGGTCTTCGGGTCGATCCTGGCCCGCCCGGAGCAGTACACGCAGCCGCGCTGTCCCTTGGTGACGTTGCTCAGGCGGGGGGTGACCTCCCTCCCGCAGGCCGTATGGCGGCACCGCCACGGGGCGGAGCTGCCGGGGTAGGGCTCCAGCGGCTCCAGGCCCGCGGCCTGCATGATCTCTTCGGGCTCGCGGGGGTCCTTGCGGGGTCTGCCGGTGCGCGCCATGGGTCCAACTCCCCGCTGTTGAAGGGTGAGCGGGGTCGTGCCTCGCTGTGCGGCGCAGCATAGGAGTGGCCACTGACATCGGCGCTGGGCATCGTCTTGCCGCCCTGGGGAACGGGTCCGGGGCGGTCCGGCGGCTCAGTGAGGGAGCGGCCTGCAGGTGGTGGCGTCGTTCAGGTGGGCGTAGCGGCGGGTCGGGGCCGGGTGCCGAGCCGGAGTTCGAGGCTCGCAGGCCGTCGCCGGTGCGGGAGGGGCGTGGCGGGTTCGCCGCGGTGTGAGGACCGCGGTGAGGAGTGCTGCGGCCGGCCACAGCACGACACCGGCGGCGAGGAGCGTGAGGGGCGGAAGGCCGGCATGGTGCGCGACGACCAGCACCGTGGTGGTCTGCAGGGCGCCGGCGGTCGTAACGAGGTCGCCGTGCCAGGGCGCGCGGTGGAGCATGTGCTCGATCAGGCGGCGCACGCCGATGGCGCAGGCGACCAGGGTGGGGCCGCCGAGGACGCTGATGGCGAGGGCGTGCGCCCACAGGGAGACATCGGTGACGAGGACGGTGAGTACCGCGCCGCCGGTGAGGGCCAGGAGGGTCATGAGGGCGGCCGTGGTGATCCTCAGCTGCCCGGGGTGCGGTGGCTGGGGCGGGTCAAGCAGGTACAGGACGACGAGCATCAGCCCGGCGAGCGTGCCGATGCTGGTCGTCCAGGGTGTCGGCAAGGTGGTGGTGAGCGAGAGGGCGCCGGCGATCGCGGCCGCGGTCAGGCCGGCCGCGCCCACGGTGGTGCTCCGGGCGCCCGGCTCACGGTGGAGGACGGCGGGGCAGGTTGAGGTCGGGGTGGCGACCAGGGTGGGCGGGTGCTGGTGGGCTGTCGCGGTGGGTGCGTCGGCGACGGCGACCAGCGCGGCGCGCAGCCGGGTGAGCCGCGTGCGGATGTCAGCCGTGGTCGGCCGGCGGTCGGGGTCCTTGTCGAGGAGTTCCAGGACCAGCTGCTCGAGCTCCCGGGGAACACCGGGGCGCAGGGCGGAGAGCGGGGCCGGCGCGTCGTTCAGGTGCTGGTTGACGACCTGCCAGCCCGTGCCGGTGAAGGGGGCGTGGCCGGTGAGCAGCTCGTGGAGAAGGCATCCGAGCGAGTAGAGGTCGCTGGGTGCGCTCAGGGTGGTGTCGCCGCGGGCCTGCTCGGGCGACATGTAAGTGGGGGTGCCGATGGCCACGCCGGTCATGGTCAGGGTGTGGTGGGTGGCCTCGGTCAGGCGCGCGATGCCGAAGTCGCACAGCTTCGCGGCGCGGCCGGAGCCCTGGTCAAGGAGGATGTTGGACGGCTTGAGGTCCCGGTGCACGATGCCGCGCGCGTGGGCGGCCTCCAGAGCCTGGCTGATCTGGATCGCCCACGTCAGCACCTCGGTGACGGGGAGCGGCCGGCCGGTGAGTGTGTTCAGCGGCCGGCCGTCGACGAGGTCCATGGCCAGGAAGAGGATCCGGCGGCCGTCGAGGTCGGCGGCTCCGTGGTGCCGGACGGCGACGACGTTCGGGTGGGACAGGCGCGCAGCGACCTGTGCCTCCCGGCGGAAGGCCGCTTCCCGGACTGGGTCGCCCTCCCCCACTGGGATGATCTTGAGGGCGATGTCGTGGTTCTCGTGGGAGTCCTCGGCTCGCCACACGGTGCCCATGCCTCCGTTGCCGATCGGCTCCTTCAGCCGGTACCGGCCGGCGACCGTCGTGCCGCGCATCAGATCCTCCATCACTGCATATGCGAGCGCTGGGGCCGGTCGGCCGCAGCGCACCATGGGCGGGGCGCGCCCGACGGTGCGGCGGAGCATACGAAAACGCCTGGCCGGGGCCCGGTGGCCCTGGGCTGCGGCCAATGTTTCGGGGGACGTTTCCGCAGTTCAGCCCGACTATGCCGTTGCGCTGGGCTGTGACTGCCGATGCATTTGGCCAGTTGAGCGTGCGGAACACGTCAACGGCGCTATGGGCGCGCGCAGGAGTGAGAGAGCTGCGGTGGCGGCGAGCCGAACCTGCCAGTAGTCGGGGTCTCGGAACTATGGAGTAGATCAGCGAACTACGAGAGGTTTCCGTATGCCGTTCGAAGCACGAGTGCTCCTCGTCATGATTGCATCTCCCAGCGACACGGCCGAGGAGCGGGAGATGATTGAATCCGCCATCCGCCATTGGAACAGCGATCACTCCTACGAAAAGCAGACCGTCCTACTCCCACTTCGCTGGGAACTCGACAGCCGGGCACGAATGGCAACTGGCGGCGCTCAATCCGTAATCAACTCGGACTTGACAGACAGGGCCGATATTGTCATTTCCGTTTTCCGGAGTCGCTTGGGCCAGCCCACACAGGGGGCCGCCTCAGGGACTGCGGAGGAGATTCAACGAGGCATTGATCGAGATATCCCAACCCATGTGTACTTCTCCACCATGCCGCACTCTGCAGAAGTAGACACCAACCAGCTTGAATCTCTGCGGAACTTCAAGCTGAGCATGCAGCAGCAAGGACTCCTCGGAGAGTACTCATCTCTCGAAGATCTGAAGATTAAAGTGATGTCAAATCTGAATGGCGACGTCAGGGAGCTCGAGGCACGCGTAGAGCCGAAGACCTCGGAAGCGGGAACCATGCCCGTGATCAGAGTAAGAAGGGAGATGGTCAAAGCAGGACAGGATAGACTAGTCGTTGAAAACATTGGCACTGCAACCGCCGATGAGGTCAACTCAAAAATTATCCCCGGAGGGAATGGTCGAGGTCCCGAAATCATGGGCACCCTTACCGCAGATCACCTTGATCCGGGTGACACAATCGATGCCATGATGGTAATTGCGATGGGCGTTGCACCAACGGCAGTGGTGGTGACCACCTTCAAGTTCCAAGGCAACTCTTACATGAAGAGAACGCATCTAAATATGTTCTAAGATGCCGCGAATTCTGCAACGCGCCGGTCGGCTTGAGGTCTTCGCTGATCACGACGTGCTGGAATCTGTGGCTCCCACCGTCGATCTCGGCAGCGGCCAATCACACCTCGTCATCCATTACCGACGCTCGCGTGACCGATTAGACCAATCAATGGCCACCGATTCGCTCAGTCACAGGGGCTGGGCGCGCATGTGCATGGTGGGGCGTGAGGCGCCCGGTGGGCGGTCTCGCCGGTGTGCCGGTAGCAGGCCTATCGGGAGCGGCGGCGGGCCGCAGCGGCATTGCGGGCCCGGATCGCTCTGCTGCAGATCTCGCGGGAGAGCCGGGCCCGTGCGAGGCACTCAAGCTGATGGTGGCCGACGCGGTCGAGCATGAAGGGCCGCGGCTGGGCTGCACGGCACCGCGGCCGCGGACTTCCGTCACCTGACCAGCGAGCTCGTGCGGTGCGCGGTGATCACGGATCAGGGACTGAGTGCCACCTGGGGGGTGGTGCGAGGCCGCCCCCGGGCTGGAGTGGCTGCGGGCGCCGTACGGGGAGCTGGCGCGGCGGGAGCCGGGGCAGTGGATCGCCGGGTTCGAGGAGTTCGCTGAGCTGGTGCGCGGCTGGGCCGAGGTGATCGGCCTGCCGATCTAGGTCGTGATGGTGCCGTGGCGAGGGAATGCACGCTCGGGCTGGGCACCTACCTGGTGCGCGAGCGGCCCGGGCCGGTTCGAGGCGGATGCTGCCGGGCGCCGCGCTGTGATCGCGCCGGAGGTGAGCATGCTCGACGGCGTTCGGATCTCCACCGGCGGCCAGGGCCTGGCTGGTAGGCCGTGCGCTGGCGACCGCCTCCATCGAAGTGCGCTGCAACCGCGTTTCCCCGGACCACGTCGTCCCGCTGGAGTGAGGCAGAGCGCGGGAGCGGTGCGGGGTTCTGGGATATGGCGAAGGGCCCGGACGGATCCGGGCCCTTCGGTCAGTAGCGGGGACAGGATTTGAACCTGCGACCTCTGGGTTATGAGCCCAGCGAGCTACCGAGCTGCTCCACCCCGCGTCGGTGATGCCACTCTACACAGTGGGGGCCGCGGGGCGTCGCGCGCATTTTCTCCGGGGTCAGGCGCGGACGATGTTCTCGGCCTGGGGGCCCTTCTGGCCCTGGGTCACGTCGAAGGTGACCTGCTCGCCCTCGTGAAGCTCGCGGTAGCCGTTGCCGGAGATGTTGGAGTAGTGCGCGAAGACGTCCGGTCCGCCGCCGTCCTGCTGGATGAAGCCGAAGCCCTTCTCGGCGTTGAACCACTTCACGGTGCCGCTGGCCATGCGTTTGTCCTTCGAAATCGCCGGGGGCTTCCCGGTGGGGTCTGTGGGCGGTGCTCTGCGCCTCGAAGGCGCCCGGCGTCGTCCTACCCCACGGACGCGAGGCCTATCCGCTTTCGCGTCGGTGAGTCGGGCCATGGGCCCGTCGGGGACGACGGCGCGGGACTACTGGCCCTTGGCCGCTTCCTTGAGCTTGGAGCCGGCGGAGACCTTCACGCTGTAGCCAGCGGCGATCTCGATCGGGGCGCCCGTCTGGGGATTGCGGGCGGTGCGAGCCGCGCGGTGAGTGCGCTCGAAGGTCAGGAAGCCGGGGATGGTGACCTTCTCGTCGCCCTTGGCGACGACCTCACCGACGATCTCGGCGAGAGCGGCCAGCACGGCGTCGGCGTCCTTGCGGGTCACCTCGGCGCGCTCGGCGAGGGCGGCGATCAGCTCACTGCGGTTCATGGGCGGTGCTCCGTGATGTTCGGGGTGCCGCGGCCGCTGCGCGGACACGACGCTTGCAGCGCCATCCTGCCACCGGGGTCGGACAACGCTGCGCCCGGTGCCGACGGCGGGTCGCGCCGAGGCCGGCTCGCGCGCCGCAGGAGACCTACTCGCGTGGGAGACCGTGGGCGAGTGGGCGTCCGAGATCGACGAGCGCGTTCTGCGGGAAGCCATCGCGGAGCAGGGGCAGCAGGCGGTCGTAATCCTGGAGGATCCCTCCGCCGTCGAAGGGCCAGAGCTGGGGGTCGGCGACCGCGATGCCGACGTAGGCCCGGCCTGGTTCGTCGTCCCAGGTCGGATCGAGCACGGTTCCGTCCGGCCGGACCGTCCAGGCGTGAGGCAGGTAGAAGTCGAGCCCGGGGTGGGTGAGGGCGAACCCCTCGGCGTACAGCAGCCCTTCGTCCTGGTGCTCGTAGGCGTACTGGGCGGAGTTGCTGTAGCAGAGCCGGTCGGGCATGCCGATCAGGCCTTCGGGGTGGGGTGCGGGGGCGTGGCGGCGGCCCAGGGCCAGCAGGAGGTGGTACTGGCTCTGGTGACTCCAGTCCGCGGGGATCTCGTAGCCGCTGCGTTCGAAGAGTTCGGCGTGCTGGCGGAGGTAGCGGATGAGGCCGTCCTCGGCTGCGATGACGGATGCGTCCGGGGAGGTGTCGTCCGCCCGGGTGCGGTAGTTCTCCGGTGAGTTGAGCACGGGGTGGGTGCGTACCTTTCGTGTCCGGAAGCTGTGTGGGCGGGCGCGGGGCCTGTCTGGCGCGGGCCTGTGTTCAGGTGCCGGAGGTGACCGTGACGGTGAGCTCGGCGGGCGGTTGCGGGTGGCGGGTGATGCCGGCCTCGGTGACGGCCTGGAGGTGTTCCGGGGGCAGTTCGTCCCAGCGCCTTCGCAGGTTCTTGAGCCACTGGCCGACCTTGTATTCATCGCCGTCGAGGGTGACGGTGTCGCGCTGGCGGATGTTCAGGTGGCCTTCACGGTCGCGGAAGGCGGCGACGGCCGCCAGACCCTGCTCGAGCTGCCGCTGCTGGCGGGCGGCCCGCCCGGTGAGCTGCGGCGGTTCGTCCTCGGCGGGTTCGATCAGGGTGACGCCCAGCTCGCGCACGAGCCGGAGCTGCTCGGGGTGGAGGGTGTTGTAGTCGGTGCTCTGGGCTCGGACCCATTCGCCGAGGGGTTCGTCGTCGTCGGTGATGAAGTCGGTGGGGAGGTCGTCGAGGGTGATGCTCGCGTCGGCGTAGGCGCGGGCGGTGTAGTAGAGGCGCTGCCAGGTGATCGACCAGGCGGGGTTCCAGTACGGGTCGATCTCGGCGAGCGCGAGGTCGGTGGAGTCGGGTTCGAGTCCGTTCTCCGCCCGGGTACGGGCGGCAGCTCGACGGTTGGTGAGCCAGCGGCCGAAGGCGTAGTCGCCGATCATCTCGTCGCTGGGGGCGGCGAGGTGTCCGTGGCGGGCGGCCCAGTTGCGGGCGTGGAGGAGGCCGCGTTCGGCGGCCTGGGTCTGCAGGTTCCAGATGATGCCGAGGTGTTCGAGAGCCTTGATCTGGGCGGGCTTGAGGGTGCCGGCCGCGTACGCCTTGCGCATGCGGTTGATCCAGCGGCCCAGCGCGAAGCCGTTCTCGTCGTCGTAGAGCCGGGGGACGTCAAGGTGCCCGTGGGCCTCGTGGTAGGCGGTGGCGGCTTCCAGGCCGCGGCGGAAGGACGCTTCGCGGGGGTGGAGGACGCGCAGCCGGAACGCCTGAGCGATGGTGTCGGCGGGGAAGGGCCGGTCGAAGACCACATCCACGGGCACGCCCGTCTCCTCGTCCTCGTCGTCCGGGACCGGGTGGGCGGGCTGCTGCGGGACGGCGAGCCGGTCGGCGATGCGGTCGTCGTGTGCGCGAAGGGCCTGGAGGACCCGCCAGAGCGGCCGGTACAGGTTGGAGCCCATCAGGTCGTCGGCGTCTTCGCCGGGGGCGACGTAGACGGGAACGATGAGGGTGGCCTTCTTGCCCTGGCCGGGCTTTTGGCGCAGCGCCCGGCCGACGGCCTGGACCGTGTCGACGATCGACTCCTTGGGGTCCGCGAAGACCACGGTGTCGATGCTAGGGATGTTGACGCCCTCGCCGAGAAGGCGGGCGTTCGCGATCAGGGTGCGGTGGGCGGGCTCGAGGAACTCGCCGGGGCGGCCGTCGAACCGGTCGAGGAGCTCGCGGCGCCAGGCGGGATCCTGGGTGCCGTCGAGCCCGGCCGCCCAGAGCTCGCCCGGGTCGGGGCAGCTGGTGCCGGTCTCGTCGAGTGCGTAGAGGCGTGCCGCGGTCTCGTGGAGGGTGCCGGCGAAGGCGTGGGCGTCGGCAACACGGTGGTGGAAGGAGACGACGCGGCGCAGGTCGAGTTCGGCCATCGCGCGCAGGACGGCGATCTGGAGGGCGGCCTGGCGCAGTTCGGCTTCGGTGGCCTTGTCGGAGATCCCGAGCCGGGTGCGGATGGTCGCCTCGTGGACTTCCATGACGACGACGCGGTAGTCGGCGAGGAGGTCTATGTCGATGGCCTCGGCGAGCGGGAGACGGAAACAGGTGTCGCCGTACAGGTCGGGGTTGTCCATGGATGCGACGAGGGAGTCGTCCTCGTCGTCGCCGGGCTCGCCGGCCGACCAGATCCTCGGGGTGGCGGTGAAGTAGGCCCGCTTGTGTGCGGGGATGAGCTCGTCGTCGTGGACGGCGGCCCAGCGTTTTCCCAGGTCGCCGCTGGTGCGGTGGGCTTCGTCGATGGCGATCAGCGACCAGGCGGGGAGGGCGAAGCGGTGGTGGGCGTCCTGGACGCGGTGCAGGGAGTGGTAGAGACCGAAGACGGTCAGGCCGACCGGGTTTTGGCGGACGGTGGCGGCCAGGGTGGCCGGGTCGGTGGTGAACGAGACCGGCTCGCCCCTGGTGTTGGGGCGCTTGGAGCACAGGGCGAGGACCGGGCCGGTCATGCCGGCGGTGCGCCAGTCGTCGATGCTCTGGGCGAGGAGTTCCAGGGTGGGCAGCAGCACCAGCCGGGTGCCCTGGGGGGCGACACGAGCGGCGAGGCGGGCGGCGACGTAGGTCTTGCCGGTGCCGCAGGCCATCACGACGGAGGTCCGGGCGGTGTGGCGCAGCGCTGTGTGCGCGGCGTGTACGGCCTTGGACTGGTGTGGGCGCAGCTTGATCTTGGGCGGCGGGTTGGTGATGGTGGCGGTCACGGGGTGGCCGGTCCTCTCAGCCGGGGGTGGTCGGCGGTCAGGTGATGCTGAAGCGGATGTGGTCGATGCCGGTCAGCTCGACCTTCTGGAGGGAGGTGGCGCGCGCGCCGCCGTCGGTGAAGTAGTCGGCCCTGAGTCCGTCGGCGACGATCTGGGCGAGGTGTTCCTCGGAGGCGCCGGCCGCTTTGGCTTCGAAGAGGGCGGCGGCGGTGGCGGCGTCCAAGCGGCGGCTGAGGCGGCGGTAGCGGGGGTCGTTGGTGGTGCCCTTGGGGCTCTTGAAGCCGAACTTGCCGCGGACGTCGACCTTGATGCCACCGGTGGTGATGGCGGCCTTGAGCTTGTTCGCCTTGACGATCGGCTGCCAGAGTTTCTTGACCTCTGCTTCGATGACGGCGGCGGTGTCCGGCTTCGTGCTCTTGATCTTGTCGTCGCGGTAGCGCTCCACGGTGCGCTGCGACTTGCCGATCTTCTCAGCAACCGCGCGGGCAGCCTCAGCACGGCTGACACCCTTCTCCTGCTTGAGCAGGAAACGGATCCGCGCGCCGAGGGTCTTGGGGATCGGCTGGGTGTAGGCAGTCTCGGCGGCCTCTTCCAGGCGGTCTTCGATCAGTCCCACGTCAGTCAGCTTCCTTGGGTTCAGGCCACGCGGACGAGCGAGTCGTCCTTGATCTCGTTGGCGATGTTCACTCCGTCGGCGAGCAGGTCCAGGGCCCAGTCGATGGTCTGGGAGCCCTGGTGCTTGACGGAGCCGGGGTTGACGCCGAGGCGGAAGCCGCCTCGGATCGGCTCGCCGTCGGGGCCGAGGAGGAGGGGCAGCGGCGACAGGCTGTCGACGGCGTAGACGACGCAGTCGGTGTTGACCGCGAGGGGGTAACGGCCTGCTGTGTCGGCGAGGTTGTTCATCTTGCGGTGCATGTTGGTCCGCGCCTTCGACAAGATCATGGCACGGATGTCGGGCCGCCATGTCGGGCGCCTCAGGGCCGGCCAGGGGTCGCCGAAGACGTGGTCGACACCCATGTTCGGGCGCTGGCGCAGCTTGCCGATGCCCGACTTGGCGGTGGCCTTGACCGCGTTGGCCAGGGTCACCAGCCGCGGATCGCCGTCCTTGTAGCTGGCCATCGCCGCGAGGAAGGCGTCGTCGTCGAGGTCCTTGGTGACGCCGAGGTCGGCCATCACGGTCAGGTAGGCGTCGCGCAGCGTCTCGTACCACGGCTGGAGGTAGGGGCTGTGGGTCTCCCGGACCCAGGCCTCCATCGGGCGGACCTCGGCGCCGAGCTCGACGGCGTAGGCAACCGTGGGCGTGGCGTACCAGGCGGGGCCTTCGGGGCGCTCGCCGCTGGAGGTGAACGGGTTGGGCAGGCGCGGGTCGGTCTCGATGTGGGACAGGTCCACGAACCATGAGCCGGGCAGCTCCGGGTCGAAGTCCGGGTTGCGGGGGTAGTGGATCGCCGGGCCGGTGCCGACGTGGAGTCGGCGGCACGCCGCCAGGAACGCCACCTGCACGTCCAGCGCAACGACGTGGGTGCACGCCCGCTCGGCGTCGGTGATCAGGTCGGCGGGGCGGACCCAGATGCACGCTTCCTCGTCGAGGGCCTCGCTGGCGGGCCGGGAGCCTTCCTCCGGGTAGTCGGCGGCGACGACCGGGTGTTCGTCGGGGGCCTCGCACGGGGCGGGGTCTACGACGGTGTGAAGGGTATGGGGCACCTTCGCCGAGATGTACTTGCCCTCCTCCTCGCTCCATTCGGCCTTGGTGGGCGGGCGCAGCGCGGTCATGAGTTCCTCGCCGGTGACGGCGACGGTGCCGCGGGGGGTGAGGACAAGGCGGGCGTAGGTGCCGAGCATGCGGGCGAGGTCGGCTGCGGGCAGCTCGCCGGCCTGGCCCCAGACACGGTTCTCCAGGGCCCCCCAGGGGGTGAGGAAAAGCTGAACGCAGTGACGTTTGCCGTCGATGCGCTTGAAGACCCGCGGCCAGGGCCCGAAGCCCGACTTGGTGAGCTCCCAGCCCGCCTTGACGAGGTTCTTGACGGCCTTGTGGTCGGCCGGCAGACGGAGGTCTTCCTGGTCCGCGAGGTCGATGGGCAGGCCGAAGTGGGCGACCGCGCCCTCGGTGAGGACGATCAGCGGGTCCTGGTCGAAGCCGTTGTCGTGCACCTTGGCCGCGCCCAGGCGGATCTTGCGCTTGTCCAGCGCCCAGGCGGCCAGGGCCTGGAGGGTCTTGGCCGGGCACGGCACGGTGCGGCCGTCGACGAGGTGCGCGGTCAGGGCACCGTCGGTGATGTCGAGGACAGCCAGCGGGCCGTCGGCGTACTCCGGTGGCACCGGCTTCGCGGCCGTCTTCTTCACGGTCGTGCGGCTGGTGCGACGGGAGGCCGGCCCGGAGGCGGCGCCCGGGCGGCGCAGCGCGGCAGGACGGGCGGACGGCGCGGTGGCGGCCGGGCGCACAGACGCCGGCTGGGCGACCAGCGCCGGAGCCGCAGGCGCGGGCACGGCCGGGGCGGGCGTGGTCTGCGCCACCGGCGGGGCGGCGGGTGCGGCCGCCGGGGCGGCCGGTGCGTCCGGGGCGGTGGGGCGGCTACCGCAGCGGGGCACGCCCATGGTGGCCATGGCCTGGAGGTACACGTGGCGAGGCTGGCCACCTACGAGGCACGTCGTCGGCTGCCCGCAGCGGACACAGGGTTGGGTGACCCCTTCGAGCAGGTCGACCCAGGAACCGGGCGCGTCGTACTCGTCTTCGGCGGCCGCGGTGGAGGCCAGGGGGTGCGCGGTGTCCTGCCAGTAGAGCTCGGGAGGGTCCTCGATGTCGAAATCGAGCTCGAGCGGCGTCGCCGCCAAGACCGTCTCGGACGACGGCGACGGCGTCGGCTCGGGGGCGGGCGCGGGCTGCGGGGTTGCCGAACCGTCCCCTTCACCGGTGCGGCGGGCGAGTTGGTCGGCGAAGTACGCCAGGATCCGGGCGTACCGCTGGCCCTTCTCGCCGCGGGGTGTGCGAGGCGGGTCCGATTCCCAGGTCCACACCGTCTCTCGCCGCACGTGGTTGGCGTTGCCCATCTGTGTCACGGTCCAGCCGAACTCCTCGCGGAGCCTGACCCGTTCCTTGGGGGCCGGTAGTGGCGGCACCGGGGTGTCGTAACGGAGTTTGGCTAGAACAGCCGCTACCGCCGGGTCGTCGTCCGCCATCTCAACCTCACCGTCCAATCAGAATCTAACGCGAATCTAACGTACCCCATCGACACCGCGCAAGTGTCTTAATGGGTTTTCGTTATGCTACCCGCTCGTTGCCTATCGGGTTTTCATGATGTAACTTTGCTGCTCGTCGGCCAGGCCGTCCCGATGGACGGCCGCCTTGTCCTCCCCGGGCCCGTGTACGCCGAACTCGCCGTTCTCCTGGGCCCGCCAGCAGCTTCCTCCCCCACCACGACATCTGAGGAGTGCAACAACCATGCCCTACCGCTTCCTTGAGCCAGGGGATCCCGGCGCACCCGGATCTCGGATCGTCGTGGAGGCCGGCGACATCCTGATGCGCCGCAGCCTCACCGATCACGCACCCGCGGCCCAGGTGCACGTGATCGACGCCGCCAAGGCGCTGGAGGACTTCCGCCTCGGCCACGGCGCTGCGCTGCTGGAGCGCGCTGAGGTCCTCCTCGACCTGGCGATCGCGACGTTCCAGGCGCGCACCGGCGAACACGACGAGGCCGCCTGGCAGGCCGCCGTGGTCTACATGGTGGAGTTGTGGGCGACGCGGTACAGCGCGACCCGCCTGTCCGCGTTCGACCCGGCTCCGCCCCCGCCGTCCCGGTTCACCCCGGCGCATCCGCTGCGGCTGGAGACGGTCAGCCGCGAGGCCCACGACCAGATCCTCGACGCCGGCCGGTCCCTTGAGCGGAAGACGCGTGGCGTGGACCTGATGGACGTCGTGCGCGCGCAGCACGGCATGCACAAAGCCGCCCAGCTGCTCCATGACCAGTTCGCCGGGCTGTCCGTGCCGCTGTGGGTGCTCATCGCACGGTTCTGCGCCGAGATCCAGGCGCAGAACCTCCGCACTCTGCGGGCTTCCGCCCCCGGGGCCCCTGCCTGAGGCTCCCCTCCTACGCTCGTTCCCGGGCGCGCCCGCCGCCCGGCACCATACCTTCGCCCTCGTTGAGGAGTTTCCCCATGACCAGCAGCGTCTCCCCCACCTCTTCCGCCGTCGGCCTCGTCCGGGTTGGGCAGCTGTGGCAGGACATGGCCCCCGACATGGTCGACCGTGAGCGGATTCTGCGCGTGGTCGCGCTGACCGAGACGCACGCCGAGTGCGTTGTCGAGCGGGACAAGCAGGGCACGGCCGGCCGCAAGGCCCGGCCGATGGCCCTCAGGCGCTTCGCGACGAGCGCGTTCAAGCTGATCGAGGACGTCGTCGACGACGCCGAACAGGCTCTCTACACGCGCTTCCTGGCTGCGATGACGGAGGTGCAGGGCACCAGCCCGTCGCCCGTGGAGTACGCGATGGCTGCGCTGCGCGTGCACCAGGAGCTCACCGCAGAGGCGGCGCAGACCCAGGGCTGACCGGCCTCTCCCTTCCGCACACCCGCTACGGCCCGCGCGCTTTCTCGCAAGCGCCCGGGCCGGCGGCTCGCGGCTTCGGGGCGCCGCTCGCCCCACCCACACCGGAAGAAAGCTGCGTGGAATGCAGAGCGACGAGTACTACGAGACCATGCGCCAGGAGATGCTCGCTTCTGGCCTGTACACCCCGGACGACGTGAACATGCTCGTGCGGGCCTACCGCAGTCGCGATGAGGACTTTTCCGCCAAGGAAGCCGAGGTGGGCCGCCCTCCCCTCATTCACCAGATGAGGCGCACGAACACCACCAGCATCACCGACTGCTGCAAGCGGAGCCTCGACGAACCGGAGCTCAAGTACGACTACGTCACGCACCTGGTCGCGAAGGTGACGTGTGAGGGTCGGCGCGGACGGGCCGTCCCGTCCACCTGACCGGTGCGCACCGGGCGGTCCTCTTCCGTGTATCCGGCTCCGGTGTGGCTCTGAAGCGACGGGCCGGGGCCGGCTCCCGCAGCGGAATCCGGTGGAAGGCACACGTCCTGGTGAACCAGCTGGAGACGGCAGTGACCGAACTGCTGCCCGATCGGTAGAGGTGTGCGTGTGCAGCACGTGCGTTCATGCTGCTGGTCTTCGAATCGCTGGGAGTAGCCCGTGACCACCACCGCCTCTTCGTCCTCGCCGTCCGCGGTACGCCTCGGTGGCTGCCTGTGCGGGGCCGTCCGCTTCGAGGTGCCCGACCTCCCTGACGCACCCCACCTGTGCAGTTGCCGGCACTGCCAGAAACTGAGCGGCGGACCGGTGATGTCGTGGGTCTCCTTCCCCCTGGAGGGTCTGATCTGGACCGGCGCCGAGCCCGTCTGGTTCTACACGTACCCGCAGGAGACCCGGCGCGGACGTTGCCCCGACTGCGCGAGCCAGCTGTGCGCCCTGGACGACGGTGCCGCCAGCATCGCGTTCACCTTCAGCGCCCTGGACAACGCCTCGGACCTGGTCCCCGCGTTCCAGAGCTTCGCCCGTGACGCGGTGCCGTGGCTCCGGCCGGTCGACGACACCCGGCCTCCGGCCGCCGCGGTCAGCTGATGGCGCCGACCGGACGCCCGACCGGGGTCACGCAGGGATGGTCGATGCCGTCGCGACTGCGTGGGCGTACGCCATCTCGATGAGCTCGCGCTGTCCCGGTGCCTGCTCGGTCAGCTCGCGGATCCGCTGGGTGTGGAGGCGGGGGTAGCGGACGGCTGTGCTGAGCGTGCCGTGGCGGGTGATCCACCCCGGGCTCGGCGACGCGCCCTCATGGAGCGGGAGAAGCCCGAACTCCCAGCCGATCAACTCCTCGTCCGCGTCGCTGCGGACCTCCGCCCAGGCTACGGTGATCGTCCTGGCGGGACTGGCGCCGGCCACCTTCTCCCTGGCCGCGGCGGCGGTCAGCAGCGCTGTCTGCGGCTGCAGGGCGCGGGGCTCCGCGTTCACCGTGCGCTCATCGGCGATGTCATCGGCCAGGGCGGCGCGCAGGACCGTCTCGGCGTCCTCCAGGGAGTCCTCCGGTCGGATGTGGCGGGAGCGGTAGGCGGTGACCCATCCGTACCCGCCGGCCATGCCCTTTCCGACCCGCGCGAGGTAGCCGAGCAGATGCCCGTGGTCGGTGACCGGATGGAGGACGGCCGTACGGTCTGGCTCGTCGAGGACGGCGCGCGCCTGGTCCTCGTCGAGGTGCGGAACCGGGGTCCTGCCGGCGGCCGCGGCGGCGCGTTCCCGGGCGGCGACCTGGTGGGCGTCGCACAGCGCTCGGTGCGGATTGGACATGTAGTCGTGTCCGAGGTGATCCACAGTCCTGCCGTCGGCCGTCACCCAGGCCGTGGGGGCGTCGAGTGGTCCTGTGCGGAAGAGGTATCCGATCGTCTCGCCGTCCTGCTTGACGCGACGGAAGCCGACAGCGGCCGGCCAGACGCGGCGTGCGGCACTCTTCGCTGCCGCGCTCACCTCACGATGTGCCTCGTACGCGGCGCGGACCGCCTGCTGCGCGGGCGCGGGGTCGTAGACGGGGAAGGGCCACTTCGCCGCGTTCCAGTCAGCGATCTCCTGCTCGGTGATGTCCATCGGGGAGACTTCCGCGTCCACGGTCACCCAGTGCGCGCGGTGGAGGTACTTCCATGTCCATCCCGCGAGCTCGCCCGAGTCGGTCCGCACCGGCTCGTAGGTGAAATGGCGAGCCCGGTCCCCGAAGACGTCGCGGACCGTGTCCTCGATGGCGCGCAGGGCGGCCCGGTCGAAGTCGGACTCGCGTGCCCCGTCGAGGAACTGAGCGCCCAGGACGTCGAGCTGTACCGCCGGCGCCCAGCGCGGCGAGGCCGGCGGGCGCAGGGCCGGCACAAGGTCGGCGACCCAGCCCTCGCGGCCGAGCATGTGAACGGTGACCAGACCCTCCTCCTCCCACTGGCGGGCGAGGTTGAGCAGCCGCCGACCGGTGGCACCGCGGCGGACGGAGCCCCGAAAGCCGCCCCGGGACAGCCCGTTCCACAGCCTGACGTGGAGGGGAGTTGGCAAAGGCGGACGGATGATGTCGGTCAGCGCGGCGGGCCGGGTGGCGGTCATGGGAGTTCTCTTTCTGCGGGAGAAGCGGTTGGAGGGTGCTCAGGCGGCGGGCCGGCGGCGGAGCAGCTGATCGGCAAGACGGTGGACGTCTCCGAGGTACGCCTCGGCCGCCGTGGGATGCCTCACCGGGTCTTCGCCGGCCCGGAGGACGGGGATGTTGAGGGCCGCGAGCAGTAGGGGGCTGCCTGCCGGAGCGAGGCTACGCAGCAGGCCCTGCGGGCCGCCGGAACGTGCGTCCGCACGGCCTCGGTTGAGCCGCAGATCCAGCTCGGTGAAGGGCGGCCGGCGGCTGGCGCCGACGAAGTGCGCGAGCCAGGTGGCCTGGTCCTGTCCGGGCCTCGGCTCGTAGTCGGGCACGGGGCAGCTGTGAAGGAACTCGCCCAGCTCTTGCAGATGGTGTCGGGCGAGGGCAGCGGTGTGTACGAGCTGGTCGCGGATGCTTCGGGTGTCCGGCTCGGACAGCCAGAGGGCGACGCCGGTGGCGGTGTCGGCGAGGACCAGGCGGGCGTGCGGCGAAGCGGCGTTCAGTGGGATGGTGAGGGTGCGCAAGGTGGGCTGCTCCAGGAGGCGGCGGGAGCCCTGGGCGGGCATGACGACCGGCCCGCACCGGAGCGGGCCGCATCCCCGCGCACGCGGGAAGAATCCCGCCAGGACCGGTTCTCCTGGCCTTGCCATGCTATCCACACGAGCCCACCCGTCCCCGGGGTTGTCCGAAACCGGGTGGCTACCCCACAGATGGGCAGTGCCCTTTGGCCGGACAGCGCATCGTCCGGGCCCGGCTGAGGAGAGAATGGCGGCCATGTCACTCTCCCTGGCCCGCTGTGTGGAAGCGGTTGCCCGCCTGCTGGTTGCCTGCGGCCCCCTGGAACCGGTGCGCCTGTGCATCAGCGACGGGAGCGTGCAGGCGGAGGTGTGCGCGAGCGGGCCGGCCGCCTCGGTGAGCATGGCGCGGCTGTCAGCGGCGACGGGCAGCGTGACGGCCGGCCGGGCGGATGACCGTGACGATGATGTGATCACGGCGGATCTGGAGGACGACGTGGTCCTGGTCGCCGCCGTGGACAAGCCTGTGCGCGGCGCTGTGCCCGGGCTCCGCGCGACATCGACGGGAGCGGCGGCCGGGCTGCTGCGGACGCTGGGCTCGTGGACGGCCTCCCTTGACCAGGAGCTGCTGCCGGAGGCCCAGTTGTGGGTGGAGGACCACGGCCAGGACTTCACCGTCCGGCTGCTGGCAACAGCCGCCCGCGATGACGACCTGGAGAGCGTTGCCGCCGCCGCCGGCTCGGGGCTGGAACGGGTCCGGACATGGCGCACCGACAGCGGGCTGGACGGTCAGGGAAGCCTCCCGTGCGGCCGGACCGTGTACCTCGCCATCGTCTGCTTCCCCTGACCTGAGGGCCGGGCTGCTGTCACCGCACAGTGCGGGCGCGGGCCCGGGCCGCTTCAGGCGAGGGGCGAATCCCAGACGGGCTGCGCGAGGGGGCCGTCGAGAAGCCCTCGGAGCACCGGGGCGGCCCTACTTCCCCTGAAACCAGCGAGGTTCACCCCTCCTCGATGTTGCGTATCGAGCTTTCAAAATGTATCGTTGTTCTTGTTGGGGCCCCGCCCCTCTTCCACTTCACAGCCCCCTCGGAGCCACAGCGTGGCTCCCTCGCGCCGCCACCCGGAGCACCGATGACCCCCGCCCTCGTGACCGAACTGGCGACGGCAGTCCGCGCCACCCTCGCGCCGTTCGTCGCCGACCCGACCGCCGGCACCCTGTGCGACCTGAGCCTGGCCATGACCCGGATGAGCGCCTACGCCGACTCCGGGAACTCCACCGGCCGCGATCGCGAGATCCCCGGCTACTGGATCGACAGCAGCGCCGCGTGCGACCACGTCCACGAGCACATCCAGAACATGAACAGCACCTTCGCCACTGGTACGGCTCCCACAGAGTTGGACGTCCGCACCGTCAAGTACGCCGTCCTCGCAGCCACCGCGCTCTTCGACGACGCGGCCCGCCGCGACGCCCCGCCCCAGACCGACGCCCACGACCCACACGGCGCCTCCCCCGAGAACGGCTTCAGCGTCTTCGACATCGCCCACGCCGCTGCTCACCTCCTCGGGAGCGGCTGGCAGGCGGCGGCCGGCCTTCACAACACCCGAGGCGTCATCCAGCACTCCGACGGCACGGCCTACCTCCTGACCGTCGGCGACGTCGGCGACACGGAACCGGAGCTGTACGTGGAGAACGGCGACACCCGGCACGTCCTGTGGAACACCGACGGTGAGGACCCGGCCACGCTCGCGCGACTCGTCGCCGACACGATCCGCGACCTCGCCCTGGCCTGACCCCCGCCTCCCGCACACAGTCCGCCGACCGCGAGCCGCCCCGCGCGAGCCCAGACCGCCACCTCCCCAGAGCAGAGAGCCACCCGTATGAACAGCATCCTCAGCCACCCCGCGCTCGCGACGGCGCTCACCGACCTCCTCGGCCACGACTGGGAGTTCGCGCAGGTCTACCCCTCACCGGCCACCGCGTCGATCCGCCACTGCGACGGCAAGCACCCCGACTTCCTCATCACCGAGGACGATCACGGGCACCTGACCATCAGGACCGGCGCCTCGGAGCCGCTGGCCGTCCTCCAGCTCACCAGCGCAGACCAGGACGCCGACCGCGTCGCCTCCGAAGTCGAGGACGTGATCCACCACTCCCTCCAAGCGGTACCGGACTCGCTGAACAACCAGCTGCCGTTCGAGACCCTGCTCGCTATCTACGACAAGGCCAGCCGTTTCCTGAACGAGCACAACGAGCAGGTGCTCCCCCGGCATGTGGAACGAACCATCCGGGCGGCCCTCGACGAGCAGACCCTCACCGACCACGGCGCGCCCGTATCCGCCGTCCTCGACACCACCGAGCAGGACGACGGCTACGTCTGGCTCGCCGACGAGACAAGGGTCGTGCTGGCCGACGGCACCCAGCAGACGGTCTCCCTCGGCAGGGAGGGACGGTGCCGGAGCTTCCTCGTCGACCACGCCCTGGAACACGAGGTCGGCGACGACAACGTCCTCACCGTGACGTTCAACCCGCCCAGCCTCCGCATCGACTGACCCCACCGTCCGCACCCCAAGACAACGACCACTCCCAGGAAGGACACCACCGCCATGGCCACGCCGACCTCCAGCAACCTGACCGCCGTCACGCGCAGCACCGTCACGATCGCCGTCACCGAAACCACCGTGCACACAGTGACACCGAAGATGTGGGAGGCCCTGGCCAAACTCGAAGCCCAACCGCTCGACTCCACCGCGATGGCGTGGCGCGTCGGCACCTGGGGCCGCACCAGCGCGCTCTGTTCCCGGCTCGTTCGGGCGGGCCTGGCCGAGTACCAGACGAACACCTGCCTGATCACCGAGCAAGGCCGCGCCGCCCTCTCCCAGCGGCCGGCAGGACGCCGGCCGACCGCCCCCTGACACACCGCCCCCGCCCATCCCCTTCCCGAGGCCGCGCCCCGCCAGGCACGGCCCCGGCCGGACCCAAGGCCCCCATGAACCCCTACGACGTAGCCAGCAGCCTCTACGAAGCCCTCCTCACCGAAGCCGAACAATGGGCCTGCGACGACACCGAGGACCAGGAACTGCTCGACGCCCTCGACCGCGCCCCCACCCCGCACGACAAACTCGCGCTGCTGCAAACCTCCAGCCTCGTCCCCTCCCACCTGACCTCGGCCATCACCGACGCTCTCCTGGCCCTCGACCCGGCCACCTACTCCCCGGACCCCGCACCGACCACACCGGAAGCCCCCATGACCGACCCCGAACTCCACCGCATCCGCGACGCCTCGATCACCGTGGTCAACGCTTCCCCCGAGGACAACACCCCCAGCGACGTCTACGAGATCCAAGTCCACGGCATCAGCGTCCTCATCCGCCGCCGCGCCCAATGGGGGGCCCACACCGACGTCCCGTACGTCCACATCGAAGACCAGAACGACGGCCCCGGCCTGCTCCTCGTCGAAGTGAACAACCATGGAGAGCACGAACACCCACGCGCCTGGACCGACGGAGCCACGACGTGAACTCCGGACACGGCTACGCCGCCGTCCCCGACGCCGGCTGCGCGGCCCTCTTCTGCACCGGTGCCGCCTGGAACCAAGCCATCGACTCCGACCGCCAGGAGGTACCCGGACTCGACGTCCTCCTGGCCGTGCAAAGCCCTACCCCCCCCAGCCCGCCGGTCGCGTCAAGCCCGGCACCCTGGACATCCGGGGCAGGCGAGGCCGCCTCTGGTTTCGCTTCACCGACACCACTCCCCAGCGGGACTGTCCAGAGCGTCAGCGCGCCACAATTCACAAGTTCACACACTTTCACGCACGCACCCCGGCACGCGCACGTCGGTGTCTGCCTCCACCTTTATCCCTCAACGCCCGGCTGGACAGGCTCCATCCGTCATTTTCGACGAGCCGAACCCCAGCCCCACCGACCACCCTCTTGCCTAATTTCACTAATTCACATACTTTCACGCACGCATACCCACATACCCTCTGGCTGTCCCCTTCCCCCCGATGCGCCCACGCTTCTTTCATCCCACTCGCTCTCACTGTCGGTCTTTCGTGAGCGCGCACCTATGACACGTGACGCGCGCTCCATCCCCCTCGGTATCGCGCACTAAAACAGCTCCACTGATGCTCCTATGCCTACATCTCGGCGCACCCTCCTAGTCACTTGCCGCGTTCATCTCTCACTCGCCTCTCTCTTTCTCTTCGCACGTGCAGCGATCAGTGCGGTGCTACTGACGACGCTCGCCACTTACTCCGATGCACACTTCTCTGCGTCGGTGTCTACATAGACACACGCCTGCTTAGAGACGATTGCACTTTCAGACGGCTTTGCTTTCACTTCCCCCCGCGAACTTACTGTCGCCCGTATACACCCCCTGGCTTCGCTTCGGACTCCCGCGCTGGCACTGTGTCGAACGTGCAAAATGCCTCACGTCCCTAGCCCTTTACCTATCTGCGGCCACTAGCGCCGACAGCCGGACATTCGTCGGCTAATTCAGACGGCCTCACACAGCACACCACTTCCACGGCCACGCCGTTGCCTGCTCACGGGCGTTGTCGCGCCGGGCCATACCGACTTGCTCTGGCACTCCGGTCCTCACCCAAGAACGCAAGGGCTCAGTGACTTCCAGCGCCTCGTGCAGGTTGGCCTCACCCAATACGCCTCACCAGGCATGCACCCTGCCGGCGGCAACTGCCTGCGTGCCGCAGCCCCGTAGGGCAAATGCACGCCCTCACCGAAGACAGGTCACCACTCAGCGCGAGCTTCCACCCACTGTCACCACTGGGCAGCCAACCATCCCCGAGCACGATCGCCCACGCGGAAAGCCTCAGCACCTCACCCCTGGGCGCGCGCCACGCAGCACCCGGTGGCCTTCCTCTCACGGCTCGGGAGCGCGAAGCGCGACCAAAGTCGCAAACCCGACTGTCGGGGGCTGCATTGCATGTGGGGGCGGGTCTGACAGGCCCGGCTGGCCCCGGCCAGCGACACCCGACACGCTGAAAAACACCAGGTTCCACACGGAGCGCACCACTACTGCTGTTAACCTTTGGGCCGTCAGCGTGAATCTGTCAGTCCCACCCCCATCGACGTCGGCAGGAAGCGAACAGCTAGGGCGAGGCATCTGGGGGACGGGAGGAAGGCACCCATGAAGGTCATCGTCCTCGCCAGCCAGAAGGGCGGCGTGGGTAAAACCACAACGTCCGCCAACATCGGTTCGAGTCTTGCCAGCGGGGGAGCCCGCGTCGGCATGGTCGACCTTGAGCTCCAGGGTCAGCTCGGTGTTTCCTTGGGCGCGTTCGCGCGCAAGCCTCAGGACATCGGAAGCGCTCTGCTCGACTACATCGACGCAGTCGACGCAGACGATCTTGCAAGCATGACGTCCCTGAGTAGCCGCATGGTCGACAGGAGCGTCCTGCTCAAGGAGTTCGAGAACCCCGGCACGCTCAGCGTCATCGGCTCGGTGATGAACGTGACCGACCGCGCTCGCACCGAGATCGCGAAGCGCGGCTGGGAGGCGGTGTCAAGCCTTCGGCATCTCCTCCTCACTCTGCAGGATGACTTCGACTTCATCATCGTCGATACCCCGCCCTCCGCCGACGCCTTGGCCTCCGTGGCCCTCGCTGCCGGCGACTACGTGATCGCCGTCTGCAACCCGCGGCTCGCAACCGCGGACGGAGCTCGCGTAGTTCGAAACAACGTGGTGAAGGTCCCGGAGCGCACCGGCGGCGCTTGCCGCCCTGTCTTCCTGGGAACGGTGATCAACGAGGCCCAGCCTCCGTCGAAGCGCACCGAGGAAGCAGACGCCGTCGAAGCCTTCCTCCACAAGCACGAACTGGCACCCTTCAAGAAGGAGATCAGGACGAGCCCGCAGATCTCCGCTTCGTACGGCATCAGTCGCCCTATCGTCATTGATGAGCCCAGCTACGCTGCTAGCGGCTGGTTTGAAGACCTCACGGTCGAGATCATCGACAGGATCCGGGGTCTGTCATGACTGCATCACCGGAGGAATCAACGCGGGGCATTGAGGAGTCGCCAAAGCCGCGGCGGAAGGGGCGAGGCAAGTCACGCTCCTTCGACTTCAGCGCCATCGAGCACGTCGGGAACGACGCCACTGAGGGTGGCTTCCTCGGAGACGACGCTGCTGAGTCGGAGCGACGAGGGGCAGCAACGGCGGTCGTAGTGCCTCCCAGCCTCTCGCTCGACGACGACTTGCCCGGGTTGAGCGATGGCGACGACGCCGCTGGCCGTCCCGCATCGTCCGCGCTGGCATCGGTCACACCTGACGCCTCGTCCGTCGTGCCCTCGCCGGCCGCGCCCCGTGAGAACGAAGCCGTACTCCAGGCCGAGCCCGAGCTCGAAGCCGGGCCCGAGGCCGGGCCCGAAGCCGAGGCCGAGGCCGGGCCCGAAGCCGAGGCCGAGGCCGAGCCCGAAGCCGAAGCCGAGGCCGAGGCCGAGCCCGAAGCCGAGCCCGAAGCCGAGGCCGAGGCCGAGCCCGAAGCCGAGCCCGAAGCCGAGGCCGAGCCCGAAGCCGAGCCCGAAGCCGAGGCCGAGCCCGAAGCCGAGCCCGAAGCCGAGGCCGAGCCCGAAGCCGAGCCCGAAGCCGAGGCCGAGCCCGAAGCCGAGCCCGAGCCCGAAGCCCATCCCGAAGCCGAAGCCCAGCCCGAAGCCCATCCCGAAGCCGAAGCCGAGGCCGAGCCCGAAGCCCAGCCCGAAGCCCTCGAGGCACGCCCTGCGCACGAACCTGCGCAGGAGTCCGCAGCGCCTACCGGCGCGCAAGCTGTACTGGTGCCGTCGGTTGGGGGTCGCCGCCGGAATGATGGTCCCGGATTCACCGCAGCCTCGGCTGAGCCGGCCCTGAGGCCCCGCAGTCGCAAGAAGGCTGCCGACGCAAAGCCTCCAATGCAGGCCGCTGTACTCGCTTCATTCATAAGGCACAGGACGGCACGCGACTGGCCCACTTGGTCTGGTCGCATCGAGGGGGAGACGAAGGCACGGCTCCTCAACAAGGCCGATGATGACGCCCTGTCTTCCGGGCGAAACCTCATGCCTGGGCATTACCTCGACGCCGCGCTGAAGCTGGTACAGGAGAAGACTCCTGAGGAGCTCGCGGCCATGGCCAACGAGTGGCTCATCGAGAGGTGGTCCGGCGAGCACCCGCCCGGGGTGAGCATCCAAGCTGGTGTGTCACCGGAGATGTACACGTTCCTCAAGGGGCTCAAGCGTCATCTGCGAGGACAGCGCGGTGCCGGAAGCGGAGGCCTCATCCTCGACGTCGTCTCGGCTGCGGTGGATCGATTCCTCGATGATGCTGATGGGGAAGGGCCCTTCCCTCCTCCTCGTTAGACGCCATTGAGCAGTGGTGGGGGGGGGGGGGGGGGGGGGGGGGAAACACACCCCCCCCCCCCCTCCCCCCCCCCCCCCCCCCCCCCCCCCCCCCCCCCCCCCCAC
>NZ_JBVIMX010000004.1:152270-406746 GCF_055579625.1 Streptomyces sp. NPDC032721 | reverse complement strand
GGGTGGGTGCTTTTCCTCCTCTTTTTTCTGCGCACCGCTCCTCTCCTTTCTCCCCCCCCCCCCCCCCCCCCCCCCCACCACTGCTTCTACTATCAGTTCACTCATTCACACACTTCCACGCACGCAATACGTCGGTCAATCACACACGCGCCAACGCATACGGTCTAGCGCCCCGTCGACCGTCTCTGCTGCATATCGCACGCCTCCCCAGCACCACCCACCATGGGACTGTCACGCCCACCGAAGGACCGGCGTGCCTCTGACACGCTCACGCGCTCGAAGTGCAACCACCTCAATCTGTGCAGGTCTAGCCCGTTTTCATGCGCGAGCCCCGTAAGCGTCCATCCGAAGATCCGACACGCAGTGGTTCTGTCATTACCACTCCATGCCTGATCGGTGAGTAGGATGCTCCTGAATGAAAGCGAGGACTGTTCATGAGCACGGCGCCCAGCGGTTGGTCACTCCGCGCCCTGGCCCAGGAAGCGCACGTCCTGCCCAAGGTGGCCCGGGATGCCGCGGAGGAAGGGGTGATCGACGCCCAGCACACCGTAGAAACGGACATCGTCCTTGTCCGCCTGTACGGGGCCTTGAAGCGCCTTGTATGGCCCGAGGAGCGGCGGCCGGCGAACAAGGACCAGGGACTTCGGGTTTGGGAAGCCATAACGATCGAGACCGCTCGAGCAGCGCTTCCCGACGACATGCACGACGACACTGGCCTCTTCGTTCACCAAACAGGGTGCGAACTCGTCTCCGGTCCAGGGCCGAAGGCCCTGGCGTTCTTCAAGTTGGCGGAACAGCCCTTCTACTACGCTCCGTTGGGCCGTTGGTTCAACGAGCTGCCGACCCAACGCCTCCGCGCAAGCGAGGTCTCAGAGACGGCTCAACCGTGACATCGCCGTCACATCTCGGGTAGCTCGGTCGAGATCAACCCGTTTCATGCACATGACTGGCCCGGGACTCCGCAATCCCGGGCCAGTCATGTCGAGGAGGTGAGCGTCGCTCCCCATCCCTAGCTGAATACCCGTTGCACATCCGGCCTCTCAGCCCCCGCTGGCGGTGCCGGTTGGCGATGAGGGTTTCCCTTGTACCTCCTCGACTGGAGCAGATCATAGCTACCCGCACGAGGGTCGGCTCAGTCATGCCTGCAGCAGGCCGACGCCCATCCCAAACGCCTCAATACCCAGGAGCAGAACCTCCGGTTTCGGGATCCTGGTCCGGAACTGCCCAGCTGGCCACCCAACCGGGTCCGGCCCTGCGTCTGGGCCGCGGCATGCGGTTCCGGCTGTTGACGGCCGTCCGGGCTCTGCTTGCCGATCCCAAGCTTGTCGGCCGCAAGGATGTCGTGCGTCTCGGCAACGTCGTGCTGATGGGGAAGGCCAGCCACGGCACCTGTCGTGTTGAGATCACGGCTCGGGAGCTGGGTCGTTGGCTCGGGGTTTCGGAGTCCACGGTCGACCACGAAGTACTCAGCGCTCTCCGTGAGGTTGATGCTGTCGCCGCGCGTGTGCTGCGGGGCGACGACGGTCTGCCGACTGGCGTCGAGTACCGGGTGGAGGCCCTGTGGGAGGCCCGACGCGACGTCGGTGCACCCTTGGCGTTGTCGAAGGCCGAGTTGGCGACGCTTCTGCGCTTCCTGGAGGCGTTGTTCGCTCCGGGGTGGGGGGAGCAGTGTGCCACTCCTCCGGGTCTGCTTGTGGCGCGGCGGGGGAGGGGTGCCGCGTCGGACCGGCTGGCTCTGGTTCTGCTGGCCTTGCATGCGCGTCCGGACGGGCGGGTGCCTCTGGTTGGTGGTCCGTTGGCCAGGACGGTGGCTCGGTACGGCCGGGCGGCGGTGACGCTGGCGCGGATGCTGGGGTGTCGTGTGCCGGTCGCCGCGACGGTGCTGGGTCGACTTGTGGCAACGGGGGCTGTGAGGAGCGCTTCGGGTCGACTCGTGGTGCCGGCTGTCGCGGCCGCGCATCGGTCCGCGGCCGACGACCAGGGCGGCGCCAGCCTCGAGAGTTCCGTCTCTACGGATCCGGAGCCTGCCGATACCGCGACGGGTTGTGCTCGGTGTGCTGGGCTCGACGACGTCGGTGACGAGCTGGTGGTGGAGGGAGACGGGTGGCGGCAGCTGTCCTGGGATGACCTGGAGGGGGCCGAGGAGGACTCCGGAAGTGCCCCCAGGGATCTCGACGGCTCTGAGGTCGATCTTTTTGCAGGTCAGACCGTCTTTGAGTCGTTCGAGACGAGTTGTGCTGCTGCGGACTCTCACGCCGACCACGCTGCTGTGGCTGATGTATGTGGTGAGGGTGCTGGAGGTCTCGGGTTTTCCGGCGAAGCCGCGTCGGGGTACTGCCGTCAGCCGGTACGCGCGTGCGAGGGCGGGAACTTCCCCTCTTCGGACGGTGATGACCACGGTGACGTGACGGTGGTCGATGGCGAGGACAGCCCGCTTCGCGGGGAGAACCCTGATCTGTTGCCGTCGGAGGGAGCAGAGGGGGCGTCGGCTGCGGCGTCGACTCTTCAGGCGTGGCGGGCTGCGTCCGGGGGGCCGCCGCCGGTGTGGGCTCAGGTTCCCAAGGGGCTGGAGCGTGTGCTGGAGCCGGTGGTGATGGTGTGGGGCCGGCTGGACCGGCTGACCACGCGGCGGTATGTCACGAAGGTGGTTCGGGCCCGGCTCGGCGAGATCTCGGGAGCATGTGGGCCGGAGGTGGATGCCGAGCGGATCTTGCGGGAGCGGCTCAAGCGTCGGTTGGCGGAGCAGGGTGCGGTGCCCGTCACCGATCCGGTGGGCTGGCTGGTCGGCCGTGCTCTGCCGCGCCGGGCGGTGTGCCCGGATCGCCGGTGTGACGACGGGCGGCGGATGGACACCCGCGCCGACTGCAGCGCCTGCCAGATGCTGGTTTTGGATGGCCGGGCGTTGCGGGCCCGTGCCTTCACCAAGGCGACCACGGCTTTGGCCGGCGGCCGGGTTGACCGGTCGGTGTTCGAGGCGGAGTTGAACGCGTGCTGGCAGATGGAGGCGGCATCCGCGGCCGTCCGCCGCGAGCAGGCCGTCCGGGAACGACAGGACCGTGAGCGGGTGTGGGCCGAGCAGCGGGCCCAGCGGGCGGCCCAGGAGGACGCCCGGCAGGCGCTTGCGTGCGAGTTGTGCGGGGCGCCGAACACGGCCGGGATGTGCGGGCCGTGCCGCGACGAGCGCCGTGTCGAGGAGCTGGTGGCCGAGGCCGTCGACGTGGCGGTGGCCACCTGGGGCATGGGCAGTGAGCCCGATCGACTGGACGTCGCTCGCAGGACCGAGCGGGACATGCGTGGAGCGGTCGACCGGGCGGTGGCAGAGCTGCTCGCCGCGGGCGGCGGCGTCTTCCCCGAGTCGGTGGCCCTCGCGGCGCGGCTGGCCGCGGAACTCCAGCTGGGCGCGCTGCAGCGCCGGGCGGTGAGCCGGTTCGCCTACCAGCCGCCCGCCCAAGCCGAGTACGAGAAGGTGTTCGCCACCGAGATGCGGCGCAGCCACCTCCACGACAGCCTGGACGAGGCCCGCGAGGCCGCTGAAGAGGCCGCCCAGACGGCCCGGTTCAACACGGCGTACGCGCTCCTGGACGACCGGCTGCGTACGCTGCGGGCCTCCCGGTCGGCGCCGGAGGTGGATGCCGAGCCCGATTGGTACGCGCAGGCGGCCGCTCAGGTCCGTGCTCTGATCCGCCCAGCGCCGCCGGAGCGCGCCGTGTCCGTACGGCGGCCCACGACTTCGGCGGCCGCGCCGGCGGGCGGCAGCGGGGAGCCGGTGGGGGTGGGGGCATGAACCGTCCCGTACGCGTCCTCGGGCACCGGCCTGTTCGGCGGCCGTCGTTGACCGAGTGGGTGGAAGGGCTGCCCGGTCTGTCGGGGCGGGCGCGCCGGCTGCTGCTGGAGGGCGACACCGAACGCCGGTACGCGGGCGAGACGCCCGCCGATTCCGGCTACCGGCTGACGATGGCCTTGGCGGTCGCCGTCTGCCAGCCCGGCCGGGAATGGACCTTCGCACAGTGGTGGGAAGCCCTGGTACTGCGCCCGACGGCGGGCGGGGCCTGGGCGCGGTCGCTGCGCTCGCGCAAGGGGGAGCGGTACGCCGAGGGCAAGTTGGCCGGGATGCTCGACAAGGCGCGCGCGTTCGTGGGCACGTCGGGCACGATCGTGTGCCGGGCCGATGCCATGGTGGCGATCGCCCGCCTGAGGGCCGCGGTGGAAGCCGCCGTGTGGCGGGGGCCCAGCGGCGGTACGGATCTGAAGAACCTCACCGCGCGGCTGCTGCTGGCCGAACAGGCCGGAGGGCTCGAGCACGAGGTGTCGGTACGGCAGCTGGCCGAGCTGATGGGCTGCGCCCGCTCGACCGTTGAAGCGAGCAGCGCCCGCCTCCGCGCCGCCGGGTGGCTGTCCCTGGTCACGGTCGGCACCGGTGAGCGCAGCTCGACTTGGTCCCTGCGGATCCCACAAGAAGCCGAGGAGTCCTGTGCACGCCCGGGACACCGTCCAGCACCGGGGGAGAGGGGGGCAGGTGGTGTCCCGGACGTGCACACGGACCGGGAGGTGAGCACCCGCGCGTTGGGCGCCGTAATGGGCACGGATGCCTGCCATCACTACGCACACGGCACGTCCGGTGCTCGGATCCTTGCCGCCCTTGACCCGCTCGACGGCGTCGAGGTGTCGCAGCTGGCCGCGGTGACCGGCTTGCACCGCACCACGGTCCGCCGGCGCGTGGACAAGCTCGTTGAGGACGGGCTGGCCGAGGAAGCCGACGGCCTGGTCTACCTGCCCCGCCACCTGGCCGGTGACGGAGGCCTGTGCCCCGACCCCGACCAGCTTCAGCAAGTCGCTCTCGAACGCGGCACGGCGGGCCTTGGGGAGCGACGCCGTAAACGGCACGACGACCAACGCCGCCGCTACCGGGAGTGGCTCATCGCACGCGTGCAGCGCACCGTCGAGCGGCGCCGGCCCGGCCGGGCGCGGCTGCGGCTGGTGCCCGAGGGCGTGGTCGACGAGAACACGGGAGAGCTCCGCGACGCGGCGTGGCGAGGGTGGATCGTCGACGACCCGTACCGCCCGACCTGGCCCACGCCACCCTGGTCCGGGGTGCCCGAGGCGGTGTGCGGATGACCTCGCCACGAGTTCGCCGGGCTTCACAGTCCCGCCGGGGAGTTTGGTGGTCCCGCGGCGACTCCCAGCAGGAGCCCGCGGGGTCCGTGAAGGATCGCGCCGGCCCCGAGCACGGAGTTGGGCTCCGGCGGGTGTTTCGTGCGCGGTCGGCTGCTGGCTTAGGCGTGGCGGTGTGCCAGGTAGAGGCGGACGGAGACTGGGTTGTCGTTCTCGGGCGCGTCGAGTACGTCGATCCCGTCGATGAGGAGGCCGTTGTCGACGCAGAGGTCTTCCCACAGCTTCGGGGTGAGTACCCACATCTCGACGCTCTGGTCCTGGCCGCCGGCGAGCGGCAGGATCTCTGCGCGCGGTGTGACGCTCGAGGAGGGCCCGCGGCCGTGGGAGTTGGTGTGCAGGATGGAGAAGGCGAGGCGCCCGCCGGGCTTCAGGGCCAGCCGGAGGGCGGGCAGCAGGCGATGGGGGTCGATGTAGCCAAAGCCGTGGATGGAGTAGATCACGTCGTAGGGCTCGGCGTGGTGCAGGTGCTCGACGGCGTCGGCGTGGATGAGGGTGAGACCCGGTAGATCGCCGTACCGGGCGATGGCGCGTGCGTGCTGGCTGGCGGATGCTTCGACGGCGTCGACCGTGGCGCCGTACTCGCGCACCAGGTGGGCGGCGTGTTTGCCCAGGCCGGAGCACAGGTCCAGGACTCGCAGGCCGGTCAGGTCGCCGAGGACCTCGGCGCCGGGGCCGGCCGACCAGAATCCCCAGGAGATGCGGTCCACTTCCGCGACATCGGTGCCGCGCCGCAGATGGTGGGTGCCGTACGTGGTCCAGGCGCGGGCGTTGACGGCTTCAGGCTCGGTGCTGTGCATGACGCTCCTTGGGTGTCCGGGGAAGTGGCGGGGCCGCACCGGCTGCTCGGCCCCGCGTTGACCTCTTCTGGTGGCCGCGGGTCAGCGGTCCTGGGCGAGGGCGTACAACTCGCCGAGCAAACTCCCCTCCGTCGCAACGAGTTCATCGAAGGAGCCCTGCTCCCGGATGGCCCCCTGGTCGAGGACGATCACTCGGTCGGCCATCCTCACGTTGTCGAGGCGATGGGTGACCACCACGGTGATCCGGTCCGAGGCCATGGCCCGCAGCTCACGGAAGATCTGGTGCTCTCCTCGGGCGTCCATCTCGCTCGTCGGCTCGTCCAGGACGAGCACAGCCGGCTCCCTGTACAACGCTCTCCCACAGGCCAGCCTCTGCCACTGACCTCCGGAAAGCTCGTGGCCGCCCCACACTGACCGGGCGAGCAACGTCTCCAGTTGCTGGGGCAGTTCACACAGGGTCCTGGTCATGCCGACCCGCTCGGCCGCGTCCCAGATCCGCTCGTCGCCGTGCTCGCGGGGCTGGCCCAGGGTGATGTTCTCCCGGGCGGCGAGCGGCCAGTGCCCGTTCTTCTGCGGCACCAGGCCCACGTGCCGCCACACCGACTCCGCGTCGGCGCCGGCCAGGTCGGTGTCGTCCCACAGCACCTTGCCGTCGCTCGCGACGGTCAGTCCGGTGATCATGCGGATCAGCGTGGACTTGCCGGCGCCATTCTCTCCCACGAGGGCCACGACTTCGCCCCGGTTCAGAGTGAGGCTGATCGGCTGGACGGCCGCGGCCTCCTTGCTCGGGTAGGTGTAGGAGGCGCCTTCCAGACGGATCTGCTGCGGGGCCTTGACCTGTACGGTGCCGCGCGCGGTGGTCATGGCTCGGACCTCGTCGATGAAGTCGTAGTAGTCGGAGAGGTAGAGGCCGTGGTGGAACATGACCGTCGAGTACCTGATGATCGAGTTCAGGGCGCGGCCGGCGGTCTGCGACGCGACGATCGCGGTGCCGGCGATCGCGGTCGTCATGGCCCCGGTGAGGACCAGGCCAGCCAGCGAGGCCCACATGCCGAGGGTGAACAGGCCGCCGAGGGAGGCGGCCAACAGCGTGATCCGCAGGTACGGGCGGGCCCCGGCGACCTCCCGCATCTCGACGCGGTCACACATCGACCGGTACCAAAAGTGCAAGTAGCCGCGCATGGTGTTGGCGCGGAGCTCGTCGGCGAGCTCGGCCGTCGTCAGCCACCAGCGCATCATGCCGCGGACATTGCGGGCGGAGATGGTCTGGTCGTGGACGCGGTAGTCGACCCGGGCGGCGATCACGCCGCCGAGTCCGCGGGGGACGACGGACAGCAGCAGCACGCCGAGGAGCAGGGGGTGCAAGGTGGTGAGCACCACGGCCGCGGAGGCGAGCTGGATGAGCCCGTTGGTGAGGGTCTTGGCGTCATCGGCGAGGTCGACGGCGCGCAGCGCGCCGATCTCCGCCGCCTGGCTCCGGTCGCCGAACCCTTCCGCGTCGTAGGCGGCGAGTTCGGCCCGCATATGGAGGTCAACGAGCTGCAGGTCCGCGGCGGAGGCGATCTTCGGATTCAGGCGCCGGGTCGCCCAGTCCGCAAGGATCCACATGGACGCGCCGGTGGCCATCGCGACGACGGCGACGGTCAGCGCCGGCCACGCCTGGCCCAGACCCTGGCGGGGGTCGTCGACCATCAGCTGCGGCAGGGCCTTCGCGACGGCGGTGAGCATCACGGCCGTGCCGATGCCGGACAGCAGCTGGCACACAACGATCGTCAGGGCCATGCGCCAGTCGACGCTCCAGGCCAGCCGGGCCGTCTGGATCAGCGCGGCCGGGATACGGCGGGCCATGTCCCACAAGGTGGCGTCGTCCATCGCCCGCCGGTGCTTGCGCCCGTTGTAGTCGAGCTCGGGCGGCGCCGAGGGCTGCGGAGCGCCCGCCCGCGCGGCCGGGAGCGACGCCGCCCGACCGCGTGCCGCGTCGACGGCCGGGGAATCGGTCCGGTTGTGCGGTGCGGTCATGCGAACACCCCCGCCGCCAGGCGGTCCAGGGTGCGCCGTCCGCGTGCGGTGACGTGGGGGTCGTCGAGCTTCGGCCCCCAGACCAGGCAGCTCACCGCGTCGATCGCCGCCAGGCATCTCAAGGCGTGCTGCTCCTCGACGGTGAGGTTGCGCCCATAGCCCTGGAGGCACGCGGCCCGCAGGTCGGGCCGGTCGGTCCAGGTGGAGCCGGCCATCAGCACGAAGTCCTGCACGGCGGTCGCGGCCCGGGAGCGCTCAAAGTCGATCCATCCGGCCTGCTGCCGGGAGGTCGACCACATGAGGTTGCGGTCCCATGCGTCGCCGTGGATGTACGCGAGCGGCAGCGGCGGCAAGGTCCGCAGCTCCTCGGCCATCTGGCGCACGAGCTTGTGCTCCGGCGCGGTCAGCCGGTCCCCGGCCGCCGCCAGGTGCCCCTCGGCGCCGTCGGCCGCGGCCTGCAGCGCTTGCTCCGCTTCGGCCCGCCGAGGGCCGGACAGATCATCGGCCGCGTGGAGGCGAGCCAGCAGGGCGCCGCCGTGGCGGTGCGCGCGGGCCTCCTCCAGGGGCGAGAGCTCCAACTGCTTGAGCGGTCGTCCTGGGACGGCGGTCAGCAGCAGTGCCAGATGCTCCGCGTTCGAGGCGCGCAGCTGCGGCGCGGCGCCGGCGCCGAGGGCTGGTGCGGCACTTCGGAGTGCGAGCGTCTCGCGCTCGTACATCACGGCCTTGGGGGAGATCTTCAGGTAGAAGCGGGCGGCCCCGGGCAGGTCGAGCCGCCAGACGCGGGAGTTCTCGCGCGGATGGCTGACGTCCTTGACGGCGGGACGGGCGCCGAGTGCCCGACTGGCCCACGCCAGCACGGCAGGCGGCGGAGTGGTCGGGTTGGTCATGCCCCCCACCCCGATGACGGTCGTGATGCTGCGGCGAACAGGACACGGCGGACGTCGACAGGCCGCCGGTACGCGAGGGCCTCGGCGGCCGCAGCAGGAGGGTTCTCGAGAACAGGGTGAAGGGTGACCAAGCGGACGGGATTCACGGTTTCTCCTCGGTTACGGAAACGGGGTAGAGCACCCGGACAACGGACCTGATCACAGGACCGCTACGGGCAGCCGCAGGCGATGAGTCGAGTGAAGGTTCGACGCCGGGACGCGGACGGCAAGCACCGTCTGCGTGGGCGGCTCCTCCCGCCTCGTTCGATTCACACGTACGGGGAAGGCGGCCGGGCTGTAGCCCGAGCGGCGGCTTGCATGACGCGTCGACAGCACCCCTCTCCTTCGGTGTGGTGTGGCTGTGCTCTGCGGACGGACCTTCGCCCACGCCACTGACAATCCGCAGCCACCAGCACCGCGATCCGGTCATCCCCGGCCTGCCCTGCCGCCAGTCGCCACCTCTGAAGGGGGAGCATCTGACCTGGAGTGATGCGAGGAGAAAGGATTCTTGAACTCTCCGGGCCGGCCCGAAATCCGGCGCCCGCGAGAGTGGCTCGATCTGGTTCGCGGCCGGGTGAGCACCCGGAGCGTCACGCCCCCGGGCGGCCGCGACAGCGGCTAGCATCGGCACCTTCGACGCGGCCGGTGCACGCCCGGGTGATGTTCTCGCGATCCGTGCCCGCGCCCACAGGCTGGCGGCTACGTTCGAACGCGCCGTCCCCCGCTGCACCCCTGTGGAGCTGCGCCGCGCACGAGGTCACCAGGAGAGCCATGCCCATCCCCGCCCCGCACCTCCAGGACCTCATCACCGGCTACCTGCGCGCGCACCCCGAGGAACAGCCGATGCTTCAGCCCGGAGCTCCAGCGGTTCCTGGAGCACACCCCGGTCGGGCGGTGCGTTGGTGATCGTTCTTCCGGAGGCGTTCGTGCGGGTCACTATGGACCGCGAAGGCCCGGTCGGCTCGGCATGGCTCTCCGCTCTCCCGACCACGGTGCGGGAACTGGCCGATCGCTGGAACTGCACGCCTGACGGTGACCCGCTGTACGGGGGCGTCGGGATCGTGGTCCCGGTGCTGCGCAAGACGACCGAGCCTGCCGTGCTGAAGGTGTCCTTTCCTCATCCCGAGAACAGGTTCGAGCCCGACGCGCTCACGGCCTGGGGCGGTCGCGGAGCGGTCCTGTTGCACGAGCGGGACGACGACCGGTTCGCCATGCTCCTGGAGCGGGCGCACCTCACGACGCTGGCCCAGGCCGCAGAGGCCGACGAAGTGGCGACGATCGCGGGGAGTGTCAGCCGTCGCCTCGCCGTCCCCGCGCCCCCCGGACTGCCCCGGCTCCAAGACCGGGCCGCCATGTGGGAGGAGCAACTGCTACGGGACGCGCAGGACTTCCCGAACGCCCTGCCGTCCCGGATGGTGCAGGCGGCAACGGCGACGGTGCGCGAGCTCGCGCACCATCAGCCGGACACCCTCATCCACGGCGACCTGAACGCACGGAACATCCTGACGGCCACACGCGAGCCCTGGCTGGCCGTCGACCCGAAGGGCTGGGCGGGCGACCGGGCGTACGACTGCGGCACGCTGACCAAATCCCGGTCGGTCGTCCTCGCCAAGCGGGGAGACCTGGCCACGGGGATCCACCGCACCCTCGACGCCTTCACCAGCGCCGCCGACCTCGACCGGGAACGCGCGCGGCGCTGGGCGCAACTCGGCGCGGTCCAGGCCGCCTACGGAGGCCGCCGGCGCGGGTTCCGCCGGGGCCGTCACGGAACCGAACGCGCTCGACTCATCGCGCTCGTCGACGACTTGGCGCGCATCCTCACTGGCCTGTGACTGTGGTCAGTCCTCAGTGACATCGAAGGTGACCGGCTCGGACCGGCGGCCGTTTACCTGGATCTCGAGCGTGTACTCCCCGGGCAAGAGCGTGAGGGTGGCCGTGGACTTTAGATGGTGCTTTGCCGAGAGTGACACGCTGCCCGGCCTGGACCGCGATGGTCTTCAGGACGTACGCCTTCACCCGGCGCCCGCCCGTCTTGGTGGCCGTCGCCCGTACCTCACTGATCATCGGCGACGGCCGCTCCGAGCACGAGCAGCTGGTGCACGCACTGGCCGACGGCACCCGGCAGGGCGCCTTGTTCACCGACGACATCCGTTGCCCTGTACACGTGGCGGACCTGGCTGTCGCCCTATGGGAGGTCACCCGATCCGACGCCGCCGGCATCCTCCACCTCGCGGGCCCGGACGCCCTGAGCCGCTACGAGTTGGGCAAGCTCATCGCCCGCCGCGACGGCCTCGACCCCGCTCGGCTGCCCCTCCACGCCACGCTCTGGGACGGGACTGCCCGGCGGGCTCGATGTACGACTCGACAGCCGTGCCACCCAGCAGAAGCTGAGCACCCGGCTCCGCGGCGCCCGCGAGTTCCTGAGCAATGCGGACCAGAGCCCGCCGGTTAGTCTGCTGGACACCTAGCGTCGGCACCGGCCTTCCGGCAGCAGGGAAACCCGTGTTGCCGGAGCGGCCCGGGCATCATCCGCCGGCGAGGTGAGCACGCCGCCGGGGGCAGGGGGCACGGCAGCGCACGGACCTTCGCGGACGGGGGCAACCGCTCCCCTCCGTGGGGAGCAGCATGTCGGCCGCCAGGGTCGGACCCATCGGCACGGTCTCATCCGACCGTGGCGGTCCATCCTTTCCGGGAGAAGGTCACCGCCCCTTCGGCGGTGATGGTCACCGCAGCGCCTCGGACGGGGAGGTCCCCATCAACGACGAGCCAGGTGCGGATGCGGTCCAGCTCGTCCCACAGGCGGGTCGGGCCGCCCTGGTGCACGGTCGGCAGCTCGTGGCGCGTTGATGCCGTCGCCCGGGCCCAGGAGCCGTCTTGGTGCAGCATGTACACGGTGCGGCTGCCGTCGCCCGCCGTGTGCTGACGGTGCTCGATGCCGGGCAGCATGAGTTCGAGAGTGGACCGCAGGTCCCAGGTGTCCGGCACGTACGTCAGCGGGTAGCGGCCCGTGCTGGTCTCGCCTTCGGCGTGCCGGGCGTGCTGCCATCCGGGCGCGTCGTCCGTGAGGATGGCGTCGTAGTCCTCGCCATGGCGTGCACTCATGAAGCCGGCCGACTCGGGCGCGACGTATCCGGTCGCCCCGCCGTCGCTGTTCTTGTCCGCGACGATGATCAGTCCGGTCCGGGCGAGGGTGGTCACCAGCCGTCCGCCGGGGGCGAGTGCCTCCAGCCATGGGACGGGTACGGCGGGCACCGACACGGTGGAGACGATCCGGTCGTAGCTGCCGTCGGGAAGCGCCTTGGTCAGGTCGCAGACCTCAACCCGCGGGTGGTGGCCGGCGTCGGCGAGGCGCTGTCGGGCCGCCGAGACGAGGTAGGGGTCGACATCGACGCTGGTGACCTGGTCGTCGCCGAGCCGGGCGCAGGCCAGCGCGGTGCCGTAGCCGCTTCCGGTGGTCACCAGCACGCGGGAAGTGTCGGCGATGCATCCGGAGCGGTACATCAGCAGCACCAGCGAGGGCAGAGTGGAAGACGAGGTGGAGTACCGGTCGGAGCTGCGGACAAGGGACTGGCCCGGGTCGGCGTGGTCGGCGTGGTGGGAGCCGACCCGGGTGACGAGCGTGCTGTCGCTGTAGGCAGTCCGCAGCCACTGCTCGGGGTCAGCGGCACCGTCCCGCAGCACCCAGACGCGCGTGCCGTCGTCCGCGGTGTCCCGTGCCCACCAGCGAGGCACGAACTGGTGGCGCGGTGTGGTGGCGAGCGGTGCGTACCACCGGGACTCCGGTCGGACGGCAGTGCTGGCGGCGAGCCGGCGTGCTGCTGATTCCCAGTCCATCGAGGTTCTCCCCGTTCAGTCCGCGGTGGTCGGAGTGAGGCCGGAGGCGGGGTCGCAGGTGCCGCCGCCCTTGCAGCTGTCGTCGTTGGGCCCGCAGTCGGGGCCGCAGGGGTCGTGCCGGCTGGCAGGAATGCTCGCGGCGACCTGCCGCCAGGACGAGGAGGCGAACACCCCCTGCAGCGTATTGCCCTGGACGTGGCCGGCGGGCAGGAATCGGCCCAGGACGCACGGGGTGACCGTCCCGTCCGACAGGACCGCGGCGATGCCGTTGGCGCACCGGCCGCACAGCGCGGAGGTGGACGGCAGGGCCGTGCCCTTGGCGGCGTTGCCGACGGCGCGGACACGGTCGGTGTGGATGTCCGTGATGCCGAGGCTCTGGAGGTCCGCGCGGGCCTCGGCGACGCGCTGTCCCTCCAGGACGTCGACGATCCCGACCCGGACGTGGATGCCGCGGCGGTGCGCCTCGGCGATGTTCGCTCGGGTGGCGGCGTGGGATCCGGTGCGGCCGGTGACCCGGTCGTGGCCGTCATCTGTGTCCGCGTAGTAGGAGGTGGCGAGGCTGACGCCGGGCCGCGTGAAGAGCTTCCAGTGCGCGGCGCGCACGTGGTAGAGGTTCGAGTAGACGAGCACCTCGAGCCCGCTCGACAGGGCGTGTTCGACGAGCTCGGCGAAGTCGGGGTGCAGCGTGGGCTCGCCGCCGATCAGCTGGATCCGCTCCGTGCCGAGGGCTGCGGCTTCGCTGATGATCCGCTTCCACTCGTCGGTGGTCATGGATCCGTGCCCCTGCGTCGGGCCGGCCTCGGCGTAGCAGTGCGATCGGCAGGTCAACTGGCAGCGCCGGGTGATCTCCAGTTCGAGGAGCCCAGGCGCGGTCGGCGGCTTCGCCACCGTGGGTTCGAGCGTGACGGTCATGAACGTGGTCCCTTCTCGACGGTCCAGGATCGGTTCGTGCCTCCCGTGCGGGAGAGTTCCGCAGAGCGCTTCGCATGCTCGACGAACACCCGTTCGCAGAGCCGGTGTTGAGCTGATTCGGCTGTCGGTTGGCTGATCGCTACGCTGGCGTCGACGCCTGCCTGGCGAACACGCGCGGCGGGCGCTCGTCCGACATTCCTGCCCAACGAAGGTGCGCACCTGTGACCAGTACCGAGACCATCTCCGACTTCTACTGCCACCAGGCGCTCACCGGCGCGGTCCCCATCGAGAAGGTGGCGGAGACTGATCGGGTGCTGGCCTTCCACCACACCAACCCGTCGTACCCGGTGCACATCGTGGTGATCCCCAAGGAGCACGTCCCCTCGCTCACCGACCTCGGGAACTCTGACGAGGGCCTTCTGCACGAGGTTGTCGCGGTGGTGCGGGAGGTGGCTGCCGGAGTGGAGAAGGAGTACGGATCGTGCTCGGTGAACACGAACCTGGGGCTGTACCAGGAGTCCAAGCACATGCACTGGCACCTCACCTACCGGGGTGAGAGCGAGGCGGAGATCCGCGACATGTACGGCAACCACGACTGACCTCCCGCTACCTGTGTCGGCCGGCCGCCCGCAGGACGAGGTCGGCGACGCGTTCGGCCGCGGCTTCCGGGCGCGGCCGGGCGCCCTGTCCGCCGCGGGGGGCAGCGGACAGGGCGGCGCAGGCATGGACGAGGGCGCCGGGGTCGTCAGTCAGCTGCTCGTCGGCGACGACGCGGCAGCGCTGCGGGTGCTGGGCGGCGTAGGCGCGCGCGTTGTCGAGCTGGTCCCCGCGGCTGACGGAGGCGGGCAGCGGTACCAGGACGGCGGGCAGCTCCAGGGCGGCGAGTTCGGCGAGGGTGGTGGCCCCGGCCCGGCCGATGACGAGGTTGGCCAGGGCCAGGGCGTGCGGCATGTCGTCGTGGAGGTACTCCAGCTGCCAGTACCCGGCCCGCCCGGTGAGCTGAGGTTCGAGGTTGCCCTTGCCGACGACGTGCAGGACGCTGTACCGCTCGCACAGGACGTCGAGTTGGGCGCGGACGGCGGTGTTGATGCGCTGCGATCCGCTGCTTCCGCAGAAGATCAGCAGCACCGGCTTGTCGGCGGGGACGCCGAGGCGCTCGCGCAGCGCTTCGGGCTTGGCGTCGGCAAGGTCCGCGCGCAGCGGCAGCCCGGTCACCTGAGTCTTGTTGCGCATCCAGCGCGGCGTCGGGCCGGAAGCCGGGACGCTCAGGCAGATGGTGGTGGCTACGCGCCCCAGAATCTTGTTCGCCAGGCCCAGGGAGTGGTCGCTCTCGTGGATGACGACGGGGACGCGGGCGAGGGCGGCGCCGATGCCGACAGGCACGGAGACGTACGAGCCCTTGGAGAACAGGGCGTCGGGCCGTTCGCGCCGCAGCGCCGTGAAGGCGGCGAGGATGCCCCGGGCGACGGTGAAGGGCATCAGCAGGTTGCCAGCGGAGCGGTGGCGGCGCAGCCCGGCCGAGGGGACGTGGCGGAAGGGGATCCCGGCGCGCTGGGCGTAGTCGTGCTCGATCGTGTTCTCGCGTCCGAGGTAGACCAGTTCAGCACCACGGTCGCGGAGCTGGCCGGCGACAGCGAGGGCCGGAACGACGTGGCCGGCGCTGGCGCCGCCCGTGATGGCAATTTTCATCTGCACCATTCTGTGATCGTGGCGGTCCCGGCGGCGCGTCGAATTCGGTAATGCTTTGCCGCATTGTGTTCGGTTTCTCGTTGAGTCGGGTCGGCTGGATTCGAACCAGCTCCTCGGTCACGCTTTGACCGTGCTCCGCCCTTGAGCTACGACCCGTTCGCTTCGGCGATGTTCCTCAAGCTAGAGGGCCCTGGTTGGGTCGTCAACCGGTTCGAGAGATTCCAGCCAGAGCTTTTTCCGGGCTGATCATCTGGATTTCTTGTGCGGATTTCCCTATTTCGGCAGCGCTAATAGCGTCGCCTGTTTTCGCGGACTGTGGCGACGCTATTCGCTGTCTTCTGTGGGTGGATGTGCTGCTATCGGGCGGAGGTGATCTGGTGGATCTGGCTGGATTCGGCGGTGGTGGTGCGGCCGGTCCAGCGGTCGAGGAGTTCGAGCTCGTCCGCCGGGCGGTGGGGGGAGAGGACGACGGTGTGGGGGAGACCGAGGAGGCGGGCGTAGCGCAGCTTGTCTCCGGTCGGCAGCGGCCGGTCGTCGACGAGGACGCTCAGGCCCTGGGTGTGCAGCTGCTGGGTGAGCTTGTCGCCTCGTTCGCGCATCTCGGGCTGGTCGGCGCGCAGGACGGTGAGGTGGATGTCGGCGGGCCCGGTGTCGGGCTTCCATCGCAGGCCGTGGTGGTCACGGTGGAGTTCGGCGGAGGTCTGCAGGCAGCGGGTGATGCCGATTCCGGAGC
Source organism: Streptomyces sp. NPDC032721 (assembly GCF_055579625.1). Taxonomy (NCBI): domain Bacteria; kingdom Bacillati; phylum Actinomycetota; class Actinomycetes; order Kitasatosporales; family Streptomycetaceae; genus Streptomyces; species Streptomyces sp. NPDC032721. The sequence goes on along the minus strand of NZ_JBVIMX010000004.1, from coordinate 390,664 downwards.
AGGCCATCCACGGCGTGGCCGGCTGGCCGCTGGCGTCGGTGAAGGTGAGGTTCATGGGCTGGGAGTACTGGGTGCCCAGCTCGAAGACGTGGGCGACTTCGACGGCCTTGGTCTCGCGGTAGTGGCCTTCGCGGCAGCGGGCGCAGCGGCTGCGGTCGGTGGCGTGATGGAGGTCGGCGCCGTGCGGGGACAGGTCGGGCAGGCCGGATGTTCCGCTCCACTGGACGTTCGTGCGCAGTCCGTCGCGACCGTCGGAGATCGAGAACCGCTCGAGGTCGGCTGCGGATTGGTCGTAGAGCGGCAGGACGGTGTCCGCGGTGGCGGCGTCCCACGGGGTGAGCGTGCCGGCCTTCTTGCCGAGGAGCGCGGGGAGGGCGTCCTCGTCGAGGAGGCGGACGTGGACGGCTCCGGTGGCGGCGGCGACCTTACGGAGGCTGACCTGGAGGTCGGCGCGGATGGAGACGGTGGCCGCGTGCCTCGTGCCGTCGGGGAGGGTGACCGCGAGGGCGATGACGTTGACGATGGGATCCCGGGGGGACGGCGGGGGTTGGGAGGCGATGACGGCGCCGTCGCCCCGGTTGCCGCAGTGGTCGCAGACGACGATCGTGCTCTGACCGGTGTCGGACAGCACCAGGTGCTCGGTGCTGGGGCCGGAGGAGATGCTGCCGCCGTCGGCGGATGCCTGGAAGACGCCGCTCAGACCCATGCCCGTCAGGGCGGCGGTGACGGAGGCGTTGAGGAATCCGACCGATTCGAGCATCCCTTCTCGGGAGGCGTCGAAGGTGTAGGCGTCGGCCATCACGAACTCGCGTCCGCGCATCAGCCCGCCCCGGGGGGCGATCTCGTCGCGGAACTTCCTCGTGCTGAGCGAGAGACGGACCGGCAGGTCACGGAAGGACTGCAGATGCTCGCGGATGACGGAGGTCGCGATCTCCTCCGAGGTGGGCGCGAGGCACATCTCCTCCCCTCCGGCGGAGGTGACGGTCAGCAGGGCGCCTTCCGCGCGGTAGGCGTCCCACCGGCCGGTCTCCTGCCACAGCTCCCGGCTCTGCAGCGTCGGCGCGGAGAAGGTGAGGGCGCCGCGCTCCTCGAACGCGCGCCGGGCGATGGCCGTCAGGCGGTCGTGCACGCGCAGGCCCAGCGGCAGGAGGGTGTGCACCCCCGTGGCTCCGGTGCGGGCGACCAAGCCCAGGTCGCGCAGCAGATCGATGGTGGTGGCGGTCGCTTCACCGGTCCGGGGGCGTACCGGCGGCCACAGTCGGCTCGCGTACAGCGGCGTCTCGGTCACCGAAGACCCTCCAGAACGGACCGTGACATCGCGGCCAGACCATCGGCTGTGCCCGCGATGTCGTGCCGGCGCGCGTTGGCGATCGCGTCGGTGCGCAGGGTCTGCCGCCGAGCCGGGTCGGCGGCCAGGTCGTCGATCAGGGCCGCCAGCGCGGCGGCGTCACCGGGCGGGTAGCTCAGTGCGCCGGGGCCGAGGATGTCCTTCAGGCCCGGGAGGTCTCCGTACAGGACGGGCACACCGTGGGCCTGGGCCTCGACGGCGACCAGTCCGTACGCCTCCAACTGGCGGGTGGTGAACAGCTTGAGGTCGAAGTCCGGGAGGCGGGACCACAGTTCGTCTCGTGGGAGGAACGCCTCGAACCGCACCCGGTCGCCAAGGTCGAGTTCGGCGGCCCGGTGCTGGAGGGTCGCGAGTTCGCTGCCGCTTCCGATGACGGTGAGCTGGTGCGGTTCTTCGGTCAGGGCGAGGGCTTCGATCGCGGTCCGGGTGGACTTGTTGGCGTCCAGGCGGCCGGCGTGCACCAGCCGCAGCCGCCGGCCGCCACCGGGGCGTGCCAGGGGGGCGTCGGGCAGCGGGATGCCCCACGGCACCACGCTCACGCGTCCGGTGTAGCGGCCGTCGGTGAGCCGGTCGACCTCCGCGGCCATCGCCAGGGTGGGGACAACGATGCGTTGGCTGGCGGCGGCGATCTCCCGAAGGGCGCTGAGCGCCTGGTCGTTTTCGGCGGCGGCGATGACGTCGGTGCCGTGGGCTACCGAGGTGATCGGGATCCGCCGGCGTTCGTCCCCGGCCGCCCGGGCGAAGGCGAGGGACAGGCCGAAGCCCAGGTGCTGGGCGTGGATGAGATCGGGGCGGTGTGCGTCGAGGAGGTCGGCGACCTCCTCGGTCAGGCGGGTGGTGTAGGCGTCGAAGGCGGGGCCGTAGGGCTGCTTCGTGGCGCCGAGCAGGACGGTGTCGGTGAAGCCGTGCTTCCAGGTGCCGCTGCCTGGAAGACCCACGAAGACCGTGCGGAAGCCGTCGAGGCGGGAGTAGACGTCGCTGCACCAGATGGTGGAGCCGCAGGACGGCTCCATGGGCAGGTCGATGCCGGTGAGGATCAGAGGGCGGGTCACGCGGCGGCTCCCTTCTGGGCGTGGGGGAGGTAGGTGTCGAGGGAGGTGCGGAGCAGGGCGGCGGTGCCGGCCCAGCCCAGGGCGCAGACGGCGTCGATCACGGACATCCGGGGGAGGAAGCCCTGCCGCGGCCACGCCTGGCGGTAGAGAGGGTGCCGGTCGGAAAACTCGTTCCAGATCACCTCGATGCCGTGGGCGGCGAGGGCGGTGGTGTCGAGGTACTGCCGGGTGCCGGAGCCCGCCCAGAGCACTGTCTCCCGGGCGTGGGAGCAGATGGCCGCCAGCCGCTCGGTCCTGTCCTCGCAGTCGATCTTCATCTCGGAGGTGAGCATGATCCGGGCCTTGGCGCCGAGGGACGTGGTGATCTGGTTGATGAGGTCGATGTTGAGGTCGACCAGCCACGCGTGGCCGGCGCCCAGGACGGGGCGCAGGACGTGCAGGGCCTCGTCGACGTAGGGGCTGCGGGCGTAGGCCAGGCGGATCTGGCGGAGCAGGACATCCGGGTCGAAGGTGGGCGCGATGCGGATGTCGCGGATGAGCGGGCCCGCCGAGCGGGTCACGGGCACGGTGATCAGCTGAGGGCCGCCGGCGGTCTTGATCGTGTTGCGGTTCTGGTAGCCGCCGTCGGTGTACTGGACGGAGTCGTACAGCGCGACGGTGTCGCAGCCGATGAGGGCCTCGCAGAAACCGAGCCACGGAGCGAACGGCGGTTGCTCGATGTAGATCACGAGCGGGGCTCCTTTCCCGCGGGGGTGAAGGTGAGGGTGAGCACGCTCGTCTCGAAGGTCTCGAAGACCCGGCCGTCGGTCGCCGCAGTGGGCCGCAGCCGCCAAGCGGCCTGCGCGGCCTGGTGCCGGGTGTACTCCTCGCCCAGGTACCAGCGGCCGGCCTGGCTCTGGTGCGCCTTGAGGGCGAGGACCTTGTCGTCGAGGAAGGGGGTGATGTCGACCAGCACGGTGGGGGTGAAGCCGGAGCGGGGAGCGTGGGGTTCGCCGTGCAGCACGGTGTGGCAGGACGGGACGCGGGTGGCCGCGTTCGCGGCGGCCGTGCCGACGGCGAGGTGGTCCTGGTGATCGTTGGCCGCCCGCAGGCTGTGCGTGATGAGTACCGTGCACCGCCGGGCGGCGAGTTCGCGTTCCACGGCGGAGATCAGGTCCCGGTCCGGCGCGAGGGCGCCGTCGGGCAGGCCGAGGAACACGGTATCGACGCCGGTCCCGGCCCAGGCCGCACGGACCTCGGCGGCCCGGTCGTCCTCATCGAGCCGGCGGCCGGCGTCCGAGTCGGCCACGGAGACGCCGTTGGCCCCATGGGTGACGACCACGACGGTGGCCGCCGCGCCGGCGAGCCGGGCCTGGCGCAGGGTTCCGTAGCAGAGCAGCTCTGCGTCGTCCGGGTGGGCGACCACAGCGACGACGTGCTCGCTGGGCCCGGCCAGCCGCTGGGCGGCGGTCACCGGTCCGCCTCGAAGTCCCGGTGGATCTGCGACGGGCGGGGACCGTCGGAGCCCTGGTACTTGCCGTCGTACAGCGTGATCTCGCCTTCGGGCGTCCAGAAGGTCACCTGACCGATCAGCATCCCGGGGTAGACGCGGACGGGCTGGACGGCGTGCAGCTGGAGGGTGAGCTGCCCGTACGAGCCGATGTCGATCAGGTCGGCCGTGACGTGCACGAACAGACCGAGCCGGGCGACGGACGACTTCGCGCGGATGATCGGGGCGTAGTGGTCGCTGCCGATCCGCTCGACGGTGGATCCCAGGTAGATGCGGTCCGGCAGGAGAACCATGCCGTCGTCCGGCAAGGGGTGCTCCTCGAACGGGTTCTCCCGCGCGCAGTCGAGGACGTCGTCGGTGTACCAGCCGATCCGCTTACTCAGGTGGAAGTCGTAGGAGTTCGGCTGGAGCAGGGTGGGGTCGAAGGGGTCGATGCGGATGCCGCCGTCCTTGACGCGCTCTCCGATCTGCGGGCCGGTGAGGATCACGCGGCCACCTCCTGCCCGGTCAGCGCCGCGTGCGCGACCGCACCGGGCAAGGGGCTCGGCGCCCACGGCGCCGGGTCGCTGATCCGGCCGTAGTGCCCCTGGTACGGCATCCGGTCACCGGTGGGGCACCAGAAGGACACCTGCCCGATCCGCATGCCGGGGTAGACCCTGAGGGGCTGGACGACGGTGATCTCCAGGGTCCAGCAGTGCTCGGCACCGAGCTGCCCGAGGTCGGCGGAGATCTGCAGGAAGCAGCCGAGCCGGCCGACCGAGGAGCGCCCGATCAGGCTGGACACCCGCTCGTTGCTGCCGATGCGCTCCACCGTGTTCCCGAGGTAGACCACCCCGGGCCGCAGGACGTAGCCCTCCGGCGGGAGGACGAGGGTGGTCGTCTCGGGCTCGCGGCGGGGGTCGGCCGGGGAGCTGGTGAGCGCCTTCAGGGTGTGGCCGAGGCGGTAGTTGTAGCTGTTGGGGTTCAGCAGCTCGGGGTCGAAGGGGTCGATGGTGATATCGCCGGCCTCGACGGCCTCGCGGATGGCGGTCTTGGTGAGGATCACAGGGCACCCCCGAGCGGCGCGGCGCCGACGTACGTCTGCTTCAGCAGCCGCCGCACGTCCGCGGACAGGTCCCCCTGGCCCTCACCGAGCGGCATCCGGCCGTGGGCGTAGCGGTGCTGGTCGAAGACGAGCAGCTGCCCGGGCTGCAGGCGGCACGTCGTGCGCGCCGCGTACACGGCGTCGACGAACCGACCGAACGCGGCGGTCACCGGTACGGGGTCGTCGTCCTCGGTGAGCTCGCCGCGCTCCAGGTGCGGCTGCATCTTGGCGGTGAACCGGACCGGCGTCGTGCCGTCGAGCCGGGCGGGCAGCACGGCGAAGGTCTTCAGGCTCTCGCCGACGCCGTGGACGTCCCGGTCGGCGAAGTACGAGAAGACGGAGCGGCCCAGAAGCCGACGGTCGTCCTCGCCCAGGGTGTCGGCGGCCTGCCACAGGTCGGCCAGTGCGGAGGCTCCTTCTCCACGGGGGTCCTGCCGCACGCAGTACAGCGCGATGTAGCGGGGGAGGCCGTCGCGGTCGACGAGGTCGACGTGGAGGCGGTTCTCCCCGACGCCGTGCGTACGGCCGGGGTCGGCGTCCTCGCGGACGCACAGGTCGCTCCAGCAGCCGTCGCCGGGGTAGACGGTCAGGATGGGGCCGAGGCTGGAGAGCAGGCTGAGGCTGAGCTCGAGGTTCCGCTCGTGCTCGGCGCCGGCGAAGGTGACCAGGGCGCGGCCGGCGCCGGGGCCGGTGAGGGCCTCGGCGAAGTGGCGCGGGGCGGACGGTCCGTGAGTCAGGTCGCGGCCGTCCAACGTCAGCAGGTTGGTCATCGGGACTCCTGAGCGAGGTCGATGAGGAGGTCGTGCAGGGAGCACGGCGGGTCGAGGGGGCGAAAGGCCACGGCAAGGCGCCCGGCCAGGTAGCGGGTCGTGGCGATGCTGTGCGGGCCGGCGGGCGTCGTAGCGGACGCGGTGACGTCCTCGCCCAGTTCTCGGGCTCGGAGGATCAGGTCCTCGACCTGGTGGCCGGCGTCGAGGACGACCAATTCGCTGTCGAACGGTGCGCAGCGGAAGAGATCTCGTCGGGTCACGGTGCCCGGCAGTCCGCCGCGCAGGGTGTACGTGTTGAGCAGGAAACTGCCGGTGCCGGCTGCGGCAAGGCCCCGGCCGACGAGCTTGCGGGCCACGCTGTCCCGGTCGGGCAGGGGTTCGTGCAGGGCACCGAGCCGTTCCGCGCCCCAGGCAGAGAAGCCGGCGAGGTCCTCGCCCAGACGGTCGTCGAAGTCCCGCACGCCGTCTGCGTTCAGGTGCTGGCTGATGCTCTCCAGCCCGTTCCCGCCGATCCGCAGGCGAAGCAGCCCCTTGCCGGAGGCGGGCGGCTTCGCCACGTGACGCGATCCGTGTGCCCAGTGCGACCATGGGGAGTGGCAGTGGGCGGCGATCACCGTGTCGAGCGGCCAGCCGGCTTCCTGGTCGGCGACGTCGTCGAGGAAGCCGCTGTGGCTCACTCCGATGACGATCTCGGCACCCTCGCGGCGCAGCGCTTCCGCCTCGGCGGCGATCAGGTCTGCGGTGGGAGGGCGGAAGTCGAAGCCGTCACGCTCCTCCTTCGGGATCGCCTCGAAGGCCTGTGCACCGAGATAGCCCACGATCCCCACCACGCGGGTGCTGCGCCGGAGCGTCAACCCGCTGACCCACCTGCCCCGAAAGGCGGCGGGCGGGCGCAGGTTGGCGCACACGACCGGCGGGAAGCCGAGCGGATCAGTCAGGCGCATCAGATCGGCCAGGTCGTGGTTGCCGGGCACGACAACGTCGTACAGCTCCGCCAGGAGCCGCTGCTCGACCCTTCCTTCGGAGAAGGCGTAGAACGCGCTGCCGGAGAAGAAGTCGCCCGCGTCGATCACCAGGGCGCCGTCCGCCTTCGCGCGGCGGACAGCGCCCAGTGTGGCCCGGCCGTCGGGGAGGGCGGAGTGGAAGCAGCCGGTGGCGATCAGCTCCTGCACGGCAGGACCTTCTCGATGGTCACCACGCGCAGGACCGTCGGGGCCTCCGGCCAGAAGTCGGACCGGGAGATCCCGTCCACTTCCTCGACCTCCAGCTGATGGCCGGTCTCGGACGCCAGGCGGTCGGCGGCGGCGCACGGCAGGACCACGAGACCGCGGGTCACGGCGGGGAAGCTGAGCACGTGCTTGGTCAGGGCCACCGACAGCTCCGGGTCGAAGGGCATGATCGACACCAGAACGCCGCGCTCGCCGACGCCGCGCTCCAGGTCGACGTGGCGGACGTCCCCGATGGTGAGCCGGGCCCTGCTGCCGAACTCGGCCAGCTGGCCCGTCAGCTGCTGCCGGAGACGTTCGTCCTTCTCGATGGCCCAGAGGCGGTAGCCGGCCAGCGCGATCGTCCTGGACAGCGTGCCCAGCCCCGCGCCCACTTCGATCACGTGGGCATCGGCGGGAATGTCTATGGCGCCCAGGAGGCGGCGGGCGGCTTCCGACGAGCGGAGGAAGTGCTGACCCAGTTCCGTGCGCGTCAGGAAGCCGCGCGCGGCGATCTCGTCGGCCTCCACGACCGGCGGGAGGGTCGATGTCTGCTGCATCTGCGGAGTCCCTTCAGGATGCTCCAGGCGGCGCCGACGTAGGTACCGCAGGGGCGAAAGAAGCCCTCAACCGCCAGCACGGAGAGAGCGTGGCGGGAACCGGGGTGCGGGACAGTCGATCCGAGGCGGCCGTTGCGCCGCTAGGTCCTCACGCGTTGCGGTATCCGCGCAACGGCCGTGCGCTGTCGCGACGAGGGTCTGCTGACAGCCGTCTCGCCGACAGAAGTCGACTGGAACCCCGAGAAGTTGGGCTCTCTCGGGGCCGGCCTCGCGTTCGTTGCCTGCTCCGAGGTGGCTGCTCGGGCACCTCGTACGGCGTCGTGACCTCGACGGTGTTGCGCCTGTACCGCAACACCGCCCGGTGCAGACGGAGGGCGTGGCCAGACCGTAGGGTGCGGCTCTGCGCGTCGGAGAAGGGGGAGTAGGTGAGCCGTCTGGCGGGCGTATCCGTCCTGATCACCGGGGCCACGAGCGGGATCGGCCGCGCGGCGGCACTTGAGCTTTCCGCGCTCGGGGCCCAGGTCGCCTTGATGGCCAGGAGCAGGGCAGCGCTGCGGGCCACCGGCCTTGCCGTGGCCGAGCGAGGGGGCATCGCCATCGAGATCGTGGGAGACGTCACCGACCCGGCCTCCGCTCGCGACGCGGTCGAGCACGCTGCCGCCGAGTTCGGCAGCCTGGGCATCCTGGTGAACTCGGCCGGCACCGCTGCCCTGGGCCCGTTCGCCGACGGGGCCGCCCATCAGTGGCAGGCCATGGTCGAGACGAACCTCCTCGGCGCCCTCTTCACCGCTGGAGCGGCCGTCGAACACCTCAAAGCGGCCGCTGCCGGGCCGCGCCGAACCGCGGACCTGATCACGATCGGGTCCGTCGCGAGGCACGCGGCCAAGGCGGGAACGGCGGTGTACGCAGCCACGAAGAGCGCCGTCGCCTCCTGGAGCGAGGGCCTGCGACAGGAACTGGAACCGCACGGAGTGAGGGTGGCCGTCATCGAGCCCGGTCTCGTCGACACCGCGCTGACCGCCGGCCTGCTGCGCGGGGACCGTGCGGCGCTCACCGCGCAGGATGTCGCCGACGCCATCTCCTACATGGTCACCCGGCCCCCGCACCTTGCCGTCACACAGGCAGTTCTCCGGCCGATGGGCAAGCGCCGCTGAACCCTCCGGGGGCACCCTCGGCTGTTGCGCGACAACCGCGACACCGCCACCTCTACCGGCGCAACACCCGGCCGGGATGCACTGGCCGTGGCCGCAGGGCGCATATGCCTGCACGGCCACATTCCGTCCTGATCAGCGGTTCCACCGAGTACGGAATCGCCGGCTGGTGTGCACAGAAGGGCTCTTCCCGCACATGAACGCCACTGTGGTCACCCACGAGATGGGGCGCCGCATCTCCGGTCACCGCGACCGGTTCCAGGCTCTGTTCGAGGCCTACTTCCGCTCGCTGCGCAGTCGTTGGGATGCGCCGCAGCTCAGCCGTTTCGCTCCCGAGGCCTTGGACCGGGTCGAGGAACTGGCGCTACGCGGAGGCAAACGGCAGCGCGTCGCCTTCGTGTACGAGGCGATGAACCTGGTGCCCGGCACGGGTCGTCAGGATGCGGTCGACACGGCCGCGCTGAGCATCGAGCTGCTCCAGGCCCACCTCCTCATCCACGACGACATCATCGACGACGCCCCCACGCGTCGCGGCGGCCCGTCCACCTACTACGCCTACCGCGACGCGATCCCGGGCCGGCCCCAGCACGCTCTCGGGCTCGCCATGCTCGCGGGCGACCTCGCCCTGACGCTGTCCCTTCAGGTGATCGCCGACGCCGCCCTTCCCGCGTGGATGGCCCAGTCCATGACGCAACTGCAGCTCGAGGCGGCCACCTCCACGTTCCTCGGTCAGATCTTCGACCTTGAGCGCGACTTCCTCGGCGTTCCGGACGAGGACCTGCTGCATTCCGTCTGCGACTACAAGGCCGCCCGATCCTCCGCGCTCGCCCCGCTCAAGCTCGGTCTGCTCGCAGCGGAGCAGGATCCCCGCGAGCACGACGAGAGCCTTCGCCGCTACGCCTGGGCCTTCGGCGTCTCGGGGCAGATGCGGGACGACTACCTGAGCCTGTTCGGCGACGAGATGGTCACCGGGAAGCCGGCCACCGCTGATGTCCGCGACGGCCGGGTCACCTACCCGATCCGCATGGTGCTGCTGGCCGCCTCGCCCAGCGAACGGAAGGTGCTGGATTCGGTCCTGGGCCGGTCGGATGCCTCGGAGACGGACGTGGACAACGTTCGGCAGATCATCCGCGACCACCGCGTCGACCGGGCGCTGCTGACCGCCATGCGCCGCTACGCCGACCTCGCCGGCCGGGAAGCGGCCACCTGGGCCGGCTGGGGCGAGGCCGAATCCGTGGCGTTCTTCCGGGACGTCCCCGTCTGGGGCATCGAGCGTCTGCTGTGAGTACCGTCCCGAGCCACGTCGGCATCGTCCTCGACGGCAACCGGCGATGGGCGCGGCGGCACAGGCTGTCGCCCTCCGACGGTCACCGGGTCGGCTTCGGCAAGATTCCGCAGGTCCTGTCCTGGTGCGAGGAGGCGGGCATCTCCTTCGTGACCCTGTGGATGCTCTCCACCGACAACCTGCGCCGCGACAGGGAGGAGGTGGACGCCCTGATGGAGATCATCACGGCCGCGGCGCTCCAGCTGGCGTGGTCGCAGCGGTGGCGCATCCATCATCTGGGTGACGCCGAGCTCCTTCCTCCGCATGTCGCGGCCGCCGTGCGACACGCTGAGACGACCACTGCCGAGGTGTCGAACAGGCTGACTGTGAACCTGGCCATCGCCTACGGAGGCCGCAGCGAGATCACCGGCGGCATCCGCCGCCTGCTCGCCGACTGGGCCGGCGAGGGGATCTCGCCGGGGGAGGCGGCCAAACGGATCACGCCAGAAGACCTCCACCAGCTCATCAGCCGCGGCCAGCCGGACCCCGAGCTCCTCATACGGACCTCCGGTGAACAACGAGGCAGCGGATTCCTGCTCTGGACCGCCGCCAACGCGCGGCTGTGGTTCACCCGCACCCACTGGCCGGACTTCAGCCGGGACGACCTGGCCCGGGCCCTGGCCGAACACCGGAAGGCATACCTATGACCCCTGGATCCGCCATCTCGTTCCTGGGCGTGGACGGCTCGGGTAAGTCCACCATCGCCCGGGCCCTGCGCGAGGAACTGGCAGCGGCCGGCACGAAGGTGCGCATCCTGTCGCGACGCGACTACCTGCGTGACCAGCCCCAAGGGCACGTCGCCGACGTCAACCGGGCGCTCTACGACGCGGGGCTGCGCTCGCTGTACTCCTTCGCCCTCACCGACGAGGGACAGGCGCTCGGAGAGCTGCTCCCCGGCCCGTCGGGAGACCTCCGCGACAGCGCGTTGGAGCAGAAGCTGAACGCGGCCCGCATCAGCGCGAACGACCCGCAGGCCATCACCGCCGCAGCCCTGAGCGAGATCGCCGGCAGCCTCGTCTACTACACCAGCGTCGTCCGGCCCGAGCTGGACCGCGGCACCGCGGTGATCGAGGAGACCCACCCGCTGAAGATGGTCACCAAGCTGTGCCTGATCGCCTCCCAGATCGCGTCCGACGAACGCCACGGGCGCGCAGCCGTCACCGCGCTCCGGTCGGCCACCATGATCCTCGCCCCCGACCCCTTCCGGGACGTGCCGGTCCTCGTGCGGTGCGACCCGCAGCGCGCCTACGACCGGCTCATCACCGCGCGCGGCGGCCTGGGCGTGCTGGAGCACCATGGGCTAGCCGGCCGCGGCACCGGCCGGGAGGCGTACATGGACCTGATGGTCCGGGTCCAGGAAGCCTTCGAGGACGTGGCCCAGAGCTGGCGGTGCGTCGTGGTCGACAGCGACGACGAGGACCAGGACCGCTCAGTAAAGCGCGCGATCGAGACGATCCTCGCCGACCCGCGCACCGCGCATCTGGCCTGATGTCAACGGCCGTACCGGCGCTCGCGGGCCGCATACGACCGCAGGGCGCGCAGCAGGTCGATCTGCCGGAACGCGGGCCACAGCACCTCGACGAAGTGAACCTCGGCGTAGGTGGACTGCCACAGCAGGAAGCCGGACAGCCGCTGCTCACCGGAGGTGCGGATGATGAAGTCGGTGTCGCGCCCGGCCGAGGAGTACAGGTGCTCGGAGATGTGCCCGATGTCGAACTTCTCCACCAGCTCCATCGGGTCTCCGCCCGCGGCGGTGTGCTTTTCGAACGCGGCCTTGACCGCGTCCACGATCTCCCGGCGGCCGCCGTAGCCGACGGCGACGTCGACGCGCATCCCGCCCCGGCCGGTGGTCTGCGCGGCAGCGGCCTTCAGCTTCTGCGCGCTGTCCCCGGGCAGCAGGTCCAGGGCTCCGATGATCTCGATCTCCCACGGGCCTGGGACCGCGCAGATGTTCTGGACGGTCTCCTCGATGACCTCGAGCAGGGGGCCGAGCTGCTCGGCGGGCCGGTTGAGGTTGTCGTCGGAGAGCATCCACAGGGTCACGTGCTCGAGGTCGGCTTCGACGCACCAGCGCAGGAAGTCGCTGACCTTGGCTCCGCCCATGCGGTAGCCCTCACGCGGGTCGGAGTGCCCCTGTCCGCGGGCCCAGCGGCGGTTGCCGTCGAGCATGATCCCGACGTGCGCGGGCCGGGGCGCGCCCTTCAGCTTGCCGGCCAGGCGCCTGACGTACACCTTCTCCAACGCCGACCGGACGGCCTTGAGCGTCACGCCGCTCCCCTTCGCTGTTCACCCGCGCTGCCAGATCAGCGTCACCGTATCGCCATCCTCACCGGCCCGAAGCAGGTTCGATGCTGACACCCACAATTCTCGCCACCGCGCTCGACGCGATCGACTGGAACCGGCCGCGCGCCTGCGCGAAGGCCAGTGAGGAGGTCCTGGGCGCCCTGGCCGAGGACCGTGCCCTGCTGACCGAGCTGGTGTGCTCCCTCCAGGACGACCCCGCCCGGCGGCGGAGGTGCGAGACCAACCCGCTGGTCGACCGGCTCGTCCTGGCCGAGGATGCCACCGGGGCCGACCGGTGGCAGCTGCGTCTGCACGCGTTCCCCAAGGGTGAGCTGGAACTGATCCCTCACGACCACAAGTACCCCTTCGCCGTCCGCGTCCTCCACGGCGGCTACCTCCACACGTGGAACCGGCGCACCGGCCAGACCCAGGCAGGGCCGTTCACCTCCGCCGACCTCGCGGCCGGCACCGTGACCGTCGAAGGGCCGGGCAGCGGATACCTCTTCTTGCACTCCCTGGTCCACCAGACGGCCGTCCTCCCGGGCTCGGTCACCTTCTTCCTGCGCGGTCCGGCGCGCCAGAGCCGGTGGCACTCGGCAACCGACCTGCACGACCTGCACCAGGACGACCAGGGACGCCCGGTCCGTGACGACACCCGCTACCGGCGCTCCATACCCATGTCCCCCGCCCAGCTCCAGAACCGCGTCGCGGATCTGGCACGCCTCGGCGTCATCACCACAGAGAGGTTCACCCGCACGTGACCCACCTTGCCCTGCTTGCGCCTGTGACCGCGCTGCTCGACCAGAGCAGCGCTCCCTCCGACGTCCCGGACAGCCCCGACATCCTCCACGGCGGCTGGCTGCCGTACGCGGCCCGCCAGGCCCTCACCCTGATCACCGGCGCGGGCGCCGCCAACGCCGCGGGCTCGTTCACCGGGAACGGCCACGCCCACCTCCTCCTGCACCACGAGGACGACGTGGCCCTCTACCTCCGGACCCACGCCGACGGCACGCCCGCTCCCGCCGAGGCGGCCGAGAAGACCGTCACCCTCACCCTGGCCGGCACCCACTATCTGGAGTGCTTCCGCCATCGCGGCGACGCCGAGGCCGATCACCCCTGGTACCTGCGCACCTTCCAGCCCGAGAGCATCTACGCCTGCCACCCGGGGACCCTGCGTACGACGGAGACCAGTCCGGACGGCGTCCAGCTGGTCGTCGCCCGCGCCCCGCTGGCGCCGCAAGGGCCGTCTCTCGACCCGGATGCCTACCTGCAGAGGCTCACGGCCGCCCAGGACCTGATCACGCCCGCGCTGACCGGGGGCCAGGCGGCCACGGAGGTGAGCGCGCGATGACGACCGCCGCCCCGAGCTGGCTCGACGCCCTGCCGGCCATCGACGACACGGACCTGCGGGCCAGCCACCGTGTCCGCAGCGAGATCCTCGAACGCCTCGGCGCCGACCAGGGACTGCTGACCCGCCTCGTCCACGAGATCGAGCACGACCCGCACCGCCTGGCCGAGAGCGAGATCCATCCGCTGATCAACCGGCTCGTCCTCTACCAGGACGACGCCCGCGGGCTGCAGATCCGCCTGCACATGTCGCCCGGCAGCCGCGAGTTGGTGCCGCACGACCACAAGTACTCCTTCACGGTGAAGATCCTCAAGGGCGCCTACATCCACGTGTGGCGGCGCCGCACCGGCACCAGCGAAGGAGAGTTCACCGCCGCCGACATCGAACCGGGCGTCATCACGATCGAGCGCCCCGGCTCGGCGTACACCCTCGGGCACCCGATGATCCACCAGACGGTCATGCTGCCCGGGACGGTCACCCTGTTCATCCGGGGGCCGCGCGCCAAGGGCCGGTCCCATGCCGCGCTGGACATGCTGCCTGCCGCCGACGACTGGCCGGAGGCCTCGCAGGCGGGCAAACCCAAGCACGCGCGCGGGCAGCGCCCGGTCACGATGGACGAGTACCGCGCCATGCGGCAGCAGCTCGTCGACCAGGGCGTCATCACGGCGGCCTGAGCCTGGGCGCAGTCCAGGACGGGGGTGTTGCGGAGCCTGCGCAACACCCCCCGGCCTCCTTCTTCACCCACAACAGCGTCACTCTTCGAGCCGAATAGGATACGTATCGTGACTGAGCGAGATGCATTGGAATGGGACTTGGTCGGCGAACGGCCGGAGCCGGCCGGCTTCCTGAAGATCGGGTGCCGCACCTACCGCTACCCCGACGGCCGCGAGGGCGACTGGGACATCCTCAACGGCCCGCGGACCGTGGCGCTGGTGGCGCTCACGGACGACGGCCGCGGCGTGCTGGTGCGCCAGTTCCGCCCCGGCCCGGGCAAGGTCCTCAAGGAGCTGCCCGGCGGCCTGGTCGGGCCGGACGAGCGCGTCGAGGACGCCGCGGCCCGCGAGCTGCTGGAGGAGACCGGCTTCGAGGCCCAGTCGCTCACCGTCGTCATGCAGACCTACCTGGCCTCGTACGCCACCCACGTCCGCTACGCGGTCCTCGCCCAGGGCTGCCGCAAGGTCGCCGAGCCCCGGCCCGACGGCGACGAGTTCGTGGAGCCGCTCACGGTGCCGCTGGAGGAGTACGTGGCCCATGTCCTGGGCGGTCAGCTGACCGACGCGGACATGGGCCTGGCCGGGCTGGTGGCCGCCGGCCTGCTCAAGCAGACAGTTTGAACGCCGGCCCGCCGAGTGTCCGGGTGAGCAGCTCGGCCGTCTCGGCGGGGGCTTCGATGTAGAGGCGGGTGCCCGGTTCGGTGCCGGAGGCGCGCACGGCGATGTGGCCGTGCGCGCCGTCGTCGTAGTGGGCGACCTCACCGGCGATGTCGGCGCGCCAGGTGGGCAGCAGCCCGGGAAGAGCGCGCAGCACGTCGGTGAGCGGGGCAGGCGTGGTGTGGACGAGCTGGGTGTGCGGGTGGGCCTGGCGGACGTCCTGGATCGCGTCGTCCAGGTCCTCCAGGGAGGCGAAGGTACGCAGGAGGATGGTCAGGGCGGTGAGGGCGTCCCGCTCGAAGTAGCCGTCCGGGCCGGTGACGTGGACGAGCGCGCCATTGGGCTCCAGCGCCAGTGCGGGGGCGGGCTGTTCGCGCCATGCCTCCACGAGGTGCTTGAAGCCGACGCTGGTCTCGGTGACCTTCAGGCCGGGCTGCGCCCGCCTCGCAGCGCGCAGCGCCATGCGCGGGGCAACCTGGGTGGTGATCAGCCGTCGCACCGGCAGACCCGCGTACAGCAGCGCGGCGGCCTGTTCGGCGCTGGGGATGTAGCCGGAGCGATGGGTGAACAGCACGAGCCGGTCCCCGTCGCCGTCGGTCATCGCCAGCAGGGCCCGCTCGCGGTGGGCGAGTTGGTCCAGGAGGGCGCGGCCGGTGTGTTCGGCGTGGACGCGGGGGACGGGGTCGGGGCTCTGCCCGGCGAAGAACGGCAGCGGACGCCCGCGCAGGACCCGGACGCCGGTCAGGCGCCCCGCGAGGACGCCGACCGCGCCGTGGGCGGCGTCGAGGAGGACGTCACCGTCGAAGGTTCCGGCGGCCGTGCTGAGCGGGTCGCCGACGGCACCGACGTAGGGGCTGAGGACGTCGGTGCGCTGGTGGTGGCGCACCTCCAGCAGGCCCAGGTCGAGGGCGGCGCCTGCCGGGGGCTGGGGCCAGGGGATGCCGTGCCCGGAGCGGTCGCGGACCTTGATGCCGATGTATCCGGGCGGGTTGTGGCTGGCGGTGACGACGACGGCCGCGGTCAGGTCGGACCGGCGGTGCACGAGGCTTCCGAACGCGGGCGTGGGCCCGGGCGCCGAAGCGAGGTAGGTCGTCAGCCCGTGGTGGGCGAGCAGGTCGGCGGCGAGGTGTGCGACTTCGCGGGCGCCGGCCCGGGCGTCGTACCCGACAAGGATGTGCGCGCCCAGGACGCCCTGGGCGGCGCAGTGGTCGAGGGCGGCGAGGAGCTGCGGTTCGGCCCAGTCCGGGCCGGGACGGCCGCGCCAGCCGTCGGTGGTGGTGGCGAGGGAACGCATCGAAGAAGGTCCTTCTACAGGTGGGGAGCGGCCGGTTGGCGCAGCAGCGCCCACAGGTCCGCGTCGGGCGGTTGGAGCGAGGCGAGCCAGCCGTCGAGCCGGGCAGGCCGGGTCCGGGCGAGGTCGCTCCCGGCGGTGTCGTGGACGGTTCCGCCGGCCGCGGCGACGGCGAGGGCTGCGGCCGGGTAGTCCCACGGTGCGGCGCCGCTGCCGGGCCGGGGCAGGTAGACGGCGGCCGGGGCGCGGCCGAGAGCGACGAAGGTGATCTTCACGCTGGCGGTGGCGACGGGGTGCGCGGACCAGCCGGTGCCGGGCAACCGGGCTTGGACGGCGGCCGCGTGGCCGGGGCTGGTCAGGACGGTTCGGGGGCCGTGGTGAGGCAGCCGGGTCACGTCGCCGGTGACGTGGAGGAGGCCGGGCGCCGCGCTGATGCGGATGTCGTGGGCGGGAAGGTCGATGACGCCTTCGGCCGGGATGCCGTCGCGGATCAGGCAGACGGCGATCGCGTAGTCGCTGCTGCCGGCGAGGAACGGCGCGGTGCCGTCCAGCGGATCCACGAGCAGGCACTCGTCCGGCAGTTGGGGGATCTCGGCCAGGCCCTCCTCGGCGATCACCGGGATTCCCGGGAACGCGCGGGAGAGCTCGGTGGTGAGGCGGTCTTGCAGGGTGATGTCGAGGTCGGTGACGACTTCGCGGCCGCCGTGAACACTCGCCTTGCCCCGCGCGGGGGCCGGTGCCGCGCGGAAGCGGGCGACGTCCTGACGGCAGGTGTCGAGGGCCGGGCGCAGCGCGCGCCCGAGTTCCAGGTCCGCGCCTGCCCTTGGCTCGGACGGACGGGCACGCCGCGCGGTCACGGCCGGCTCCCCGGGATGGGGTCGGCGTGCACGGGCATGGCCCGGCCCAGGGCCGCGATCGCCGCCGGGTCCCGCCATAGGCCGAGCAGGTGCAGCAGGCCGGGCCCCGGGACCGCGGCCACCCGAGGAGCGACACCGACCCCGAACTGTACGCGGGCCCGGCTGAGGAACCGCTCGCGCAGGATGTCGGAGTGGAGCAGGGAACCGGACAGCACGAGGGCGGGCGGCATCGCTGCGGCCAGTCCGACGGCTCGGCAGACCGCCTCGGCTCCTTCGGTCAGCTCCCGGGCAGCGTCGTCGAGCAGCCCGCCGGCCACCGGATCGCCGGCGCGGGCCGCATCGAGCACGAACGGCGCGAACGAGGCGACGTACGGCTTGCGGGCGGCGTCGTCCCCGTGCACGGCGTGGAAGAGGGCCTCGCCGAGGGAGGTGTCCGCGCCGGGGCCCGGCGGGCACCACCGGCGGGCGGCGTCGACGAGCGCGGTGGCGGGGCCGCGGCCGTCCTGGGCCCGGACGACGGCCCGCAGGGCGCGGGCCGCCAGGTCGTGACCGCCACCTTCGTCGGACAGCAGCCACTCCAGTCCTGAGGCTCGCGCCCAGCGGTCGCCGTTGCGGGCGGCGAACCCGGTGCCCGTGCCGCAGATCACCACGCACAGGGGGCCGTCGCCGTCGAGCAGCAGCGGCACGATGTCGTTGGTGACCAGCACCGGGACGGGCGGGTGGCCGGCGGTGGCAAGCGCCCGCCGGATCAGGGCGGCGAACTCGTCGGCGCAGACGCGAGTGGAAGCGGCGCCGTGGGCGGCGACGACTCCCCGCAACGATCCGGTGCGGGGGAGCGCGCGGACCAGGCCGGCCAGGGTGTCGTGTGCCTGGTCGTGGCCCACGGAGCGGGGGTTGGTCGAGGGCCCCTCCCGCTCGGCGGCGACGGAGTCGAAGGTGGCCAGGGCGGCCCAGGTGCGGCTCCCGCCACCCTCGATCAGCAGCCAGTACGGATCGGGGTCGCTCACGGGCGGGCCGCCAGTTCGGACACGGCCTTGTCGTAGGAGGCGCGGTCGATGTCGTCGGTCACGGTGCAGTGGCCGGGTGTGCGGGGCAGGACGAGGTGGAGCGGTCCTCCGCGGACGCGGCGAACCGTGTCCATCCCCTCCCAGGTGCGCTCCCGCATCGCCTCCGGCAGGGCGGCGGGAAGCCGGTAGGCGTCGAGGAGACTGAGGATCCGGTCCCGTTCGGCCAGGGTGGTGGCGCCGGCCAGGTGCGCGTGCGCGGCCGCGGCCGCCATGCCGACGGCGACGGCTTCGCCGTGCAGGACCCGGTAGCCGGTGGCGGCCTCGTAGGGGTGCCCGATGCAGTGGCCGAGGTTCAGCAGCCGCCTCAAGTCGCCCTGCTCGAAAGGATCGTCGGCCAGGAGGCGGAGCTTGGTGGCGATGGCAGCGCGGACGATCTCGGTCAGCGCCTGGCCGGTCGGCAGCTGATCGGGGTGCTGCTCCAGGACGTGGAACAGGTCGTCCGTGTCGTCGATGAGCGCCACCTTGATGATCTCGGCCAGGCCGTTGCGGACGTGCCGCTCGGGCAGCGTGCCGGTCAGCAGCGGGTCGACGAAGACGGCCGCGGGGTGGTGGAAAGCTCCGAGGAGGTTCTTCGCGCCGTTGTCGTCGAGTCCTCCCTTGCCGCCGATCGCCGCGTCGACCTGGGCGAGGACCGTGGTGGGCAGCAGTGCGTAGGGGATGCCGCGCATGTACCCGGCGGCGGCGGTGGTGGCCAGATCGCACACCATGCCGCCGCCTACCGCCAGCAGCAGGGTGCGGCGGGAGGCACGGTGGTGGTGCAGGGCGTGGACCAGGGCGCGGAGCCCACGTGGGGACTTGCTCGCCTCGCCGGCCGGGACCGGTACCACCTGGAAGGCCCGGCCGGTGGACAGGACGGCGGCGGTGAGGGCGCCGAGGTGGTGCTCGGCGGCGCCGGTGTCGACGGCGATCACCACGTCGGGGCTGTCGAGCCGGTCCAGGACGTCGGTGAGGAGGCCGGTCAGGCGGGTGAGCAGACCGTCGTCGACGTGGACGGCGTAGTTGTCGATCCGGTGTGCCCTGACCAGGATCGGGCCCTGGTCGAGGAAGGACAGACCGAGGTGCGAGGAGGTCATGCCAGCTCCTTGAGGATGCGGTCGACGAGCGCGTCCGTGGTCAGTCCGGCCGTCTCGTACAAGGCGGTCTGCGGCCAGCCCGCGATGCCGTACGTGTCGACGCCGATGGCCAGAGCGCCGTCGCCCAGCAGGGACCCGAGGACGCTGCTGGGCGCGTTGTGGATGCTGACGGCCCGCACCCCGGGCGGCAGGAACTGGGCGCGCTGGTCGGCCGTGAGGCGGGAGAAGCGGCTGGTGCTGAAGACCTCGACCACCCGGACGGTGTGGCCGTGGGCGTGCAGCTGCTCGGCGCTCTCCAGGGCCCGCTCGCGCAGCGCGCCGGCCGTCACCAGGACGAGGTCGGGGGCGTCGGCGTCGGCGAGCGTCCAGGCGCCGGCGTTGGTCGGGCGGGTGGCGAGTTCGGTGAGGCTGTGTCGGACGGGCACGGCCTCGTGCGGCAGGCGCAGGTAGGCGGGGCGCCCGGAGGTGAGGGCTTCGGCCGCCAGGAGCTTGGCCGTGTTGATGTCGGCGGCCTCGAGCAGTTCCAGGCCGGGGATGGCGGCGAGCGCCGTCAGGCAGCCGTCGGACTGCACCATGGGGCCGAGCGGGTCGCCGAGGCCTCCGGAGGTTCCCACCAGCAGAACGGGCAGTTGGGGGAAGGCGATCGACTCGCGGATCTGGTCGAGCATCCGCCAGTAGAAGCCCTCCATGGAGAACAGCACCGGCCACAGTCCGGCGCTTGCCGCGCCGGCGGCCAGGGAGGCTGCGTCCTGCTCGGCGATGGCGCACTGCAGCACGTCCGCGCCGGGGGTGCCCCACGTCCAGGAACCGACCTGCTCCATCCGCGCGAGGAGGCCGGAGTTGCGGATGGCGTCGGGGGCCATCCACAGCAGGGGCAGCCCGGCGAGCTCCTGGGCTAGGTCCCCGCCGAGAGCCTTCTTCGCTACGACCTCGGCGCCCTCGGGGTGCCCGGCGAGCCGGCCGAGAAGCTCGGCGCGGGAGGGCCGGACCGGCGCGGTGACGGCCGGGCGGATACCGGACGAGACGCGGGCCCGGGCGGCGTGGGGGGGGGTGGCGGTCGATGACGGCCAGGGCCGCCTCGATCAGCGCGCCGGTGTCCCAGTCGGGCAGGTGCTGCTCCTCGACCTCCGCGGACAGGGTGTTGGAGCCCTCGACCTCGGCGGCCAGGCCCCGGCCCTTGATGGTGTTGAGGATGATCGCGGTCGGCCGGTCCGTCTCGGCGCGCAGCTCCTGAGCGATGGCGCCGATGTCGTGTCCGTCCAGGCTCACCGCGCGCCAGCCGAAGGCGGCGAACTTCTCGGCCCACTGCGTGCGGTCGAGCTTGATGACGCTGCCGGAGCCGTTCGCGTCGACGAGCGCCACCAGGTTCTTCAGGCCGAGGCGGGCCGCGGTCATCGCCGCCTCCCACACCTGGCCCTCGGTGCACTCGCCGTCCCCGAGCACGACGAAGGTCCGGGTGCCGAGGCCGTTGCGCCGGTCGGCGAGCGCGGTACCGACCCCGAAGGACAGGCCCTGGCCGAGCGCGCCGGTGCTCATCTCCATGCCCGGCACGCTCCCGCGGACCGGCATGCGGGGCACCGGGTGGCCGACCTGACCGAAGCCGGTCGCCTCCTGCCACGTCATCTGGGGCATCGCGCCGAGCATCCACAGCGCGGCGTACCAGCCGGCGGCGGCGTGGCCCTTGGAGTAGATGAGCCGGTCGCGGACCGGGCCCGGCACGGCGAGGGTGGTGGCGCCGGAGAAGTAGAGGGCGGTGATCGCCTCGACCGCGGAGGAGGCTCCGCCCGGGTGTTTGTTGGCGGCGAAGACGAAGGCGCGCAGACCTTGCGCGACGGTCGTCAGGTCCTGCGGGGCCGACTGGGACTGGGGTGAGGTACGCATCAGGAGGTGTCCTTGGGATGGGAGGCCGCGGGCGTGATGCCGGGCGGCGCGGATGGCGGGGCGGTGGTGAGGCGGGGGCGGTCGAGCTTGCCGCTGGCCAAGGTGCGCGGCAGCGCGTCCACGGCCAGCAGCCGGGAGGGGACGGCGGCCGCCGGGAGATGGCCGAGGAGGGCCGCGCGCAGGCCGGCGGGAATCCGGTCGTAGCCGGCGGCGAGCACCAGGTGCGCGGTCAGGCGCGGCGGCGCCCCGTCGACGCCGGGTTCGGCTGTGACGGCGGCCTGGTCGATGCCGGGCTGGGCTTCGAGGGCCGCTTCGACGCCGTGGAGGTGGAACCGGACGCCGTGGATCTTGATCTGGTCGTCGCTGCGGCCGTGGAAGTGGAGCAGTCCGTGCTCGTCGATGCTGCCGAGATCGCCGGTGCGGTAGGTGACCTCGCCGTCAGGTCCGAAGGTGAACCGGGCGGCCGTGAGGGCTTCTTCACCGAGGTAGCCGCTGGTGCCGTAACTGGTACGGATGACGATCTCGCCCACCGTGCCCGCGGGGGCGCGTACGCCTTGCGGGTCTACGATCCATGCTTCGCTGCCGGGGATCGGGCGGCCCAGCGGCTGGATGCCGGGCATCGGATGGTCGACCGGGTGCCAGCAGCGGATGAGGGTGGTCTCGGTCGGCCCGTACTGGTTGACGATCACGCCCCGGTAGTCGAGGTGGGCCCGCCACCGGCGGATGAGCGTGTCGGTGAGCGGCTCGCCGCTGAACAGCACAGCCCTCAGCCGCGGCAGACGTATCCCCTCGGGCGCGAAGTGCAGCCAGGCGCGGGCGACGGTCGGCACCGTGTGCACCAGCGTGGCGCCGGCAGCGGCGAGCCACGCCAGGACGTCGCCGGGCGACAGGGGCCCTGGCGGGGGCAGGCACAGACGGGCCCCGGACGTGAGCGGAAGGAGCACCTCTCTCAGGGACACGTCGAAGCCGACCCCGGCCAGGTGCGGGACCCGGTCGTCCGGCGTGACGCGCAGGGTGGCGGCGAGCCACGGCAGGAACGCGGCAAGGCTTCGGTGACGGCCCAAGATCGCCTTGGGCTCCCCGGTGCTGCCCGAGGTGAAGAACACGTACCCCGCCTCCGTCGGCCCCGGGGGCGGCACCGGGCCCAGGGCCGGGCGGGAAGCGCACGGTCCCCCGGAGACGGACAGCACCGGGACACCGGGGTGGGCGCGGGCGTCGACGTCCCCGGCGCGCATATCCCATCCGGCTCCGGCGCGGGCGAGCATGCCGGTACGGGCGGCCGGGGAGAGCGTGGGGTCGAGGGGGAGCAGGATGGAGCGGTTCGCCAGCACCGCCACCCACGCGGCGGCCAGGGGCAGACCCCGGTGCGCGGTGACCGCGACGACCTGCCCGGGGCCCACCCCAGCAGCCCGGAGTTCGCCGGCGACACCGGCCACGGCGTGCTCCAGCTCCCGGTAGGTCCACCGGCGCGCCCCCTGCTCCACGGCGACGGCGTCCGGCGTGCGGGCGCACCAGGCCAGGACCTGCGCGGCGACGGAGGCACTCGGGCTCGTCATCGTTCAGCCGCCAGCCGCAGCAGCACGTCGCGCGCCCGGCCCGGGTCGCCGACGATCTCCTCGGTGACCCGGCAGCCGGCGTCGACACGAGCGCCCGGCAGTACGAGGGCACCGTCGACGTGAGCTCCCGCGCCGATGCTGGCGTGCGGGCCGATCACGGCCGGGCCCGTGAGACGGGCATCCGCGGCGATCAGGGCGCCTTCACCGATCAGGGCCTCCCCACCAACGTGAGCGCTCGGGTCGATCCGAGCTCCGGCGCCGGGAGTTGACGCCACCTCCAGCGGGGACGCCCCGGCGACAGCCTCCTGGTTGCCGGTGAGGAGCTTGGCCGGGGTGCCGATGTCCCGGAGGTAGATCTCGCCCGCGTCGAACAGGCCCAGGGGCAGACCGGCCGCCGGCAGGGCGGGCAGGGTCTGGCTGGAGAAGTCGGTGAAGCCGTGCGCGGGTATCCGATCGAGGGCGTCCGGTCCGACCATCCACGCTCCGGTCGATCCCAGCAGGCGGCCGGTGCTGCCCGGTTTGAACCGGTAGGCGGTGGCTGTGCCCGGCTGGGCGGGATCGGGCACGAGCACGTCTCCGGCCCACTGGGCCCCGTCCCGCGCGACGGCGGCCACGGTCACCGCTGCGCCTACCGCGTGGTGGTGCCCGATGAGGCGGGCGAGGTCGACCGAGGAGACGATGTCGGCGGGCACCACGAGCACCGGTCCGCCGTCGAAGAAGGCGGCCTGCTGGCGCAGGCATCCTCCGGTTCCCGCAGCGGCCGCCTCGGGCAGCCACCGCACCGGCGTTCCAGCCGTGGTGCTGGTGCCGATGATCCGCCGGTAGAGCGTCATGTCGGCCACGGGGACGATCACCCCGGTCTCTTCGACGCCGGCGCGGTCCAGGTGGTCAAGTACCCACGAGAGGACCGGCCGGTTCGCCACCGGGGCCAGTGGCTTGGGCAGCGTGGGCGTGAGCGGCCGTAGGCGGCTGCCCTGTCCGCCGGCCAGTACGAGAGCTTTCATCGGTGCGTCCTTCCCCCAGCGCCCGCGCGCGACGGTGCGCTCCAGGACAGGCGGCCCGCGTTCAGCGGACCGGTGGACTAGTGGGTCGTGAGAGCGATGTGCTGATCCGGGTCCGCCGCGAACGCGCGCTGCGCCTGGTCGAACTCGCCGAGCAGCTCGGCCACCACATCCCGGCCGAGTACGTCGGTGCGGTAGGTCACCGCTCCGGCCAAGGCGCCGCCGACCCGGGTGAGGCCGACACTCAGGTGACGCCGTGCACTGGCGTCGCCGGTCACGGGCACGGCGCGCAGCCGCTTTCCGCCCAGGGACGGCAACTGAGCGAGCCCGGGGACGGTGTTGAGCGAGAACTTCACGTTCGCCATGTCCGGTCGGCCCAGGTCGAAGAGGGTTTTCTCCAGGTGGAGCTCGCGATGCTCGTCGGCCGCACGCCAGGACTGCTTGACCTGGTCGACCAGGTCCGCCACCGTCCCGGCCGACAGACGGGTACGGGTGAAGCGGCCGTTGACGAAGAAGCCGGCGACGTCTTGCGTGCCGGCCGCGGTCCGGCTGGCGGTGGCGCTGGCGACCAGGACGTCGTCGATGCCGGTCCAGCGGCCGACGGCGAGCTTGAACAGGGTGAGGAGTACCTCGAACAGCGAGGCCCCGGCCGCCCGGGCCCGGTTTTCGAGTGCGGCAACCCGTGCGTCGGGAATGTGGACTGGCAGCCGCGCGGCGGGGCCTGCGGGCCCGGCGCCGCCCCGGTCTCCCGGCAGGCGCATCCCGTCGGCGGGGAAGCCGTCAGCCGTCCCACGCCAGAAATCCAGGTGCCGGGCGTAGACCTTTCCGATGAGGTGGGTGCGCTGCCAGCGGGCGTAGTCGGAGTACGCAAGCTCCGGTGCTCCCTCGGCGTCCGGCGAGGTGTACAGGGCGGACAGATCCTGAAGCAGTAGGCCCCAGGACCAGGGGTCCATCACCATCTGATGGGCCGCGAGTACGAGTCGAGAACCATCCGCGCCCCGCACCAGCCCGGCGCGGACCAGGGCGTCACCGAGGGCGATCGTGGCGGATGCCCAGCGGTCCGTCTCCTGCGCGACCTCGCCCTGGCGGGTGGCGACGATCGTCTCCAGGGACGGTGGCGCGGTGGAGACGTCCTGGACGCGCTCGGCGCCGTGGTGGGCGAGACGGGTGGCGAGTACGGGATGGCGGTCCGGCAGCCGCTCCCACGCAGCCTGAAGACGGCCGGCGTCCACCGAAGGGTCCAGCGCGACCGCGTAGGCCACCTGGTACCGATGACTCCCCCCGATGTGACCGATGACGTCCAAGAGCCCCTCCTGCTGGAAAGACAGGGGATGGTGCCCCTGCCTCGGCTGCGGCACCGGTGCGCTGATGCCCGCCGCCTCGGCCTGCAGAAGGGACCGAACCGCGTCCACCAGCCGCGGGTGGCGGTAGAGCCACCCCGCCGGAACGGTCCGGCCGGTCGCCCGGGTGACGGCGCTGGCCACGGCGAGCGCGGTAAGCGAATCACCCCCGGCCTCGAAGAAGTCCTCGTCCGTCTCCACGGTGCGACCAAGGGCCGTCTCCCAGATGGGACGCAGCACGCCGGCGAGGCGGTGCTCGTCCAGCGGTGGCGTCACAGGCGGGGCCATAGCCGCTCCTCCCCTTCGTCACGGAAGACCGCGTGGCTGTACGGGAGTCAGGTGCCCGTACAGCCACGCAGGGCCGGGTTCGTCCGGCGATGCGAGTTGACCGCACATCCCCGTAGCGCCACCAGGGGCGTCGGCGTTGCGGTACAGGCGCAACACCGACGCCCGGCGCGCAGCAGCAACGTGGCCTACTCCTTCGCCAAGCCGTTCAGAAGTTGCTGCAGCTCAAGAAGGCCCTCGACGGTCGGGTACCGCAGCGCAAGCCGGTAGTGAACGTGCTCGGCCCGAATCCGGACCGACTGGACGATCCGACCTTCGGCCAGCGCTGCTGTGGCGGCCCCGATGGCCGCCTGCGGGTCCCCGAGGGACGTATGGGCAAGGGCGAGGTCAAGACGCGCGATCGCCAGCCGCGTCGGTGCCTGATACGGAAGGGGCATGTCTTCGTACCGCTCGATCGCCTCAAGGGCCGACTCCAGCGCCCCTTCGTGCCGGCCCAGCCACACCAGGGAGGACGCACCGTAGGAGGTAACCACAGCCGCGTCCACGCCGAAGAGCCCCGCGCGGTGCGGCTGCAGCCGGTCGCTCTCACGCTTCACGCGACGCATGACCTCCTCGAACTGCCCGGCCTGGCCGAGTTTGGCGTACACACGGGCCAGCTGAGCCCGCAGCCGGAGGGCCACCCTGCTCCCCGGCGGCGCGACGGCCAGCCCCCGGGTCGCCGCGGCAAGCGCATCCACTTCGCGGCCGGAGTAGAGAGCGTCGGTGCAGCGAACGTCCTCGGCCCACGCACCGATCTCCAGGTCGCCGGACTGAAGTCCCTGCTCCCACGCGTCGTCGCAGTACGCGTCGACGAAACCGCGGTCGCCCAGATCGTGCGCGAGCCACGCGAGGATGACCGAGAGCATCCCGGCGTGATGGGACAGCTCCCGTCCTTCGCGCAGGGTGTGACGTCTCTGCGTCAGGAGCGATGCGGCGCGGTCCCGGTGCCGAGTGACCTTCTTCCACAACTCCATCGGCGGGTGGGCTGAGTAGGTCGCGGAGAACTGGGCCACGGACAGCTCCAGGTCCTCGATGTCCCCAGCCCGCAACTCGCTGATCCGGGAAGAGAGGGTGTAGGACCGTACGGCCTCGAGACTGGTCCCCATGCCCAGGAGGCCGTGGGGCGAGGCCACTGCTGGAGCGGGAGCGTCTTCGGGCAAGGCCGACCGAAGCCCCAGGTCCGCCGGCGTCAGAGGCCGGTCGAGCCGGAGGTATCCGGTGAACAACTCCGCCAAGAGTTCCGGCACCGGATCCTTGGGCTGCTCACCGTCTGAAACCCAGTGCGCTACTCGCGCACGCCCTGTCGCGATCTGGTGGTGGCCTCGCCGACGGGCGAGATCCGTGAGGTCCTTGGCGATCTTCCCGTACGAGCGACCAGAGGCCTCGATGGCGCTCTGCAGCTGAGGGTTCAGCTTCTTCTCCCGAACCCGGCGCCTAGGCCCCCTTGAGACTCCTCCCGACGGGACGGCAGGTTCGCCTCCACGGCTGCCGGTCGGCGCCAAGGACGTCGATTCGCGGGCAGTGCCACCAGCCATGATCTTCTCCGGTGAGTACGAGAGGAGCTGCGTCCGCAGATCCG
Source organism: Streptomyces sp. NPDC032721 (assembly GCF_055579625.1). Classification (NCBI taxonomy): domain Bacteria; kingdom Bacillati; phylum Actinomycetota; class Actinomycetes; order Kitasatosporales; family Streptomycetaceae; genus Streptomyces; species Streptomyces sp. NPDC032721. The sequence continues at coordinate 363,711 of NZ_JBVIMX010000004.1, read as the reverse complement.
AGCAACGGTCGTGGTGTCGAGAAGGGCGAGCGCGAATGCGCGGGGCGACCGCAGAGCGGCCCTGGACACCCCGGCACTGGGTTGAGGTGGCGGCAGGCCAGGGCGCTGGGCCGGAGGTTCAGAGCGCGGCGGTGACTGTCTTCCACCATGCGCTGTTGCCTGACTGGCCGTCATTGCCGATGGTGTGTAGGAACATTGACGCATCTGCGCAATGCCCGTCTGAGGACCTTTCCGGCTTGGACGGCTCAGCGGTACGGCGGAGTGACGGAGGGCCGGACAGTGGGCGGAGTCACCCGAAGTCGTCGCGCGGAGATTCAGCGGGAGGCATCTCGGATCCGCGCTCAATGCCAGCGCGAGGGACACGGCCAGGAGCGGATCGTCACCACCCTCCGCACGGCCCTGCCGGAACTCACGGCCCTGGAGGCGTGGCGCCTCGCGCTGGGGTGGTCGCGGCCCCAGGCGATCCGCGAGGTCGCCGCCGTTTACCGGGCGGACGGCCTGCTCCCGCCGAGACTGACGCCCGCCATGCTGTGCCGGTACGAGCACGGCCAGGAGGAGCCCGGAGACGAATACCGCCTGATGATCTCCCGCGCGTACGGGGCCCGTCCCGATCAGCTCGCCCTGGAGACACGCTGCCTGTGGTGCAGCACCTGCACGTCCCCGCTGCCACTCCACTACGGTCAGTTCCAGCGTGAGGAGACGAACTCCAGTCGAAAGGGAGCTATGACCACTGCCAGTGGGCTGCCTGCCATCCGCGAATCCGTGCAGTGGGCCGTCCAGGAGGCACCGGACGGCTCGCCCGCCCTGGTTGCCCTGGCCGAGGCTGCCGTGGAGCACTACGCCCTCAACTACAGCAAACACCCGCCGGCGATCTTGCTGGAGGAGGTCCGCGAGACCCGCAATCTGCTCTCCACCGCGGTGGCGGGAGCGGACCGCGAGACCGCACGGGGTCTTCGGCGACAGGTCGGCTGGCTGTCGGCGCTTCTCGGCAACCTGGCCTACCACCTGGACGACCGGGCCGGGTCCCGAACACATCTCACGCTCGCCGGCGCGCTCGGCGAGTCCACCCGCGAGCCAGCGCTCACCGCCTGGGCCAGCGGCGCGCTGGCCATGGTCGCGACCGCGCGCCAGGACTGGGAGCACGCCCGGGGACACGCCGAGTACGGACTCCAGCACGCGCCCGGAGGGCTGCGGCGCGCCCAGCTCCTGGGATGGGCTCTGCTTCCAGCCCTTGCCGCCACAGGCCGGACTGCGGAAGCAGACGATGTCGTCGACGAGAGCGACGAGATCATGCGCACGGGCGTCGAACTGCCCGGTCGTTTCGGATACGACCGCGCGGAGCACCGACTCCACGTGGCCGAGGCTCACCTGACCCTTGAACGTTACGACCGGGCCGCCGCTGTCGCCCTGGAATCTATCGGCGCCGCGCCCGCCGAGACGCCGGGGTGGGTGGCTGCCACCCTCGTCCTGGCGCTCGCGGAGGCCCGCGACGCCCCGGATCAGGCAGCCAACCGAGCGCTGGGCGTACTCGACCTGATCCCTCCACCACGGCTCAGGGCAACCGCCCGCGACCGTCTGACACGGCTGGGACGACTGCTCGATACCTCGGCGGTCAGCTCGGCCATCGAGCTGGCGGAACGCTTGCGCACCCTCCCGGCTCCGATCCGTGCGGACGGAACAGCGGCGTAGCCGCTCACCACCGGATTTCCCGGCGGAGAACGCGGCTTGCGTGGGCCCGGCGACCGCGGCCGCGGCGGCGAGAGGGGCGGAGGGCGGGGCTGGGACGGATGGGTTCGTAGTCATCGCTTGCCCTGTGAGTCGTGATACACGACGAGAGATGAGGAGATCCCGCTGAGCAGCGGCCAGGTGCCGCGGGCCGCTGACACCAGCAGGCTGATCACAGCGCACATCAAGATCACGGCCAGACAGCCGCCCATGTCGCGGAGTGTCGACAGCAGCGGATCTTGCTGCCAGGTCCGCTCGCCGGCCTGGGCCGGCTCGCTCGTCGCTGGTCCCGGCTGCTGGTCATTGATGGAGACGCGGCGGAGGAAGGCGTCAATGGCGGACGCCGCGTACCCGAAGTACCTGCCGCGCTCGGCATCATCCCTCGGCCCGCCCGGTCCCCAGTTGACGGTGTGGCAGGTGTCGGGGTGGACCGACAGACCGAGTCGGACGTGCGGGAATCCGGGCCGGCCCCGCAGGGCCGCCCAGACGCGCACGGCGTCGGCCACGGTGCCCACCGGCAGGTAGCCGCCGTGGCGGCTACCGCCGACGGGCACCGCAAGGAGTACGGCGCCGTCCACCTTCACACCAACCGCGCAGTCGAGAAGGTCCGGGTCGGCAAGGCGCTCCCGGTACCAGGCGAGGTCCTCAGCGCACTCCTCGGGCGAGGGGTGGCACAGCGGCGCGGCGATGTGCGCGAGTGGGAATCGGGACTTACCGAGTGCGGGCCATGCCTCGTGGTCATCGCTCACGCCGCCCGGGTGATCGGGTGGTTGAGGATGTCGGTGAGGGTGTCCCGGTCCAGGCGGACCACGACCGTGTGGTGGTCGGACAAGCCGGTCATGTCGACGACCTCGACCTCGCGGACGGCGGGCAGGAGCTCCGGGCTGGCGTAGATCCGGTCGATGCGCGCGTCCGGCCCGTGGGTGTCGCAGGCATCGACCGTCGGCGCGACCGCAGCGGTGACGCCCATGGTGGTGGCGAGGTGACGGGCGACGTCGTGGAGGCCGGCGGTGCGCAGGGTGTCGTCCGGCCGGTCGTCCATCCGGCGCACACCGTCCGGCCCGATGTAGGAGCGGTGCGCCCGGTGGGGCTCGTCTCGGATCTCCTCCAGGACAGGCAGCCCCGGATCCCCGGGGGCCCCGGGCACCGGGTAGCTGTTGTTGTCGCCGCCGAGGAGCGCCGGGTAGTGGACGCGTCGGCCGTCGGCTTTCACCCACCTGTCGTTCCACTGGGTCAGCCGCTCGGCTTCCGCCAGACGGGTGGTGTTGGAGCCGTAGTTGAGGTGGTAGGAGCCCACGATCAGCGGGATCGCGCCGGGGGCCGTACCGGCGAGCTGCAGGCTGCGCACGGTCGGCGGGAGCACCCACATCGGGCCCGTCTTCGGGAACTCGCCGACCGGGGTGAAGAGGTCCGGGTCGTGGTAGAGGGCGGTGCAGCACTCCGGGCCGATCAGTCCGGCCATGCCGAGCACAGCTTCGGCCGCGTCCGCGAGCTCGTTGCCGTTGTCCTTCGCGTTCCACACCTCCTGCCGAAGGAGCAGATGCAGGTCGAGCGACGCGAGCCGGTCGTGCATCCGCTGCCACAGTGCGCGGTCGCCGCCGCCGTTGTTCTCGAAGTTGCAGATCGCCGCGTTGATGAGCACGGATTCACTCCAGAGGTAGAGGTGTGAGCGGGTGGGGGGAGGATTCGACGGAGGACGCCGAGGTCGAACCGCGCGATCAGGAGGGGAGGTGTACGGAGGCCGACAGCCATCCGTGAGGAGGGCGAGTCAGGACAGGCGCGCGCGGACGCGGGTGGCGTCCGTCGCGCTTAGCGGCTCGTACGCGGCAAGTGCGCGGGTGAAGAGCTCGTGGGCCTCTTCCGTCTCGCCCGCCGCCGCGACGCTCTCGCCCAAGAACTCCAGGCTTCGGGCCAGCCACTGACGCGAGCCTGTCCGCTCGAATTCGCGCGTCGCCGTCGATCCTGCCTGCCGGGCGTCGTCGTGGCGGCCGGCTCCCGAGTACGCCCGACCGAGCCAGGCCAGAGCCCGGGCTGCGTCGTGCGGGTCGTCGACCTCGACGAGGGCGGTCCGGGCGGCGGCCAGGGTGTCGATGGCCGTCGCGGCGTCACCGCGGTTCAGGTGCACCTGGCCGAGGAGGATGTCGGTGAGGGCGACGCCGCGGCGGTCCTCACCGTGCTCGCGCAGGGCGCGGGCCTGCTCCAGGTGTTCCACCGCCTCCTCAGGGCGGCCGGCCTCGTAGGCGGTCGCGCCGAGTTCGTGCAGGGCTTGTGCCTCGCCCCGGGTATCGCCGTGGGAGCGTGCCCCGGCGAGGACGCCGGTGAAGCAGTCGATCGCCTCGTGGTGCCGGCGTGCGCCGCGCAGACCGATGCCGAGGGTGTTGCGCATCTCCTGCTCGGCGAGCGCGCTGTTGTAGAGCTGCGCGGCTTCCAGGCCGAGGCGGTGTGCCTCGATCCAGAGGCCGTACACCCTGGCGGCGCGCCACCAGGGCCACATGGCGTGGACGATCTGCCACACCGCCCCGTACCGGCCGGCGGCGTACGCCGAGCGAATGGTGGCCATGAGGTCGGCGGACTGGGCGTCGAGCCAGGCCAGGGCTGCCCGCCGGTCGGTGAACTCCGCGGGATGCTGGGGAGCGTAGACATAGGTCCGGTCGAGGCCCCGGTGGCTGGGGGTCAGCAGCCGCTCGGCTGCGGTCGCGGTGGCGAGGTACCAGTCGGCGGCGCGGACTCGAGCCTCGGTGTCGGCGCCGTCGGTCTCCTCCCGCGCGGCGTGCTCGCGGGCGTGGACCAGGGCGGGGCCCGAGTACCTGAAGACGGGTCCGCGGACGGGGTGGTCGGTGTCCCGGACGAGCAGACCCGAGGCGGCGAGGTCGGCGAGGTCGGCGCCGGCTTCGGCGGGGGTCCGCTCGGTGATGGCGGCGGCGAGGTGGCTGTCGATCGTGTCGCCGGGCAGGAGCGCGGCCTTGCGGTAGAGGCGGGCGGCGGTGCGGTCGAGGTCGGAGTACGCGGTGTCGAGCGCGGCGGACACGAGGGCTCCAGGGCTGGTGGCGGCGGTTCGGGCCCGGCTGGCGCCGAGGGCGCCGACGACGGCGGACAGGGGGCGGTTGGGGTTGCGGTTGAGCTGGGTGACGCTCAGGGCGAGGCCTGCGGGCAGGCCGGCGGTGAGGGCGATGAGCCTGGTGACCGCCTGGGGTTCCTGGTGGAGCCGGTCGGGGCCCAGGCAGCGGGACAGGTAGGCGCGGGCGGCGCCGGGGTCGAACGGGCCGAGGGCGAGGAGGGCGGCGCCCTCGGCGGAGAGTTCCGGGAGCGGACGGTTGCTCGTGGCCACTACGAGGTGGCCCGCACCGCCGGGCGTCAGGGTGCGGATCTGGTCGGCGTGGGTGACGCCGTCCAACAGCAGGCAGACCGGTGACCGGGTGGCGGTCGCAGACCTCCACCAGCTGGCGAGCTCCTCGCCGCCGGCGGGCAGCGGACCGGGCTGAACGGCACGCAAGAGGCGGCCAAGGACATCGCTCACGCGGGCCGGCCCTCCCGCGCCCCCGAGGTCGGCATGGAGCTGACCGCCGGGGTAGCGGCTGGCCAGGCTGTGGACCAGCCGCTCTGCGAAGGACGTCTTGCCGACACCGATGGGCCCGTGGATCACGACGACCGGTACGACGTAGTCGGGCTGCGCCGCGATCCACTTGGTGATCCCGGTCAGCTCCCGCTCGCGATCGGTCCACGAGGCGGCAACCGGCCGCACCTGGCGGGGGACGGGCGGGACATGCTGGGGCTGGTGGAGATGGACCGAGCCGATCGTGCCGGCCTGAATGGCCGTGTGCAGGCCGGAGTCCGCGATCGTGTTGGTCACCGCCACTGGCGGGCGCGGGGCCCCGGGGGTCGGCTCGGTCATCACCGAGAAGCCTTTCGTCATGTCCGGTAGGTGGTCAGATCTCGGTCTCGCCGCGCACGGGCGGCCGCGGCCTGGCGCCGCGAGCGGTGTGGGAGGTCAGGCGGTCCTCGCGTTCACGGGCGTGGGCATGACGGTCAAGCGGCCTACAGGGGAGCGCCACAGCACCCAGGACGACAGGACCAGCAGGACGAGGCCGATCAGCATGGTGGTCGGCACGCTGGTGAGAGAGGCCAGGGGACCGGCGGCGAGGGCGGCGAGAGTCTCACTGCCGACGATGACCCAGAAGGAGGTCTGCAAGGTCCGAGCCCCGAGACGGGGCGGGCTGACGGACTGCTGCACGGAGCGCTGAGTGGTGCCCACGGCGCACGCAGCGGCGTGCTGCGCGCACCCGGCGGCGGCGAGGGCCACCAGCCACACGAGTCCAGGTCCGGCGATGAGCGGTGCCGCGTGAGTGAGGGCGTAGACCGTCAATCCGATGCTGAGCACGGCGCCCGGGCCGTGGTGGCGGACGAGGCGGGGCGCGAGCAGTGCTCCGGTAAGGCCCCCGAGGCTGCTCGCGGCCATGATCATGCCGAGGCCGGTGGCGCCGACGTGCGCCGTGGTGAGCAGGTAGTACGCCAGGTACGTGCTGGTCAGACCGGTGCCGAAGCCGGTACCGGCCAAGGCCAGGAGCAGGGGGCTCAGCAGGGGGTGGCGGGCGCTGTGGAGGAGGCCGTCGCGGATCTCGCCGACCATCGGCGGCCTCTTGCCCCGCGCGGTGGGGACGGGCAGGACGCGGATGCGGGTCGCGCACCACGCGGACACGAGGAAGGACGCCGCGTTCGCGAGGATCGCCCGGGCGGGCCCGACTGCCGCGACGAGCAGTGTCCCCAGCGCTGCCCCGGCGGTTCCGGAGACGGTGATCGCCGCGGTGAGCCGTGCATGGGCCCGGTGCAGGAGCCCGGGTCCGGCGAGGTGGGGCAGCGCCGCCATGGTGGCGGCGCTGTGGAGGACGGAGAGGGCGCCCAGGGTGAGGGCTACGGCATAGAGGGCGGGCATCGTGAGCTGGCCGAGAACGGCAGCGGCGGGTATCGCCAGGACGACGGTGGCCGCGGCGAGGTCGGTGACGAGCAGCACGGTGCGTATCGGGTACCGGTCCAGAACGACGCCCGCCGGCAGCGCGACGACCAGTGCCGGGAGCTTCGCGGTGAAGGCCAGGAGTGCGATCTGGCTGGGGGTGGCCTGGAGTTGGAGGACGGCGAGGGCGGGCAGCGCCAACTGGTGGACGGCGGTCCCCGCGTAGCTGGTGCCCTCACCGACCAGGAGCGCGGCTAAGGCATGCCGGGCGGTCGGGCTGCCGGTCGGTGCCGCCGGGTTGGTGGTGGTGTCGGAGGCCGTGGTCACCGTGCGCCTCCGAGGGGCTGTGGAAGAGGGAAGAGGGTGGTCGACGGCATCGCTCAGATCTCGGTCTCGGCACGGACGAGGAAAAGGGCGACGCGGAGCGCGGCGTACTTGGCCAGCTCGGCTTCGTAGAGGCGGCCGACGCGGGTCACCGCGGTCTGGCTGATGGTGACGAGCCCGCGCACGGGGGAGGCCGGGTCGCCCAAGAGGTGCAGGGCACGGGCATATCCGCGCCGGAGCTCCGGCTGGTCGGTGCTCGCCTGGTCGTCCCGGGCCAGGGTGTCGACGATCCGGTCCACGACGACAAGCCGGTGCGCGTCGGCGAACTGCTGAGCGGCGGCGAGGTCGGTGTTCGGGTCTCCGCCGGGTCCGGTCAGCGCGTACAGCACGACGGAGAGGGGCTCGCCGGAGCGCGCGACGGCAGTCCGGTTGATGTTGGCCCGCCAGGCGTCCAGTGTCCGGGGGTCCTTCAGCGGCGGGGCCGTGGCCGGGGCCGGGCGGAGCGCCCGCGCTCGCGGGGGCAGGACGCGGCCCGGGGGCGGCACGAGAACGGGGGCCTGGGTGAGGGTGCTCATCGCTCGCTGTCCTCCTCGGGCCCGCGTCGCGTCACGGCGGGGACAGTGCAGTGGATCAGCGCGGCCAGGCCGGGCGTGGCAGCGGCAGGCAGGCGGAGGCGCGCGACCCGGTGACCATCCGGGGTACGACCGGAGCCGAGGGCGTGCCAGCCGAGGTCGCGCAGGTACCCCAGGAGCCGGCCGCCGGTTCCGTCCGGCCCGGTGCTCCGGCCCGGGGCCTCGGCGTACACCCAGTCGATGCCCGTGCGGGCCGCGTAGTCAGCGAGCCACAGCGTCATCAGCCATCCGACGCGGTCGGTGCGTCCGGGCGCGGTGTGGGCCAGTGACACCTTCAGGGCCGGAGCCGGGTCGTCGACGGCCCACGACCGCAGGTCCGGCTGCCGGTGCAGAAGGAGACAGCCGACGAGGACCTCGTCCTCGTACAGGCCGACCGCCTTCGTACGGTGGTCCCGGAACGCGGCGACGTGGAGGGCGGGCGCGTCGTGGCCGCGGCGTGTGAGCCACACGCCGCGGTCCTGGACGAGAGCGGCGGCCGCCTCGGGGTCGGCGGCCGTCACGATCGGCCGCATCTCGTACGCCCACGTCGCCCGACCGTCGCGGTCGACTGCCGCGCCGGCGGGTGCGGTGGTGCCGGAGGTGAGGGTGTTCATCAGGAAGTCCTGGTCCGGGGGTCAGGCGGCCGGTCGGCCGAGGCGAACGGGCATGGTGGTGCACACAGCCGGTCCCGCAGTCACCGATCTCTCGCCGCCGCAGGACGCGCCCAGAAGGTTCCAGGCGTGACCGAGGCCGACCAGGTGGGCGGCGTCGTCCGCGCACGCCTTGGCCACGAGGGCGTCAATCTCGGCCCGCACGTCAAAGGCCGAGACACCGATGGCACGCCCGATGTCCTCATTGAGGGAGTGCTCGGCGACCGCTCGAAGGAGCCGGAGATCCCGCGCGGTGAAGTCGGGGCAGAGCCGTCGGCATTCCGGCGGCGGTACCTCGCGGGCGGTGAGCAGGGCGTGCACGAGGACCGGCCGGGAGCAGCCCCGAAGACCGAGCACGGTGCGCGCCGTCCTGAGGTGGCTGGCCACCCCTTCCGCGGACAGGCGTATCTGGGCGCCGATCGACTCGTTGGTCCCGCCGTAGACGAGAGGGGCGACCGCACGCCTCTGGGCATCGGTCAGAAGTGTGGTTGCTGGCGCGATGTCGGTGATGGTCATCTCAGGGAGTCCAGGTCGGGGCGGCGGTCAGGAAGCGGGGCGGAGCCGGACGGGCAGGAACCTGTGGCCGTTGCTGATCAGGGAGCCCAGCGGCTCCAGCTCGGTGGTCGGCACGGCGAGCTCGATGGCGGGGAACCGGTCGAACAGCGCCTGGAGAGCGGTGGCGACTTCGAGGCGGGCGAGCGGTGCGCCGAGGCAGAAGTGCACGCCGTGCCCGAAAGCGAGGTGGTCCTTGTTGTCGCGGCGGATGTCGAAGTCGTCGGCGGTCTCGCCGTGCCAGCCCGGGTGGCGGTTGGCCGCGGCGTAGGAGGCGAGGATCGCCTCGCCCTTGGCGATGGTCTGGCCGTCGGGCAGCACGATGGCGTTGACGGCGTAGCGCATCGGGAGGTGCTTGACGGCCGGCTCCAGGCGCAGGGTCTCCTCGACGACGTCCGCCCAGCCGGCGTGGCCGGCGCGGATCTGGTCGAGCTGTTCGGGGTGGGCCAGCAGGAGGCTGATGGCCTGGTCGAGGACGTTGACGGTGGTCTCGTATCCGGCGCTGATCATCAGCAGGAGGGTGTCGCGGAGCTCGGCGTCGGACAGTCCGCGCCCGTCTCCGTCGTCGTCGCGGGCCCCGATGAGCAGGGAGGTCATGTCGTCGCCGGGGTCGGCGCGCTTGGTGGCGATGAGCTGGTCCAGGACCTTGTACAAGTTCGTGGTGTTGGTGGCGGCCTCGTCGGCGGTGAGGGTGGTGTCGAAGACACCGTCGACGACGCCGCGGAAGTGGGCACGCTGGTCGGCGGGGACGCCCATGAGGTGGCCGATGACCGCGAGGGGAAGCGGGTAGGCCAGGTGCTCGCGCAGGTCGATGCTCTGTCCGGTGGGCAGGGCATCGAGGTCGTCGAGGATCGCTTCCACGATGGTCTTGACGACGGGGGCCAGGGCGTCGATGCGGCGCGCGGAGAAGGCGGGGGCGATCATGCGCCGCAGCCGGCGGTGGTCGTCGCCGTACGCGGTGAACATGTTCTCGACGGCGACCCACAGCGCGAGCGGCCAGGTCTGTATCGCCTCTTCATAGCCGGGCCAGTGGGCCCGGGCGTCCTTGGAGACGTCGGGGTTCTTCAGCAGGCTCTTCAGCAGGACGGGGTCGTTGATCGACCAGGCGGTCACGCCGAGGATGTCGACGCGGACCGCGGCACCGTGGCCGCGGAGCTGCTCGTGCTCGCCGTGGTGGTCGGCGCCGGTGAGGTCGAGAACGATCGGGGCGGTGGGCTGGGACATGGGAGAACTTCTCCTTCAGGCTGCGGCGGGAGCGGGGAAGCGGACCGGGAGCCGGGTCAGCGCGCGGTGGAACGGGCCCGGGCGCCAGGTCAGCTCGTCGGCACGGCAGTCGAGGTCCATCTCGGGCAGCGCGTCGAGCAGGTCGGTGACGGCCGTCTCGGCGATGAGGTAGGCCAGGGAGCGTGCCGGGCAGGCGTGCGGGCCGGTGCTCCACGACAGGTGGGCCCGGTCGCCGGACCCGCCTCCTTCCAGGGCGGGGTCGTTGTTGCACGCGGCCATGGAGATGACGACCGGCTGGTGGGCGGGCAGCAGGATGCCGTCGAGGTGGACGGGCTGCGGCGGGTAGGTGATGCAGTAGTTGGCCAGCGGCGGATCGCGGTAGAGCACGGTGTCCAACACTTCGCGTACGGACGCGCCGGCGGAGTGCACGGTCGCGGAGAAGTCCTCATCAGTGAGGATCTTCAACAGCGTGTTGGTGATCAGGTTGGTCAGCGGTTCGATGCCGGCGCCGTACAAGGTGACGAGCTGGTGCGCCATCTCGGTGTCGTCGAGCCGCGCCGGGTCGGCGATGAGCCGGGAGGTGATGTCCTCGGCGGGCCGGCTGCGGCGCAAGGCGACGAGCTCGGACACCGCCTGGGCCAGCATCTGGTTGCCGGCTGCCGCGTTCACCCCGTCGAAGATCTTGGCCATGCCTTCCGCGATGCGCAGGCCGAGCTCGTCCGGGCAGCCCAGCAGCGCGCTCAGGATCCGGAAGCTGAGCGGCCACGCGAACTGCGCCAGCAGATCGGCACGGCCCACAGCGCGGAAGTCGGCGATCGTCTCGGAGACGACCCGTTGGACGAGGGCGTGCAGGCGGTGCTGGTCGACGGCGTCGAGTGCGGAGGCGTTCGCCGCCCGGTAGCGGGAGTGCGCGGTGCCGGCCGAACGCAGCGCGTTGGGACGGTACTCCATCATCGGCCGCACAGGACAGGTGTCGGGGACCGCCTGCTCCCACACCCGGGGGTCGGCGGGGAAGCGCACCTCGTCGTTGAGGATGCGGCGGGCCTGGTCGTAGCCGATGACCAGGGTCGCGGGCACGCCGGGCGCCAGGTCCACGGGAACGAGCGGCCCGTACGCGAGGCGCATCGCCGCGTAGGTGGCGTGCGGGTCGGCGGCGAACTCGGCCTCGTAGAGCGCGATACGGGACGGCGGTGGGGCGGTGGTCACGGGCGGCGCTCCAGGAGGCGGAGGTGGCGGGCGGTCAGGTAGGTGACGAGTTCGATCAGAGCCAGGTAGCCGGAGCGGCCCACTCGGGCGTCGCAGGCGGTCAGCGGGGTGTCCACGTCCAGGGCGAGGGCCTGGCGTATCTCCTCGGGCGGATACGTGGGGGCACCGTCGAACCGGTTGATCGCCACGGCGTAGGGGACGGCGTGCTCTTCCAGGAGGGCCAGGTGTTCGTGGGAGGCGTCGAGGTTGCGCGTGTCGGCGAGGACCAGGGCGCCCAGGGCGCCTTCGGTCAGGCTCTGCCACAGCGGCCGGAACCTGGTCTGGCCCGGGGTCCCGAACAGGTACAGCACCCGGGTCGGGCTGATGTGGATGCGGCCGAAGTCGACGCCGACGGTGGTCGTCGTCTTCTCCGGGGCGCCGGCGAGGTCGTCCACTTTGGCGCCGGCCTGGGTGAGCGGCTCGTCCATGTGCAGGGGCGGCACTTCGGACACGGACCCGACGAAGGTGGTCTTGCCCACGCCGAAGCCGCCCGCGACGGCGATCTTCGCGGAGTGCACCGCGGTGGTGGGGCGGATCTCAGACCTTGGTTCGTAGACCATGGAGCACCTCCCTGAGGATGTCGATGTCGGGCTGGTCGTCGCGGGCGTTGACGGGGCTGCTCAGGTGGCCGCTGTCCATCAGGTCGCAGACGAGAATGAGGACGGTGGATGGCGGGAGCTGAAGGACGGCGGCGATCTCGGCTACCGCCAGGCCGCCCCGAACGCCCTGGGCCAGAGCCAGGACCCGGCGGTGGTCCAGGCGCAGCCCGTCGGCCGGGCCGGTCGCGGCGAGGACCAGGGACTCCAGGCGCACGTCCGGCCGGCTGGGGCGGTCACGCCCTCCGGTCCGTACGAAGGGCCGCACCATGTCCGGGTCCCGCCGCGGCCCGCTCACCCCGCGGCCTGCGCGTCCCGCACCGGCGTCCGGGCCTGCACGGCCATCCGGTCGCCGACACTCACGGCGAGCTCGCCCATCTGGTGGGCGATCGCGGCGAGGTCGACGTCCGGGCCGCTGGTCTGCACGAGCAGGAGCGCGTTCGGGCCGGCCTGCGTGATCAGGCAGACGTAGGAGTTCAGCTCCAGCAGGAGCTGTCGCATCCCGCCGCCGCTGAACTCCTCGCTGTAGGTGCGGGCGGCGCCGCGCAGGCTGGCGGCGATGGCCGCGTGCCGCTCGGCCTGGTCGTGACCGATGGAGGACGTACGGGAGTGCAGCAGGCCGTCCGTGCTGAGCAGGACCGCGCACTGGACTCCGTCGAGGGTGGCGAGCCGCTCGTCGAGCAGCCAGCCGAGCGTGTTGGCGTGCGTGTCGGTGAACATCAGGCTCCTTCGGGGGTGGTGGGGCGCGCGCGGCTGGTGCCGGCGGCCCAGGCGGCGACCACGCTGGGGCGGCCCGGCTGGGCGTGCTCGGCACCGGCGGCGGGCTGCCGCGGTGTGAGGGCCGCGCCGCGCTGGCGGACAGTCAGGCCGGTGGATGTGGTCGTCGGCGCGGGCGTCAGTGAGGCGGGCTGCGCGCTGGCGGCCTGCTCTTCGGGGGCGTGGGTGAGCAGGTGGCTGGGGAAGAAGATCTGGACGCTGGTGCCTCGGTAGGCGTTGGGGGCCTCTAGGTCCACGCTGAAGCCGTACTCGCGGGCCAGGGCCGCGGCCACCGCGAACCCGGTGCGCGGGTGGGCCCCGTGCTGGGTGACCGGTGCGGTCTTCTGACCGTTCAGGGTCTGGCGGGCGGCCATCACGGCCTCGCGGTTCATCTGCAGCCCGGCGTCGTCGATCCGCACCGTCAGGCCGTGGTGCCCGTTGAGCAGGCGCACGTCTACGGAGGCCGACGAGGGCGAGTACTTCAGCGCGTTGTCGAGGAGCACCGCGATCGTGTGGACGGCTGGCCCGACTGCCCGGCTGGTCAGGGCGACATCGGATTCCTCGTGCTTGATCCGCTCGAAGCCCTCCAGGTGGCCCATCGCCGCCTGGACCACGTCGGTGAAGGTGGTGGCCGGCCAGCGCCGGGACAGCTTCCCTCCGCCGAGAATCACGTAGTTCTGCGCCACCAGCAGCAGCTGCTGGACGAGACGGTCGACGGTGACGAGCGTCTCGTACGCCTCCCCGCCCGCGTGTCGGCGCACGCCCTCGCTGATCTGGCGGCTCACCTTCGACGCGATCACCACCAGGGACGCGGCGAAGCTGCGCACCGCCGCCTGGGCCGCCTCCTCGGCAGCACGCTGGGCCTCGGCGGCCGCTGCCTCGGCGTCCTGCTTGACCTGGGACACCTGAACACCGGTGGCGGTCTCCGCGTCGTACTGCACCTGCCGCATCGCCGCGGCCACCGAATCGACGACGAATCGCACCCGGTCGGCGATCACGGTGCCCGTCAGGGCGTCCGGCAGCGCAAGGTCGACGCCTTGTCCGGCGCCAGGCCTTACGACGGCCGCCTGGATCGCGGGCACCGCCTCGTCGGCCACCTGCCCGAGGATCAGCTCGGCGGCCCGCAACTGCTGGGTCAGGTTCTCGGCATGCCGCTGCAACCTGTCGGAACGGCGGCGCTCCGCACGCAGGGACCCCCGCAAGTGCCAGGCCGCGCCTCCGCCCGCCAGGGCCAGCGCCGACGGCACGGCAACCGCTGCGGCTTCTATCAGAGTGCTCATCAGATCCTCACGGGCGTGCAGTTGGTTCGGACAGGTCCGCAGTTCGGCGGGCGGACTGCCCGCTGCGGAAACAGCGCGAAGGACAACAGGAGCGGCGCGGAGAAGACCCGGCCGTGGGCGTTGCCGTGCCTCGCCCAGCGCAGGTCCTCATTCGGCCCGGCCGTCTGCGGCGGGACCACCAGGACGCCGTCGGCACGGTGGTCGGCCGGGCGGCTCCACTGCATGCCGTAGCCGGAGCCGGGCGGGAGGACGAGGACCCACTCGTCGGAAACTGCGCGGGCCACTGCCGCGCCAACCGGATGGGGCCGGAGCCATTCGAACCGGCGGATGAGGTCCCGCGCGGTGCGACGAGGCAGCGTCAGGGTGTCGAAGCGCTCTCCGATCGCTGCCTCGAACGGCTCCTGCGCCGTCGCCGCGAGGGGGAAGAGGTCATCGATGGTCACCTCGGCGCCGGGACGGAACTCGCACCAGCCGGGCAGGGTGTTGATACCGGACGCCTCGAAACCGGCCGGGCGGGCGGCGGCCACGCTCACAGTCCGGCCTCCGCCCGGACCAGCTCCTGGCTGCGCCGCGCGGCGTGCAGGGCGAGCTCGGACTGGACGATCGCGACGAGGGAGAAGCCCTGCGGATAGTTCCCCAACTGCTGCTCGTTCACGGGGTCCCACTCCTCGGCGAGCAGGCCGAGGTCGTTGCGGGCCCGCAGCAGGCCGGCCTGGAGGATCTCGGCCTCGTCGACGCGGCCGATGAGGGCGAGGGCGGTGATCAGCCACCCCGAGCAGATGAGGAAGGCGCCCTCGTCACCGGGCAGGCCGTCGACGCCCGGCTCCGCGCCCTCGGTGTGGTAGCGCAGCAGGAAGCCGCCCTGGATGGACAGCTCTCGCCGGACCGCCTCGACCGTGCCGATGAGCCGCTTGTCGTCCGGGGCCAGGAAGCCGCTGGTGGCCATCATCAGAAGGGAGGCGTCCAGTGCCGGTGAGCCGTACGACTGCGTGAAGGTGTTCCGCTGCTCGTCGTACCCGTACCGGCAGACCTGCTCGTGGATCGCGTCCCGGGTCTCCCGCCACCGCTCGACCGGGCCCGGGCAAGCCCCGGATTCGACGAGCCGCACTGCCCGGTCGAACGCCTGCCACGCCATGACCTTGGAGTGAACGAACTGCCGGCGCGGACCGCGGACCTCCCAGATCCCCTCGTCCGGCTCCTCCCAGCACGACTCCAGGCAGCCGACCAGATCCGTGATCAGCGGCGCGACGACCGGCGTCAGATCCGGATCGTGCCGCTGGGCCTCGTACAGGACGCCGACGACCTCGCCGTACACATCCAGCTGCAGCTGCTTGGCCGCGCCGTTCCCGATGCGGACCGGGGCCGAGTTCTCGAAGCCGGGCAGCCAGTCGAGCACGGTCTCCGGCAGGTCGCGCTCGCCGCCGACCCCGTACATGACCTGCAGGCTCTCGGGATCCTCCCCGATAACTTCGAGGAGGAAGCCGACCCAGTCTCTGGCCTCTTGCGTGAAGCCGCAGAGCAGGAACATCTCCACCACGAGGGCGGAATCCCGCAGCCAAACCGGCCGGTAGTCCCAGTTCCGCACGCCGCCGATCTCCTCGGGCAGCGACGTCGTCGGCGCAGCCACGATCGCGCCGGTCGGCGCGTAGGTGAGGGCCTTGAGCGTGATGAGGGACCGCTCGACGGCTTCCCGATGGGGCCCGTCGTAGGTGGACTGGGAGAGCCAGCCCTTCCAGAAGCCCGCGGTCTCCTTCATCAGCCCTAACGCATCCAGCAACGGCGGAGGGGCGTCGTGGCCCTTCTGCCAGGACAGGGTGAAGGCGACACGATCGCCCTCGGACACGGTGAACTCCGACCACAGGTCACCCGCGACCGCCCGGGTGGGCGCCGAGGTATCCAGCCAGAGCCGGCCATCGCCGAGGTCGGCGCTCGCCCGGCGACCGTCGACCTCGATCCGCGGCACGCTGTTTCCGTAGTCAGAACGCGCGCGCAGGAGCGAGCGCATCGGTACCCGTCCGCTGACGCCGCGCACGATGCGGACCAGCTGCGGCGCCTCGCCCGTAGCCGGCATGAAGTCCAGGACCTGGACGGTCCCGTCGGCGGTGATCCAGGTGGACTCCAGGATCAGCGTGCCGTCGAGGTATCGCCGTCTGTCCGCCGCCGCGGGTGCGGCGCCCTCGACACAGGCCGGCCCGATGCGCCACAGCCCGTGCTCCTCGGTCCCGAGCAGGGCCGTGAAGTGCGCTGGGGAATCGAAGCGGGGCAGGCACATCCAGTCGACGCCACCGTCCCGGTCGACCAGCGCGGCCGCCCGCATGTTCCCGATGAAGCCGTGGTCCTCAATCCGGCCTACCCGCCGCAGAGGCCGCGCCAGGGTCGCGGCGCTCCTGGGCGTCGGGATCAGCGCCCCTGTCACCGCTGCCTCAGGAGACGGAGCCTGGTGCGGAAGGGTGAGACGGCTTTCCATGATGTCCGATCTCTACGGGCCCGGTGGGCACCGGGCGGTTTCGGGTGGGCATGGTGGAGTGGCGGCTTCGCCGCGTTTATCGGCAGAGAGCAGGGCGAGAAGGCCTAGGGCGGCGGGGCCTCCGTGGGACGCGACTTCGTCGCGAGGGCGGTCATGGCGTGCGCGCGGGCCCGGCGCCGGCTGGTGAGGAAGAACCTCTGGAGCGTGTCGGCCGTGTCGGGTACCACCGCGTCACGGACGTCGATTCGTCGCAGAAGCGTCCCCGGCTCCGCACGCTCGCCGCCGACTCTGCCGGTCACGGCGCCCGGGGCTCGCGCGCGGATCGCCGACTGGAGCGGATCGCGGTCGTTGCTCATCTGTTCCCCGTCTTCGGGCCGGGCTTTCGTCTCCGCAGCGCCGTCGGCTCCACCGCGGGCCTCCCACCACAAGAGCTCCCATCGGAACCAAGATGGCCGCGAGCAGGATCACCCGGTCTGCCGTCAGTCCCATCACGTCTCACCACCTCCTGTGCGCGGCTGCTGCCAGCGTCGACATGACGGTGGAGAGGACGAGGACCGTACTCGGCGGGAGAGCCGTATCGCTCACAGCTGTGAGCACTCCGAGAAGACGCAGGTAACCGGGCTGTTCCGAAACCCAGGAACGCCCCGCGACAGAACGGTGTACGAGCGTCATGAGGTCCTCACGGAAGCAGCGAGGATCAGTGTCGCCATCGCGATGGCGAAGGCGACGACCCGGAGCGTGTTCCGGCTGGACCAGCCTCGGTACGCCAGACCCGTGGTCCGCCGCGCCGGCAGATACCGGCTCGACTCCGCCTGAACCTCCGCCAACGCCTTGGTGGCCTTGGCCAACCGCACCAGGTAGACGCGGGAGGGCATGAATCCCGCAGGCGTCTCCTCCTCGGCCGCGGCATGGGCCTCAGCCAGCACGTCCTCGGCGCACGAGGGAGGAAGCCCGCCGCCGAGCACCATGACGTGTCCACGCAGCCGCTGCACCAGGTGGTGGACATCCTCTGCCGTCTCGGGCAGCGGTGAGCCGTCTTCCAGCACGAGGGCGACTGTCTCCATCGCCGCCGCGCTCGCGTCACGCTCGTGACGTGTCGTCTGCTCGGTCCACAGGGCCGCGTGGCGCACGCCGCCCCACCGTACGCGTCGGCCGATCAACGTTCGCGCGCTCACGCCGCAGCCTCCTCGCGGTCGGCCTCCAACGAGAAGACGGCGACGAGGTCCTTTCCGCCCTCCGCCGGCACGAGGGCCAGGCTGTCCGCCAACCCGCGGACCAGGGCGAGGCCGCGGCCGCTGACCGCAGTCTCGTCAGCGCACCGTTCCTTCGGCATCGCGGGGTCGTCGTCGTGCACGACCACGACCAGCCGTCCAGCCGAGGGAAGGGCCACGAGGACCTGGACGACGAGGCGAGCCCTCTTGTCCATACAGCCCTTGGGCGCGTCGGCGTGCTGAAAGACGTTCGTCAGCAGTTCGGCCACGACCACGGCGACGTCGGGGGCCACGTCGTCGTAGCCCCACATGCCGACGCTCTCCACGGCGATTCTCCTGGCGTGGCGGATGGCCTTCTCCGACAGCGTCAGGTCCAGCGTCAGCTGCCCCGGCACAGCCGAGGCCACGCCCCGGTCTCCCAGGGGAGGTGCACTGAGAAGGTTCAGCATGTCCGTCCACTTCGTTGGCCGGAAACCCCTCCTCGGGCCTCCGGTTGCGGTGTGTACTGGTCTTGCACCGTTCAGCAACTATTGAGGCAGCCCGCGAAGGGCACGTGCAGTGGGTGATGCGGATGTCTCACAGAATCCGCATCGGGAGGTCAGGAGCCGCATGCCGCAACCAGAGAAGATCCTCGACCCGTCGCGCTCCCCGGAGGAGTGGTTCGGCCACGAACTCCGCCTGCGGAGGAAAGAGGCAGGGTTCCCGACGGCCGCCCCGTTCGCGGCAAAGGTGCAGGTCAGTGTCGATGTCCTGCTGAAGATCGAGAAGGGTGTCTACCGCTGCCCGGAGGACCTGCCGCCGCGGCTGGATGCCGCCCTCCAGGCAGGCGGACTCTTCACCCGGGCATGGGCCATGGTGTTCGGCGATGCGGATAAACGACGCCGTGATGCGGATAACCGCCGCCCGCGCACCCCGGAGGGAGACGTTCAGCGGCTGGCAGGACGCATGCTGGAGGGAGGCGCCCCATCCTCATCAAGGAGTCCTGATCCCTTGTACCGCCGTCAGTTCCTCGTGCTCGGGAGCCTGTTAGCCCTCGACCCGCTGGACCTTTCCGCACTGCTCTCACCGACGACCCCGCCGGCCGTTCCCCACCAGATCAGCTCGAGGGAGATCCGGCAGCTGCAACAGATCGCGACCGGCCTGCACACCTGGGACAACACCTACGGAGGTGGTGGGCTCATCGGGCAGCTCGCCACCGACTCGATGCAGTGGGCCATCCGGCTCCTGTCCGTCTCCTGCCCTCCGTCCTACCGCCCCGACTTCCTCGAAGCCGTGGCCCGGCTCGGCCTGGTCGCCGGAGCCTCGCAGTTCGATGTCTACCGGCACGACGATGCCCGTCTCGCCTTCAGGGTCGCCGTGGAGTGTGCCGAGGAGGGACAGCACTGGCACCTCCGCGCGAAGGGCTACTCCTTCCTCGCCCGACAGGCGATCTGGGTCGGCAACGCCGACGACGGCCTGACCAACGCGGAGAAGGGGTTGGTGCGTTCGGACCGGCTGACTGCCTCGGAGCGGGCCATGCTGCACACCGCCAGAGCCCGCGCCTTCGGCAAGCTGCGCAACGTCCAGGAGACGATCGCTGCCGTCGGCGCAGCAGATGACGCCTTCGCCCAGCGGCGTCCCGAAGACGAGCCGCCATGGATGGCGTACTACGACGCCGCACAACACAACGGCGATACCGCGCACGCCCTTTGGGACCTGGCCGTCGGGATCGACGAGTACGACCCCGCCCAGGCCGGTCAACGGTTCGCGGCGGCCGTGAGCGGACATGGCCCGCAGTTCGCCCGGTCCAAGGCGATGTCCTGCACCAAGCTGGCCTCCCTGGTGATGCGACGAGGAGATCCACGCGAGGCTGCGGCCATCGGGCGGAAGGCCCTAGCCCTCGGCGGCGACCTGACCTCGCGCCGCGCCGCGGACGATCTGCGACAGCTCGGCCAGTTCGCCGACCGGCACCCGAAGATCCAGGAAGCAACCAACCTCAAGGAGGAGATCGACGCTACCTTGCGGGCATGACGGACATGAAGGCACCCGACGCCCTGCACGAGGCCTGCGCCGCGCTCGACCTCGACGACCGCGGCGCAGAGCCGATACGCATCGCGGAGAACCAGATCTGGCGGCTGCCAGGGGGCATCGTCGCGCGCATCGCACCGCCCGACCGATCCGCCTCCGCAGCACGCGAGATCAGCGTGGCCCGGTGGCTCACCACTGCCGGCATTCCCGTGGTGAAGCCGTTGCTCGCCGACCAACCCATCGAGCGTGCGGGACGCGTGGTGACCTTCTGGCATGAAGTCCCGCCCCACCGCCACGGCTCGACCGAAGACGTCGCAGCGGCCCTCAAGGAGCTGCACTCGCTCCCGCTCCCCGACTTCGACATCGGGCATCTGGACCCCTTCGTCCGCATCCCCGAACGGCTGTCCGCCGCCCACACGCTGTCGAGCAACGACCGGCAGTGGCTCCTGAACCTGTACGAAGACCTCGCCGAGCGGTGGGAGGCCGGCCTCCCACCCTGCCTCCCCATATCAGCCGTCCACGGGGACGCGTGGCCCGGCAACGTCGTGCGGCTCGACCACGGCGGACGCCTGCTGATGGACCTGGAACGCTTCTCGGCCGGACCTCCCGAGTGGGACCTCATCTCCACGGCCGTACGGACCTGGACGACCGGTGCGGTCACCCCCGCCGAGTACGAGTCCTTCTGCTCCATCTACGGCCACGACGTCACGACCTGGCCCGGCTACCCCACCCTCGCGGGCGCGCGGGAACTCCGCATGGTGACGTACGCCGCCCAGCACGCAGCCGGGCAGCCGAAGTGGCGAGCTGAGGCACAGCACCGGGTTGACTGCCTGCGCGGCCGTTGCGGACCGCGCCCATGGCGTTGGACGGGAATCCTTTAGATGTTGCCCCATGCGCCGAACCGCACGGACACCGACTACGCGGACAAGGTGGCCTCGGATGCTCCCCGAAGTGAGCGTGAGATGATTCGCGCTGCTTCCAGAATGTTTGATCGGGCATTCTTGGTGAGAGGCGTTCTCGCTGTACTAGGAGGCTGTGAAATCAAGCTGCCCTTCATAAGCCAGATGGCGAGTTCAGGGATGCGTTCTGCTTCGCGTTCTAAGGCAAAAGAAGCGCGCTCGCCCACGGTGGGAACTGTGCGGATGAGCTGAAAGTTCTGCTGCTGGTAGTACGCGGCGAGGGCGGGGGAGCTGCAGTCTCTCCGGACGCGGCTGATGCCCTCGCGTGCCGCGCGGTCGACGGCCCAGTGGGCGATGAGTGTGCCGAGCTTGCGGTGGCGTTCGGCGGGGTCGGTGATGGTGCCGTTGAGGTAGTAGGCGGTGTCGGCGGCTTCGCCTGCGGTCCAGATCCAGGGCGCTGCGGTCCGAAGGATCGTGGTGCACCCCAGGATCCGGTCTCCGCGCTCGATGAGGACCCACATCTCGCTGGGGTGTCGTGTGCAGTTGCCGGCCAGCTCGTGCACGTGCCTTCCCCAGTTGCGCCAGCCGGGGAGCTGTTTGTCCTTCATCCAGTTGGAGCGGGCCTGGATCATTGCGGCAAGGCCGGGTTGGTCGTCCGGCGTGGCCGGGCGCATCGCAAGCATGCGGTCCGCTCCTGTGCGCTCGTCCGTGAGCGGTCGGCAATCTGGTGGTCTGGTCCGCACCTTAGACCTCTACTGCCTGGTAGGTACACCGTTCTCCAGGCTGAGCGGCGGATCGTCTGGTGCGGCGTTCCGGTACGTGGCGGGATGCCCTGAAAGCGCTCTCTGGCCGGTCGCTGGGGTCAGGCCGCGGCGGGCCGTGACGCGAGTCCGTCGGCGAGGCGTTGGGCGAGGAGGGCGGCCTGGAGGGGGCCGGTGGGCCCTGGGGCGGAGTCGATGGCGCGGATGAAGGCGGAGCCGACGATGACGGCGTCGGCATAGCTGCCGACGAGGGCTGCTTGGGCCGGGGTGGACACGCCGATTCCGACGCCGACGGGGAGGTGGGTGAGGGTGCGCAGCCGGTTTACGAAGGCGGGCAGGTCGGGGTGGAGGGGGCCTTGCGCGCCGGTGACGCCGGTGGTTGCGGGGGCGTAGACCATGCCGCTGGCTGCGGCGCATACGCGGGCCAGGCGTTGGTCGGTGGCGTTCGGTGCGACGACGAACACGGTGTCGAGGTGGTGTTCGTGGGCGGCGTCGAGCCATTCGGTGGCCTCGTCGACGGGCAGGTCGGGGATGATGACGCCGGTCCCGCCGGCTGCGGCAAGGCGTTGGGTGAACCGGCGCGGGCCGAAGTGGTGGACGGGCTGCCAGTAGGTCATGACGACGAGCGCGGTGCGGGAGGCTGCGGCGAGTTCGCGCACGATGGTGAAGAGGTGTTCGGTGCGGAATCCGGCCCGGAGCGCTTGTTCGGCGGCGTGTTGGATGACTGGGCCGTCCATGAGGGGGTCGGTGTAGGGCAGGCCGATCTCGAGCACGTCGGCGGTTGTCGCGAGCAGGTGCAGGGTGTCGAGGCTCTGGGCGAAGGTGGGGTAGCCGGCGGGGAGGTACGCGGCGAGGGCGGCCCGGCCTTGTCTACGGGCGTGGGCCAGGGCCTGCGTCAAGCGGGATGCCGTTGCGCTGGCTGAGGAGGAAGTGGGATTCAAGGTGCCGTCCTGTGGCTGGGGTGCCCGGTCAGCGGCTCTTGTTCCCGGGCCGGCGGAGCGAGGGAAGTTTGGTCTTCGTGGTGGGAGCCGCGGTGCGGGTACGCCGACGGCGGCCCGGGGTCACAGGGGGCCGGGCCGCCGTCGCGTCGTCCTGAGCCTGTTCGTGGTGACGGCTCAGGCGTGGGGTGGGCCGGGAGAGCTCGGGTCGGGCGTCTCTGCCGGCCGGTTGGGGGTCAGTCCAGCTGCATGGGCACGTTGATGTACTGGGCGGCGACCCAGCCCTTCTTGCCCTTGAGCGGGCCGGACTTCACGGTGACGTAGCCCCAGGCGCCGGGCTTGTCGTTGCGGCCCTTGTTGCACTGCCAGTAGACGTCGGTGCCCTTGGAGAGCTGGCCGGTGGCGGTGTAGCCGGTACCGGGGCCGGTGCGGAACTTCACCGTCGTGTACACGTCGGTGTTGATCTTGATCTGGTGGGTGCAGGCTGCGGCGCCGACCGTCGCGGCGCTGGCGGTGGAGGCGGTGGCGACGGCGCCGCCGAGGAGCAGCGCGCCGGTGCTTGCCACGGTCGCCACGCGGCGGGTGAGGGTGTTCATGTGCGGCTCTTCCTGGTGTCGTCGGCCGAAGTTCGCTCGCCGGCCTCCGCGAGGCCTTCCGCCGTGTTGCCGATGAGATGCGGCGAAGGCGGGCGAGGGACAGTCCGAAACGCAAATTCGTCTTGCTTTCGGATTCGATCTTCGCGGCGGGTCGAAGATTCCACCAGGACGGATTTATTCCGGGAAATAGCATGCCGGAACATCGAGGTCAGGTAAGAGATGTGCCGGAAACTGCTGTGCCGGAAGGGTAATTACAGGAAGCCGTTCTTCCGGGAATTCAGGGCGGGTCAGGAAGTGACGACGGAGACGGCCAGGGCGCCGATGACCATGTAGGGGCCGAAAGAGACGTGTGTGCGGCGGACACCGCCGGCAGCCATCCGCACCACCTCCGAGACGGCGCCGACGACGAAGCCCGCGGCCGCTCCCCAGAACAAGACCGTCCAGCTGCTCCAGCCCAGCAGCGCCCCGATGGCCGGTGCGAGCTTGACGTCTCCAAGCCCCATGGCGCCGGCAAATGCCATGAGGAGGAAGACGGCGGTGAGCGCGGCAGCGGCGGCAGCCGCGCGGCCCAGGCTTCCGGGCTCGCCCGCCAGCGCGGCGGCGGTGAGCAGGAGGAGCGTCCCGCCGCATGCGGGCAGGGTGAGGACGTCGGGAAGCCGCTGTACCGCGAGGTCGATCAGCGCCAGCGCGACCCCGCACGCGGCCACCCAGTACTGGGCGGCGGCGAACCAGCCGCTCGCACCGCCCACCGCGATGGCGGCGAAGGCGAGCGCGGCCGCTGCCTCTGGCAGGAGCGGGCGCGGACCGATCGCCTCTGCGCACGCCGGACAGCGTCCGGAGGCGGGCAGGACCGGCAGCCGGCGGTCGAGGATGGCGCCGCCGCAGTGCGGGCAGCTGCTGCGTGCGGCCGCAGGTGCCGGCACCGACCGGGCGAAGATCCCCGGTCGCGCTGCAGCGCCGACCAGGGCTCCGATGGCGGTGGTCAGGGCAACACTGAGGGCGGACACGACAGACTCCTCGTTCACGGCCCGGCCTCCCCGTGTCGGGCCGGTCGCCTTCGACCCTACGGCCCGCGCGGCCGCCTTCCTCCACCACGCCCCGTGACGGCAGGCCGTCCTCGACCATGGCGGGGAGCAGCCGGTCAGGCCCCTCGTGCTCCGGCGTCGAGGGTCTCGGCCGCGCTGAGTGCCGCCAAGA
This sequence comes from Streptomyces sp. NPDC032721, assembly GCF_055579625.1. Taxonomy (NCBI): domain Bacteria; kingdom Bacillati; phylum Actinomycetota; class Actinomycetes; order Kitasatosporales; family Streptomycetaceae; genus Streptomyces; species Streptomyces sp. NPDC032721. The sequence goes on along the minus strand of NZ_JBVIMX010000004.1, from coordinate 339,724 downwards.
CCTGGGCCTGCCCCTCGGCCGGCGGCAGGGTTCCGGCGGTGACCGCCTCGGCGATCCGCGCCGCGTGTTCCAGCGCGACGGCCACGCCGGTCGGTTCTCGGTGCGTGGTCAGCAGCTCATACCCCGCGCGGAGCGCGGCCGCGAGGTCTCCGTCGTGGTCCTCGGGGCCGTTCGCGGCCAGCGGGCGCAGCCACAGGTCGGCATGGGACTGCACGATCTGGGCGTAGGGGCGGTAGTCGGTGACGGTGCCGCACCGTCCGCCGGATCCCTCGGCGCTGCGGCGCCCGGTCCAGTGACTCGCCAGCCAACGGTGGCGCCGGCAGACCTCGAGCCGGTAGTCCACCGATCGGTCGCGTGCGCGGACACGGCGTTCGATGACAACGGTCGACGGATCGGTGCACGTGGTGATCTGGCGCAGGACCGGCACAGCGGAACCTCCTCCTGGTCGCGGCTGAGGGTCTGATGATGACCGGGGGCAAGAGCAGCCACTGCCCACGATTGGACTCCCAGGCTGTGACCCAGCTCTCATTTCAGACCGGGGGCCTGCGGCTCGCACCCGGTGGCGTACGCGCTTCGCCGGCGTTCACCTCCACCGCGGCGGTCTTTGTCTTCTACGATAGGCGGGGACCGGAGTTCGACAAGGTGCCCTTTGTCGCGAGCCGGCGAGGAGTCGTCCGCCCGCTAGCTTTTCGGCGCGGGTCCGAAGGCAGGTGGTCTCTGGTTGTCCCCGGCAGGGCCGACGTCGCCGTTCTTCCACTGCGGGTCGTAGGCGCAGGGCACGGAGGCGCCGCCGGTGAAGTACTCGCGGTCCGAGTACCAGGTGAAGGACATTCGCTCGTCGCCGTCGTTCCGCTGGACAAACAGGTCCCACGACCCGCCCGACGTGCCTTCGCTGTAGGAGGTGACCTCCCAGCCCTCGTCCGCGAGGAACCGGTGCAGTCGGCGGAGACCGGGGACCGCCTGGCTCGCTGGCACGTGGTCGAGTGCCCAGCTGTGGCTCATGGAGTAGGCACCGTCGATGGTCTCGTCCTTCAGTCCCAGCAATCCGCCGTCGTAACAGAAGTCAGAGCTGAGCGTGTTCTCCGTGCTGACGCCGAGCTTCTCGACTCCGGGCCTGATGGTGCGCGTGAAGCCCAGGACGGTGTAGGCCTCCTGGGAACGCTGGAGGGCACGGTCCGCCATCTCCTCGGGCGCGACGCGGGGGAAGTCCGTCGATGCCCATGCGCCCCACGCGAGCATGCAGACCAGAAGGAGCATGCCGACGAGCGCGGCGCCGACGCACCCCAGAGCGCCGAGGGCGCGAGAGGAGGCCTCGGGCTCGGGCGCGTCGTGGGTGGTGGCGGGGCGGGGCAAGGTCTCGTCGGGCATAAGCGCACCCTAGGCAGGGAGGGTTGCGTGGTGGATGAGTGCGGTGACCGGGCTCGGCGTGAGTATGCGTACTCACGCGGCGCGCCTGTACGGGCTCGACCAGGGCGCCGTAGACGGGCCGTCCGCTGCAGTGCCGGTCGGACGTCCGTGAGCGTCATTCCGGCGCTCAGGACGGAAGACGGAGACCGAACACCGTGGGCATGGGCACGGCCGCCTTGCCCATGAGGGCCGAGCCGGCCGGGCTCTGCCCCGGCACAGCCGGCAGTTTGGCGACCGGCCGCGCGGCGAGGAGTCATGCCCGGACCTCACCGGGGGACATGTCCTCCCGAAGCCGCAGGTAGCGCACCGGGTGGCGGTGCCGGCCCAGGTCGCGGGCGGTGTCGGCTTCAACCTCGGCGACAAGGTCAGGCACCACGGGCCGGAACACCAGCGGCTCCTTCGTCCGCCACCCGGCCGAGAATGTCCGCCCCCACCAAGGGTGCTCTTCTCCCGCCGGCCGCAGGACGGCTCCCAGCTCGGCGGCCGCCTTCCTGGGAAGCGGCGTGGAGCGGGCGACCAGGCGTAGTCGGCCAGCCGCGTCGAGCCGGCCGAGCAGGAGACTGCGGGGCGCGGTCACGGCTCCGGTGACTGCCCCGACGATCCCCTCCACCGTGATACGGGTCCGCAGCTTCAGCCATCCGCGCTCTCCGGGCCGGTACTTGGAGTCCGGATCCTTGATCACCAAACCCTCGATCCCGGCTGCTCCCCAGACTGGGTCCAGCCAGCCGAGGGCGACCTCCCGATCGGAGGTCTGCGGGCAAAGGGCCCATGGTGCCGTCAGTCGGCGTTCGGCGAACAGGTCCTCCAGGGCGGCCCTGCGCCGCCGCAGCGGCTCATCCAGGAGAACCGCGCCGGACAACTCGAGCACGTCGAAGACGATCAGGTGAGCCGGCCGTTCCAGCGCCGCCTGCCTGGCCGCTGCACCCCGACGCCGGGCCCGTTCCTGCAGCGCGGAGAAGTCGAGCCCGTCTGTTCCCCACACGACCAGCTCGGCGTCGAAGACCGCCTCGACGCCGACCGCGGCCGCAGCCGTAAGGAGCTCCGGAAAGGCGAGGCCCAGATCTGCACCCCGCCTGGACTGCAGGAACGGCTGCGGACCGGCGAACAGCAGCGCCCGGAATCCGTCGGCCTTCTGCTCGAACAGCGCGGGCCTGGCGCCCGCAGCCGGCAGTGCGGTGACGGGGCGGGCCAGCATCGGTTCGATGGGCGGAGACAGGTGCACCCTCCACTCCTACGCCCGGCACGCCCCGCGCGCCCGTTGTGCTTGAGCCGCCTCCGCCCAGCAGGACGACGCCGTGGAGGACGGGCCGGCGGCCGAACGAGACGGCACGAGCCTCGGGCGCTGCGGAGGACTCGAAGAGTAATTCGAACACCTGATTGAATTGCTTCATGGAGCAGCACACCTACCCCACCGACCTCGTCCAGGCGCAGATCGCCTGCCTCCGCGCCTACCGGGCGCTCGCCACCAACCCCCACAGCTCCCCCACAGCGCGGCGTCGCCGACTGCTGCACCTGTCCGCACAGGTCCTCTTCCACCCCTACTGGGCGCATACCGGCAGCAGGGCCCGGCTGGAAGGTCTGCGCCGGTACGCCCGGGCGCTGGAGCAGACCCGAACGGCGTAGCCGGTGAACGATCGCCTGGAGCCGCCGCCTGCGCGGATTCTGCTCGTCCTGCCCGACGAGCAGACCGTGGAGGTACGTCTGTACGAGCGGTTCAGGAGCGCCCAGGGGCGCCCGTGGCGCTACCGCATCGGCATGCCCTCATGGGTGGCCACGCAGGACGGTGTCGAACCTGCCGAGTACTCGGTCTGGGTCACCGATCAGCAGCTGCGGCCGATCGACGGAGTCGACCTGTCGGCCATCCCCAACCACCGAGACCCGAGAACTCTGCCTCCACCCAAGCCGACCGGCTGGATCGTCCGGCCCGCCGGCCGCCGCGGCACGGTCGTTCATGACGCCGCTTGCCCGGCCGCGGCCGGAGGCGGACGCGAGATCGGCACCCTCGAAGCCCTGGATGCCCTGATGCGCCCCGGAGCGAAGGCGTGTCTCGACTGCCCTGCCGCCGAAGTACTCATTCCTGCCCTGGAACTGGGCCAGGGCTACGGCTGAACCGCGGTGGCTTGGTTCGGACGGTCGCGGCGGCTGATCCATCAGTCTGTCACCACGCACGGACATCCCGTGGCCGATCGGGCCGGGTCAGCACCCGTACTCGTCGAGCACCACTTGGGTCGCCCGGTCGAGCGGGCGCAGCGGGTGCGTACTGCCGTCCTTAGCCGGCCCCAGGCGCAGCGTCGGGCCTCCCTCGACGGGGGTGACGGTCAGCACGCCGTCGTCGACCATGGCCTGGACGCCATCGTGCCGGTAGGGGCTCGCGGCGAGGCACCCGTTCGCGTACTCGCGGTCGTAGCGGTCGTACGGGCCGGCGAAGTAGTAGTCGGCGACCGGACCTTGGCCCTGCCACACGGTGAAGGCGAGCGCGGCCGCCGCGATCCCGGGCAGCACGGCACGTGGCCCGGGCGCGGTGGTCAGCTTCGGTGCATGCCGGTAGACCAGGGCGATCCCGGTACCGCCGATGACGCCGGCTGCCAGGAACAGCAGGGCGTAGTGCGAGAACAGGTCGGCACGCTGCCCGAAAGTGAGGGGGAGCCCGGTGCACGCGAGCACCAGCCAGCCGAGCGCGGCCAGCGTCATGCCCTGGTAGCCGTTGAGCCTCGTCGGCCACTTCGCCACCCGGGGCACCAGCTGCTGCTCACGCCTCACCCACCGACCGGCCCCGCGCAGGCGTCCCGCCTCCGGCAAGACGCCTTCCGCCCGGTACTCGACCAGGAGGGCGAGCACCGCGTCGCCGAAGGCCAGGGCCCGTGCATGCACAGCGAACCGGTCGGTGTGCAGCTGGTGGAATTCCTCCTCCCGACCGGGCTGAACCCGCATGCCCGTGGCCCCGCTGCGGGGAAAGGCGCGGTTGAGGGGATGCCCGGGGTCGGGAAGTCCGGGCAGTGTGGGAGCCGTCCGCCCCACCCCGAGCCGACCAGTGGCCGGGTTGCCTTGATGATCAGGGATGTACGACTCGTACAGCCTGTTGACGTTCCGGTCGCCCCGGAGGCTGGCCTGCACGGCCTCGGCCTGGTCGATGACGGCGGCAAGGAGAGGGTCGGACGGGGCGGTGCGCATCCGGGCGAGGGCGGCGTCCCGGGGGATGGCCCGCCATACCCCGCCGAGCCGGCTCAACGCCCGGTCCTTCCACACGTCGCGCAGGATCGGCCAGACGCGGGCGACCGGCAGCCGCCGAGGCGGACGCCGGTCGGCGAGATGCGCCTGCAGCAGCGTGCTCGCGCTGCGCAGATAGTCGGCCTCGGCCACGTAGGAGATCGCGACGGCGGTCGTGCGCTGCTCGCTGGGAACGTCATGCACGCGCTGGGCGGCGGCCCGGGCTGCGTCGCCCTGGGCATTCAGCTCGGCGATCGCTCGATGCCAGCGGCTGCTCACCGGCCGCCCCCCTTCGTACCCGGTGTGGTGTCGTCCCTGAGGCTACCCGCACGGTCCGACAGGGCATTCTCCCCGGCGCGGCATACCGGCCGGGGAGAGGGGAGCCAGAAGGTCAGGCCGCCACCGGTTCGTGGGACCAGTTCAGGTCGACGTGGGTTGCGCCCTCGCGGACCACGATGGGGCCGTATTCCTTCTCCAGTCGGCGATACTCGTTGCCGCCGCTGTTCGGGTTCTTGTACCCGGCCCACTTGCCGAGGTCGGCCTGGGCCAGGGCCACACCGGCGGCCTGGTGGGCGATGTAGATCCGCTCGGCCCGCTGCCGCTGGGTGAGATTCTTCGGAAGCACCGACAGGTCGATCTCGATGCGGAACTGCTCCCGTACCTCTTCGTCTTCCTCGTCTTCCGGCGGGGTGTCGTGCTGGGGTTCGGGCTCCTTCTCGCCCTCGTGCTCTTCTTCCTTCTCGTCTTCCGCGTCCTGGCCGCCATGAGGCGCCGGCTCCTCGACGGTTGCCTCCACGTCCTCCACGGGCTCTTGCTCAGGTTCCGGGACCTGCTCTGCTTCCGGCTCGGGAACGGCCTTCGGCTCGGCGACGGCTTCCGGTTCGGGGGCGGCTTCCGCCTCGGGAACAGCTTCCGGTTCGGGGGCGGCTTCCGCCTCGGGAACTGCCGCAGGGCGCGGTTCGGCCACCGCGGTCGGCTCCGGGGCCTTCTGGTCGTCCGTCGTGGTGGGCTCCGGCTCGTACGGCGGCGGGATGGCCGGTACGGAGGCCGAAGCGGCGGGTGGTGCCACCTTGCTCGACAGGGCCTCTGCGGCCTTCTCGGTGGTGGTCTGCGGGGCACTGCCCGGCAGCGCGTTGGCCGGCGCCATGGCGGTGTCTTGGGCGGCGGCCGGGTCGGCACGCTCCAGGATCACCTCGGCCGTGGCCGACGCGGTGGAGGGGCGGGGGCGGTGGGAGCCGATCACGCGGACGTTGTCGACGGTCGCCATGAGCTCGGACCGCCACGCCTTCCACATTCTGACCGGCGCGCCGATCGGCCAGGGCAGCCACAGCAGGAGGCTGTAGGCCCGCTCCCTGTCGGCCTTGCGGCGCTTCTGCCGGCCCATGATGACCTGCTCGATCTTGTACAGCAGCATCTCGAGCAGGACCGCGTAGACCAGCGGCGGGACTACGGCAAGGAAGGCGCTGCCGGCTCCCGCTCCAGGGGCGTGGAGCAGGTTCATCGCAGCCGAGGCGGACACGAACGCGAGCAGCAGGATCCGCGTGATCGCGCTGGACCGCAGGGTCAGGGCCTCGAAGAAGCGGATGAGGGAGAGGCTGAGGGCGCCGGCGTCCAACAGCAACGCGAAGCCTGTCGCGGCGTCCCAGTTGCCGCCGTTGTGCGCGTGGGCGTACTCGCGCTGCGCCCCGAAGGAGAGCCAGGCGGCGATGCCCGCGAGGACGAACATCATCAGGCAGCCGACGCCGAGTGCGATCACGGCGAGGCGGCGCTGCCAGGCGTGGCGGCGCTGGAGGGCGAGCGCGGCGCGCTCCTCGGCGGTGACGTGCTGCTCCGCGGCGCGGCGGCGGCTGCCCAGCAGCAGGGCAACGGCCGTCGCGGCTCCGATCCCTGCCACGGCGAGGCCGGCGGACAGCGACCACTGGAAGATGGTCATCGGCGGCCCTCCTTCCCGGAGCGGGCCGCCGGGGTGGTGGGCCCGGCGGGCGGGACGGCGGCGTACTGCCGGCGGCGGCTCATGTGCGCGGTCTCCTTCGTCGGTTGAACGGCCGAAGAGGCCCCTCGCTCTCTACAGGTGTGATCGAGCGGTGCGGTGTGACACCGGAGGTCGGTGAATTTCGGGCGGGTCGTGGTCATGAGGCGGCGGACCCCAAAGTGGGCTGGATCCTCTCGCCCTTGAGGAGCGTGCGCAGCAGCCCGACGGTCTCGGGCGAGGAGTCGACGCCCTCCTCGGCGTTGATCCGGGCCAGTTGGGCGGCGGCGCGCTCCAGGCCCTCGCGGTCGCCCATCTCGTGGCAGATCGTGAAGAGGTCCCGGTAGAGCAGCTCGGACTGCGAGTCGACGAGCATGCCCTTGGTGACAGCCTGTGCTGCGGCCCGGTAGTCGCGGACGTGGCGGCGCCGTTCGGCGAGCTCGTGGGCGACGTCGACGATGGCGCTGATCATCTCCTGGATGTCCGCCTCGGCCCAGGTGTACTTGGACGGGTCGACGTCTGCGAAGGGCCGGCCGCGTACGAGGGCGAGGGCCTGGGCGAGGGCGACGTCGGCGTCCTGTCCGTCGTGGTGCATGCCCTGCTGGTACAGCTCCTTGAACCAGTCCCAGTCCGAGGTGACGGCGGGGCCGAGCTGGTAGACGCCGTCGGTGACGTCGGGGAGGTAGGCGCTGCGGGGGTCCTCCGCGGGCAGGTTGGGGTCCCGGCCCAGCCAGGCACGCAGGCGTGAGACCGCGGTGTTGCGGGTGCTGGCGGTCCTGCGCAGTCCGGGCCAGATCGCGTTGTCCAGGTCCTGGCGGCTCAGGCCGGGGTGGAGCGCGAGCCAGGCGGCGATCTCCATGAGGTGGTTGCGCCGGCCGCTGCTGACGCGTCCCTGCGTTCCCGTCAGTGCGACCGGGCCGAGGACCTGGATCTGGGGGCCGACGGGCTCGGCGGGCGGAGTGGACAGCGCGGCCAGGACGGTGGAGGTCGCGGCGCTGGGCCGGGGGACGATCCGTGCGGCCGGGGCCGCCTCGGTTGCCGCGGCGTCGCCGTCGGTGGCCGGAGACAGAGCGGACTCCGTGCCGTCCTCTTCGCCGGACGGCGCTGGGGCTGCCTGCGGTTCTTCCTCCTCGCCCGGGCCCTCGCCGAGCGCGGCCGCGGAAAGGCCGGATCCTGCCTCGTCGTCCTGCGGCTGCTCTTCCTGCTCGGCCAGCACCTCTTCGAGGACCGTGTCGAAGTCGTCGTCCGGCCCGGAGCCTTCCCAGACGTCCTCGCCGAGTGCGGATGCCGTCTCGGCGTCCTCCTGTGGCTTGGTTGCGTCGTCCCAGTCGGAGGGCTCGGCCGATGCGGTGTCCTCGGCCTGCTCCTCGTGCTCCTCATCGTCGGCGGGCCATGCGACCGCGGGGGACAGGGCGCTGCCCTCGTCCTCGTCGTCCAGGCGCTCGTCGTCGACCGGTGCGTCGTCGGAGGAGAAGTCGGGGGAGAAGGCCGTGAAGGCCGGCAGGGCGGTCGCCAGGCTGCTGCCCTGGACGGCGACCGCGCTCACCGCCGGGGCGGCGGTGGTTTCCGGTGCGAGCGCGGAGGCCTCGCCAGCCGGAGTGGCGGGGCGGGGACCGTTGATGTCTGCCGGGCCGGTGTGCCCGGTCCAGGCCGGCGGGGCGACGTCGTCGGTGCGGCTGGAGGTGGCGATCAGCCGGACGAGCCGGTCGTAGGAGTCGGCGTCCAGGTGCTGGAGCTTGACGGCCAGGCCCAGGTCGGGCAGTTCGACGACGCTGCCGGGCTGAGCGGGCAGGGTCCAGGCGCCCGGTAGGTCGAGTTCACCGCCCGCGGCGGTGACGACCGCGACCGACGTGCGGGGCCGGGAGGCGAGAAGGTCCTCGAGCTCGGCGGCCGCCGCGTCGGCGGGCGCCGCGGTCGCGATGAGGATGCGGGGGACCCAGGTGTCGCCGCCGTCCTCGCTGAGCCGCGCGGCCCGCAGGTGGTCGTGGCCGCCGTCGGTCAGGGCCTGACGCTGAAAGGCGTCGTGCGCCTGGAGGTCGGTGATGGCGGTGGCGAGGTCGCCGTGGTGCTCGATCTGGTCGGGGTAGAGGTGGTGCAGATCGCTGCCGGCGCCGGCGAGGACGATCTGCGTGTCGGGCGCCAGCTGGGAGGAGGCCAGTTCGACGGCGAGAGCGAGCATGACCGCGCGCACGTCGGCCGGGCTGCCGGCCAGGCGCAGCAGGCCGACGGCCTCCAGGTTGACCAGGACCGCGTCGCCTTCCTCGGTCTCGCCGAGGCTCACCAGAGCCGGGTAGGGCACCGTGATGTCGGCGGCCTCGTCCTCATCGAGGAGAACCGCACCGCGAGCGGGGCACACCCACACCGTCGGGTTGTCGTCATGCTCGGTGAACGGCGCGACGGGCGGGGTGACGGCGGCCAGGTGGAGCTCGATGCCGCGCGCGGTGATGCGCATCGCCTCGACCTCGGGCAGCGGCTGGCCGGCCTGCCGGCAGTTGGCGGCCAGGGTGCGCAGGGCGCGATCGGCCAGCGCGGTGCCGGCGATGTCGGACGCCACGCGCAGCTGCTTCTCGAAGTCGGCGGTCGCACCGGAGGGCATCGGGATGCGCCGCTTGGGCCGCCGGCGGCGCTGCTGGCGCGCCCGACGGGTCGCGACGACCGCGAGGACGGCCGCGGCCAGAATGCTCCCCGCCGCCGCGATCGTCTGCACGCTCTGGTCTTCGCCGTCGGCGGTCTCCGCGGTCTCGTGCGCCTCGGGCGCCTGGGTGGGCGTGCCGTGCTGCTCCCGCTCAGGGTCGGGTGCCGGGCTCTGCACGGCCGGCTGCTCGCTCGGGGCCTCCGGCCGGGCGGTCGGCTGCCCACCGTCCTGCTTCCCCTTGTCTGCTCCCGGGGTCTGGGCCGTCTCGCCCTTCTCCCCCTTGCCCTGGTCGGCGCCCGGGTTGGGCTTGCTCTGCGCGGGCGGCTGCGTCTGCTCGGCGCCGGGCCGCTCCTGGGCCTTGCCCGGGTCGGCGGGCTGCTCGTGCGGCGGCTGCGCCTGGTCCGGCTTTGAGTCGCTCCGGTCGCTGTGGTCGGCGCCGGCCTGAGCGGGGATCTTCAGCTTCCAGCCCGGGTAGATCTCGTCGGGGTCGCCGAGGGTGCGGCCGTCGTCCTGCTTCACTCCCTTGTTCGCCTCGACGATCTTGGGATAGGCGTCGGCGTCACCGAGCTCGTCCTCGGCGATGCCGGTCAGCGTCTCGCCCGCGCGGACGGTGTGCGTCTCGGCCGTGGCGGCAGTGGAGCCAGCGGTCTGCGGACGGGCTCCGCCCTGATCGGCGGAGGCCGCGGGCGAGGCGTCGGCGGGCAGGCGCAGGGTCCAGCCGGGCTGCAGAACGGTGGTGTCGGCGGTGACGAGGGAGCCGTCCGCCTGGCGTACGCCTTCGTTGGCGTCGACGATCCTGTGCCACTCGATTCCGGCGCCCAGACGCTTCTCCGCGATGTCCCACAGGGTGTCGCCGTCCTGCACGTGATGGACGGGGCCGTCCCATGCCGCGGACGAAGCGGCCTTGGATGCGGTGGCGGCTGTGGGGGCGTCGGCGCTCACGCTGGCCGTCGCCACGGTGGCGGGGGCTGCGCTCGCGGGCGAGGCCATCGCGGTGCCCGCCGGCAGCAGGACGAGGATGCCGCCGACGAGCGCGCCGGCGAGCTGCTGGGATCCACCCAGCATGCGGATCCGGGGCGCCCGGACGTGGCGCAGCGCGGCGGCCGTCTCCAGGACGACCGAGGCCACGAAGCTCAGCCACCCGTACCAACCGATGAGGGTGACGGCACCGAGGAACAGCTGGCCGGAGTCGGGGCTGGTGAGCGCGGTGGTGATCTCGTCGAAGCCGGGGACGTGGTCGGGCAGGACCCCGATACCGAGCAGGACGGCGGGCACGCCCGCCAGGAGCGCGATCAGAGCCACCAGCGCGAAGAGCGCGCGGACGAGTCGGGCTGCGGTACTGCGGTTTCTCATGATCGTCACCCCCGGTAGACCAGGTTGGCGCTGCCGTGGCCGGTGACTGTGCCGCTGGCCCCGCCGAGGAAGACGGCGCTGTACGACTCGGTCACGGTCACTTCCAGGGATCCGCCGTCCTCGCTCACGCTCACCGTGCCGCCGACTCCTGCGCGGCTGAGGTAGGTCCGCGCGGCGGCGACGGCGGCGTTGCGGTCGACGGTGACGCCTCCGCCGGAGATCGCCTTGCCCGCGTCGACCGCCTGGCCGCCGGCCCGCGCGGCTTCGTGGGCAATGCCCTCGGCGCGGGTGAGGGCCCGCAGCTTGCCGGCGCCGTCGTAGACGAGCGCTGCTACGAGGAACAGCGCCACGACGGTGACGAGAACGAACAGGCTCATCGAACCGCGGTCATCGCGCAGGGCGCGGCGGATCCGGCGGGCGAGAGCTGAGCGGGCGGGAGTCATGCGGTGGTCCTGTCAGCCGCGTTGGCGGTAGGAGTCGATCGACGAGGTGAAGCTGCTGGTCAGAGTCTTGGAACCGGGCAGTCCGGGCAAGCCGATATCGGAGAGCCGGACCGTGCATGTCACCGTGGCGGTGGTGGAGGCCGGCTCGCCGATCCGGGCGGAGAACCCGCCGGTGGAGATGGAGATGGACGTGGAGGTGCACTCCAGGCCCTGCTGTCCCAGCACGCTGCGCGCCATCTGCGACCCGGCGCTACTGGCCGAGCCGCCGCTGCGTTCCAGGGAGGCGGCGCGCGCGGCGTTGCGGGCGGCGGTGTCGACGGCGTTGCTGGCGGATCCGATCCGGCCGAACGCGACGACCAGCAGCAGCACCATGATGAGGACGGGAAACAGGATGACCGCTTCCAGCGACAGCGCGCCGCGATCGTCCTTGAGCATCCGGATGACGGTCATCGGGCCTCCGTGATGCGCTCGGCGGCCGCGTCCGCGTGCTGGTCGATCTTGAGCTTGAGGCCGGGGATCATCGTGTCGACGTAGCCGGTGACCCGGATCCGCACCGTCGCCCCCTTGCTTCCGCTGACGGACAGGCCGGAGATGCTGCCGCCGGCCCGGGAGAGGAAGTCGCGGGCCTCGGCGGTGCCGGTGCCTGCGGACGCCCCGCGGACGCGGGCCGACTCCACGCCCAGCTGGGCGGCCGACATCGCCACATTGCGCGCGTGCCACCACAGCCCGACGTGCACGACCAGCAGGATCGCCAGGAGCACGACGGGAAAGACGATCAGCATCTCCAGGGACAAGGCTCCGCGGTCCCGCGCGTCGCCCTCGGCGAGCGCGCGGGACCAGCGCCGTACGGCCCTGCGGAGGCGGGTCACTTGATCGTTGCCGCCTTCTCGTTGATCTTCGCGGCGATGATCGCCACGGCAACGGCGGCACCGACGACGAGACCGGCGATGATCATCATGGTCTCGATCGATATGGCGCCGCGGTCATCGCGGACGTTGCGCAGCCGGTCGATCCGGGCGCTGAAGAAGGCCTTCAGGAAGGTGAAGTTCGGGTCGGTGCCCATCGTGAATTTCCTTGTCTCTTAACGGAATTAGCTGGCCATGATCCGCGAAAGCGCGGGGTAGCCGATGTAGACAGTCATGATCAGGACGAGCATCGCGACGGGCATCACCATTTTTTCGGATGCCATGTTCGCCTGGGCTTTCGCGGAGGTCACCAGGGCGCCGGAGAGCGACTTGGCCTGCGCGCCGAGGGTGTCGCCGACGGCTGCGCCTTCCTCGCCGGCGATCGCGATGATGTCGGCCGGTGCGCCGAGTTCGGAGACGTCAAGCTCGATGGAAAGGCGCTTGAGCCCCTCCCATGGGCTGATGCCTTCGAGTTCGGCGCGGGTGATGGTGTCCCGGATTTTTGCGAAGACCCAGCCCTCGCCGACTTCGGCAGCCTTCTTCAGGGCCTGGGTCGGGGCCGCGTCCGCGGCGCGTTCGAGCTGGACCAGCCGGAGGTATGCCTTGACCGCGTACCGGAAGTCCTCCTTGGCCTCCACCGCCTGCTGCTTGAGCTGCAGGTCGGGCAGGAGCCAGAAGACCACCGCGAGGCCGAGACCGGCGATGGCCGGAATCGCGAACGGCAGCGGGTAGCCGGCCAGGTTCGCCAGGGTCACCACCAGTACCGGCAGCAGCAGTCCATACAGGGCGAGACCGACCTTGCGGCCCAGGTGGGCGGCGGGGGAGCGGCCCACGAGCTCCAGCTGCTGGCGGGGCAGGCGCAGGGTGCCTTCCCCGGCGGTGCGCAGCAGGAACGCGCCGGCCTTCTCCATCAGGGTGTTGGGCTGGCTGTCCCGGTTGCGGTCGAGGTTCTCGAGGCGGGTGGCGTCCATTCGGTTGAGGACGTCGCTGAGGTCGGGCCGGCCGGGGAGGATGCCGCGGGCGGCGATCACCAGGCCGAGGCCGGTGACGGCGCCGCCGACGACGGCGTAGGGGGAGAAGATCACGGCGCCTCCTCGGCGATCTGGCCGCCAGCGCGGTCGGCGGGAGACAGGAACCGGGGTGCGGGCTCGATGATGGCCATGCGGCGCATCCAGATCTTGACCAGAACGAACGCGACGCCGACGAAGGCGAGCACGAGCTGCCCGGTGAGTGTGTTGTAGGGCTCGACGTAGGTGCCGGAGAACGCGGTGATGCCGAAGATGCCCAGGCAGAAGATGGTCACCCAGCGGTCGTTCGTACGGGGCTTCTGCCGGTCGGCTTCGACTTCGCGGCGCGCGAGGACCTCGTGCTGGAGGGCGTCGGCCAGTTCGCGCAGGGCCTTGCTCAGGCCGCTGCCGCGGTCCTCGACGTGCAGGATCAGCAGGGCGGCCACCTCGTCGACCATGGCATCGTTGAGGTCGTCGGCGAAGGCCCGGTAGGCGTCCTGGGGCACCCAGCCGGACTGCTGGCGCGAGACCAGTAGCCGTACGTCCTCGCGGATCGCCTTGGGCACGGTCTCCAGGCTGCGCTGGATGGTGGCCTCCAGGCTCACGCCGACGGTGTGGATGTCGGACATGCGCCGCACCCACTCCTCGATCGCTTCGAGCTTGTCGATCTGCGTCTTGCCGCTGCCGGAGGTGTTCAGGAGCCAGGGCAGACCCAGCACGACGGCGACGGTGACGAGTCCGCCGGTCAGCCAGCCGGTGAACAGCCACACTCCGAGGGCCGCCAGGACGGCGCCGGCCAGCCGAGCCTGTCCGCGTGCCCACCACGAGGTGGGTGTGCGGGCGTCCTTGACGAAGAAGGCGCGGATTTTGCGCTCCAGGCGGCTGCGCCGGCGCACCGTCGTCGACGGCGCCCAGCCGACGCCGCCGGCCACGGCCAGGACGAGGCCCCCGACGGCGGCGAGTCCGCCGAGTGCGGCGATCAGGGAGCTGAGGGTGATCGTCACAGCGGCACCACCGTCTCCAGCGGCGCGCCCCAGCTTCCCCACGGCCGCTGCAGGACGCTGCGGTCCAGCCCGGCCCGGACCAGGTCCTCCAGGCAGGTCTGGGAGATGTTGCCGTGCGGCACGGCCCGCGGCTCACGCCGACCGTCCTGCTCGCGCGGAGCGAAGACCATCTGGTGGGAGGGGCGGCCGCCCTCACCGATGCCGGTGATCTCCATGACGTGGGACACGAAGCGGTGCTTGCGCCCGTGCTGGCCGTCCGGGCCGACGAGTTCGGTCTCGTCGACCAGGCGTACGTAGACGACGAAGTCGACGGCCTGCGCGATGAGCCGGTAGGCCAGGGCCTCGGTCATGCCGATGCCGGCCTCCAGACACAGGGTGGCCAGACGCTCGATCGACAGCTGCGGGCTGCGGGCGTGGAGCGTGGCCATCGACCCGCCTTCGCCTTCGTTCATCGCGTGGAGCATCGGCACGACTTCCTTGGAGCGGACCTCGCCGACGATCACACGCCGCAGCGACATACGCAGCAGCTGCGGGAACAGGTCGGACAGGGTCAGTTCGCCCTGGAGCTTGCCGTCCGGGCCGCGCTCGCCGTTGGACTCGCGTCCCTCGTAGGCGACGACTTCCGGGCCATCAGGGTCCTCGTGGAGGTAGAGCTCGTACTCCGACTCCAGGGTGCCCACTCGTTCCTTGCTCGGGATCTCGCGGGCCATGGCTCGCAGCAGAGACGTTTTTCCAACGCCCTGGGACCCGACCACGATGATGTTCTTGCGGCCCTTGACCGCAGCCCGCAGGAAGTGGGCAAGGGAGGCGTCGATCGTGCCCCAGCGCACCAGGTCGTCCAAGCCCTGGCCGCGGGTGCGGTGGCGGCGGATCACGATGCTCGGCCGCGGCGTGACGTACGCCGAGGCCGCCAGGCGGGAGCCGTCGGCCAGCCGGAGGTTCAGGTTCGGCGTAGCAGGCGTCAACGCGCGCTCGCCCTGCCCCTGCATCCGCGCGAGGTGGTTGATGAGGCTGATCAGATCCCGGTCGGTCTTCGCGATCGGGTCCCAGGTGCGCGTCGGACGGTCGGCGTAGTCCACGCGGACCTTGTCGCCGTAGATGATGATGTTCTCGACGTGCGAGTCGTCCAGCAGCGGCTGGAGACGGCCGGCGCGGAACAGCTCGTCGAAGACCGCTTCACGGACCGCCCGCTCCTGCTGGGGCGTCAGGTCCTGGCCGCTGGCCGCGTACTTCGTCGCCCACTCCGAGACGACCTGCACGATGATCGACTGACCGCGCTGCCGACGGTCCTCCTCGCTCATGGAGGCATCGGCGCCCGCGGCCTCGCCGATCTTCATACTGGCGCGGGAACGCAGCTCGGCCAGCACCTCGTGACCGACCGGCAACGTGGTCGGGGCCGAGGTATCGGGGACAGGGACGACGCTCTGGGGCAGGCTGGCCGGGGACACCTGGGGGGGAACCGGTCGGAGGACCGGCGCACCCTGTGCGGGCTGCTCGCCGAGGGCCTGGGCGAAAAGGGCGTCGAGGCTGGCCGGGGACTCCGGCCTGGTGTCGGTCATGATGCCCTCCCGGCAACCGTCGGCAGCGCGGCCGGCTGCAGCTGTACGCGGCGCCTGGTCACCAGCTCGTTGATTGTTTGGTGGGCCGTCCGGGCCGAGCGCAGCAGCGTGCGCGGCAGCTTCTTGTAGGCCCCGTGGGTGAAGACGTCGGCGCTGTCCGCATCCCATGCGAGCATGCCGACCACGGGGGCCTGCAGATACTGCTGCACCTGGCTGGAGTTGAAGGAACCCTCCTCGATCAGCAGCAGTCCGAGCGCGTCGGAGCCCGTTCCGTGGTGCGCCAGCTCCTCCCGAAGGACCCGCATGGCCGGCGCCGCCGCAGCGATGGATGCCTGGGTGCTGCGCACCACCATGAGCACGGCGTCAGCGCGGTGGAGCAGCGGCGTCGGGTAGCGGGTCGTGGACAGCCGGGTCTCGGACTCGGTCAGGATGCGTCCGGCGTCGATGATCACGTCGTGCCCGGTCTGGTCCATTACGCCGAGCAGCCGGGAGATCGGCTCCCAGGTGCGGCTGAGCGAGGCAGCCTGAGTGGGGTCGGTCAGACCCGGCAGGAGCAGCCGCTGCCCGGTGTTGTCGCGGTCCAGGCTCACGAAGTGCTGGCTGAACTCGCGGGCGAGCGTGCCCTGCCGGTCCGCAGCCGCCAGGCGGTGCAGGCCGGTGGACGCGTTGCCTTCTCCACCGAGGTAGCCGGCACGGATCGTGCCGCCCGCCGGATCGGCCTCCACCAGCAGTGAGGGCTTCGGTGAGGAAAGAGCGAGGGCGAGCGCGGAGCAGGTGACGCCGGAGGACTTGCCGGACACCAGCGCGATGACCGACATCAGCCGGCCGCCTTCAGCACGATGGTCACCGCGCCCTTGGCCGCCCAGGTGGCAAGCGACGGACTGTCCGTTCCCGCGACGGCGACGTCCACGACGATCGCCCCGTTCGCGTCGGGGGACGACAGGCCGACGACGACAGCGCTGATGCTGTCCGGCGCCTTCTGCGTGCCCGATTTCGCCGCCTCAGCGTCGTCCTGCGGCGTGTGGACGAGCGCGACCGCGTCCCCGGTACGCAGCCGCTGCGCCGGGAGCTGTCCAGGCTTGGCCAGGATGCCCACGGTGTCGCGGCCCTTGGCCACCGGCGTGCCCTCGTGCACCGAGGCGTCGGTCACGAGCGTTCCCTTGGGCAGGTCGGCGGCCGCGGTCTTGCCGACGATGTCGCCGCTGCGGCTGACGGGCACCGGCGCAAGCGCGGCGTCGGGAGCAACCTGCGCCACGACCAGGTCGCTCTTCTTGATCGTCTCCCCGGCCTTGACGTTGTGAGCCAGCGCGATCACCGGAACGCGGTTGCCGGCCTCGTCGACCTGCCACACGGCGAGGAGCGCGCCGACTGCGGCCAGCGCCAGTCCGGCGCCGACCACCACGGGCCGGCGGCGACGCCGAGGTGCGTCCTGCGTGATCGGGACGGGACCCGTCGGGGGCGCGGCCGCTGCGTTGGCGCCCTTGGACTTTCGCGTTGAGAGGGTCGTCGCCATCGTCTTCGTCGTTCCTCGTACTAGTTGACGACCTGGAGCTCGCCGATGCGGGCCGTGGTCGAGGAGTTGCGGGTGGTGTCCGGGATCGTGCCGGTTTCGCCGTTGGTGGCGGTCCAGTCCACGGCCCACGTGCTGGTGGCCGTGATGGTGTAGTCGCCGACCTTGGAGTAGCGGTGGCCGCAGTCTGGGGAGTCGGTGTCGCCGAAGCTCTTCTGGTACGGCGTCCCCGGCTTGGTGCAGGTGACCGTGGTGCCGTCTCCCATGGCCCAGGCGATGCTCTTCACCTTGGCCGTCACCGTGACCGACAGGCCGCCGGCGGAGGCCGTCATGGTCTGAGGGCCCCACGTCTGCGGAGACTGCGCGGTCCACAGCCACACCGGGAGGCCGACCAGGCCCTTGGCGCCGGCGGGCGGTGCAGAGCCGATCTTCGCGCCGTCCAAGCGCATCCGTGCGAACGCCTGCTGGGCGAGCTCGGCCGCCGAGGGTCCGGTCTCGAGCGGGTTGGTCTCGTGCCACTGCACGAAACCGCCGTTCTGTCCGTTGGGCAGTCCGTGGGTCTGGGACAGGCAGGCGTAGTAGTAGATCGCGCCGGTGGTGTGCCCCTGCCAGACCGGATCCGACTTGGGCGGCTGGGGATTGGCGAGCCCGATGTAGCACATCTTGGACTCATCGAGAGTCCCAATGCCGTCGATGTGACAAGGCCACTGGTGGTAGCTGGTGGCGCCGGTGGCACACGTCTTCTCGGACGAGCCGCCTCCGCCGCCTCCCCCACCGCCGCCTCCGCCGCCTCCGGTGCCAGGCTTTCCGTTGCCGCCGGGTATCTCGACGCCGCCGCAGACCCAGTCGTTGTCGCAGTGACCCACATCCGTGCCGCCGCCTCCGCCCCCATCGGCGCTGGCGGGCATCGCCAGCACCAGGACGCTCAGGAGCGCCGCGAGGGCGGTGAAGAGCGCTGCAGCGCGTCGTCTCAGCATGCGCGGTCCTGACGAGTCAGCTCAACGATCTTCCACTCGTCGCCGACGGTGCGTGCCGAGGCGCTGACGACGAATCGCGTAAGGCGGTTCTTCGGAAGCTCCAGCTCCTTGCCAGTCTTGGCGTCCACGAGCGTCCACTTGGAGACGTCGACGCAGTCTGTGATGGTGGCCTTCTTCGGGGATTCGTCGAGGCTCACCGCAGTGACTTCGGGCTTGATCTGCGGCGCGCCGCGCATCGCGCTGCCCTTGATCTTCATGTTCGCCACGTCAGCAAGGACCTTGGAGTAGGCCTGATCGAAGCTGTACTTCTCCAAGCCGGTGTCACGAACGTCGACCTTCTCGAACGCCTTGGTCTGGGCATCCCAGTAGTTCCGGTACGTCTGTTCGACCGCCTTCTTCGCCTCGGCCTGCGGATCGGCGCTCTTGGAGACGGTCGGGCTCGGCGAGGCGGTTTCCTTCTTTTCCCCGCCTCCGCTGCAACCGACGGCGGTGACGGCGATGCCGAGAGTCGTGGCCGCAACCACCGTTCGGCGCAGCCAGCGGTGCGTGCCGGAAGCGTTTGAGATCGACACTGGCGTATCCCCCTTGTGAGTAGTGGTGACGGCTTGGATCGTAGGAAACGGAGGCGATGCCTCAGGCCACGGCGCGGCGGCAGCCGGCGGAAGGCGCAGGGCGTACGGCGAGGCTGGGCACCGCCGGCCGCGTGGCGCCGTTCGGCATGCCGGCGGCGTGCTGCATCGCAGCGGGCGCGGGTCCGTTTTCGGGGGTGCCGAGGGGCGCGACAGGAACGGCGCCGGCGCTGCCTGTGGAGCTGGCGTTCCTGGTCGTGGAGCCGACGGTGGTCTGGTTCAACGCGAAATCCCCCTCGCGGTCTGGGACTGGGCGTCTCCCACAACGCGATCAGTCCGAGGCTGATTCTGGCCACAAAGATCAGATGCAGCCAGGTCTCGTTTTTTCCTGTAGCCGCACTTCCGGTATATGCCGATGGCGTGGGCCTTTTGGGAACGCCTTGATCAGGGCCTCAGGGCTTGATCATCAGGGCTGGGCCGGAGGCACGAAGAGCCCTTGCTGCTGCCTCCTGGTCGGCGCCAGCGATGGCGTCAAGCCGCCGTTCGACGAAGGGGGTGGAGGGGTGGTCCTTGCCGTACAGCGACTGCAGCAGTTCCAGGAGGCTGGTGCCGGTCCTGACGGCGTCGGTTGCGTTGGTGATGGTGAGCCAGGAGGCGGCGCCGTTGCGGGCCTGCCGGCGAATGTGAGGGTGCTCGGCATCCAAGACCCGCTGCCAGCCCGCAGCCGTGTAGACCGAGGCCTCAGTGGCCATGGTGGGTTGCCTGGCGAGCTGGGCGCAGAAGGCCACGAGCTCGAGGGCGTGGAGGGTGTAGTGGTGCAGGGGCCCGTGGCTCTCGGCGAGTTCGCCGCTGATCGTCTGGGCGAGCCTGAGGGCCTCCTCGCGTCGGCCGGCGCGCAGGGTGCGGCGGAGGTGCTCGATGCGGGGCGCGAGGAACTCGGGGACGGCGGCGGGGACCGGCAAGGCGATGGCGGCGGGGCTCATGAACTCTCCCTGGGCGAGGCGGCTACGAGCGGATGCCGCCGCCGGGGGGCCGGCGGCGGCATCCGGAATCGAGTCCAGCAACGCGTGCTGCTCGACCGCGCACGTCAATGGGCGTGGGAGTGCCCTCGGTGCCTGGGCGGCGCTCCCCCGTGCGTGCACGGCGCGCCGACGTCGGTAGTTGACCGGCCCGGGGAGCGTGGAGCAAGCTCTCACGCCACACAAGGCGGTTCATATTTCAATGACCGGAACGTGGCGGCCGCGCTGTTTCACGTGCCGGAATGGGCGCGGCGCGGCTACCAGGAGCGGATCAGAGCGGGTGCGGGCCGTTTGAGGAGCGGTCCCAGGCGATGCGTGCCGCGTGGTCCATCAGCTCCAGCAGGTCCGGGGCGGCGGAGTCCTGGTCGAGGTGGCGGTACTCGGTGCTGAGGGTGATGGCGAGCCGCTCGGCCAGGCCGAGGCCGGGGTAGCGGTCCTCCTTGATCAAGATGCGCGCCGCCTCGATGGCGGTCCGGCCCTGGCCGTGCATCAGGTAGGCCTGGTCCGCGAGGTCGTCGAGGTAAGCAACGTACTCGCGGAGGTCGGCCGGGGTCATGAGCGGGCCGTGGCCGGGGACGATCCACTCGGGATCCAGTTCCAAGATCTTCGTGCAGGCGGCGGAGACGCGTTCCAGCGGGCCGGCCCAGTGCGAGGGGTGGTCTCCCGCGAAGACGATGTCGCCGGCGAAGACCACGCGCTGCTCGGGCAGATGGACGATGAGGTCGCCGACCGTGTGGGCCGGACCGACCTCGTGCAGTTCCACGGGTACCTGGCCGACCGTGAGGTCGTGGCGTCCGGTGAACGTCGTGGTCGGCGGCAGGACCTGTATGCCGGCGAAGTCGAACTTGCCGAAGTGCTCCCGGAAGTACCAACCGAGCGGTTGGCCGGGGTCGGTGTCGTGGATGAGGGCCTGGAGTTGCTGGGGCTTCGGCTCCAGGCACTGGTGCTCGAGGGCTGCGTGAGTGGCGAACACCTCAGCGCCGGGCAGCTGCTCAAGGCCCCAGGTGTGGTCGCCGTTGGCGTGGGTGACGGCGACCCGGTCCAGCGGAACATCCGGGCCTGCGGCTGTGCGGACCGCGGTCAGGAAGGTGTCGGTCAGGGCGGGGGTGTAGGGCGTGTCGACGACGAGGGCCTGGCCCTCGGAGACGACGAGACCGCAGTTGGCCATGCCCCAGGTCGCCTTGTCGCCGGGCTGCCAGGCGAAGATGCCGGGGGTGATCTGCTTCAGGTCAGTGGTTGCCATGGGCATGCATTGTCGTGCCGCGGCCGCCCCGGGGGAAATCCCTCCTCCAGGGCGGTCGCGGGCGCGATGTCAGTGGTGGGGCACGAACGGGAGCAGGAAGAACCGGGCGCCCGGGCTGCCGAACGGCTGGGCGGCGCACATGGTGACGGTGCCCAATTGGGACGGTGCGTGCCGCTCACAGCAGCGGGTACGGAAGTCCTCGGTGCCGGGTGGGGTTACGTAGCCGGCGTGCCGCATCGGCCGCGCGTCGCCGTCGGGGTGGATGTACGCGAGGCTGTGGTCACGGTAGATAGGCCCCGCTACCGGGTCGTCGTTGACCTCTTTGTCGAGCAGCTGGAGATCCTCGTTCTCGGGGTGTGCGGCGACCGCCGTGCGCAACTGGGCCGCGACCTGCGGCGCCCATCGGGTGTCCCAGTCGACCAGGTGGTGCTCGCGTGCGTCCTCCCGCAGGAGCATCCACCGGATCAGGTTGCGCTCGGGCAGCTCCGGGGCCTCCCGCCCTTCGGGCTGCGGGAACATCCGCTTGAAGTCGTCGTTCGCGGCCAGCACGTTCCAGGCGACGTCGTTGATGTAACAGGGCTGACCCGAGATGCGGCTGACGGCTACCTGCCACGCCGGGTCGACGTTGGTCCCCGCGCATGGGTCCATGGGGAACGGGGGCTCGTAGCCGAGCGCGTAGACGTAGAGCACGTTCCTCTCGCGCTCGTTCATCTGCAGCACCGTGGCCACGTTGTCGAGGAACTCGGTGCTCGGCTGGGACGTGTTGCCGCGCTCGAACTCGGCGTAGGTCCTCTCTGTCACGAAAAGTGCCTGCGCCACCTGCGCCTGCGACAGTCCGCGCGAGCGCCGGCCCCGGCCCGTGCGCTTGGGCCAGCCGAGCTCGACGGGGTCTATCTGTCCGCGCTTCCATTGCAGCAGCTGCTGCAACGCCTCCTTCTGATTCAACTTTCAACCCTTCCCCGTGGTGCCATCCCCGTGCCGGCCTCGCGATATACCGGAAGCGCTCGCTCCTGAAATTCGAGGACCGGAAAATTCAGAGCCTGGTGAGCGAGATCTTGGCCAGGAAGAATCGGCCATTGGATCGAATCCGCGTTGTGGGAGACGCGAGGGTCCTCCACAACCGCGAGGGGGAGTTCGCGTTGCTGCAGCCTGTTTCCACCCCGTCCGACCAGGCCGACCATGCTGGTGGCGTCGGCGGAGCCGTGGGACGCACCATGGCGGTGCTCAGAGCGCTGATCAGCCTTGGGCCGGGTGAACACCCCCTGGCCTCGGTCGCCAAGTCCGCGGATCTTCCCGCAGCGACCGCCCACCGGTATCTGCAAGCCTTGACGCGGGAAGGTGCCGTGGAGCAGCTCGGGCCGCGTGCTGGCTACGCACTGGCTGACGCGCTGCACGGTCCCCCCTCGTCAACACCCTCCCAGCCCCTCCAGGCTGGCCGGTCCTCTCCTGCCGTGAGGGCCGAGATCGTCACACTACAGTCGAGAACTGGTCAGCTCGCATTTGTTTACCGACCGGACCTGATCGGCACTCCGATGAGGATCTGCGCGGAACGGGCATACGGGCCACATGTAGACGAGGTCCTTACATCGCCTCAGTTCGCTTTGCGGTCTCTTGAATCAGCGCCCCTTGAGTCTGACGCCGCCGGCCTGGCGATCTTCGCCTGTCTCGGATCGGTCGGCGGTAACAAGATCGACATTGCGCACATCCGTGAGGAAGGTCACGCGATCAGTCCGTCACCTCTGGCGGGTCGCACCATGATCGCGGCACCCATCTGGTACGGCTCAGCCGTCGCCGGATCCGTCGCGCTGCTGGCCAAGGACGCTCCCATGCGCCGGGCCACCACCCGCGCCCGGTACGTGGCCGCCGTGATGGACACCGCAGCGGCGATGAGCGGACACCTCACCCGGTCCGGCGCGCGCCGGGCCAGCTGATTGACTACAAACCCGCACGAAGCACTACAGAAAGGCGCCATCTCGTGTCCCGTTCCGTCCTGATCACCGGCGGCAACCGAGGCATAGGCCTCGCCATCGCCCGGCACCTCGCCGAGGCCGGCGACCGCGTCGCCATCACCTACCGCTCGGGCGAACCCCCCGAGGGCCTGCTCGCCGTCCGCTGCGACATCACCGACGCCGACCAGGTCGACGCCGCGTTCAAGGAGGTCGAGGCGCAGCAGGGCCCTGTCGAGGTCCTCGTCGCGAACGCCGGCATCACCAAGGACCAGCTCCTGATGCGCATGACCGAGGACGACTTCACCTCCGTCGTCGACGCCAACCTCACCGGCGCCTTCCGCGTCACCAAGCGCGCCTCGCGCGGCATGCTCCGAGCCAAGAAGGGCCGGGTCATCTTCATCTCCTCCGCCGTTGCCCTGCGCGGCGAGAGCGGCCAGGCCAACTACGCCGCCTCCAAGGCCGGCCTCGTCGGCTTCGCCCGCTCCATGGCCCGCGAGCTCGGCTCCCGCGGCATCACCTTCAACGTGGTCGCCCCCGGCCTCACCGAGACGTCCATGAGCGAGGCGCTGAGCGACGAACAGCTCGAGAACCTCAAGACTCAGATCCCGCTCGGCCGCCTTGCCCGCCCCGAGGAAATCGCCGCGACCGTCGCCTTCCTCGCCTCCGAGCAGGCCGCCTACATCACCGGGGCCGTGGTGCCCGTCGACGGCGGCGCCGGCATGGGCCACTGACCTTCGTGACCGCCGCATCCCTGGAGTCCGATGAACACATGACCTGACAGCAGGCAGTCCCCCGTGGGCTGCCCCGCGGCAGCAAGCCTCCGGTGTGTCCAGCACCTCGGCCCGCCTACCGCACCTCTGCCACCACCCGGCGAGTGTCCAGCTCGCCCGGTGAAGAACCCGGTCAGCAGACCGGGCAAACACCGCCCCAGCCAGGGCGGATCACCTTGGTTCCCGAAGAACCCAGCCCCACGAGAGGGGCTCGCGCATGCCCGAAAGGAGGGCGTGCCCTGCCCATGATGCAGCATGCCCACGCGCCGGTCCAAGCAGCCGCCGCTCCACCGTGCCCTCCGCACGGACAAAACCGAATATCCCCGAACAGCCGGTTCATCCCGATCTGTCCACGCTCGGATCAGGAGATCGGCACGACCGCGTCCCGGCGCACCCGGCGCGGCGACTTCCTGCGCGCCGCCACCTGGGCCATCACCCACCGTCTGCACCCCAAAGCCGGCGACACCACGCTGCGCGTCGCCCGCGACCTCGCCGCCCGCCTGAACGCCGACGGGCACGTCGCCTACTGCCGCGACACCATGTGGCGCCGCCTCGGCATCAGCCGGCGCACCTTGGAGCGGCACATCGCCGTCCTGCGCGAACTCGGCCTCCTCGTGTGGGCCGTCCACGGAACCCGGACCAACACCCGCCCTGCCGGAAGCGGCGAATGGGCCGGCACCGCCACCATCTACGCCGCCGTCGTCCCACGCGCCTGGGACGACTCCCTCGGCCACCGCGTACGCGGCCACGGCTACCACGCCCGGCACATCGGATTCACCGACCACGGACGCCAGCTGGCCATCGCCGACGCCCGCCGACGCACCCGCCCATCCCGCCGCCGTGACACCCCTTCCTGTAAGACCAACCACCCACGTCCTACAGCTGAGATGAGAGGGAAGAAGAACAACACCAGCGCACCCCGCGGCGCGCGGCCGCAGTCTCGCCGCCGGCACGACGTACCCGAGCCCTACCGGGCCACTCCCGACCAGGCCGCCCACGCCATCTCGGTCGCCGCCTTCGTACGCCCCCGGGTGCCCTGGACCCAGGGCGAAGGCCTGCGCCGCCTCGCCTTCGCCCTGCGGCCCTGGATCGCCGCCGGCCTCTCCGCGGCCGACCTCGCCGCCGATCTGTCGGTCTGGCGCGTTCCCAGACGCCCGGCCTCCCCGGCCAGCATGATCATGGCCCGCTGGAACGAGACCGCCAGCTCCGACGAGCCCGCTGCCGCCCCCGACAGCGGCGAGGACACGCCTACCGGGGTTCCACCCAACGCCGCCTTCCTCGCCGCCATGGACACCATCCGGGCCCGCCTCACCAGCCTGCCGCCGCCCGTCGAGCCGGAGCCTGACCCGCCCGGCTTCGTCATCCGCGACCGGATCCTCGCCTCGCTCGCGCAGGCAGACCGGACCCGCCGGGCGCGCACCGCCGAGCAGTGCCTCACCTTCTCCGAGTGGGAGGCCGTCTGCGACGCCAGGGAACGAGCCCCCTGGTGACCCCGCCCCGGCCCAGGCCACACACGTACGGCACGCACCAGGCCACGGCGCCGATGGCGAACCCGACCGCGAAGCTCTCGAACCTGAACACGGCGTTCCCTTCCCGTTCAAGACGACCCCTCCGCCGGAACTGCCGCGGGTACGGACTCCTCGACGGCCTCCCCCTGCGCCTCGCCGTCGGCGCCGCGTCGGCGCGTGCGCACGACTGCCCGCACCGACCGGAACAGGGCACGGACCAGCCGCCACAGGCCGACCGCACCGCAGCCGACCGCCGCGCCGCTGGCGCCCAGGCGCGCGGAGGTCTCCAACCACCCCGGCCAATGCAGGTAGCCCAGCGTCAGCGACGTGCCGATCAGGCTCAGGCTGAGCACCATCAGGACGCTGCTGTGCCCGATCACCCCCCAGGTGCGCTTCAGTTCGGCGTAGGCATCCGGGTTCGTCTCCCGCCACGGGATGCGCCGGTCGGCCCGCTCGTACTCACTCATCGCTCTCTCCGCTCCTTACAGGCTGAGTTCGGTCGTCGTGAGCCCTGCCCAGGACCTCCTGGGCATGGAGCAGTCCCTCTCCCAGCTCCTCCAGTTCCAGCCGTGCGTCGTCCAGCAGTTGCCGGGGCAGCAGCCCTTCCGGCAGCGCCGGCCTGGCCGGCACCACGGCCGCGCGGTCGTCTCGGATCGCCGACTCCACCGCTTCCTCCCGCCGTCCGACCTCGACGGCCTGTTCGACCAGGAGCGCGAGCGACTGCGCGTATCCCAGGAGAAGGGCACGGGCTTCCCCGTCGTCCGCCGCCAGCGGCACCAGGCCGGCCGCGTCCCACACCAGCCGCGGCAGCACCGCCGCCGCGCGCGCCAGCTCGTAGTGCCCGCTGCGCTCGGCGAGCTTGCGCAGGCGCTGCTCGTCGGCCAGCAGCCGGAAGAAGACCGCCGCGTACTCCTCGCCGTTCTCGATCACGCGCACGCGGCGCCGGGTGAGGCTCCGGACGGCCGCCGGCAGTCCGGCGGCCGCGGCCACGCCGACAGCGCCGGCCGCGAGGAGACCGGTGGTCGCCGGCAGCAGGGAGGTCGCCGGGCCCAGAGCGGCGAAGGCGGCCAGGGTGAACATCGCGGTCCGGCCGACCGGGAGAGGGCGGGGAAGCTCCAGGCCCCCCAGCATCCAGATGTACTGGGGAGGGCGACGTCCCCATACGCTTCGGCACACCCAGCGCCCCAGCCGGTGCTGCTCCGGGTCGAAGACACCCGCCTCGCGCAGCCCACCCTCGGGATGCGGCCCGAAGATGTCCCAGCGCAGCCAGCCGCCCCGGGTCCGCTCCCGTATCAGCAGCAGCGCCTCCATGGCGGCCCGCTCGGCGGCCGGAGCCGAGATCTGCCCGGCCAGCCCGGCACGCACGGCGTGATGGAGCCTGGCGGCCTCCCGGACGGCGTGGGTCCACCGGTCCTGGTCGGCGCCGAAGGGCTGCGGCTGCGCGGCCGGCCTCATCGCCGACCCGCCTCGGCCGGGCAGGATTCCAACGCGGTGCGCAGCGCCGACTTCTCCGCCGGCGTGACCGACAGGCGGTACTTGGTCTTCACGCGGACCTGCGCGGTCGCGTACCAGCAGTGGGCCTCGGCCCGCGGAGGCATCCACGCGGCGGCGTCCTTGGCGCCCTTGCCAGCGTTCGTCGGACCACCCGTGGCAATCAGATTCTCGGGGTCATTCGCGTAGTTCAGCCTCTGCTCGGCACTCAGCTCCCGAGCCCCCGACTGCCACCCGAGCGCGAGGGGCACAATGTGGTCGATCTGCACGGCCCTGGACGTACCGGGGCCGCGCTTGAAGTCGATCGTCCGGCCCGTGTACCGGTCGTGCAGAACGCCAGAGAGAACAGTGCAGCCGTCCTCGGCCCGGACGACGTCGTCCAAGTCGCGGGCCAGGACATCCTGACGCGTCGGACATGAATTCCGCGACATCTCGACCGTGCCGGCATCGCTCCACGCCGGTCCGAAGGCGTCGCGGCTGTAGCCGGTGAGAGGAATCTGCGCCCGCACCACCAGGGCATTCAGCTGGCTCAGCGCGGATCCGCCTCCGGCAGCAGCCGGAGCGTGAGCGGGCGCGGCATCGGCCGTGGAACCGGGGACGGTGAGCGGGCCGCAGGCGGAGGCAGCGACCGCTCCGGCGAGCACGAGGCCAGCGGCCAGGAGGCGAGGGGCCATGTAAGGGAGTCCTGTTCGGGTCGGAGAAGGCACCGTTCACCTGCTACAGGTGTGGCCGAGGCCGCCGGTGTGACACTCCGCCCGAACTTTCTGCGGGCTCCCTTCAGCCGAGCGTGCCCTCGAAGGTGGCCTTCGAGCCGCCAGCGTCGACTGCCTCGACCGTCACCGGGCCGCCGACGGCCGTCCCCGGGACGCGGAAGGAGACCATCTGCGTGGCGGTGCGGTACGGGGCGATCGCGGCGTCGCGGTACCCGTACACCGGACGGATGGTGGCGGCCAGGTGCAGGTCCTGGCCCGTCAGGATCCGCAGGGTGGTGCCCAGGCCGGGCATCGGGTCTCCGGACCGGTTGACCACGCTGAGCTCCAGGCTCCCGGTGCGCGAGGCGCCCTCCCCGCTCACGGTCACCTTGCCCACGCGCACGTGGCCGTTCCACTGCCCCAGCGACGTGACCGACTGCCCGGCCGGCGCGCCCTGCGGCACCTGCGGGTCCGGGGCGGCGGCACTGCCCGGCAGGGCGCCCTCGAAGAACAGCAGCTCCGGCTCGGCGAGCCCCTCCTCGGTCGCCTCCACGGTCACCGTGACCGGCAGGCCCTGAGCCTGGTCGGGAAGCACGAGCTTCACGTCCCTGTCCACGGACCCGTTGGGGCGCACCTGCTGCGGGTCGTCCTCGGCGGAGGCCGTGCTGCCGTCGCCGGCCTCGGCAACCGTGCGCCCGAGAGCGCCGTAGCGGGCGGTGACGGCGGTTCGCGGCGCTGTCGCGATCTGCGCCCGCTGGTTGGCCACGGTCACCCGTGCCGTGTACGCGCTCGAGCCGGCCGGCACGCCGGGCACGGCTCCGGCCGGCAGTCGCTCGAAGCCCTGCAGCGTCACCGTCCACGCCCCGTCACCGACTGCCAGCGGCGTTCCCGGCTTCACAATGCCGTCCGGCAGCATCGTGGTGGGCGACGGCCGTGCGGAGGGCGTGCTGCTCGCCGCCTGCCTGTCGGCCTTGGGCTCGCTGTCGGAGCCGGCGCAGCCGGAGATCAGGAACGCGCCGGCCAGGAGCATGGTCGGAAGGGTGTGGCGCGGGCGCACGGACATGGCTTCCCCCTTGTCAGATACCGGATCTCGGTCGAGGGGGATCATGCCAAAACGTGTCCGGCCGGGACCGGACACGTTGGGGGAGCCGCCTGATTCAGGCCGCTCGTCGCCTGCGGTGCATCGACGAAGGTTCAGCCCTGCGCCGCTGCCCGGAACGGGCCGAGGTGTTCCCACGCTGACGCGGGGCGTGTCCTACTGCCGGCGGCGGTCAGGGGCTGAAGACGACGGATACGGCGTCTCCTGAAGCCAGGGCGGCGGCTGGTGACCTGCTGTCCGAAGTGCCATCGCATCGGGCCGTCGTACCCAGGTCTAGTCCGCATGCCTGAAGGGCATGGTGGACGCGCGCTGGGAGAGCATCAGCGCCCGGGCGCTCCTCAGGTGCCACGGCGATCTTGAGGATGACCTCCTCGTTGGAGACCCACGTTTCTGCATCCCCCACCATGGGCAAGCCCGGGCAGTCCTCGGCGTGGCGCAGACCTGCGTTTCGCAGAGCGTTTCGCACGTCGACGAGGGAGGGGGCGTCACTTGCAGCGGTCATCGGTAACTCCGTTCCTGGCGTTGAGACCGTATCGAACTCGCCGGTGCCCGGTCTGTGTTTCGGCAGGGCGACTCACAGCGTGATGGGGATGGGGACCAGGAAGTACTCCGTTTCGCCGATGCGCACGCGGAGAGGGTGTCCCGGCAAGAGGTTGAACAGCTTCTGGTGCACGGTCGCCGGTGAGTTCTCAACGGACAAGGCAGGTCCCAGCGCTGTACGGACGGCGGCGCGGGAGGTGTCGGACAGCGGGTTGCGCTCCGCGATCTCCGCGCACTGGTCGAGCTGGGCGTCGGTCAGGTCGGGCCCGAGGCCCTGGCGGAGGGCCTCGACGGCGACGGCCGGGGCCAGGACTGCCCGGTTGTGGTCGCGGCAGACGTGGCCGGGCGTGCCGTGGGGCTGGAAGTGACGGGCGGTGCCGATGGAGGTCAAGGGGACTCCCGAGAGTAGGACGGTGGCGTCAGTGCACGCGGATCGTCGCGGTTTCGGCGACGGTCAGGACGTGCGCGGGGAGTACCGGGCGGCCTTCGACCATCGCCCGGTACATGCGGTGCACGCCGTCGATCAGCAGGCCAGCCGGGCCGCTCTCGAACTCCAGGGTGGCGATGATCACCGGCTGGTCGAGGTCGGTGCGCATGGCGTGTTCGACGCTGAAGTGGGACTGGTCCGGGCCGAAGATCGGGCACCAGGACGGGCCGTCGTAGTCCGGCCTGAGCAGGCTCAGGTGGTAGGCGGCTGACCAGTCGGCTACGGAGGTCTGCACGACGGACCGGGGCCGCTCCTCCAGGAGGCTCATGGCCCGGTCGATGTCGAACACCCAGCCTCCGTACTTGAACATCTGGCCGGAAGGAGTGGTCATGGTTCCTCGCTGACGGGTCGCGGATCGGTGATGGGAAGGGTTGGCCTGCACGGGCTGGCGTGCACGGGGGCCGGTTGGACGCCGCCCCGCAGCGGGCTCGGGGCGGCGAGGGCTGGTTCAGTGCGTGGCGAGCGGGATGACCAGGACTCCGACGTGAGGCAAGGTCATCTCCGTCAGCAGCCGAGCGGCCTTGCCACCAGGGCTGCTTGGATCCCTGCGGTCCAGACGTATGGAGCCGCGGTGGGGGCCGCGTGCCGGGTAGAGGTACACCGTGCTATCCGGCGAGTTGCGCTCGAAGACGCTGACGGCGGCGTAGGCGAACCCCCCGAGGTTCGGGTAGTGCTCGGCGACGGCCTGAGACATGGCGGTGACGAGCGCGGGGCTCGGTGTGGCGATGGAGAGGGGAAGCGGGGTGCGACGCGGCCGGATGCGCAGCACCAGGGCGCGGAGCAGGACGCTGAGGACGCCGAGGCCGAAGCCGATGGCGAGCGAGGCTGGCTGGATCACGGTGGTTCTCCCTGGAGTGGCGGCCTGGGCGGTGGCGGAGCGTGGGTACTAGGCGGTGGTGGCCACGACGGCGTGTACGAGGCGTGCGAGTCCCTGGCGCCGCTGGTCCTTGCTCAGCCCGCGGACGTTCCCGGCGTTCTCGTGTCCGGCGGCGGCCGCGAACCCGGTGACGAGGGCGTGGACCAGTTCCTTGCTCTCCGCGCTGGATGTCGTGGACTGGGCGGCCGCCGTGAGGACCTTGAGGACGGGCCCCGTGTTCGCGTAGTAAGCCTTGACGAAGCGGGGCTCCCCTTCGGCCGCGAGGGCGTTCAACACCCGCATGACCGGCAGGTGATTGCTCCAGCCGTCGAGCACGGCCTCCACGAGCCGGATGGCACCGGCCAGACCGTCCGAGGTCCAGGAGCCGTCCGCGAAGTCGTCGAGCGCTGCCGTCGTCTCCTTGACCAGGAGCCGCGACGCTTCGAGGACGACGCCCTCGACGTCGGGGAAGTACTGGTAGAACGTCGCGGGCGACGTCCCCACCTGCTTGGCGATGTCCACGACCCTGACCTCGCGGTAGGACCGGGTGGCGAGGAGCTCGATCGTTGCGTCCATGAGCTTCTGCCGGGTCCGGAGGCCGCGCTCACTGGGCACTCGGCGATCGGAGGTGCGGGTGCGGGTCACGACACGGGTGGGCACAGTCGTCTCCTGAACTGGAGGAAGAAGAAGGGAGTGGTTCGGGTCTGGGCGGTTGCGCCGGACCCGACGTGCCATCACATTACACATTGAATGCCCAATGCGCAACACGCTTGGGGGGTAGCTCAGCAGTCCCCTCTCTCGACCTGCGCTCGCGCTGCCCTGGCGGCCGCATCCCCGGACTCGGCGTGGAAGGTGTCGACCCACCGGCTGAAGCGAAACTCGTCGCCGTCGAGTTCGACAGCGGACGGGGCGTGCTCGCCGGGAACGACACCGGCGATCAGCAGCGCGTCGGCGTGGTCGTACTTCAGACCGAAGACCGTGAACACCTCTGCTGAGCCAGGCGGTTGGACCTGCGCTGGGGGCCCGTCCAGGTCCAGGCCGAGGTCAGCGAACATCTCCTCCACGGCGCCGGCGAGCTCCGCGGCCGCTGGCCTGCGCCCGGGATCGGCGTCGCGGAGAGAGCACCAGACGCGGAACAGGGACGCCACTGCCGAGCCGCTCGTGGTGGCGGGGTCGAAGTGCAGCACGAGGTCTCCTCGGGGGTCTTGGGGAAGGGCGTGCCGGGATCACCGGCACGGAGCGGGGTGGCTTGTTACGCATCGGGCTGCGGCGTCTTGGGGGCCCGGGCGGACATGCAGTGTGCGAGGGAGTGCAGGCCGGCGAACGTCGTCCCTGCGGCCAAGGCCAGGTAGTCCGCTGCTCGTCCGCGCAGGACGAGGAGGTCGCCGTGGCCGCTCAGCAGCACGGTGCACACGGCGAAGGCACACGTCACCAAGGCGGCGTCCAGAGCAGCTGCGACAGCGCCCCACGCCCTTCGGGCGGAGGCCGCGGCCTTGCGCTCATCCCGCCTGCGGAGGGCGTTGCGGGCTCGGCGCTGGGCGAGCCCGCGCGTTTGGACGACGAGGACGGCGAGCGGGACGACGAACAGCCACATCAGGGGCTGCTCCATCAAGAGTCCGCAGCCGGCGAGCAGAGCCACCAGGCCGTAGACGGTGTGGAGCGGCGCGCAGCGGTGCTGCTGGGCGGCGCGGGGACGGGGGTGGTCGGACATGGTTCTCCCTGGCTGAAGACGGCGGGGTCTGTGTGACGTCGCACGGGCGGGGGGCCTGTGGCCGGGCGGTAGGCCCACCCGGCCACAGGCGACTGCTAGGCGTTGGCACCGCTCCGGCGCGGCGCGGAGGGACGGAGACGGACGCGGCGCAGCCGGTCGGACCATGGAGCGTCGACGGGGCCGACGGGGTGCTCGGGGATGGTGATCTCGTAGTGCGGGCAGCTACCGGCCTTCTCCGTTTCCAGCGCGGCGTGGAGGTGGGAGTTCGGGCACTGCTGCCGCTCGTGCTCGTCCCTCCAGTAACGGACCGTCAGCGTGCGGCCGGTTCCGCCCTCGCGCGGTGCGCTCGGCTGCTGCTCCCGGAAGCGCTCACCCGCGTCCGGGTCCACCCACCAGTTCTCGACCCGGCCGGAGTCGGAGATGCCCCGCCGCCGCTCGGCCTCACGCTTGCTGGGCTTGAGCTGGTGGACTTGGTGGGCCAGGACCCGCACCGTGGACCGCTTGTGCTGGGTCAGCAGCTCCCACAGCGCCCGCACGTGGCGGAGCATCAACTCCTGGTTGCCCTGGCGGCCCCATCCGCTCCGGTACCGCTCAGGGGCGTCCGGGTTGCGAAGGCGGGTCTCGGGATCCAGGATCTCGCCGGGGCGCGCCAGAAGGGTCTCGTACGGCGAGAACGGCAGTGACAGCAGCGCCTCGTCGCACGTCAGAGCAGTGACCCACGTCCAGGGGGCGTCATCGCACGGGGTCTCCACCGGCTCCAGAAGCCGGTCGGGCCGCAGAAGGAACCAGCCTTCCTCAGCCCGGGGCGACCACGGGCCCCACACGTAGCCGATGATGCGTCGGCCGTTGGGCAGAGCGAGAGGGGCGTCCAGGAACAGCATCCCGCGCGAGGAGGGAAGGTGGGCGGGATCGAACGGGGTCGTCTTCTTCTCCGCCCGCCGCACGACGCGGCGCAGCGCCATCTGCCCGAGGGAGTCGCCGATCTGGAAGAGGCGGGCGGAGGCGGCTCGGTCGGCTTCCTGCCGCATCTGCGTCACCACGGCCGCCTCCAGACCGTCCGGATGCCCGTAGGGCGCGAGCCGTT
Organism: Streptomyces sp. NPDC032721; assembly: GCF_055579625.1. Classification (NCBI taxonomy): domain Bacteria; kingdom Bacillati; phylum Actinomycetota; class Actinomycetes; order Kitasatosporales; family Streptomycetaceae; genus Streptomyces; species Streptomyces sp. NPDC032721. The sequence goes on along the minus strand of NZ_JBVIMX010000004.1, from coordinate 306,730 downwards.
CACGCTCGCGGCGGTAGACCTCCGTCTTCGCCCGGGCCCATTCCAGGCTCTGCCTGTGGGCCTCCACATAACGGCGCCGCCAGGTACGAATGCGGTGCTCGTCGGGGGTGTTCCAGGCCTCGTCGTCCGTGCGGGTGAGGCTGCGCCCCGGTGCGGCCTCCCCGGGGACCAGCCCCAGCTCGCGGAACCGGTGGATCTCGTCGTCGATGTCGCCGACGAAGTCCGGCGTGTCCAAGATCGTCCGCTGGTGCCTGTCGTCCGGATCGAGCGCCCACTCCATGCCCGCGAGCTGGGCGAATACTGCTCGCAGCGTCTGCTCGTCCGCAGTTTTCAGGAAGTCGACCACGAGCATCTGCACCGTGTTCGGATACGCGTCGGTCCCCGCGAAGCGCAGCATGCGCTTGACGAACCCGCCGCCCGGGCCGCGCTGCATGCCGGAGAGCTCCAGCAGGTGATCCGCCACCCGCTGGTCACCCAGTGCCGCGTTCGCCAGGTGGTCGTACATCTGCCGGAAGACGGCCAACTCTTCTTCCTCGGCGAGGATGGCGTCGATGGCGCCCCGCACCCGCTCGAAGGATGCCGAGGGAACCTCAGCCGGGACCGGCGGCTGGACCGTCTGCCTGACAGCGCTGTGCAGATCCCGGTAGAGCTTCAGCTGGAGCTCGGTGAGGATGAGGATGTCGTTCGGCGCGACCGGGGTTCGCTTGGCGGCCCGTGCCGCGATCGCCAAGAGCTCGGATTCCGACAGCTCGGGCATGTTCGGGTACATGTCATCCCTATCTGGATGCGAGGAGTTGGAGGTCGCGGGCATCAAGCACCGGGCGACACAACGACAGTACATATTGAAAACCCAATACGCAACATCGAAGTTGTCGGTGCGATCCGAGACCGATGGGCCGGCGGGAGCGCGTGTCCAAGTGCTCCCGCCACGACCGTCCTCAGGTCAGTCCAGGTAGTCGGCCACCAGCGCGGCGAAGGACCGACGCTGTGCTTTCTAGGACGCGTCCTGGTCCCTGGCCCGGTTCTCGAAGCGGTGCAGCACGTGCGGGGCGATGAGGTCGGCACCGCCGTCGTCCCAGCGAACGGCCTGGAAGGCGTACGCGGCGGCACCGTCCGCCATACCGAAGGTGTACCCGGAGCGTTCCGTCCCCCGGGCCCGCATGATCACATGTGTCCCGTCCGCGTAGTAGGTGAGCGCGGGATCGAACATGGTCGCGGGGCTGGTCACGTCCGATGCCAGAGGGCGGGCCCGGAGCATGATGTCGGCGACCTTGTCGTCGTCGACCCCGGGAATGTTCAGGCGCCGGTCGGGTTCGACTCTCCAGGACAAGCCGGGGAACAGGCGGGACACCTGCGTGCGGACCCACTGCCACGCCTCGTCAGAGGCCTCCTCGGTGGGCTCGTTCGCGGAGGAGTGCCAGCCCTCGGCACAGTCAGCGCCCTGCGCGCCGAGGAGGTCCATGACCTCGGCGCGGGTGATCTCGGCCGGCAGGCCGGTGCCGGCCTGCCAGCGGTGGACGTAGCGGTGAAACAGCTGGAGGGCCAGGGACTCACCGTCCAGGTGGTGGGCGTAGACGATCCGCAGGACCGTCCCGTGCCCCTCGGGGTCGGGGACCACGGTGGCGATGGCGGGCGGCGGCGCGGTGTTGATGGCCATACGAAGGGCTCCTTTTCGAGCAGGGGGAAGTGGGGGGAGAACCGCGGCCGGCCGCGAGGCGGCACGGCCGCCGGACGGGTCAGGAGGGCGGAACGGACTGCCACGGCCAGAACGGCGGGCGGGTCCTGGTGGGGTACAGCACGGGCCGCGCCTCCTGCTCGGCGACGGCCCGGGCGGCGCGCTCCCGTACGGCCTCCTCCAGGAGGCGGGAGTGCCTCAGGGCGTCGCCACAGGAGACAGTCACCTGCCGTCCCAGGCGCCACAGTTGGGCGTTCACGGCGCAGCAAGCGGCGTTGAGCGGGTCGAGGTCGTTCAGCCACCAGCGGTAGGCGGCCGGGTCGGTGCCGAGGAACCGCATCGTGGCGGCGGCAGATCGGGCCATCGTCCCCGTTCCGGCGGACGGCTCGAGAAACAGGTCCCCGGGCCGGCGGTCGGAAGACAACACCACGTCGCCCATGAAGTCGGTAGCGACGGCCGGGGTGAAGAACTCGCCGGTCGACTGCCGTTCGCTGTAGCTGCGCATGCGAGTGATGAGCAGGCCAAGGACATCGTCCGACTGGGCGCGGGCGATGTCGGAGCAGTACTCCAGCAGCCCTGCGCGTACGAGGACCCGGGCGTAGTCGGACAGGCCCTGGACGTCGGAGTCGGCGGGGCGGGAGAGCCAGTCGTGGAGGGGGCGAGCGGCTTCGGTCAGGTCCGGGTCGTAGGTCCAGAACGAGTTCCAGCACGCGCGAAGCGCGTCAACGAGTTGTGCGTCGTCGAGGGGAAGCAGGAGAGGGCCGTAGTCCGGGCCCTCCGCCCGCGAAGGGGCGGAGAGGGCGAGCGAGGCGAGGGTGCCCACCGCGACGGCGCGGCCGCTGGAACCTCCGCGGTTGGTCACCCACCAGGCGTGCGCGGCATCGGCGATGGCGTGGGCGTGGTCCCGCCCGCTTTCCGGCGCCATGGCGCGGCGCATTCCGGCGGGCGGGATGCCGTACAGGGTCACGCCGCGCTCCTGGGCCCCTGCGTGATGAGGCGGTCGAGCTCGGCGACGAACGGCGGAAGGAGGGTCCGCTTGCCGCCGCCCGGGCGCCGGGAGCCGAAGGGGCGCAGTGTCCCGGGGTGGCCACTGGGCTGGAAGTCGCTGTCGACGATCCAGGTCCGGTCTCCAGGCATCCGGGACAGGCGGTAGGCGGCCCTGTTGAGCAGCGCGCTGTGCTCGAAGAGGAGGAGTTCGGCGTACCAGCCGGTGACGGCTCCGGCCTGGCGCTCCTCCAGGATCGGCACGATGCCGGTGTGCTCCACGGGGTTGTCCTCGTCCGGGACGGTGGTGGTGAACGTCTGGGCGGCGTGCAGCGGGGCCAGGACGCGTTCCGCAGCCTGGTGCGCCTCGGGGTAGCCGATCGGGTCGGCGATCAGGCAACGTCCGGCGAGGGAGAGTGGGTCGTGGGAGGCGGAGGCGGGGAGGCTCAGTGGAGCGAGCTCTCGCAACAGCGCCTCGTGTCCGAGGGTTGCGAGGTACCAGTGCTGCTGGGCACGTGTGTCCGGGGGCATGGTGTCCATGGGTCTCTTCCTGTGTGGTGGGCGCCGGCCGGTGGTCCGCGTCCAGCCGGGGGCAAATGCAGGCGTGCGGTGTGGCGGCGCGGCCGGCCGCAGTGAAGTCCGACCAGGGGCGATCTCGAACCTGCGGGCGAGGTCGAATCCCCATGCGGCTGTGGGGCTCGGTGCTTCACCGCTCTCGTCTGGGCATGTAGAGGCCGCTCTGGGCCTCGGCGGTGGCCTCGTTGCGGGCGACGTCGAGGGGGTGTTCCGGCCGTGCGGGAGACGGCGGCTGTAGAGGCTGAGGAAGGCGTTACGGCCCCACCGGGAGCGGAGCGCGGTCACCAATGCCGCGCTTCGCTCGCGGCGCGGTTCAGACGGGCGACGGCCCGGCCTCCTCGTCCTCGGCCTTGAGGACTTCGAAGTAGGCGTGGGCGCTGTCGATCATGCCGGGGACGTCGCACCCGAAGGACTCCGCCGCGTCCATGAGCGCCGCGAGCATGGCGGCCTCGCGTTCAGCACCAGCGGCGGCGACGGCGCACAGGACGTCGAGCTTTACGGGGTACGCCTCGCTGCGGAGCCCCTCGGCGGCCTGGTGGAGCTCGTAGGGGGTGACCCGCTCGTCCGTCAGGCAGAAGACCTGGGCGATCAGATCGCCGATCACGCGATCGGCGCTCTCCTGGTCGTCCACCACCTGCTCACAGGGGTCGCCGAAAACGTTCCGGGCCATGGCCTCGGCTGCCAGCACACCCAGCCGTACCCGCTCGGCCAGCTCGGGAACGGGCAACAGGGCCTTGGGCGCCTGCCTGCTGTACGCCCTCAGCGCCTCGCGGGCCCACTCGGCTCGGTCTGCGAGGGTGCATTCGCGTGCGGGGGTCATGTTGACGCCGGATTCGAGCGCTGCGGCGAAGCGAGCAGCCTTGCGCTCGGGGAGGGGCTTGTCCACGGTCGTTCCTCTGGGTGAGGTTCCAAGATGGTGGTGTGTGAGAGCGAAGGTGCCGCTCGATCACATCCACAACAATACATATTGAAAACCCATTACACAACATTCTGCTTGTGAGGCCAGGCGTCTGCCCACTTCGGGTACGGGAGTGCGGGCATGCCGAACACCGCTCTGGACCGCTCGGCCCGAGTACGGCCAACCGGCAGGACATAGCGATGAGTTCCGGGGTGCCGCTGGCGCCGGGCTCCGATCTGCTCCAGTGCGGCGGCCAGCCAGGCTCGGCGGTCGGCTCCCGCAGGGCGCTCCGAGGCGCCCAGGGCGACGATGCGCCGCTCGAACCCGTCGGCACCGCGGTCTCCGGTGACGAACTTCGCGATCGACCGCGCCGGGAGCACCTGGCCATCCGGCAGCACGGTGACCGTCCTCGCCGCGCTGCGGCCCGTGTAGACCGCGGAAAGAGCCTGGTAGATGATCCCGAGATGCCCCCGGGGCGAGCCGGTCGTGCGCCCGTCCGGCAGGGTCCGCAGCCGTGCGACAGGATCTGCGTAGGTGACCACTCCCCGGACACCGTGGCCGGCGGCCAGACGCAGGGCGCCGGCCACCGCGAAGCTCTCGCCGTTGCTCGCCACCGACGGGGACAAGCACACCCTGGACATCTCCAGAGCCTCCCTGTACGGCTCCAACGAAGGGAACGCCTTGGTCAGAGCACGACGGCTCATCGGGACGCCCAGGACGACGACCCCCACCAGCAGCTGACCGTCGACCACCTGCCCGCCTTCACCCGTTGCGGCCTGGAGGTCCAGCAGCCCGAACCGGTGGACGGCCGCCGGCCACCCCGCCAAGTAGTGATTGGCCTGGATGTACTCCCGGGCCGGCGCTTCCGCCAGCTCGACCACTTCGTAGCGCCGCCGGTCGAAGCCACCCTGCGAAGTGTGACGCCACGTCGGCACACCGCCGTTCCACCGCTGAGCCCAGCCATCGGCGCGGCCGGCGGCCATGGACTCCCACTGCGCCGGAGGCGGTGCGAGCGGCGCGCTCACCGCTCCTGCCTGGCTGCGGCCCGGGCGGCGAGACGGATCTGGGAAAGGCGCTGCTTCATCTCGCCAATGCCAGCGGCTCCGGCGAGTGGGGCATCGAGGGCCGGCCATGACTGCCGTGCGAGGGCGACGTACTTGCTCCCGGCCAGCACCGTCACATCCGCCGATTCGATGCCGCGGGCCCGGACCTGCGCCTGCACGAAGTCCGCGCTGACGCTGCCGGGGTCCCCTACCGTGATGTCGTACGGGTCGATCTCCGTGGACAGGTCGAGAAGCCCGTGGGCGGCGGACAGGATGTAGAGCCGGCCGCCGTCCTGGAGCAGGGCCTTGGCCGTCTCCCTGCAGGAGCCGTGGAAGGTGCCGACATACATGGCCCCAGCGGTCACGCGGCGGTCCTGCTTGGCCTTTCCGCAGCCGACGACGACGATCCGGAACCTGCCCGCGCCCTCGACGCGGGCCCGCTGCCAGCCGTCCTCGGTCAGCGCCCCGCCCCAGACGTCCAGCTGCTCTCGCGTAGCCTCCCGTCCGCGAAGCACATCACGGCTCTGGTCCAGGCCGACGTAGCCTGCGCCGGCGAGAGCCTCCAGGGTCCGCAGGTTGACGGACTTGGGCAGCAGTCCGAGCGGGTCCTTGGCTCCGGCGAGGAGGGCGCGGCGCTGCGCTGGGGTGATCCGGGGTGTCGAGGCTGCGACCGCATGCGGCCGGCCCGGGCTGCGGGGCGTCCTGCCCGAAGGGGAGGCGCCCGCGGCGCTCGTGTACGGGTGGGTGGTCATCGTGCTCCTTGGGGTGGGGCCGTCGCTCGGCCGGGCGTGCGCCCAGCGGGCGGGCAGCGTGGTGTCGCCGGATTCCTCGCGGCGCTGGTCTTCCAGGTCGGCGGCGCGCACGCGTCGGACATGCCACTGCTCGGCGGTGTGTCCGCTCGGCCGCCGGCACCGCTGTTGCGGCACGGCTCCGCACGAGCGGCAGGGCAGGGAGCCCGGGCAGGTGTCGCCGAGGTCTTCGCCGTCGCAGGAGGCACAGGGCTGCGCCGTGGTCGGCAGTGCGCGCCCGGCGACGTCGACGAGGAGACCCGCGGCGCGCCAGGCGCGCCCCTGCGCCTTCGTCGACGGTGGCCCAAACTTCTGGCGGCTCATGCCCTGCCTGCCTCGGCTGCCGGGTCGGCGCGTGCGAAGGACTCACCATCGGGCCAGATCGCGACGATCTCGTGGTGCGAGAGGAACTTCCGTGCGACCGGGCCCGGCTCCGCGGTGAGCAGCAGCGCTCGGCGGGCCGGGCCGAAGAACCGCGCGCAGTCGCTGAGCACTCCGAGCGCTGCGATGAGCGCGAGGTAGTGGGAACGGTGGCAGGCCATCACCAGCTCGTGGGCGGTCGCGTCGAAGAGATCAGTGGACGCCAGGACGGGATCGGTGACGACACGGTGCCGCTGGACCTGGTGCCCTTGAGACGTCAGATGAAAGAGATATGCGGTCAGGACCGCGTTCTCCGAGCGGTCGGCCTCCTCGTCGTTGACCCGGCCGGGTTGGGGTCGGGAGGGGTCGGAAAAGGCCAGGTTGGCGACGTGCGGACGGTCGATGGTCATCGTGCGGGACTTTCAGGGTTGGGCGAGGACGCGGCCGCCCGCCGGGCGCGCAGCGGCCTGGGGATTGGGGGGCGCTCAGCGGGACAGGGGCGCCTAGAGGAGCCGCTCCCGTGCGACGGGCAGGCGAACATGGGCCGATGCGGTGGCGAGCATGAGCTCAGCGGCCGTCGGCGGGCCTGGAACGGGAGAACGAGCGCGAGCAGGTGCGGCGGTGCGGGCACAGCCTGCCCGGTTGGGTGATGGGCAGGCCGTGCCCGTCAGCTTCGATCAGCGCTCGATGGCGCCTTCCGAAGGCAGCGGCGACCAGTCGAGCTTCGAGTACCGCCGACCGATCTCATGTGCGGAGTACGTGACCGGACACCGGCCCTTCTCGCGCACGGTGACGACGACTCCGTCTGGAGTCTCCGCGAGCCCGTCGACCCAGACGTACTGGAAGTACCCGCCGGCCGCGCTGTAGTGCATGAGGCGGTCCCCGGGGCCAACGGGGGCCTGGACTGTGCCGCCGGTGTACCGCTTGTAGGGCACGAGGACCTGCGGGACCCCTTTCGGCACGGCCAGAGCACGATCGGTCAGCCTGTCGGTCACGTGCTCCCTGATCAGCGGGTACAGGCTCCGGGGCGGTGGGTTCTCCTCCGCGAGCGCCAGGAAGGCCAGCCGCAGCCCTTCGTCGTCCTGGGCAGGCGGGGCCTTGCGGCGGTCGGCAAGGGCGACGACGCCTTCGGCGTACTGGTAGGCCATGCATTCGCGGTGCAACTGCGCCGAGGCAGGGGAGCTTGCCGCGATGCACGCAGGACAGGACAGCGGGGAGTCGGTCAGGCGTGCCGGGTCGAGTTTCTCGTAGGGGCGGACGACCGAGTACCGGCCCGCCTCGCAGGCCAGGTCAACCAGGAAGCCGGTGTGGCTGTTGAGCAGGCCCTCATGAACGGTGCCGTCGTGGCCGGTGAGGTTCTTGTGGTCCATCTTGTCTCCACCTCTCCAGGGGGGAAGTGGTGTCCTCGCCTTCGGAGTACGCGTCGGGTGGCAGCTGATGGCTTGCGGCCGGAGGTACGGGCGCGGGAACCCCGCGCCCGTACCTCACGGATCACTTGCTCAGGTAGAAGTGCACCCCGCGGCACACGACCAGGACCGGGCCCGTCGCCTTGATGATTCGCTGGTACGCCTCCTGCTCGGAGACCGAGCCCGGCTCCGCCACGATCTCGTCGAACCGGGTCTGGCCCTGGAGGTAGCGGATCAGCTCGTACTTGGCGACCGGCCCGTCGAGCGGGATCGTCGACCCGCACGGCGGGTTGTGGTCGGTCAGGCCGCGCCCGATCCACCCGGCCGCGAGCTTGACCGGCGCGGGGAACGGAACGCGATGCGCGAGGTGCCGGGCGACGGCCTCGTGGGCGTACTGACCCCACATCGTGGTCCAGACGTTGTCGGTGTTCAGGGCCTCCTCCTCGTAGGTGGCCAGAGCCCGGCGCATGTTCAGGTACTCGTTGTCCTCACGGAAGTGCTGGGACGTCGACCAGTTGCCGTCCGCGTCGAAGCCGTCGTCCATCGACTGGCCGTCGTGCTGGCGGCCGACCATCCAGTGCCCCGTGGACTCCTCCACACCGAGCCACACGCCCTGGAAGGAGCCGCGCCACTCGCGCCGTGCCTGGTGGACCACGGTCCAACCCTGGTGCTGCTCGCCGGTCTTGATGCGCATGTAGGTCTCCTGGGCTGTCTCATCGGTAGGGGATGCGGGGGGCGCTCAAGCCGAGGGGCGAGCGCCGGCAACAGCAACGACAATACATAAAGAAAGCTAGATACACAACATCTAGCCGGGCTGGCCCTCGTACGTCGCTCCGCCTGCCGGGACCGGGCCGTCAGGCGAGCGTCCGATGGTCAGATGCCGGCAACATCGCCACCGCGCACCGACGGGCTGTCCCGACGACCGGATCGCTGTCGGATACGGCGACCGCGCAGGGCTGCCCCAGAGGTTCAGAGAGGCGCAGCCTCGGCGCGGCCGGTGGCTGGCCGCAGCGAGGGGAAGACGTCGGCGAGAACTTCAGTGGCGAGGACTGCGGGCCGACGCGAGTAGACGAGCGTCTCCTGCCCGTCGCCCGTCTCTACGACGGCCAGACCCGCATGACGGGCGGCCACCTCGTTCAGGGCGCGGCGGAGCTCGGCGGTGCCAGCGAGCAGGAGCCGGCCGGGCCCGAGGGGATCGGCCGCGAGCCGGGAAAGACTCACGGAGCCAGCCGCGGGACCTGCGGCCCGGGCCGCGAAGTCGAGGCTCGCGTACGCGAGTAGGGCGTCGGGGCAGTGCCGGCCGGCCGTGCGGCAGAGTGCCACGAGATGGCTTCGGTCGGCTGAGCGGTCTCCCGGCGGCTCGGATTCGAGCAGATGCAGGGCGCGGAACGGGTTGGACAGCTCGTCCTCGATGTTCGCGGCGGTGTGGTCACCGGGCGCGTACATGCTCACCAGGCAGGCGAGGTCCGAGGCGAGCACCGACCGGGCCGGCGCCTTGAGGTTGGCCGCTTCTGCGGCGGCCGCCAGGCGCCCCTGCAGCTCCACGCGGCTGGACCGGATGAACGGGGAGTGCCCGAAGAGATACCGCCAAGTCGGCACGTGGCAGGGCTCGGCGCTCACCAGCCACCAGTGCAGCAGCCACAAGGTGGCGTCGAGCTCAAGGTACGGGTCGGCCCCAGTCTCCTCGTCCAGGAGCCAGTGGGCGCGTTGCGTGGGCACCAGGTCCTGACCGTTGCGGGCGGCCAATCCGAAGGCCTGGGACCAGAAGGCCATGGACGGGACCATGCTCTTGCCGACGCCGAGCCCGACGGTCGCGTCGGGGCGGCGCAGGGCGGCTTGGTCCTGGAGGAGGGCGTCGTAGACCTTGCGGAGCCACCCGTAGCGCGGTGGATAGCCGCGGTGCCGGCCGAAGGCGGGCTGGCAGCCGGACATGGGGGCGTGGCCGTCGCGGGGGTTCACAGCTGCTCCTCGATCCAGTACAGGACGCGGTCGGAGAAGGCAGAGGCCGGTGCGCGTTGTGGTGTGCCGCCGGTGCCGTCGGGGCTGATCCCTTCGCGCCAGTGCACGGTGCCGCCCGTGGTTCGGGTGACTCGGCACAGGACCGGCTCGCGCATGCTGCCGGGATGCTGAGCGAGCAGGAAGCGCATGTTGTGCCGCGGGGCGCGCCCGGGAGCGCCTTCGGAGACGGGCGCCGCGTGGCGGTGGGCGCGAAGCCAGTCGGCCCCGTCGGCCGCGTACTTCACGCCGCGGTCACCGCCGTAGGTCATGGCCGCGTTCTCCAGACGGACCGCGTCGGCGTCCCGTAGGGCGATGATCATGCGGTCGACGGCGGTGATGGCGGTCTGCGTGGTCTGCCCGCCGTCGATGAGGAGGGCGATGAGTCGGTTGCGTTCGTCGGCGGCTGCCTGGAGGCGAGCGCGACGCGCACGGGCGGCCTGCGCCCGTCGTGGGTCGGTGTGGGTCACTGCTTCGTCCATCTTCGGGGGTGAACGCGGGCGGGGCGGGTCTGGGCCGGAGCCGGACGGGCTCCTTGTCGGGGGTCTCTGTCATGGCTTCTCAGACTCGCCCCGCCTGCGGGCGCGGGTCGGGTGGCGCGGCTACCTGATGGCCGTGAGGGCATCCAGAAGCTGAGCGGTGGTGCGTGTGGCGATCGCGAAGCGGATCAGACTCATGACGTGGTCGCGGTGGCGCGCCAGGGCGCGCGCCTGGGCGAGGGTGTCCTCGGCCAGGTCAGGCTGTGCGAGGACGTCTCCGCAGCCGACGAACGCGCGGGGGCCCAGCTCCCAGATAAGGGTGTTGACGGCGGCTCCGGCGGCGGCCAGGGGGTCGAGTTCGAGCATGACCCAGCCCCGCTCTGCCGGGTTCTCGCCGTGGCTGCGCAGATTCTGCGCGGCGGAGCGGAAGAGTCCTCCGGTTCCAGCGGCCGGCTCGAGTGCCCACTCCCCGCGCTGATGGGGTCGCGTTCCCGCGCTGCCCTCGTCGGCCAGCACCGTGGCGATCAGATTGCTGATGTCGGGCGGGGTGTGGTACTCGCCGAGGCTGCGCCGGGAATGGTGGTGGCGCAGGCTCGTGATGACCCAGGACATGAGGTCGATCCGGGACCGCTCGGCGGGGTCAGTGTCTCCCGTGTGCTGGAGGACCCCGTGGCGCAGCGCGGCCAGGGCCACGGCGCGCACACCCGCCAGGTGGGTGCTGTGCAGGTCCTCCCTGGTCCAGTCGAACAGCGGGCGGGCGGTGGTCCACAGATCGGGGCGAAGGCGGTAGTAGTAGTTGGCGCTGTCGGCGAGACCGCGGACCAGGACACGTGGGGGCTGCGCGGCGATGTACGCGGCGATCATGTCGGCGGCCTCGGCGCCGGGGGACTTCCGCGGCCACAGGGCGAGCGCGGCGACGACCCCTGCGGGGATGTCGAGCCGGCTGCCACCGGCGGCGTGCCAGGCCTCTGCGACTGCTTCGCCGAGGACGGAGCCGGGGCTGCGGCTGACGGTGATCGGGGGACAGTCGGTAGTGCCGGCGTGCCGGGCGCAGCTCGCGTCGGTGCAGTTGCGGGCGCTGTGGGCGAGGGCTTGCTCAACGACCTCGGCCACCACGGCGGTGGTGGGTGCAGTGGACATGGGGCTTCCTGGGGCGTGGGTGTGCTGAGGCGAGGGTTAGGGAGGGCGATCCGTGCCGTACGCGGGTCGGCGGGATGTCGCGACAGGTCGGCCGGCCCTGCACCGGCTCCGCGGCCGGGAGGGATGGGCCCGCGGCGGGTGTGGGGTCGGTTGTTCCGACGCGCCCACACCCGGTGCCTTCTGCATGCGCAGTGGTCTGGTCGGTCAGGTGGTGGGCGAGGCACCGGACGCGGCGGCGTACTTCACGCACGCGGGCATGGAGTCGCGCAGATCGGGACCGCGCAGTCCGCGACTTCCACGAGGAAGGAGACCGCACTTGAGACGCTCCCCACCGGTGGGGAGCTGCTTGAGCACCTTGTTGGCGCACCCTCCGCAGACCGCGGACGGGTTGTCGAGATCGGAATCCAGCAGCGGCACTCGCGTGGCGGGGTGCTGGCCGCGGTCGAGGTGCATGCATATGGAGCCGCGGCCGAATCGATCCGGGGCGGGAACTCGGGAGGTGGTCATGGTGAAGTTCCTTTCGGGCGGGATATGCGTCGGGGAGGCAACGCGGCGTTGCCGCCGGGGGAGGGGTGCGGGCTACTTCGCCTTGTGCTGGTCGACTCGGTGGGCCTGTGATGCCGCGCGCATGACGTCGTCGAAGTCGAAGCCGAGGCCGTGTGCGTAGGCGCGCAGATCGTTGAGCAGCACGTACAGCGCCTTCGAGAAGGTGGGGTAGGGGTGGTCCGCCATGTGCACGCGGAGGGCGGCAGCGGCGTCGCTGGCGTGCACGTACACGTCGAAAAGGTGGTCCGCAGCGGCCGTATCGTCCGTGTTGTGGATCGGCGCGACGGAGGGGGCGAGGTTCGGCATCGCGGCCAGGGGCCGTTCGTCGAGGCGCGCCCTCGCGTCGCCGTCGAGGCAGCGTTCGGCATCGGCGCGCATGTGGCTGGCCAGGTGCATCAAGTCGGTGGTGAGGTCCACCAGGGTCAGCCAGACGTCAGCACCGCAGCGCCGGTAGGCGAGGAGGGCGGCATCTACCTCTACCTCGTGAACGACAGTAAGCATGGAAGGACTCCAGAAAGTAAGGGGTTTGTGCGGCGAGGACTCGGAGCTCCGCCAGCGATGCAATCAATCTACATATTGAAAGCTCAATACGCAACATCAGGGGTTCGTGAATGCCTCCGGGATCGCCCTCGGGGCGGGCCGGACGATCACATATCCGGGCACACCACCCGAGTTCCCGGGTCGGCGGCGCACCGGCCGCCCTCGCTGGAGGCTTCTACTCGTCGGCGGCCCTGCGCGACCGCTGCTCGGCCCACGGCCGCCGGCGGGGCATCGTGCCGACGAAGACCAGGAGCGCCGTCAGCGCCACCCCGGTCGCAATGACCGCGGCGACAAGGCTTGCGGGCTCCAGTACCCACACGCTGACCAGGGCGACGACCGCACTCGGCACGCCCCATCGGAGCGCCCATCGGCTCCATGGGCTCGGACTCATATCGTCGGCAACCGGCATCAGTTCCTCCTAGGTTCTGGATGCCGGCTGACACCTGCATCCGTGCGTGACTTCTGCGGCCCGGGAGGGCAGGGCCCCGGGCCGTGCTCGGTTCAGACGTGGAACTGCTCCCCGTCGAAGTACGTGCCACGGGACATCCGCGTGTGGGGAAGGATGCCCGAAACGACCGGGGAGGCGAGGCCTGGGACGTCGACGAAGGACGTGTATCGGTCCAGGAGCCGGGCAGCCACCCGGGTGTCGCCCCATCGGTGCCCGACCGCGCTCAGGGGGCCGAGGGCCACGCTGAGGTCGTTCATGACGGAGAAGCCGAGACCGCGGTAGTAGTTTTCCAGTCCCGGAAAGCAGTTGAGGGTCAGCAGTCCGTAACCGGCGCGCGTAAAGCGGCGTACGGAATGCCGGATGAGCTCGGCCCCGATGCCACGCCCGCGCTGCTCGGCATCCACGGCAACAGCGGTGATGATCGCGATTCGTTGCGCGAGAAGGTGCGCCAGCGGCACGTCGATCCCGGGATGGTCGAAGAGCCACAGCGGAGCGCCTCCAATGAGGACCCCGAGCGTCTCGCCTTCATCGCTCTCGGCCACGACCATCAGGGCCCGGAAGTGGGAGAGGGGCCCTTCCTGCGGCAGGGACAGGTTCGGCCGGACATCCTCGAACGCGTCGGGATCGTCGGGATTCACGTCGGCGAGGAGCCGCATGACGGCGTCGGCGTCGGTGGGCGCCACGTCCCGGAGGGTGATGCCGGGCAGGCGCGTGCGAGTGGTACCCATGGAGGCTCCTGGGGGTGATGCGAGGCGCAGTACGTCGCCTCTGGCTGTGGGCCGCCGGAGGGATCCTCAACGGCGGGCTCGGTCACGCTGGGGCGTGGGCGGGATTCGGGCCGGGGCCGGGCCGACCGGAGCGGGGGAGCTGCCCGGACGGCCCGGAGCGCTGTGCCGAGGGACGTCAGTAGATGTGGCGGCCGTCAGCGACGGTCCGGCCGATCAGGCGCCACGGCGGGCCGTCGTTCAGCACGCCCATCGGGCATTGGTCCGGCCGATGCGTCGAGAGGTCGGCCTCGATGGCCGTGTACCAGTGCTGCGTGAGCGGGCACCGTGTCCCGCGGCTGCATACCGGCCGCTCGGCGACGAACACGTGGTAGACGTCCGTAGAAGTGGGGAGAGATAGGCGGAAGGAGTCGGCGACGCGCTTCCTGTAGGCCGCCTGGCTCTCGCTCTGGTAGCGGCGCCAGATCAGCTTGCCGTAGACGAACTGGCTCTGGCCGTCCCGGTCGAGGCGCCAGCGAAGCCGAGAACCGTACCGGGGGCTATCGGGCGCTGACTCGTCGTCTCCGGCGGGCACTGCCCCGGTCATGTCGAGAACTGTCCGATCGGCCCCGGCGAATGCCTGGGACACCGCCAGTGCCCAGACGGCGGTGGCGCCCTTCTGCCAGCGGTACGGCCTCCGTCGCTCGCTTTGCGTTCCGAACTTGCGGCGCTTTATGAGCGGCTTGTTCCGCTTCATCTGTATCAGTCCCCGGATGCGGTGAGACGGCGCGACGCTCGGAACGGCGCTCGTCAAGTGATCGTGTGAGGCGAGGCGTTGGCCTGACCTGGAAACGACTCTACATATTGAAAGCCCGATACACAACATCCCCTGAGGGGTGGCCTCACACGCGCCGTGCGCGGTCGGCACCTGCTCGGAACCGGTCCCAGGCAAGCCGGCTGTCGACGGCGTCCTCGATCGCTCGCCAGACCAGTCCCCGCGCGGGATCCTCCGGGACGTGGGGCTCTCCGCGGTTGCCCCGGATCACCGTGACTGTGTCGCCGACCGGCGGGCGGGCCCGGTGCACGAGGATGCAGGTCGGCGTTCCGTGGCCGGGGATGTAGGCGCCGGAGGTGTCGATGATCCACCGCGCGTCGAAGCGGGGAAGGAACTCCGTGACGTACCGGCGACCGAACTCCCGTTTCATGAACGAGTTCGCGGTGAGCTGCGCCACGAAGCCGCCCGGGACGGCGAGGTGCTCGAGCATCAGCGCGGTGAAGGGCAGGGCCAGCGAGTACTTGCCGGCCGCCACCTGCGGGTACGCGGCGCGGACCTGGTCGCGGACGGCGGGGTCCTTCGGGGTGATGTACGGGGGGTTGGCCACGCACGCGTGGTAGGTGCTGGCGGCGAGCAGGGGCTCGGTGCGGTCCAGCAGGGAGTCGGCGGCGGCCACGTTGACGGGAAACGACGCCGGGATCTGGTCCAGGCGCACGCCGAGGACGGACGCCGAGCACGCCAGGAGCCGGTAGGCGGTCAGCGCTGCGGCGTACCCGTCGAGGTCCACCCCCGACACCGATGCCAGCGCCCGCTCGACGGCCTGCGGCCCGCCCCAGCCCGGATGCGACCCGCGGCCGCGGAGCGGCGGGACGCGAACCATGTGGAATGCGGCGACGGCGATGTGCCCGGTCCCGCAGGCGGGGTCGATCATCCGGACGTCGGCCGGCCCCCACTCCTCCATGGCGGGCTCCAGTGACAGGCGCAGCAGGAGGCGGGCGACCCAGGGCGGCGTCTGGCACAGGGCGCGCCCCTTGCGGGCCTCCTCGGACAGCAGCTGGTAGGCGTCGCCCAGCGCGTAGCCGTCTACGCGGTGCTCATCCTCCAGAGCGGGGTGCCGGTCCCAGAACTCCTCGATGGCGGCCCAGGCGCCGGAGCCGAGCGGCTGCTCCCACAGCGGCAGTACGGCCGGATCGGCGAGCGGGGCAAGAGCGGGGTGGCAGCTGGCGAGGCTCTCCAGGGACTTCAGCAGGCCGTCCGGGCCCGGCGGGCGGTCGTCGGCCGGGGCCAGGCCGTGGTCGTGGGCGTGCCGGGAGAGGGCCGCGGCGTGGCTCCAGAGGGCGGCCGTGCGCCGGTCGCCGGTGTCACGCGTGACCGTTGCAGTGAGCTTGTCGTAGGCGGCAGGGGACAGGGTGCGGGTGGTCATCTCTCCTCGCAGGGAGCTGGGGTCTACTGGCCGGCGGTCATCGCGGCCCAGACATCGGCGAAGCCGTCGCGGGCCTTGTCCTGGACGCCGGCCGGGGCGGTCACGTAGAAGTCCTCGACCGTGCCGTAGGTCTTGGAGTCCGGGCGGACGCGGGTGTGGACGCGGTCGATGCCGACCCCGTGAGCCTTCGTGGAGTGCTCGACCGGACGGTCGAGGGCCGTGGCGGCGTTGCGCAGAAAGGCGCCCGCTTCGGTGCGGCTGCCGGTGCGGACGGTCTCCACGGACCGATAGACGGTGCCCTTGATGCTGCTGTCGCGGCACTCGGGCTTGGCGCAGCGGTCACCGTGAGCGGTCTTGCACTCGGGCCGCCGGCCGGGGGTGTAGGCGCGTCGCAGCCTGTAGACCGCCCAGGTCTCCTCGTCCAGCCGGGCGTTGAACTGGCCGAGCGCCTCGGCGTTCTGGTCGTCGGTGACCCGCCTGAACAGGGTGTCCTCCTTGTAGAGGGACATGTTGTCGTTCAGGGCCATGGCCACGTACTCCAGGCGCAGCACCCGCGCCGCGAGGTCGGGGTACTTCCGCAGCCGCTTCAGGTGGTCCAGCTGAGGCGAACACACCCCAGAAAAGGGACATACCGGACAGTATGATTTGGCCATGTCAACCCCGAGGCGGTCCTTGACGTAGCCCTGCACGTCCTCGCGGCCCCAGCCGAGCCGGAGCAAGGGGTAGTCAAGGGCGAAGGTCTCGTAGCCGGCCTTCTTGTTGCGCCGGGCCTGGAACTTGTTGGCCTTGGCCGCGCGCTTGTACTCGTCCGCGTTGTAGCCGAAGAGCTTGCCGACGGTCTGCCCGCCCGACCGCTGGAGCTGGAGGCGTTCGATCGGGAAAGCCTTGTGCTTCTGGCTGCACGCATGCCCACCGGCGTACTGGGGAACCGTGCCGTTCTCCTCCATCTCGTCCATGAGCGTCCACGGACCCCGGCTGAACACCTTCCCGGGGTTCGTGGTGTCGGAGAGCACTTCGACGCCTGCCGAGTCCGGCCGTCCGGCCCGGGCGACCTGCGTGTATCGAATGCCCTTCTCCCGCAGCAGCGGCAGGACGTGGTTCTCCACGTCGGCGATCGTGTCGGGAAACTCGAATCCGGTCATCGCCGTCACGATCGAGAAGTCGGAGAAGTCCTCGGCGATCCCGAAGGCGGTCGGATCGTTGATGATCGCCAGGGTCAGCGCCGTCGAGTCGACACCGAGACCGAAGTTGAGCGACTTGTGCTTCGCCGCGCGGAAGGACTCCAGAGCCGCGGTCGAGGCGACCTCGGCCGGGGCCAGCCCGCCGGATGACGACGTCGTGGGGCCGGCTTCGTCGAGGTCGGGATCGAACAGGGTGAGGGAAGTCATCGGCGCACCTGTGAGGAAGGGGGCGGGCACGGCCAGGCGCCGTACCCGCCGGAGGAGGGAAGGAGTCAGGTCTGGGGCTTCGCGGCGCGTGCGGCGTCGAGGCCCGCGGCGGTGAGGTAGGGCCGGTGCTTCGGGCCGGTGCGGCCGTCGTCGCCGTCGGTGGGCTGCGGGATGCCGTCGGCGTCTCGGTACTCGACGAGGGTGAGCCGGGCGAGTGCGGCGGCGGTGGGCCAGCTGACGTTCCGCAGCGCGCCGTCCTCGTCGGCGGAGTCGACGGCGGTCAGCTGGGAGTCGTTCAGGATCGACCGCCGCCCGGCGCCGGTGATGACGTACGGCCCGGCGCCCTGCGCTTGGGCCAACTCCGCCGGCAGCCGGAAGCCGTCGGCGTCGTTGCGGTAGACCAGGCCGTCGTCCAGGTAGGCCTGGAGGGTCGTACGGCTGCCTTGCGACGTGAGGTGCCCATCAGGGTGGGCGCATGCGGCACGGAGGTGCTTGGGCGCCGGCGGGTACGCCTGGGTGGTCATCGCGGCCCCTCCAGCGCGAGCGCCGACGCCGGGGCGAGTGCTGTTGCTGGCGAACCGATCGCCGCCCCCTTGAACGTGCGTCCGCAGTCGGGACCTTCGCACCGCTCCGTCGCCCGCGGGTTGGGCCACTCGCAGCTCGGGCAGCTCCACATCAGCCCCGCCGAGAGAGCCACCGAGGAGATCACGGCCTGCTGCTCCGGGTCGGCGGCGTCCAGGAGCTGCTCCAGCACTGGGGGATGCGGAGCGTGGTGGTTGCTGTCGTCGAAGACGACGGTGTCCTCGACGACGACGCGCAGCGGCACGGTACCGTCCGGCCGGACGACGTGATTGGAGTCGGCGCTGTCGAGGTGGACCGACACCCTCACCACGCCGTCCTTGGCGTCCAGATAACCAAAGACGAGCACACCGGTCACCTCGATGCACTGCGGTCCGTCGTCATCAGCGGCGTAGAAGACCGCGCGGCGGTTGAGGCCCTCGGCTGTCACGGCGTCGGGGAATGCGAAGTCCAGGGGAACCATCCGAGAGCGCTGCGCCTGCACGATCTCCTCGCAGTACAGCTCGAAGCCCTGTTCGGGCACCGCGTCGCCGTCGGGGCCGTAGTACAGGTCGATCGCCTCGCCGTCGTCGGCCGGGGGCTCGTCGGGCACGTCACCCTGCCCGCCCACGTTGGCCCAGCTGCCGCGCACGTGCCTGGCGAGCTCCGCGAGGGCAGCGCCTTCCGTCGCGTAGGGCGCCGTGGTGTCCTCGTGACGGGTCCAGATGCGCAGCATCCAGACCTGCTGGCCCGGGCGAGGTCCAAGGACTGCGGAGACGGCTCGGGACCCGCCGCCGGCGGCCTCGGCGATGATCTCGGCGTGAACACGCTGGGCGAGTTCACGGTACGGCGCGGGCAGTTCGGCGGCGGCCGGTGAGAAAGCCAGGGTGCCGGCGATGCGCACCAGGGTCTCGATGTCGGAGGGGCGGAAACGTTCAGCGAGCACGGTCATCCTCGTCGGTTGCAGAACCGGGGGCCGGTGGCGGGCCCGCCCGGCGTGGAAGGGGAGGGGAGGGAGGAGGGGCTACACGCCCAGATCCAGGAGCGCCGCGACCAGGGCGAGGGCGCGCTTGCGCTCGGGGGAGACCCGCACGCGGCGGATGCGCTTCGGGTTGGAAGGGAGCCGGATGGCCACGGCCGCGCCCTGGGCGTCACGGTGCAGCTCGTACTGGTCCGCCGAGAGCATCCAGGCGTCCCAGTCGTCGGCCTTGCGCCCGGCGCGCACCAGGGATTCCGCGGCGGGGGCCGTCGCGGGGCAGGAACAGGCCGGGTCATCGCACGGACGGCCCGCCGGATGCCGGGAGATGACGCCGCCCGGACGGTAGGTGGCTCGGGTGCCGTTGAGCATTGGGCACGCCTCCTCCGAATACATCAGGCACGGCGGGTGGAGTCCCGGTTCCGGCGCGTGCCCGACGCTTACGTCCTGCGGGCGGACCAGCACGTAGAACCACCGCTCCAGAGGTCGTTCGCAGATCTGGCACAGGCCGTTCTCGAAGGCACGGGCACGCTTGGCCGGGTCGAGCCCGCCGAAGACCGGCAGGCCGTTGTGCTCGAACGAGATGTACGGGACGACCAGGCCGCCATGGGTGGGGCGGTGCGCGCACGATGCGGGGATCGCGGGGGCGCTCACTGGGAATCACCGCCGGAGAGCTCCCAGGAGGGGCGGTCGAGCTCGACCAGGAAGGTGTGGGCGGCGTCGCTGGCTTGGAGCCGCCGCACGACGGGGAGCTGCCGGTACCGGCTGAGGAACTCGCCGATGGTCAGAGCGGTGTCGTGCGAGTCGTCCGCGTAGGTGCCGTGGTCGAGGGGGACCAGGCGCTCGCCCTGGTGCTGCGGCCACGTGTACGCGGCGAGGAGCTCGGCCTGGCTCCAGTTGCGCGGGTTGGCGCGGACCTTGACGAGCTCGGCGCCCGGCGCCAGCTCCCTGAGCGAGTCGAGGGGCGGTGTCCGGCGTGGTTGGGGGGTGTTCAGGCCCATGGCGGTCTCCCAGTTCGAGGTGGGCTTAGGCGGCCCGGGGCGGTGAATTGGAGGGCTGCGGGATTCGCCACGCAGCGGTGCAGTGGCCTGGCGGCTGCCCTCACGGCACCGGCGAGGGCCGGCGTACGGGCTGTGAGGGAAGAGGTGCTGGTGCTGGCCAACCAGACAAGAGCACAGTACACATTGAAAGCTAAATACGCAACATCACGGCGTGGGATGTCCGCTCATTGCCGTCGGACACGGTGAACCGGGCCGAGAGCAGCGCCGCACAGAGCTGCCGGATTCCTCCCTGCTCCCACAGCTCCAGGGACTCGGGCACCGCGGCCGGCCACCACTGCACCGACACTTCGTTGCGCACTACGTCGACCGCGACTCCGTATCCGTCGTCCTTGCTCCAGTCGGCCATGCGCACGTGCGGGCTCAGCGCCTCAACTGCTCCCTCGTGCAGGCGGATCGCCTCCTCCTTCGTGCTGCGTGCCGCTTGCCGGAGTGCCTTCGCCTGTTCGGCGGACACGGGACGGTAGACGGCGCTGGATACCTCGTCCTCCGCGAGAACGACCAGGGTTGCTCCTCCCTGCACCGCGAGCACACGATCCCGGCCGGCTTCGGCGACCAGCTCGAGCAACTGTTCTGCGGAGACGGCTGTGTCGAGTCCGCTCTCGGGAATGGCGGAAGCCCGGTAGTGATCGTGCCGCACCAAGTCCAGGGCGTGCTTGACGTCCAGCATGGCGCGGGCGAGCTCGGTGGAGCCGGGCCGCCCGTTCGCGGCGTAGCGGGTCAGCCGCTGATGGATCAGGGCCGCTTCGCGCTCGTCGGGTTCGTCGAACTGGCTGCGGACCACCTCTCGTACGGCAAGGTCGATCACTTGCTCCAGGTAGCCGGCGGTGAAGGACCTGCGCCGCAGCAGGCGCAGCGCCTGCTGCTTGGACGGGCCGGCAAGAACGGACGGCGCCTCGGACACGAGGTTGACTCCTTCCTGGATCCGCCGGCTACGAGCCGGACCGATCGATGTACGCGGTCCACGCCGCGTGCTCGGCGGCGGTGAGGACTGGAGGCGGGACGATGGGGATACGCCCGAAGCACCGGTCACAGGGGCGCGCGTCCGACTCGGTGCTGGTGCTATCGGCTCCACAGCCGGACAAGGCGGTGCCGCAAATGGGCCGGTCCCCCGAAACGGTGGGGCTCAGCCTCAGATGCAGGTCCTGGCCGTGAATGACCGGACAGACCGTGACGGTCTGCGGACTGGGGGCGGGACCGAAGTGCCTCGCCAAGAACCGCACCACCAGGGCGTGAGCGGCCTGCGCCCGCTCGTCCAGTGTCCGGGCGTCGGCCGGCGGCTCTTGGACGGCCCGCAGCGGTGCCCGCATGTCTGCCGCCAGACGGTCGACGAGGGCTTGCCCCTCGGCGAGGAATCGCGGGACATCGCCCCGGGGGTCGCCGTCGCGGTGGCCGGCCCAGATCCACGACAGGGGCACGTACGAGGCGAACTCGCTGAGGAGCCCATACCAGCGGCTCACAGCCCACGTGGTGTAGGTGCCGCAGGGCGCGTGGCGGCAGGAGCCCGCCGGCGCCTGGCAGGCGCGCAGTTCGAAGCGGATGCCGAGCTCGGTCGCGTCCGTCCGGAGGATGCCGAGCTCCCTCGCATCGGCGTTACTTCGCGTCCGCTCCCACCACGCCGGTTCACCGTCCAGCAGCGGGCCGGGCTCGGTGCTCTGCCCTGGCCCCTGCGCCTCCGTTGAACGGGCCGAGGGCAGGTTCGGATGGGCGGAGACGACGCGAGCGCCGTCGATCACGAGGTATCTCATCAGGTCTCTCCAGTTCGGCCGGGCGCAGCGGCGCCCGGCCGTCGAACGGGACCGGGGCAAAGCCCCGGTGACGGTTCAGCGAACGACTTCTAGGCGGCGGTCTTGGCGAGGGACTGCGGTGCGGCCTTCTTGGCCTCCTTCGCCTCAGCGCCGCCGCCGGTGAGACTTCCCTTGGCGGCCTTCCTCACGGAGGTCTCGCCGCCCTTGGGGAGCTTCTTGGTACCGCTGACCAGGTCCTTGAAGCCCTGCCCGGGCCGGAAGCGAGGGACGGAGGTCTTCTTGACCCGCACCCGCTCGCCGGTCTGGGGGTTGCGGGCGTAGCGGGCCGGACGGTCGACCTTCTCGAACGAGCCGAATCCGGTGACGGACACCCGGTCTCCGGCGACGACGGCGCGGACGATGGCGTCGAGGACGTGCTCGACGGCGTCGGTGGCCTGCTGGCGACCGCCCATCTTGTCCGCGATCGCTTCGATGAGCTGGGCCTTGTTCATGAAGTAACTCCCTTGATTCAACGCCTACTTCGGTGCCAGGCCGAGAACCGGTGGCATCCAGGGCGCGGGCTGGAGATGGGGGAACGGAGCGCGCCACCCGGACGGTTCGGGGCGCCTCCGACAGCAACCAAAGTACACATTGAAAGAGAAATACGCAACGCTAATCGTCGTGTTGACGAGATCGGGTTGACCGTGTCACTCTGACGTAGCGACAGCGGGTTTGAGCGCCGGGCGAGTTGACGCCGCGCTCCCCGCGTCCGCCTTCCTCAGACCACGCACGCAGGACATGACGTCGGGAGAACACCCGTGCAGAGCAAGCTCGTTGACATCGAAACCGCCCCCCTGACCGGGACGGCCCACCCGCTGAGCGCCCCCGCCACCGACCGGGCCGCCGGCGTCCTTCTCGGCGCCGCATGCGGTGACGCCCTGGGCGTCCCCTACGAGTTCTCCCGCCGACTGCGCGCTGACGAGCGGCCCGCCATGATCGGTGGAGGCCTGGGCCCCTACGAGCCCGGCGAGTACTCCGACGACACCCAGATGCACGTGTGCATCGCCGCCGTGGCATCCACCGGCGCCGACCTCACCAGCCCGAGCGCGCTCGACCAGATCGCCCGCAACTTCCACCAGTGGCGTGACGGGGGCGCGAGCGACATCGGCAACCAGACCCGGACCGTGCTCGGCGCCGCCAAGAGGCACAGGACGGGCACGCCCGCACAGGCCATGCTGGCGGAAGCCGACGCCTACACCACCCGGACCGAGTTCAGCGCGGGCAACGGATCCCTCATGAGGACCGGCATCGTCGCCCTCGCCTACCTGGACGATGTCGAGGGGATGGTCCGGGCCGCCACCGTGGTCAGCTCCCTCACCCACAGTGACCCCGAGTGCATCGAGGCGTGCATCCTTTGGTGCTCCGGCATTCGGACCGCCGTGCTGGAGGGAACCTTTGACGGCGTTCGCGAGGGCATCACGCTGCTCCCCGGGCACCGGCAGGAGATCTGGCACGCGAGGCTGGACGAGGCCGAGGAGAACCCGCCGCACCACTGGGCGCGCAACGGGTACGTCGTCACCGCCCTCCAGGCCGCGTGGTCCGCCATCACCCGCACCCCGGTTCCCGAGCTGGCACCGGAACGCGGGTCGTTCCCCGCCCAGCACTTCCAGCTCGCCACCGAGGCGGCCGTCCGGGCGGGCAACGACACGGACACCGTGGCCGCGATCGCGGGCGCCCTCCTGGGCGCCCGCTGGGGCGTCTCGGCCATCCCGCTCGCCTGGCAGCAGGCTGTGAACGGCTGGCCCAAGCTGCGCGGCGCCGAACTCGTCCGCCTGGCCGTCCTGACCGCTCGCAAGGGCCTGGACGACGCGGACGGCTGGCCCTCGGCCCCACGGGTCAAGATCCCGGCCTACGCCGGAAAAGCCTTCGTCGTATACCACCCCGCCGACCCCGGCGTCCGCCTCGGGAACCTTCCCCTGACCGAGTACGTCGGCCAACCGCCGGTCGACGCGGTCGTCTCTCTGTGCCGCGTCGGGCAGTCACCGGTCTTCCCCCAGATCGACGCCGAGCACGTCCGCGTTTGGCTCATCGACAAGGAGGGCGAGAACCCCAACCTCCACTACGTCGTCGACCAGGCGGCACGACAGGTCCTCCGCCTCCGCCAGGAAGGCAAGCGAGTCCTCCTCCACTGCGTCGCGGGACGCTCGCGCACCCCCGCCATCGCGGCCGCCTACAGCACGCTCCTGGGCACGAACCCCCGCACCGCCCTGGAGGAAGTCCACACGGCGCTCGGCCACTGGGCCCTCCCGTCCCACCCTCAGCTCCACGACGCTGTCTACGAGCTGGCCGGGCAGACGCCTCCCTCGACACGGCCGCGACCCGCCCGACGCTCGTTCTTCCGCAGGCGCCGCTGACGCTGACCCGGGCAGTGGCCCCCACCGCTGCGCCCACGGCGCGGCCTCCCCCGCGAGGCCGCGCCCGGCGCGACCCACGAACGAAACAGAACCTGGTGGTGTGCTCCGCGCGCTCATCACCGTGGGCGAAAGGACGAGACGATGTCCGCGCATGAAGTTGGCCACGAGTGGATCTACCGAGTCACGGCGCTCGCCGATCGGTTGGAGAGCAAGTACGTCCTGTCACCGTACGAAGCCCGGTCGCTCAAGCAGGGCCTCCGGCAGGTCGGCTACGAGGCGGATGTCGCACGCGTTCCGGCCTCCGCTTTCGTTGCGCTCAGCGACGAAGAACTCGACGCCCTCGTCGATACTGCGGCCCAGACGCCCGCAGCGCCGGCGTAGAACGCCCTCAGCGAGACAGCAACAGCCTCCAGGAGCGTGGGGGGGGGGGGGGGGGGGGGGGGGGGGGGGGGGGGGGGGGGGTGGGGTGGGGGGGGGGGGGGGGGGGGGGGGGGGGGGGGGGGGGGGGGGGGGGGGGGTGTGGGTGGGGGGGGAAAACGGAGGGGGGGGGTTGGTGTTTTTCCCCCCCCCCCCCCCCCGCCCCGGCCCCTTGCGTAGGGCGTCCTACAGCTCGGTGACGTCCAGCTCCCCGTCCGCGTAGCTCTTGCGGATCACCTTCTTGTCGAACTTGCCGACGCTCGTCTTCGGCACCGCCGGGACCAGCGCCCAGCGCTCCGGCAGCTGCCACTTGGCGACCGACCCGGCCAGGAAGTCACGCAGGTCGGCATAGCTCGCCGTGGCGCCCTCCTTGAGCACGACGGTGGCCAGCGGGCGCTCGCCCCACCTGTCGTCCGGAACGGCCACGACCGCGGCCTCGGCGACCTCGGGGTGGGCCATCAGGGCGTTCTCCAGGTCGACGCTGGAGATCCACTCACCACCGGACTTGATGACGTCCTTCGCCCGGTCGGTGAGCGTGAGGAATCCTTCGGCGCTGATCACGCCGACGTCGCCGGTCTTCAGCCAGCCGTCCTCGCTGAACTTGTCGTCGGGGCGGAAGTCCTCGCCGCCCGCGCCGCCGTAGTACGAGCCGCCGATCCACGGGCCGCGCACCTCCAGCTCACCGGCGGACTCGCCGTCCCACGGCAGTTCCTCGCCGGACGGGCCGGACAGCCGCGCCTCGACGCTCGCCGGAAGGCGGCCCTGAGTGACGCGGTAGGGCCACTCCTGCTCGGCGGTGAGCCCGGCGGGCGGGTGCGCCATGGTGCCCAGCGGGGAGGTCTCGGTCATGCCCCAGGCGTGACAGAGCCGGACGCCGAGCCTGTCGTACGCCTCCATCAGGGCCGGCGGGCAGGCCGCGCCGCCGATGGTGACCTGGGACATCGAGCTGAGGTCGCGCGGGTTCGCGGTGACCTCGGCAAGCAGGCCCTGCCAGATGGTGGGGACGGCCGCGGCGTGCGTGGGGCGCTCGCGCTCGATCATCTCGGCGAGCGGGGCGGGCTGCAGGAAGCGGTCGGGCATCAACATGTTGATGCCGGTCATGAAGGTGGCGTGCGGCAGGCCCCAGGCGTTCACATGGAACTGCGGGACCACGACGAGGGTGGTGTCCTTGTCGGTCAGGCCCATCGATTCGGCCATGTTGACCTGCATGGAGTGCAAGTAGATCGAGCGGTGCGAGTACGCGACGCCCTTGGGGTCGCCGGTGGTGCCCGAGGTGTAGCAGAGGGCGGCGGCACTGCGCTCGTCGATGTCCGGCCAGTCGAAGGTGGTCGGGCGGTCCGCGATCAGCTCCTCGTACTCGTGGACGCGGGGCGTGCAGCCCGCCAGCAGCGAGCGGTCGCCGGGACCTGCCACGACCACGTGCTCGATGGTGGGCAGGTGGGGGAGGAGCGGGGCGAGGAGGGGGAGTAGCGAGCCATTGACCATCACCACGCGGTCGGCGGCGTGGTTGACGATCCAGATCAGCTGCTCGGCGGGAAGCCGCAGGTTGAGGGTGTGCAGGACCGCGCCCATGGAGGGGATCGCGAAGTACGCCTCGACGTGCTCGCTGTTGTTCCACATGAGGGTGGCGACACGCTGGTCGCCCACGACACCGAGTTCGTCGCGCAGGGCGTTGGCGAGGCGGGTGGCGCGCTCGCCGACCTCGGCGAAGCTGCGGCGCTGCGGCTCGGCCTCACCGGTCCACGTCGTGACCTGTGACTTCCCATGGATGGTCATCCCGTGCTTCAGGATGCGGGTCACGGTCAGCGATACGTCCTGCATGGTACTGAGCACGGCGTCCTCCCGGTGGGCGCGCGATGTGGCACGTGGCACTGGTCGTCGCTCGCCAGTGCGTGTCTGGCCGATTCTGCGCACGTACCCGGCGGTATGTCACTACCTGGGAGTAACCAAAAGGAGCGGGATCTTCGCCGGTCAGCGGGCCGGGATCAGCTCCGGGTCCTCGCGGAGCTTGCCCAGCGCGCGGGAGACGGCGCTCTTGACCGTACCGACGGAGACACCGAGCACCTCGGCCGTCTGCACCTCGCTGAGGTCCTCGTAGTACCTGAGGACGACCATGGCGCGCTGCCGGTCGGGGAGCTTCATGATCGCGCGCCACATCGCGTCGTGCAGCACCTGCTGATCGGCGGGGTCAGGGGCGGGCGGGGCGGTGGACCCCGGGATGCTCGGCTCGGGCAGGTCCTCGCAGGCGAACTCGTCGACCTTGCGCTTGCGCCACTGCGAGGTGCGCGTGTTGAGCAGTGCCCGGCGGACGTAGCCGTCGAGGGCGCGGTGGTCCTCGATGCGTTCCCAGGCGACGTACGTCTTGGTGAGCGCGGTCTGCAGCAGGTCCTCGGCATCGCACGCGTTCGCGGTCAGCGAGCGCGCGGTACGCAGCAGGACGGGCCCGCGGGCCCGGACGTAGCTGGAGAACGACGGGTATCCGGTGAAGGAGGCGGCGTGCCCGGCGTGCCCGGTAGCGGCCTTGGATGCGCTGGTGCAGACAGGCGTGGTCATGTGTTCCACGCTAGAAGCGACGGCTGCCCCATGGATCGGCCCCAGGTCCCGAAGACATGTCCGCCTCAGGTTGTAGAGGTGGGGCGAGCCCCACCTCCTGAAGGTGGAGGGGGGCCCGGGGGGTATCAGGGTCGGGGCATCGGGGTCGGGGCGGCGGGGTCGGGGCGGCGGGGTCGGGGCGGCGGGGTCGGGGCGGCCGAGGCGGCCGGGATGCCACGCGGGGGTTCACTCCCAGGTGCGGGCCACCAGCGCGTCGACCCGGTTGCGGTCGATGTTCAGCCGGTGGCCGCCGTGCGTCTCGCGCACGTTGCCCGCGTACTGGTGGATACGGCGATGCGGTGTCCAGGCGCGCCGGTGCAGGGACGGCTCGTGGTGCACCGACGGCCGCACGCCCCAGCGGGCGAACCAGATGACGGCCGGCAGGTCACCGGCCCGCACCTGCCGCGCCCACTCCATGTGGCGCACGCCCGTCGAGGAGGAGCTGTAGAAACCGGGGAAGTAGCGGTGGCGGCGGAGCTCCCGGTTCCAGCCCTGTACGAAGGTCAGGGTGCGTTTCGCGCAGGGCTTGTTCCCGATGTCGTACCCCTCCATGTCGAGGTAGAGGGTGCTGCCGGGGATCATCCCGTGCCACCTGGCCCGCCGTACCGCGTCCCGCGCCTCGGCGACGCCCTGCTGCCACGGACGGCCGCCGATGGCATAGCGGCGCTTGTGGTTCTCCTTCATGCAGGGCGACTGGGAGCCGACGTACACCGGGAGCAGGAACCAGCCCATCCGATCGACCTGCTTGATCCACTGCTTGTTCAGGTTCTTCTGGCGCGGACAGCCGCGTGCCCGCCCGCCGAAGTAGACGCCGACGGCCCGGTACCCGGAGGCGCGCCGCCAGGCCCTCATGGTGGCGAGCGACGGGGCTTCACAGGTGTCGAAGGCCCAGCCGTTGAAGTGCACGGGCCTGGCCCGCCCGGCACCGGCCCCTCCCCCGGCCGGTCCGGCGGCCGAGAGGTCGGTGGCCGAGAGGTCGGTGGCCGAGACGTCGGTGGCACCGGCCGCCGGAGGGCCCGCCGCCGGGGGCCGGGCGTCCCCGGACGAGGCCTCGGCGGGCATCACCAGCGCGGTGCACACGGCGACCAGCGCCCCCGCGAGCCCGAGGGCCCGGCCGGGAGACCATTTTCGTACATACGCAGAAAATCTCATTCGGTACATACGCTGAGCTAACGGTCATTCTTCACCCGAGTCCACGACGCACGCCGGGACGGTCAGCCATCCGCCCCCAGGATCAACCCGGATGTGGGTACTCCGGTCCCCGCCGTCACCAACGTCCGCGTGGCGCCCGGCACCTGATTGACCGAAGTGCCCCGGATCTGCCGGACGCCCTCCGCGATCCCGTTCATCCCGTGCAGATACGCCTCCCCGAGCTGCCCCCCGTGCGTGTTGAGCGGCAGCACGTCCTCGGCCACGAAGTCCGCTGCCTCACCCGGTTCGCAGAACCCGAACTCCTCCAGCTGCATCAGCACGAACGGCGTGAAGTGGTCGTAGATGATCCCCACGTCGACCTCACTCGGCGACAGCCCCGACGTACGCCACAACTGCCGAGCCACCAGACCCATTTCCGGCAGCCCGGTGAGGTCGTCCCGGTAGAAGCCGGTCATCTGCTCCTGCCCGCGCCCGGCGCCCTGAGCGGCGGCGACGATCACCGCGGGCGGCTGCGCGAGGTCCCGGGCGCGCTCGGCCGTCGTCACCACGATCGCCTGCCCGCCGTCGGTCTCCTGACAGCAGTCGAGCAGCCGCAGCGGCTCCACTATCCAGCGCGAGGCGGCGTGCTCGGCCAGCGTGATCGGCTTCCGGTAGAAGTACGCGGCCGGATTGCGCGCCGCATGCCGCCGGTCGGTCACCGCGACGTGCCCGAACGCCTCCGGGGTCAGCCCGTACGCGTGCAGATAGCGCTGCGCCGCCATCGCCACCCACGACGCGGGCGTCAACAGCCCGACCGGCAGCGCCCAGCCCAGCGCCGCCCCCTCCGCCGAGGGCTCCCGCCGCTGTACCCCGGAACCGAACCTGCGCCCCGACCTCTCGTTGAACGCCCGGTAGCAGACCACCACTTCGGCCACCCCGGACGCCACCGCCAGCGCCGCCTGCTGCACCGTCGCACACGCCGCACCGCCCCCGTAGTGGATCCGGGAGAAGAAGGACAGCTCGCCGATGCCCGCCGCCTGGGCAACGGTGATCTCCGGGCTGGTGTCCATGGTGAAGGTGACCATGCCGTCGACGTCGGACGGGGCGAGCCCGGCGTCGTCGAGTGCGGCGTGCACCGCCTCCACCGCCAGCTTCAGCTCGCTGCGCCCGGAGTCCTTGGAGAACTCGGTCGCCCCGATGCCCGCGATGGCCGCCTTCCCGCCGAGCGTGTCTGCCCTGCGCACACTCATGCCGGATCCCCGTCCTGGAGGGAGACCCCTGCGGCAGCGGACTCGCCTTCGGCCCCGGCCTCGAAGGCGACCTTCACCGTGCCGGTGACGTGGTTCCCGATGCCGTTGGCCCCGACGATCCGGATCTCGGCGGCGCCCGTCGCCCCGTCGACCGCTTCCACCGTGCCGCGCAGCACCATCGTGTCCCCCGGGTAGTTGGGCGCCCCGAGCCTGATCCTCACCGCGCGCAGCCGCGCCCCGGGGCCGAGGCTGTCGGTCACGTACCTTCCGACCAGGCCGTTGGTCGTCAGGATGTTCATGAAGATGTCCGGCGAACCCTTCTCCCGTGCGGCCTGAGCATCGTGGTGCACGTCCTGGTAGTCCCGGGAGGCGATCGCCCCGGCAACGATCAAGGTGCGGGTCACCGCGATCTCCAGCGGCGGCAGTTCCTCACCGGCCCTCATCCCTCGCTCCCCTCCTTCACGAGCAACTCACCGAGTTCTTCCATCACTTGTCCCGAACCCCCCAGATACGCGTCGATCTGCCGCCCCCACAGGAAGTGCCGGTGCACCGGGTGCTCCAGGTCGGCCCCCGTCCCGCCGTGCAGATGCTGCCCGGCGTGCACCACTCGCCGGCCCGCCTCCGAAGCCCACCAGGCGGCGGTCAACGCGTGCGTCCCCCAGGGAAGAGCCTCGTCGTACCGCCAGGCCGCCTCGTACGCCGTGACCCGGATCGCCTCGGTGTCCATGTGCGCCTCCGCCGCCCGCAGCTGGACGCCCTGCTTCGTCGACAGCGGACGCCCGAACTGCTCCCGCTCCGAGGTGTACTCGGCGGCCCGCGCCACCGACCCCGCGCACACCCCGGCCTGGAGCCCGGCGAAGGCGATCCGCGCCGCCCCCCTCACCCGCTCGTACGCCGCCGGACCCGGCCCGCCGAGCCGCTCGCCCCGAGCACCGGTGAGCGTGAGCCGCCCGGCCGCCCAGGGCGCGGTGGTTTCGACCGGCTCGACACCGACGCCCGCGTCTCCCGTACGTACGACCCACAACGCCCGGTCCGCGTCCGGCACCACCACATGGGTAGCTTCACGCAGCCACGGCACCACCGGAACGGTCCCCGACAACGCACACACGTCCGACTCCGCACCGCCCTCCGCCCCGGTTTCCGCCCGTACGGACCCCGCGCCGGTGGCTGAAAAGGCACCTACGGCCACCGCGGACCCGTTTCGGAGTCCGGGAAGCAGCAACTCCCGCTGTTTTTCGGTCCCGTACGCACTCAGTGCGAGCAGTCCGTACACACTCGTGGCCGCGAACGGCACCTGCGCGGTGGTCCTCCCCTGCTCCTCCAACAGCAGTACGAGTCCCAGCAGACCGACCTCCTCGACCGCTTCGAGCAGTCCGGCCTCGCCCAGCCGCTTCCACAGTTCGGTGTCCGTGCCGGTCCCGGCCGCCGTCAGCCGCTCGTGCGTCGAAAGATCGCCGAAGATCCGCGCCGCCAGGTCCCGCGCGGCCTCCTGCTCCTCGCTCGGAGTGAAGTCCATGCCGCCCCTCACCCCTCACCCTCGACACGGAACACCGCAAGCTCCAGCTCCGCGTCGAACCGCTGGAACTCCGCCCGCACCCGCATCCCGATCCGCACCTCGTCGTGCGGCACCCCGACCACGTTGCCGAGCATCCGCACGCCCTCCGCCAGCTCGATCAGCGCCACCGCGTACGGCGGGTCGAAGGCGGGGAAGGCCGGGTAGTGCATCACCACGTACGAGAAGACGGTCCCCTCGCCACTTGCCTCGACCGTGTCCCACCCGGCCGAGCCGCACGCGTTGCACCCGGGCAGCCACGGGAAGCGCAGCGTCCCGCACTTCTCGTCCGTGCACCGCTGGATCAGCAGCCGGTGTGCGGAAACCCCTTCCCAGAAGCCCGCGTTGTCCCGGTTGACCACCGGCCGGGGCCGCAGCGCCGCCTGGTCCCTGTCCGCGACACCCTGTTGAGTTCTGCTCGTGGCAGCCCGGCCGCCCTTCGCGGCGGGGGCGTACTTGAGGATCCGGAAGCGGTGCGTCCCCGCCGGCTTCCCGTCGCCGTACACCTCCATCCGCGTCGTGACGAAGTGCCCGGCGCCCAACTTGGTCGTCTTGCGCCCCGAGACCGACTCGATCACCGCGTCGAAGGTGATCCGCTCACCGGGCCGCAAGTCCCGTACGTACTCCTGCTCGCAGTCGGTGGCGACCACCGAGGTGCACCCCGCGCCGTCCAGCAGGGCCAACAGTTCGTCGTACGCCGACGCGCGGCCCACGCCCGGCCCGTGCCCGGACAATCCGCCCATCGTCCAGGCTTGGAGCATGGTCGGCGGAGCTATCGCGTCCGGCCCTTCGTATGCCGGACTGGTGTCTCCCATCGCTTCGCACCAGTGCCTGATCATCGGCTCGTTGACCAGGTCCTTGCCCACTGCCGAGGTGGCCGCCGCCTGCCCCTCGTACCTTTTCAAACGGGCGAGGAAGCCCCCCTGCTCCCCGATCCCGTCACTTTCCGTAACCAATTTTTCGCCCACCGCGTTCCTCGCCTCACCCGTCACCGCTTCCCCCTCCGCATCCCGAGCCGCATCGTCGCCACGATCTCCCGTTGCACCTCGCTCACCCCGCCCCCGAAGGTGTTGATCTGCGCGGCCCGGTTCATCCGCTCCAGCTCGCCGTCGCCGAACACCCCCGGCGAACCGGCCCGCACCAGCCCCGAGTCACCGACGACCTCCTGGCACAACTGGTAGACCGCGACCGCGCTTTCGGTGCCCACGAACTTCACGCCGCTCGCGTCCCCCGGCGCCAGCGTCCCCGCCCCCACGTCCCCGACCAGACGCCAGTTCAACAGCCGCACCGCCGCCAGCCGGGCGTGCGCCTCGGCCAGCCGGGCCCGCACCCAAGGCCTGTCACCTGGCCTTTCACCTGATACCGGGTCCACGGTCCGGGCATGCTCAAGCGCCTCGGCGAACGCGTCCTCGGCCTGCATGCCGATCGCGGCCAGCGCGACGCGCTCGTGGTTGAGCTGGTTGGTGATCAGCCCCCAGCCGCCGTTCTCCTCCCCCACGAGGTTCCCGGCCGGCACCCGGATCCCGTCGTAGTACGTAGCCGTGGTGGTCAGCCCGCCCACCGTCTCGATCGGCGTCCAGGAGAAGCCGGGGGCGTCCGTCGGCACCAGCAGGATCGATATTCCCTGGTGCTTCGGGGCCTCGGTGTCCGTCCGGCAGGCGAGCCAGATCCAGTCCGCGTTCTGGGCGTTGCTGGTGAAGATCTTCTGCCCGTCGATCAGCCAGTCACCCGGCCGCTCACCCTCCGTGCGCACCGCCCGCGTCCGCAGCGAGGCGAGGTCGGTGCCCGCCGAGGGCTCGCTGTACCCGATGGCGAAGACGAGTTCGCCGCGCAGGATCCTCGGCAGGAAGTAGTCCCGCTGCTCTTGGGTGCCGTACTTCATCAGGGTCGGGCCGACGGTGTTCAGAGTGACCATCGAGACGGGTGCGCCCGCCCGGTACGCCTCGTCGAAGAAGACGAACTGCTCGTCGGGGCCGCGCCCCTGGCCCCCGTACTCCTTGGGCCAGCCGATCCCGAGCATCCCGTCGCGGCCGATCCGCCGCAGCAGTTCCCGCCGGCCGTCGGGGTCCTCGGGCACTCCGCCCGGCATCACATCACGGAAGTACGAGCGGAGTTCGGCGCGCAGCCGCTGCTGGCGCCCGGTCGGTGCGAGGTGCACGGCGGGGTCCTCCGACGGGTTGCCCGGGCGTACGGGGAGACGTACGCGGCCCAGTCGTACGAGTGAACGTACGCAACAAGGTTTCTGACTGTCCGTCAGATTCGGCGGCCCTGTCAAGGTCACCGACAGAAGCTGCGGCAGCCGCCCGCCCGGAACCGCTCCAGCCCCGCCCCTACGCAGAAATGCCTGTACGGCGGCGCCGAAGCACCGCCGTACAGGCAGTCGTTCACCCCGCAGCACAGACCCCTAGCGGGTCGCGCGAACTACCAGAGCTCGGAGAAGTTCACCGCGACGTTCTCGTTGCCCTGGTTGATCGACGTGAAGCCGGAGCCGTTCACGCTGGCGTTGTTGCTCTGGTTCGAAGCACCGGCGCCGTTGGCGACCTGCTGGGTGGTGGTGGAGTTGCCGTTGTTCGTACCGCCCACGCCGCTTCCGTTGATCGTGGCGACAGCCGCGTTGGAGCCGTCGTCCGCGAAGGAGCCGTTGTCAGCGGTGGCGACACCCGTGAAGAGGGCGGCGGCCAGGGGGAGAGCGGCAACAGCGGCGAAGATACGGGCATTACGCATGGTCAATTCCTCCAGGAACTGTAATTACGGCTTGTTCCGAGGAAGTTGGCCGGCTGCCTCGGTGCTGGTGACGACGTCGCAGCACCAGAGTTGCCCACCGAATCCCCGGCGAACCACCCACCACGCCCTTATTCACGCTCAAGCGTGAGGTTTTGTCGATAAACCCCCAACCTCACCCCAAACCAGCAAGGTCAGGGCCAAATAGCCCACGAAACCCAGTAGCCCCATACGAGGAAGCGTTCCGGCAGATTTTCGGCCAACTTTCCCCACTTCCCTTGTTCGAACATTCGTACGACTATGGAGTATGGCCACTCCAGACCGGCTCACCGCCACCCTGGCCCTCGCGCACGCCCTCTCCGCGGCGGAGCGCGGCCTCCCCGTGATCCCCCTGTCCCGCACCAAACTCCCGGCGCTGCGCTCCCCGCACCAGGACGGGGGCCCTGCCGCCGCCGACCCGCCCTGCCGCGGCGAGTGCGGCCTCCCCGGCCACGGCGTGTACGACGCCTCGACCGATCCGGCCGTGGTCCGCGCCCTGTTCGCCGCGGCCCCCCGGGCCACCGGCTACGGCATCGCCTGCGGCCGCCCCCCGCACCACCTCATCGGCATCGACCTCGACACCAAACACGGCGACGACCCCGTCACCTCCCTCGAACGCCTGGGCCGCGAGCACCACTTCACGCTCCCGCCCACGGTCACCGTCCTCACCCCCTCGGGCGGCCGCCACCTCTGGCTCACCGGACCGCCCGGCACCGACATCGCCAACTCCGCGAGCCGCCTGGCCCCCGGCATCGACATCCGCGGCACCGGCGGCTACCTGGTCGGCCCCGGCTCCCTCACCACCCACGGCATCTACCGACTGGCCCCCGGCACCGCCCACCTCCCGGCAGCCCCCTGCCCGCCCACCCTCCTGGCCCTGCTGGTCCGCCGCCCCCGAAGGCCCCCGCCGGCCACGGCGCGGTCGTCCGGTACGTACGCCCAAGGCCAGGGCCTGGTGGAATTCGTCCGCACCGCCCGGGAGGGCCAGCGCAACACCCGCCTCTTCTGGGCCGCCTGCCGGGCCTACGAGAACGGCCTCGGCGAAACCCTCGCCCCCGCCCTCACCGAAGCCGCCCTCCACTCCGGCCTCACCCTCACCGAGGCCCGCTCCACCCTCGCCTCGGCCGCCCGCCTGACCCCGGGCACGCGCGCGTAGTGCCCACTTCTGCTCGGGCACAGCACAACGGCCCCTGACCAACTACCTGGTCAGGGGCCGTTCTTCAGCTTCTTCAGCGGTGGGTGTGGGATTTGAACCCACGGTGACATCGCTGCCACGACGGTTTTCAAGATCTCTCGCCGATCAAGGGTAGTGAGCGCCCCGCAGCAGGTCAGGCGTGTACGGGCGCCCCGGAGGAGCCGTCGTCATCGTCATCGTGCCCGCTACGTGCCCCCGGCTCATGATCGTGCCCGCTAAGCCAGGAGTCCGCCGCTTCAGCCACCTGGTCATCGCGACCGGCAACCGGTCGGGCGTAGTGCCGGGTCGTGACGCTTGCGTTCGAGTGGCCAAGCCGGTGCGCAGCGGTCATCACACCATACTTGTCAGCGACCCAAGTCCCGTGCGAAGCCCGGAGATCATGCGGAGTCACGTCGGTGAGCCCGGCTGCCGACACAGCAGGGTCGAAGTACGCCTTGCGCCACTGGTTGTAGCGCAGGGGCTTGCCACCTGGCGTGGTGAACAGCAACGCGTCATCGCCACCGGGCAACGTTTCCAGGTACGCGCCGAGCTGCTTGGCGAGAGTGCGACCGAGGCGGATGAACCGCTTCTGATGGGACTTGGGAGTGTCGAAGACGAGCGTGCCATTCGCTTCCGCCAGGTTCTCATCCACGAGCACGAAGCCGCCGGACACGTCGATGTCCGAGCGTCGGAGCGCGAACGCCTCCCCGACCCGCAGGCCCGCATACGCAAGAACCGCGATCAGCAGGTCATGCGGCTTGGTCGCACTGCGCACGATCCGGGACGCTTCGAGTGGGGTCAGGATGTGGGGCTCGGTCTGCGGCATCCTGGGCAGCCGCACGCCCCGGCATGGCGTTTGCGGGATCATGTCGTTCTCGACTGCCGCCCGCATGATCTGCGAGAGCACTCGGTAGGCCTGCCGAATGCGGGAAGCGCTCAGCCCCCGGGTCCGCATCGAGCCGACCCATTCGGCGACAGTGATCGGCCGCAGGCCCGACAGTTCCCGATCCCCGAGCGCGGGATTGATCAGCGAGTTGACTAGCGACCGGTACGAGGCTTGCGTCTTATGCTTGAGCTGCGGAGACACCGCAGCGAGCCAGCGCGCCGACCAGTCACGTACGGTCGTCTGCCCTTCGGCAGGGTCGAGCCACCGCCCCTCATCAATCTCGATGCGCTTCTTATCGAGCCAGCGACCGGCATCCGTCATCGTGGCGAACGTGCGATCAGCAGGGCGGA
The DNA here is from genome assembly GCF_055579625.1 of Streptomyces sp. NPDC032721. Lineage (NCBI taxonomy): Bacteria > Bacillati > Actinomycetota > Actinomycetes > Kitasatosporales > Streptomycetaceae > Streptomyces > Streptomyces sp. NPDC032721. The sequence goes on along the minus strand of NZ_JBVIMX010000004.1, from coordinate 270,717 downwards.
GCACCCCATCAGGCCCCGGGTAGCGCGCTTGGAAACGCCCCGACGGCAGCTTGCGCACCCGGCCGAAGCCACGTCGCGACTTGCGCTTGCCAGCCATTAGGCAGCCCTCCTGAAGCCCGTCGGCCGCATGACGACCGGTTCCACGGTGTTCCCGCGCACGAACGCCTCCAGGGCCCGAACGGGGATGCGCACGTGGCGTCCAACCTTGACGAACTCGATGCGCCGTTCTTCGATCAGTCGTCGGGGAAAGCGAACGGTGGTGCCGAGGAGTTCGGCCACCTGCTGAACGGTCAAGAGTCGGTCCATGGTCACCAGTCCCCCTCGGTGGAGTCGTCCAGGTCTGCCAGTGCTTCGCGTGCGGTCTCGCGGTTGGTCTTGAGGTCGCGGGCGATGTTGGCGGCGAGCCAGGATTCGCCGGGGGTGTGTCCGTGACCTGCGTAGGTCCAGTGGGCCAGGGTGAGCGTGGTCGCCTCCGGATAGTCGTCGGGGTCGGGTAAGCCCAGTGCGGTGCGTTGCTGGGCCGCGCGGTAGTCGGCCCGAACCTGTCGGAGGGCGCCAAGGGTGGTGGAGTAGCGGCGGGACTTGGTGGAGAAGTGGCCCCGGAAGCCGAGCATGTGCGCCCAGTCGAGGAGCTTGCGGCCTGGGTAGGCGGCATGCAGGTCAAGGCAGGCTTCGATGAGCCGACGCGGGTGGTCGGGGACGCCGAGGAGGATGAGCGCTTCCTTGTTGCCGACGCGGCGGTCCACGGTGCCGGTGGTCTCGGCCGCCTTGGTGGCGTACTTGGCGACGTAGGAGGCCACGGCCTGTTCGGTGAGGTCTTCCCCGTGGCCGAACGCGCCGATGGGCTGCACGTCGAGCTGAGTGCCCCACCGCAGCGTCCGGGCGGGGTGATCCCCGGCTGCCGGGACGTCGACCGCGACACGGGCAGCCGCCGCGTGGATGGCGTTCGTGAGCAGTCCCAGGGTGGCCCAGGCCGGGGGCGGGGAGTCGGGTCCTTCGGGTCCGTCGAAGCGGATCACGGCGTGGAAGTGGACGGCTCCGCGCTTCTGGTACTCGGCCACCTTGCCGAAGGAGAGCCGGGACTGTTCGCGGGCATCCTTCTGCGTGAGTCCGGCGCGGCGGGCGATCTCCCGGCGGAGGTAGATCGTGAAGTAGCGCCACAGCTCGGAGGCGTGGTTGTTCCACAGCACCGCACCCGTGTAGTCGTAGGTGGCCGGGTCGAGTGCGGTGCCGAGTTCCGGGGCGTCTTCCTCGTGGTGGGTGCCGCAGCGGCAGGGCCGGTTGCCGGGGCGGTTGTGGACCGGGCCGAACGAGGGTGCGGTGAGGGTGGTGAAGACGCGGGGGTGGTCGCGCACGGTGTGCGGGGTGCCCTTGGCCGGGTCGCCGACCAGTCCGGCGCGGATCAGGTGGTAGGTGTCTCCGGCGTAGGTCCAGGCGCAGGACGGGCAGCGCGAGGCACGGCGGTTCCCGCAGGCCAGCCGGAGTGTGCCGCCTGGTTCGTGCTCGGTGGTGTAGGCGTGCAGGACGGTCTTGGTGGCCGGGTCGATGGTCTTGGTGGCGCCAGTGAGGCGGATCGGGTCGGAGCAGCCGCCGGTACGCCGGATCTGTTCGTGCCAGCGGTCGAAGTCGTCGGCACCGGCCACCCTCAGCACGTCGGTGAGGGTGGCCGAGTCGAGACCCGCCAAGGTGGCGGTGTCGGTCATGCGTGGTCGCCCCCCTTGTCCTTCCCGTGGGGGTCGGAGTAGAAGCGTGAGGAGTCGTCGGGGTGGCGGTCGTTCCAGTCCTCCGCACACACCTTGTGGACGGGTTCGCCCTGGTGGGAGCGGAGCGGGGTGGACTTGCCGCAGAGGGAGCACGCGCAGTCGCCGGAGTGGTTGAAATGCTTCGGCGAGCGCCAGTCCAGGAGAGCCATCGCGCTCACCTCCCGGCCGCGGTGGTGGCGAGCCAGGCGGGGGCGTATCCGTGACCCCAGCAGGCCGGGCAGTCGGCGGGAATCGTGACGCGGGAGCCGTCCGGATAGCGGTGGCCGGTGGTCACGTGGACGGTGGCGAAGCCGTAGCAGGCCGGGCAGAGCCGGGCATCGGCCGGGATGCGGTCGGGCATGATGGAACTTCCTTCCGGTTGAGAGATCGGGTAGGAGCACGGCGTCCGGGGCGGGGGAAACTTGGCGGTTGATTCCGCCCCGGAAGGCCCTAGTACTTGCGGTAGCGGCTCTTCGAGCGGACGGGCCGAGAGCGCGTAGGGCGCCTGCGAGGAGAGCGAGAGCGCCCCTTGGCGATACGGGCGGACGAACCGCCGCTCTTGGAGGCGCGGTTGAGGGTGTAACTCAGACCGCAGGTCGCCGACAGCACCGCGATCATCGAAGCGGCGACGATCTGGACGACGTAGGCGAGCACGAACAGGACGATCACGGCTCCGACGGTGATGGCCAGCGTGAGCAGGATCGGACCCTTGTAGGAGCGAGGTGCTTCCTGCACGATCACGACCTTGGTCGGGTCGGTGCCGGGCGGGATCCGCCGGTAGAGCTCGGTGGGGATGTGTCCGGCGCGGAACTGTTCGTCAGGCAGTTGCATGGGACAGCTCTCCCTCTCAGGCCGTGCAACGGTGAGTACGGGCGGCGAGTTCGGCAGCCGCACGGCTGTCGTAGTCGGCGGAAAAACCGCACTTCGGGGCGGTGCAGGCGGCCGTGTGCTTGGTGGCGCCGCGCCCGTTGTAGTAGCTGCCGACCCGGACGGGGCCGATACGGATCAGGTCGAAGAAGCGGTTCGGTCGGGGCATGGTGGATCTCCTTCCGTGTCAGGTGAGTTGGGCGGCGAGCGTGGTCGCGAGCGCTTCGGGAACCCCGAGGCGGGTTCGCAGGGTGTCCGCGTCGATGGCGGCCCCGGTCCGGGTGCGGTGCTCGACAGCAACCTTCCGGGCGTGCTCGATCAGTGCCGGGGGAACTCCCGTGGCTGCCGTTTCGGGCAGTGCCGGTACCGGATCGGGAGCAGGAATCTCCTCGTGCTCCGGCACCGGGTCGGCGGCGGGCGGGGCCACGGACGGATCAGGCACCGGTACAGCGTCGAAGGCGGGGCCCTCCCGTGTGACCTGCGGTGACGGGCCCGGTTTTGCCGGCAAAACCTCAGCGGATCGGGACGGAGCGTGCGCCAGGAGCGTGCCTCCGAGGAACGCGAGGGCGGGCCATCCGGCGACGCCGAACCGCAGCCAAGCCGGAGGGTGGGCAAGATCCAGGAATCCGGCGGTGGCGACGTTCGCCCCGAGCGAGGCGATCAGCGCAATCAGGAACCAGGACCAGGCCAGCCGGTTGGCGCTGCCGGTGCGCAGCCGCCGCCAAGCAGCCACCAACAGCAGATCCACGCTGATCGGGTAAGCCCAGGCCTTCCAGCCAGTCTGTCCGGCAGCAGCAGCGAGGTCGTGCAGGTGGGCGAAGGACAACGCACCGGCAATCACTGCTTGGATCAGTACGGCGTCCAGGCGGAACGCGGGACGGTTCATGACCTTCACCTCCCTTCGGGGTTAGGGCCGGTGCCGGGCGGGGCTCACGAAGTCCGGCCGCCCGGTACCGGCGGGGAACACTCAGCGCGGGGCGTGCTCACCGGCGCCAAAGCAGGCCAGGCACATCCCGGTCTGCTTGCCGACCAGACGGCGCTTGCGGCCGACGCAGACGGGCTTGGAAACCTCCCCGGTGCCCTTGCACGGCTTGCACGGCACCAGTTCGACGGGGACGGGCTTCGGGGTGGCGGTCTTGCGGGCGGGGCTCATGGCGTGGTGCTCCCTTCGGTTTCGGGCATGGGCGGGGTAGGGAACTGGCGTGAGACGGTCACACCGGCCGGGAGGGAAGCGGGGGTTGTTACTCGGTGACCGGCCGAGGGGCCACCACCGGGCGCGGGGGCACCACGGTCGGCTCGGTACGGACCGGCGGCCGGAACGGGGCAAGCACGCTCAAGGCCGGGGTCAGGTGCGCGAACTCGCGGCAGGCTGCCACCGCTTCATCGGCGGTCATCGCAGGGGTACGGATGCGGGACCAGCCGCCGGAGGAGTCCCCGGCCACCGCCACCCCGGGACGGTCCGGGGCAATGGTCGTCACGGCCTGCACCGCCTCCGGGGCGATGTCGCCCAGGCCCATTTCGCCGGTCTGCTTGTCATTGACCCGGTGCACGACCCGGCCGGTGAGCTGCGCACGCAACGTCGTTGCGCCCTTGCCGAGTTCGGAGCCGAAGCGCTGCCCGCAGATCTCCAGATAGATCCCGACCGCGCGGGCCATCTGCGCGAGCCGGACCATCTGCATGACCATGCGGTCCCGGCGTTCCTCGTCCTTCTTCGCGGCCACCAGGAACAGTTCCGCCACCTCGTCGACCAAAACCACCAGCGGCACCGGCCGAAACTGGTCGGGAAGTTCCCACAGGTCCGAGACGCCGTGCAGGCTTAGGACGTCGAAGCGGTCTTCCATCTCGGTGACCAGCACATCGAGAAGGCGTCCGGCCTCCTCCGGGGTGGTCGCCAGCGCCGACAGCCGTGGTGCGTACCGGCCTTGCTCCACACCTCGCTTGCAGTCGATCCCGACCAGGCCCACCGGCAGCTTCGCCAGACCGGCCACCAGGTTGCGCTGATACATCGACTTGCCCGACTGATTCGCGCCCAGGGTCAGCGAGTGCGGCACCTTCGCGTACTCCCGGGCGAACACCGACCCGTCCTCCCGCAGGGCAACCGGAACGACTAGCGGGCCCTTGAGCTTGGAACGGCGTGGCATGCGTACCCGGTTGAGGACGTCGTACCCGGTCATCCGCAGTTCGACGATGCCGGGCTTGGTTTCGCGCACGGTCACCGAGCGGACTCCCCAGGCGTGCCGCAACCGTTCCGAGGCCGCGCTCACGTCCGCAGGTTCCAGACCAGCGGTAAGCCGCAGGGTGACCCGCAAACCAGTCGAGGTAGGCCGCACCCGGCGGACCTTCGGCGGCTGGGGCCTCACCTCCTTACGCACCACGTTGCGCGTCATGAACGCCCGCAGCACCGACGGCTGCACCGTCAGCCCGCACACCTCCATCGTGGACCGGTACGTCAGCGTGAACCGGCCCCAGGCCAGCGGCATCCCGATCAGCGACCAGTACAGGCGCGGAGCCCGCACCTTCGCCACCGCCAGCCCGACCACGACCGCCACCACAGCAGCCAGCAGTAAGCAGGTCTTCGGCTCCGGCATGATCAGGACCCCGCCGTGATCGCAACTGCGCGGAACGAGATCCCGTGCCGCTTCTGGCCGTTGAACTCGTTCTCCCAGTCGCGCGCCTTCAGGCTGATCACCGACACCGGCATGCCCGGCGTCAGGCTGGACGGGATACCCGTCTCCGGCACCGTCACCTGGTAGAGGTTGCCCTCCCCCTCGTCCGAGACCAGCAGGCCCACCGTGAACAGGTCCGCACCGGTCTCCCGGTCCACGGCCCGCTCCCCGGTCTTCTTGTTGACCATCTTCGGCTCCGGCGCAGTCGCCACGAACACCACAGCGGTCGAGAGATCGATCTTGAAGGACGGCATGTCAACTCCAGTCAGCGAGGACCAAGGCCCGTTGGGCCCCTTGCTGACTTAAGTAGAGCACTTCATGTAGCACTACACAAGGTACTCTACCTATGAGGTCTCAAATCCGAAGGGCGGTCGGGACAACATGGCGAAGATCGGATACGCGCATATTGCCGCTGAGCTGCGGAAGCAGATGCAGAACGGCGTGCTCAACCCCGGAGATAAAATTCCGTCGCTCAATGAGATTCAGGAGCAGTACGGAGTCACTGTCACCACTGCGAACCGAGCGTTCAAACAGCTCAAGGCCGAAGGACTCACCTACGCCAAACCGGGAGTAGGCACCGTAGTTGCTGCCCGGCCCCGTACCGCCGTGACCGGCGCAGCAAGGTTGGACCGTCTCAGCGCGACGGGCAGCCCCTACGCGGGAGAAGAGTCGTCCACCGATCACTCGGCGGTGATTCGGGGATGCAATGACAACGAGATCATCGAACAGCTCCTCATCGAACCGTTCGAAGAGATCGTTATCCGCAAGCGAACCTTCCGGCGCAACGGCGTTCCGTACGCGCTCGGACTGTCGTTCATCCACCCACGGGTACTACGAGACGTGCCAGAGGTTGCGCAAAATGGCCAGCTCCTGCCGTTCTGGCAAGAGACCTATACAGCGCGTACCGGGCGGGAGATCACCCGATCTCCAGAACGGCGCACCGCACGCCTTGCGGCTGACTATGAGCTCGAAGCGCTTGAGGTGCCCTACCCCCCTAACGCTGCGGTGCCGGTCCTTGTGCTCCACACCACGTTCTATGACGAAGACGGGCCCATCGAGCTTTGGGAGGATGTCTACACTCCCGGCTTCTGGCAAGAGTCCACAGCCTGATCGAAGAAGCATCCTCGCGATCTGCTGAGGGTTTGCCAGCAAAACCGGCCCCGTCACCGCAGGTCACACGGGCGGACCCGACCGCCTTTGATGCACCGCCAATGGCCTGTTACAGGTTTCTCTACTTCATCAAGCCCCACCCTTCGGGCGGGGAGGGGGGGTAGGGCTCCCTCCGGAGAAATCCCGCGAGGGCATGCAGGCGCGGACGTACCTCAACCGCTCTTGGGCCCCCGACGCACCCGAAGTGACCACGCGAGGCACCACAGCCTCTCGCGCTTCACCGACTTACGTGATCGGGACACCGGCCACGGGCCGGGGCGTTCGCCCTGCGGGCTTGGGGTACGGGACGGGGGCTCTGCCCTTTCGGGCTTCCGGCGTGCTGGCCAACGAGCTTGGCCAGGCGCCGCTACGGGAACACACCACACCGGCCCGCACTGCGGGCCAGCGCGGGCTCGGAGCTCGGGGCTTCGCTCCTGCCTTCGGCCCGCGCCGCCCCGGCCCCGGCCCCGCGCCACCCAAGGTTGCCCCGAGGTGATCCCGCTTCACGCTTAGGCCAGCCAAGGGGCCGATACACCGGACCGAGCACTGCTTCCCGTCCCTGCCCCCAGCACCCGACCACCGAGCCCTTGAACGGGCAGGCCCCTCCCCTCAGCCGACTCGCAGGAGTCCGTGCCAAGCGGCACAGAAGCTGATGGGCCCCCACGGTCAGGTGGCCTACGAAGGACGCGGGGCGAAGGGCGAAGTGGGTGGTGGAGTACGTGGGTGGCCGGGGCGGTCGGTTCCACGGCTTTAGGCAGCCACTTTGGGGCGAGCCTCTACGATCAGGGCCCCGATTCGGGCTGTTGCGGGCAGGCTAGGTGCTGCCCGAATCGCGGCCAGCGTAAGGGGCCCTGATCACTCGCCCCAAAGCAGCTCCCGCCCAAAGCCGCTCCACCGACCTAGGCGGGACCGTGCCCCTTGCGTGCCCGAAGGACCGGGGAACCACGGGGAGGACCAGGTACTCACGGGGTACACCAACAGCAGCGGCCCCCAACCGAGTTACCTGGTCAGGGGCCGTTCTTCTGCGGTGGGTGTGGGATTTGAACCCACGGTGACATCGCTGCCACGACGGTTTTCAAGACCGTTCCCTTAGGCCGCTCGGGCAACCCACCTCAGCCCCGCCGACCTGCGGCGGAGCGCCTACAGCCTAGCGGTTGCCGAGGTCGGGGCGGGCCGTTGGCCCAAGCCTGGCCCGCGCGGCCGGGAATCCGCCCTCTTCGGACCCCTCCCGAGCCGCGCGGCCGACAGCCTCTAGTCGTCGCCCTCGCGCGCCTGGAGGGTGACTTCGGCAGTGGACTGCTTGCCGTCGCGCGTGTAGGTCAGCTTGACCTTGTCGCCGGGCTTGTGGGTCCAGATCTCGCTGATCAGGGTGGGGCCGCTGTCGATGACGCGGTCGTCCAGCTTGGTGATGACGTCACCGGGCTTGAGACCGGCCGCGGCGGCGGGGCCGCCGGCGGAGACCGCGGGGGTGTTGTTCACGCCCTTCTCCGCGATCTTGGCGCCGTCGCCCTTCTGCTCCATCGAGACCGTCGCACCGATCATCGGGTAGACCGGCTTGCCGGTCTTGATGAGTTGCTGGGCGACCGTCTTGGCCTGGTTGATCGGGATCGCGAAACCGAGGCCGATCGAGCCGGACTGGCCGCTTCCGCCGCCGAGCCCGCCGCTCGGCACCGACTGGATCGCGGAGTTGATGCCGATGACCGCACCACGCGAATCGAGCAGCGGGCCGCCGGAGTTGCCCGGGTTGATCGACGCGTCGGTCTGCAGGGCACTCATGTACGAGGCCTTGCTGCCCTGGCCATCGCCCGAGGCGACCGGGCGGTCCTTGGCGCTGACGATGCCGGTGGTGACGGTGTTGGACAGACCGAAGGGGGCGCCGATGGCGATCGTCGAGTCGCCCACGACGACCTTGTCCGAGTCGCCCAGGGGGAGCGGGTTGAGGTCGCCCGCGTTCTTGAGCTTGATGACCGCGACGTCGTAACCCTGTGCCCGGCCGACGACTTCGGCGGCGTACTTCTTGCCGTCGGAGAACGTCACCGAGAGCTCGCCGCCCCCGGCCGCCGAGGCGACCACGTGGTTGTTGGTGAGGATGTGGCCCTGCTTGTCGTAGACGAAGCCGGTGCCGGTGCCGCCCTCGCCGCTGCCGCTCTGCGCGTCGATCGTGACGACGGAGGGGAGCGCCTTGGCCGCCACGCCCGCGACGCTGTCCGGGTCGCGCTTGAAGTCCTGCGGGTTGCCCGCCGCCGAGATGGTGGTGGAACCGCCGGGTCCGTTGTCGCCGCGGTTCGCCGCCCAGTAGCCGAGGCCACTGCCGACACCGCCCGCGACCAGTGCGGCGACCAGGACGGCGGCGATCAGCCCGCCACGGCCCTTGCGCGGCTTCGGCTCGGGGGAGTCGGCGCTCAGGGGCGCACCCCAGGGGTCGCCGCCGTTGCCGCCGCCGTACGAGGGGTACGCGGGCGGCGGCGCGGGCGGCCAGGCCCCACCGGGGGCCGCGTGGGGCGTGTGAGACGTGTGGGCGGCGGGCGGGGTCACGGGGGCCGCAGGAGCCGCGGGCGGCTGCGGACCGGGGGCGGCACCGGTGACCGGGAGCTCCGCCGTGTGCTGCGCGGCCTGCGTGGTCCCGTAGGGAGCGTGCGGATGGGCCTCGTGCACGGGAGCAGGGGCAGGGGCAGACTCAGGGGCAGGGGCAGGGGCCGGGGTCTGAGCGCCCGTCGGCTCGGCGGCCGCCCGTACCGGATCAGCACCCGCCGGAGCCCCGGGGGCGTTGTCGGGGGCAGGAGGCGGTGGCGGGTCGGACGGGGCGGCCGGTACCGCAGTGCCCTCGTTCTCGGTGCTCACAGCTCTCTCCTCGGTTCCACGTCGTCCTGTGTCTCTATGTCCCGCTGTGCAAGTGTGTGCCGTCAGCTTTTCCCACAGCACGTCAGAGCACTGTAAGCGGGACCTGTGCGTCCGCACGTCATCCTTTATTCCGGACCAATGGGACGCATCCGCTGGCCCTCGGGTGGCGGCCGAACGGCTCCGGAATGCCCACCTCCGAGGTCCTGGCGACGGCCTTTCGCCTACACCTGCCCCGTGTCGGTGACACCATGTCGCGGTGACCCACGCACGACAGCAGCGCATCCAGGTAGTCGCCCACCGCGGAGCCTCCGAGGACGCTCCCGAGCACACCCTCGCCGCGTACCGGAAGGCGATCGAGGACGGGGCGGACGCCCTGGAGTGCGATGTGCGGCTGACCGCCGACGGGCATCTCGTCTGTGTCCACGACCGGCGGGTGAACCGTACGTCCAACGGCCGCGGCGCGGTCTCCGCACTCGAACTGGCCGACCTCGCCGCCCTCGACTTCGGCTCCTGGAAGGGCCGCGAGGAGAGCGCCGAGAGCCCCGACTGGGATCCGGGCCGGGGCTCGGGCCCCGGCGAGCTCACCTCCGTACTGACGCTGGAGCGGCTCCTCGAACTGGTCGCGGACGCGGGCCGTCCGCTCCAGCTGGCCATCGAGACCAAGCACCCCACCCGATGGGCGGGCCAGGTCGAGGAGAAGCTCCTGGAGATGCTGAAGCGGTTCGGGCTCGACGGCCCCCCGAAGGAGCAGGGCGCGCCGCCGCCGGTCCGGATCATGAGCTTCTCGGCCCGCTCGCTGCACCGCGTCAGCCTCGCCGCCCCGGCCATCCCGACGGTCTACCTGATGCAGTTCGTGACGCCCCGGCTGCGCGACGGACGGCTCCCGGCGGGCGCGCGCATCGCGGGCCCCGGCATGCGCATCGTGCGCAACCACCCCGGGTACATCGCCCGGCTGCACCGCGCGGGACACCGGGTGCACGTGTGGACGGTGAACGAGCCGGAGGACGTCGATCTGTGCGTACGCCTCGGAGTAGAGGCAATCATCACCAACCGCCCCAAACAGGTACTCGCCCAACTCGGGCGCCTTTGAGACCCGTTACGGGGAGTGCCCCGGCGCATCCGTACCGTATTCGATCGTGCCGAGTGCATCACTGGCCAAGGCTTGGCCGGTTTCCGGTCCAGGCCATTGGGGAATTCACACCTCGCGTGGGGGCGAAGGAGGTCTCGGGGGTGGCGTTGATGGAGGCACAGGAGGTGCCCACGTCGTCGTGCATGGCCATTCCGCATGGTCCTGCTGGCGTGGGAACGGCCAGACACCAGATGCGTGCAGAGTTGCGCACAAAAGGGGTGTCCGAATCGGTCGTTGATGATGCGGTACTGGTCCTTTCCGAACTACTGAGCAATGCCTGCCGGCACGGCAGGCCACTGGGCGCGGCAGAGGTCGGCGACGGTGACGTCCGCGCCGCGTGGGGGGTCGATCCGACGGGACGGCTGACCGTGGAAGTGACGGACGGTGGCGGTCCGACCCGCCCGGTTCCGGCCACTCCGTCGGTCACCGCCCGGGGCGGTCGTGGGCTGACCATCATCAGCGCGCTCGCCAAGACCTGGGGCGTACGGGACGACCGGGCGTCGGGCGAGGTGACGGTGTGGGTGATCCTCGACGGCAGCCCCCGGCACAGCGACTTCGCTACGCGCGTCGCACCACCGGCCCTGGACTTCGCGGTCCCGTTCGACGAACTGGGCTGAGTCCAAGGCGGCCCCACCAGAAGACCCGGGCGGCCCCCGCAGGGCCGTCCGAAGGGCAGTGCTCCCCATTGCGGCTAGGCTCGCGCCGACACCGCACTGCCGCAATGGGAGAAGCACGCATGGCCAAGAAGCGCCCGCAGACCAAGTCCGCCAAGCCGCAGACCGCCAGCAACGAGCCCGTGCCGGTGGTCGGGGCGCGCGAGCCCTGCCCGTGCGGTTCCGGCCGCCGCTACAAGGCGTGCCACGGCCGTGCCGCCTCGCACGCCGTCACCGAAGTGGTCCAGCGCCCCTTCGAGGGCCTGGCCGGCGAGTGCGACTGGGTCGCGCTGCGCGAGCTGGTCCCGGCGGCGACCGTCGAGCTCTCCCTCAAGGGCGGGCTGCCGGAGGGCGTTCCGTCGGTGACGCTCGCGACCGTGCTTCCGATGGCGTGGCCCGCGCTGCGCCGCGAGGACGGCTCCGTACTCCTGGGCCTGCAGAACGACACCCTGTCCGGCGACCTGAGCCGTGGCATGGCCGACACCCTGCAGCGTGCGCTGACGGCCGAGCCGGGCAACCCGGTCGCCGCCGGCAAGCCCGCCGCCGACGGCCCGCGCCTCCAGGACCTGCTGGACGCGGACGCCGGTTTCGAGCCGAACGTCCACACCGGCTTCGAGTTCTGGGTGCCGGACAGCGAGAACGCCTCCGCCGAGGTGACCGCCTCCCTGGAGCGGGCCAACGCCGCCGCGATCCCGACCGTACGGCTGACCGGCGTGGACGCCGCGTACTGGTGCGAGACGCCGGAGAAGAACCACCTGCGGTGGGCCATGCCGCACCCCGAGGAGAAGCTCCTCGACGCGCTCGCCAGGCTGCACGCGGCCGGTGAGTCCTCGCTCGGCGAGGACACCCGTCTGGTCGGCTCGTTCCGCGCGCACGGCATCATCGTCCCGGTCTGGGACCTGCCGAGCGCGATGACGGCCGAGCAGTGCGAGAAGCCCGCCGCCGAGTTCGCCGAGCGGCTGGCCGGGGCGCTCGCCTCGGACGCCCCGCTGACGTCCGAGGAGCGCCGCGCGCGCGGCGGCCTCACCAACCGCCAGGTGACCCTGAGCTGACCCCCGGCCGAGGAGTCGCCCGGCCCCTCGGCCGACCCGTCCGTTGCACAGCGCACAACGGGACGGACGGGACATGGTGACCCCGGTCACAACTCCCCGTACTGGCCGGTAAATCGCTGTCTGAATACACGAGATCGAATTTGCGAACAGCAGATCTCTTGTTACCGTTCTAGGAGCCCGGTCGCTGGTGCATCCCCCGTCGCCAGCGATCGGGCCTTTCATTTCTCCCGCCCCGTACGGCTGAAGACTCGCCGATCAACGGGTGTCCGGGTCAACCGAGTTGCTGCCGGACCTCAAGAGCAGTGGACCGTCCTTCGGGCCCGCGAATTCCGAAACCGCCGTGTACCCCGTGTACCCCGTGTACCCCTCCGGCGCGGTCCCGCGCGCCGGCTCGCGGGGCGTCTCGCACAGCCCCGGCTCGTCCTCCGCGCCCACAGCGCACCGCATCCGTACGGTGCGCCCGGCCGGCCCCATGAGGCTGAGCAGGGCGTCCAGTTCCGCGCCCGTCGCGTTCCGGTAGTACGTACGCGCCCAGGTTTCACGCCCCTCCGTGAGTACGCAGGTCTGGGCCTCCACGCCCTCGGGGGAGACCACTTCGGGTCCGCACCGCGCGTGCGCGCGCCCGTGGAGCGCCTTGGGATCGTCCTCCGGGGCGCCGCCCACAGCCTCCTTCGCCACGGAGCCCGGCGCGGCCTCCGCAGGGCCGGGTGCGGCCCCCTCCGAATCCGCAGGTCCGGCCGACGCACCCGCGAACGGCAGGAGAACGGTGAACACGACGACGGCCGAAAGCCCGATCATGCGGATATTCAAGGGGAGCGCCCACCTGTCATCTGCCGGGAAATTCGTGACGGTGGGCCGAAGATATCCACGGATGGCGCGCGCCTTGTCGGCCGCGCGCCCAATTCCGCTGAACTCGCGGCGTCTCACACCCTTACGAGTGAGAGCCACGGGACGGTTAACACCACAGGGGTCCGCCCGGGCCCGGCGAACCCCCTGGGGCCCACTCGCGCCCTATGCGCGAGTGCGCCCGCACAAACCTCATTCAGTACGCGAGCCTGCTCCCGCCGCCCGGCGCACCGCTGCTCGCCACGACCAGGGCGTCCAGCACCGTCTCGACGTCCGGCAGCCACGGCCGACCGTCCCTGGCCAGGGTGGGTTCCCGCTCCCACCGCACCTTCCCCACGCCCGTCTCCGAGGTCGGCAGCACCAGGTAGCCCCCGTCCCCGTGGAACCTGAGCGAGGAGGGCACCCGGTCCTTGGCGTACAGCAGTTCGCCGAGCCTCTCCAGGGAGTACGGGGCCACCATGAGCGACCACCGGGTGGGTGTCGCCACGACGGGCCCGAGCCGCACCCCCATCCGGTCCAGCGCGACCAGTGCCCGCGCACCGGCCAGCGCCGGCAGGCTGAGCGCGCAGGGGGCGTCGCCCCCGGTGGCCAGCAGTACCGGTGCCGCCGGACGGGACTCCCACCACCAGCGCACCATGCGCGCGTCGGTGGTGGCCGCGAGCAGCCCCGGGTCGAAGGGGTGCGCGCCGGGCACCGCGCACTCGGGGTCGGGACAGGCACAGCTCCGGCCCGTGCCGGAGCGGCCGTCGGCTGCCGTCGCCAGGCCCACGCCGGGAAGCACCGGCCACTGCCACGCGGTGGCGCAGTTCAGCGCCGTACCGGGTGGGGCTGGCCGCTCGCTTCGCCGGAACCGGAGCCTGCGTCGCCTTCCGAGGATCTCGCGCATGAGCGCTCGTTCCTTTCCGTTGAACGCCGAGGTCCACATCGCACCATGTGCATCACTTCACTGCGCGTACAAAAAGACGTGCCGAGCCACTGAGCAGAACGGACGAGCACCGAACAGGACAAGCACTGAACAGACTGCGGTACGGCAGCCTTCGAGGGCCGGGCGTGGAACGTGGCGGAGGGTGGCGCGCACTGGGCGCTTACCCGTCCCGCGGGACGTCGCCGGAGCTTTTGGTCGTGCTTGGACTTACCCGTCGCACTTTCCCTGGTGCTTCCCCGCTGACTCGGGGACCGTGCCGGGCCCACAGCGGATAGGACGCCTGCGCCCGCCGCCGGGTTCCGGGCCGACGGCGGCACGGCCGCAGTCCCCCGGTCATCACCGAGTCAGATACCCAGCACCGCCGATATGACGCGCTGTCGATCCCCCTCAGTCGACCCCAAATACCCGTCGGGGACTGCATTTTTACGCCAAGTTGGTATTCCTCTGATTCCTCAGGGACACCATGAATCCCCCCAGGACAATGCTGGACATCCACTCACATGTGCGTGTAGATGTGGATCCATTAATAGCGGCGCAGAATGACATGGGGGTTTGCGATGCTATTGAGCGAAACGCACCAGGCGGAAAGCCGGCTGACATGAGCGCCCCGAACGTGCCGAAAGTGGCCGGAATCGATCCCATGGTTCCGCCCCCCGCGCAGACTCCCGCGCCTGCGGGAGCCGTGATCCAGGACCGGCTGGCCGGCTGGGTCTCCGACCTCACCACCCTGCACGAACTCACCGAACGCCTGGTGGGCACCGGTGCGCTGGACGAAGCGCTGCACGCCGTGGTGCGTGCCGGAGCCACCCTGGTCGGGGCCCGCCGGGGCCTCGTCGTCCTCGAACCCGCCGACGGACTCGGCCCCGTGAGCACCGTCGGACTGGGTCTGTCGCACGCCGAACTCGGCCACATCGAGACGGTGCCGCGCAGGGCCGCCGCCGAGGGCGCGCCCGAGGGCACCGCCCCGGGGCCGGATCTGTTCCGTTCCAGCCCCGATCTGTTCCGCGAGGAGGGGCTCGACCCGCTGCACCGCGAGGTCGCCGCCCGCCTCGGCTACGCCGCCAGCCACGCCCTGGCACTGACCGGCCCTTCGGGCACCCTCGGGTCGGTCGTCTGGCTGTACGACGAACCGGCCGAGCCGGTGGAGCGCCAACGCCATCTGGCCGGCCTCTACATCCGGTACGCCGCCGAGCACCTGGCCCGTCTCGTCGAGCTGGAGCGGGCACGCGCGCGTGTGGCGATCCTGACCGAGGAGCTGCTGCCCAGCCGGCTGCCCCGGGTCTCCGGCGTACGGATGGCGGTCCGGCACCGCACGGGGCCGCGCGGCGGCGGCGACTGGTTCGACGCGCTGCCGCTGCCCGAAGGGGCGCTCGGCCTGGTCGTCGGCTCGGTCACCGGCACGGGCCCCGGCGTGACGGCCGCCATGGGCCGGCTGCGGGCGAGTCTGCGGGCGTACGCCGTCATGGAGGGCGAGGACCCGGTCGCCGTACTGTCCGATCTGGAGCTGCTGATGCGGCTGACCGAACCGGCCAGATCGGCCACGGCACTGCTCGCGTACTGCGAACCGGCCAAGCGGAAGATCGTCCTCTCGGGCGCCGGGCACTGCCCGCCGCTGATCGTCGGCGAGCGCAGGACCGAGTTCGCGGAGACCTCGCTGTCCGCGCCGCTGGGGATGCTGTCCTGCTGGGAGGCGCCCAGCGTGGACATCTCGCCGGAGCCGGGCGAGACCGTGCTGCTCTACACCGAAGGACTGCTGCACCGCACCGGCGACCCCATGGACCGGGCCTTCGCACGGCTGCACGCGGCGGCGGCGAGCGTGCCCAGGACGATCCGCGAGGATCCCGGGGCGATCGCCGACCACGTCCTGCGGACGGTGCTGCCGGACGGGCTCGACGCGGTGGACTCGGCCTCGGA
Organism: Streptomyces sp. NPDC032721; assembly: GCF_055579625.1. Classification (NCBI taxonomy): domain Bacteria; kingdom Bacillati; phylum Actinomycetota; class Actinomycetes; order Kitasatosporales; family Streptomycetaceae; genus Streptomyces; species Streptomyces sp. NPDC032721. The sequence continues at coordinate 254,933 of NZ_JBVIMX010000004.1, read as the reverse complement.
CATCGTGCTGCTCGCGGCCCGATTCGACTGACCGGCGGCGATCCGTACCCTGTGGCCGCTTTGGGCCGGTCGTCGCGTGCGACTGTTTTCTCACAGTTATCCACAGGCTGGGGACCCTTTGTCCGCACGGACATACGATGGAGGGCCAGGAGGCGGGAAACCCCTGGCCCTGTGTCGTATGAGGAGACGTGTCGTGTCTGAGGAGCTCAAGCCGGAGAACCCGGAAGCCGTGGATGCCGAGTCCGCAGAAGATGCGGAGGAGGAGACTCCCAAGCAGCGCAAGAACGGGCTGTACGGGGGCGTGTCCGACGAGCTCGCCGAGAACATGAAGTCCGGCTGGGCCGACACCGAACTGCGCGACCTGAAGCCGATCGCCCAGGCGCCGTTCACCGCCGCCCGCCGCGCCGCGCTCTCCGCGCGCTTCCCCGGCGAGCGCCTGGTCGTTCCCGCGGGCAACCTCAAGACCCGCTCGAACGACACCGAGTACTCCTTCCGCGCCTCCACCGAGTACGTGTACCTGACCGGCAACCAGACCGAGGACGGCGTCCTGGTCCTGGAGCCGACCGAGACCGGGCACGACGCGACGATCTACCTGCTGCCGCGCTCCAACCGGGAGAACGGCGAGTTCTGGCTGAGCGGCCAGGGCGAGCTGTGGGTCGGCCGCCGCAACTCTCTGTCCGAGGCCGAGCTGCTGCTCGGCCTGCCCGCCAAGGACGTCCGCGAGCTGCCCGGGGCGCTGCGCGAGGCCACCGGCCGGGTGCGCACCGTGCGCGGGCACGACGCGGGCATCGAGGCCGCCCTCGCCGACAAGGTCACCGCCGAGACCGACGAGGAACTGCGCGTCTACCTCTCCGAGGCACGCACGGTGAAGGACGAGTTCGAGATCGGCGAGCTGCAGAAGGCCGTCGACTCGACCGTGCGCGGCTTCGAGGACGTCGTGAAGGTCCTGGACAAGGCCGAGGCCACCAGCGAGCGCTACATCGAGGGCACGTTCTTCCTGCGCGCCCGCGTCGAGGGCAACGACCTGGGCTACGGCTCGATCTGCGCCGCCGGCCCGCACGCCACCACCCTGCACTGGGTGCGCAACGACGGCGACGTCCGCTCCGGCGAACTGCTGCTGCTCGACGCCGGTGTGGAGACCCACTCCCTCTACACCGCCGACGTCACGCGCACGCTGCCGATCAACGGCACGTTCACGCCGCTCCAGAAGAAGATCTACGACGCGGTGTACGAGGCCCAGGAGGCCGGTATCGCCGCGGTCAAGCCGGGTGCCGCGTTCCGCGACTTCCACGACGCCTCGCAGCGCGTGCTCGCCGAGAAGCTCGTCGAGTGGGGCCTCGTCGAGGGCCCGGTCGACCGCGTCCTGGAGCTCGGCCTGCAGCGCCGCTGGACCCTGCACGGCACCGGCCACATGCTCGGCCTGGACGTCCACGACTGCGCCGCCGCGCGCACCGAGGCGTACGTCAACGGCACGCTGGAGCCGGGCGTCTGCCTGACCGTCGAGCCCGGCCTGTACTTCCAGGCGGACGACCTGACCGTGCCCGAGGAGTACCGGGGCATCGGCGTCCGGATCGAGGACGACATCCTGGTCACCGAGGACGGCAACCGGAACCTGTCGGCCGCGCTGCCGCGCCGCTCCGACGAGGTCGAGGCGTGGATGGCCGCCACCAAGGCCGCCAAGGCCGCCTGATAGCCACCCGCAGTACCGGGGGCGCGTTGCCCGGGGTCCTTCAGGACGCCTGGAGCAGCGCGCCCTCGCGCCATTTCAGGATCTTGTCGAACGTCACCACCGCGCCCCGCCCCGGCCGGGGCCGGTTGCGGAAGTGGACGTGGTCGGCGAGCTGCTCGATCAGGCAGAGGCCCCTGCCGTTCTCGCGGGTGTGCGGGACCCGGGACGGTGGCGCGCCCCGGCGGCGTACCGGAGGAAAGCCGGGACCGGAGTCGGTGACCTCGATGCGGCACTTCTCGCCGTCCAGGTACGCGGTCACCCGGTACTCCGCGGCGGGCGTGTCCGAGGTGTCGTCCCCGCCGTGCTCGACCGCGTTCGCACAGGCCTCGGTGAGCGCGACCGACAGGTCGTAGGAGATGTCCGGGTCCACTCCCGCGGTCTCCATGGCGCCGAGCAGTAGGCGGCGGGCGAGCGGAACGCTCGCGGCTTCGCGCCGCAAGTGGAGTGACCACCAGATGCTCATGCTCCAGCCTCCTGGCTGCGGCTCGACATACGACTACGTATTGCCGCTCCGGGTGGTCGGTAAGCCAACAATCGGGGTGAGAGCGCTCGTTCGGCGGCTGTACGCACCCCGCACGCCGGTGTACGGGGAGTTCCGTCCGGTCCCGTTCCGGGTTTCGCGGCGGGCGGCGGAGCAGGGCGACTTCCGCGACGTAAGGGACGATCGGGAGCTTGTGGACCTGCCGGGCCGGGGAGGGGGGCGCAGTGCGATGATGGCTCCGCCATGTCCCAGCCCGTCCTGCCCGTCGCCCCGCGCGACGCACGCCACCGAGCCGCCTCGCGGCTCGCGAGGGCCGCGGTGTTCACCGCGGTCTGCGTCGTGCTGTCCGCGACCGGGCACGTGCTGGGCTCGACGGCGACCGTGCCGTGGTGGACGCTCGCGGTGGCCTTCACCGGAGTGTTCGCACTGGCCGCGCCGTTGGCCGGACGCACCCGTTCGCTGTCCTCGATCACCTTCGCGCTGACCGCGGGACAGCTCGGTCTGCACGCGGTGTTCGGCCTCGGCCAGCAGCACTCGGCTGCCGTGTCCGGCGGCGAACAGAGCCCGCTGGGCCCGCTCGCCGCCCAGCTGATGTGCGGCGGCAACACGGGAATGAGCGCGGCCGAGGCCCGCGACGTCGTGGCCACGAGCGGAATCGGCCCGGCAGCGGGCGGCCACTCGGGGCACGCGCTGGGCACCGGCTCGACCGGAGCATCGGCTTCCGGGTCGTACGACGGCTACGGCGCCCTGGGGACGGGCGGTGGACAGGACGGTGCCGCCGCAGCGGCCGACTGTCTGCACTCGCTGGTCCCCAGCCTCCCCATGCTGCTCGGCCATCTGCTCGCGGCGCTCGCCACCGGGTGGCTGCTGCGCCGCGGTGATCTCGCGCTGCGGCGCCTCGGCGTGCTCTCGGCGTTCCGCGCCCAGGAGGTCGCGGCGGGGGCGCTCATGGGATCCCTGCGCGCCGCACTCTCCCTCGTACGCGCCCTCCTGGCGGGTCTTCCCGGGGCGCCCGCGTGCGGTCCCCGGCCGGTGCCCGCCCCCTTCCTCGTCCCCGTACGGACGGACGAGGACGGTCTGCAGCATTCGGTGATCAGGCGCGGGCCGCCCGCGCCGGCGTACTCCCTCGCCGCCTGACGCGACCCCCACCACCCGTTCCTCTCGGACGCGGGCACGGAGCGGGTCGCGGATCCGGCGCGCCCCGCCGTGCGCGGGCGCGCCCCTCACCCAATTCGCTCCTGCCTCTGTGGGGTTCACAACCATGAACGCTTCACGTATCTCCCGCGCCTCCCGTACCTCTCGTACGCCTCGCGCCACTCGCCTGTCCCGGGTCGCCGTCGTCGGGGCCGCTTCCGCCGCCTCCGTGGCGCTGCTGGCCGGGCCCGCCTTCGCGCACGTCAGCGTGCAGCCCGTCGGCCCTGCCGCCAAGGGCGGTTACGCCACCGTCAACGTCAAGGTCCCCAACGAGCGCGACAACGCCTCGACCGTGCAGCTCGAAGTGACCTTCCCGGTCAAGGACCACCCGCTCACCTCGGTGATGCCGCAGGCCGTGCCCGGCTGGACCGTGAAGGTCGAGAAGGCCAAGCTGGACAAGCCGCTGAAGGTGCACGGCAAGGAGATCAAGGAAGCCGTCGAGAAGATCACCTGGACCGGCGGGAAGATCGGCCCCGGCGAGTTCCAGCAGTTCCCGCTCTCGCTCGGCCAGCTCCCCGAGGACACCGACGAGCTCGTGCTCAAGGCGATCCAGACGTACGACAACAAGGAAGTCGTGCGCTGGATCGAGGCGCCCAAGGAAGGCGCACCTGAGCCGGAGTCCCCCGCTCCCGTCCTCAAGCTCACGGCACCCGCGGGCGACGGCCACGGTGCCGCCAAGGACGCGGCGGCCTCGGGCGACGACAAGTCGGCGGCCGACAAGTCCGCCAAGTCCGCGGAGAAGGACACGAAGACGACCGCCGCGGCCGACAGCAGCGACACCACCGCCAGGGTGCTCGGCGTCGTAGGCATCATCGTGGGTGTCGCGGGTGTGGCTTTCGGCGTTCTCGCCGGCCGCCGCCGCGCCGCCTGACCCACCCCCTCGAAGCATCAGGATTTCCATGCGCAAGAAGAACGTGCTGGTCGCGGCGGCGCTCGTCGCCGCGGCCACACTCACCCTGTCCGCGTGCGGCGGCGACACCTCCAAGGACGGCAGTCAGTCCGCCGCCGAGGTCTCCACGCCCACCAAGGCCAAGGCCGGAACGGTCCTCGACCGGCCGTACACCAAGCCCAACCTCGTGCTCACCGACACCCACGGCAAGAGCTACGACCTCCGCGAGGCCACCAAGGGCAAGCCGACGCTCATCTACTTCGGCTACACCAAGTGCCCCGACGTGTGCCCGCTGACGATGAGCAACATCGCCGTCGCGTTCAAGAAGCTCTCGAAGGCCGACCAGGAGAAACTCCAGGTCATCTTCGTCACCACCGACCCGAAGCGGGACACTCCGAAGGAACTCGGCAAGTGGCTCAAGGGCGCGGGCGACCCGAAGTTCATCGGGCTGACCGGCGACTTCCCGACCATCCAGGCCGGCGCACGCCAGATCGGCGTCAGCATCGAGCCGTCCACGACCGACAAGCAGGGCAACGTCACGTCCATGCACAGCAAGCAGGTCATCGCGTTCTCGCCGAAGACGGACGCGGGCTATCTGCTGTACACCGACGAAGCCACCCCCGAGGACTACACCGCCGATCTCCCGAAGATCGTCAAGGGAGAAAACCCGTGAACCGCCGCACCACCCTCACCACCCGCACCGCTCGCACCACCCGCGTCGCCGGTCTCGCCGCCATAGCCCTCGCCGGCTCGCTCGCCCTCACCGGCTGCGGCGGCGACACAGGCGACAAGCCGACGACGAAGACCACCGACGTGCCCCGGCCCGCCGACGCCAAGCCGCACCTCGCGGTCGCCGGAGCCTTCATCCCGGAACCCGCGATGGCCGACATGGCCGGCGGCTTCCTCACCGTGAAGAACAGCGGTGCGGTCGCCGACAAGCTGACAAAGGTCACTGCCACCGGCTTCGCCGGCAAGGCGGAGATCCACGAGACGACGGGCGGGAAGATGCGCGAGGTGAAGTCCTTCGACGTCCCCGCGAACGGCTCGCTCGACCTCAAGCGCGGCGGCAACCACATCATGTTCCTCGACGTGAAGAAGAAGCCGAAGAAGGGCGACAGGATCGCCGTCGAGCTGCACTTCGAGAAGTCCGGCACGCTCAAGGTCGAGATGCCGGTCGAGGCCGCCACCCACAACCCGCAGCAGCACCACTGAGGGGCTGAGCGCACACCATGACGGACACCGCCCCGAGCCTTCGGACACCGGTCCGGACCCCGGCCGCGCGCGCACTGCTCGCCGCCACCCTGCTGCTCGGCGCACTGCTGGCACTGCTCGCGGGGGCCACCCCCGCGAGCGCGCACGCCGCGCTCACCGACAGCAACCCGAAGGACGGGGCGGTGCTCGCCACCGCCCCCAAGAACGTCACTCTCAACTTCTCCGAGCAGATCGCGCTCGGCGACGACGCCATCCGGGTCCTGGACCCCACCGGCAAGCGCGCCGACACCGGCGAGACGCTCGACCTGTGCAGCGCGAGCGTCATCAAGTACGGCATCGCGCTGCGCGACGGCCTGCCCAACGGCACGTACACCGTCGCCTACCAGGCCGTCTCCGCCGACAGCCACCCCATCTCGGGTGCCTTCACCTTCTCCATCGGCGCCCCCTCGAAGAGCAGCGTCGACCTGCCCTCCCAGGAGGCGGGCGGCGGTGTGGTCGGCGCGCTCTACGGGATCGCGCGGTACGCCGCCTACGCCGGGTTCATCGTGCTGGTCGGCGGTGCCGCCTTCGTGCTGGCCTGCTGGCGGCGGGGTGCGGCCGAGCGGCCGATGCAGCGTCTGGTGGTGCGCGGCTGGCTGGTGCTGGCGGCGTCCACCCTCCTGATGCTGCTGCTCAGGGCCCCGTACACCGGCTCGGGCCAGCTGTCGGACGTCTTCGACCTGGCCGCGCTCAAGACCGTACTGACGACGAAGACCGGGGCCGCGCTGGTGTCGCGGCTGCTGCTCCTCGGTGCGGCCGCGCTCTTCGTGGCGGTGCTCTTCGGGGCGTACGCGCGCAAGGCGGCCGACGGCGATGCGGACGGCGGTCAGGCGGGCGACGGCGATCAGGCAGGCGACGCCGACCAGGAGGACGAGGACTCCTCCCACAAGGACCTCACCTTCGGCCTCGCCCTCGGCGGCGGGGTCGTCGCGGCGGGCATCGCCGCGACCTGGGCCATGTCCGAGCACGCCTCGACCGGTCTGCAGCCGGGGATCGCGATGCCCGTCGACGTGCTCCACATGCTGGCGGTGGCCGGCTGGCTGGGCGGGCTCGCCGCACTGCTCGTCGCGCTCTACCGCTCGCCGTCGCTGGAACGTACCGCCGTACGGAACTTCTCCCGGTTCGCCTTCAGCTGCGTCGCCGTACTCGTCGTGACCGGCGTCTACCAGTCCTGGCGTCAGGTCGGCTCCTGGGCCGCGCTCTTCGACACGACGTACGGACAGCTGCTGCTGGCGAAGATCGCGCTGGTCGCGGTCATGGTCGGCGGCGCCTGGTACTCGCGCCGGTGGACCGCGCGGCTGGCGGAGGGCCCGGCCCCGGAGGCCGAGGCCGCCGCCGTGCTGGAAGCGCGGGCCGCCCAGGCCGGACCGAAGGCGGAGCCGGAGCCCGAGCCGGTGACCGTGCCCGAGGACCCGAAGCGGGCCGCGCAGCTCGCCCGGCAGCAGGCCGCCATGAGCACCGCGCTCGCCAAGCGCGTCCGCGACGCCGACCCGGAGCGGTCGGGACTGCGCCGCTCGGTCTTCGTGGAGGCCGGGGTCGCGGTGGTCCTGCTCGCCGTCACCACCGTCCTGACCAGCACCGAGCCGGGCCGCACCGAACTCAAGGAGGCGGGCCGGGGCACCAGCGCCGCACCCGCGGTGCCCGACCGGCCGGTCGACCTCAGCATCCCGTTCGACACCGGCGGCGAGGGCGGACAGGGCACCCTCCGCGTCCAGATCACCCCGGGACGCACCGGCAGCAACGCCCTGCACGTCTGGGCCGAGTCGACCGCGCGCAAGCCGGTGGACGCGCCCGAGCTGAAGGTCGCCCTCACCAACGAGGAGAAGCAGATCGGCCCGCTGCCCGTCGTGCCCGACAGGCTGGCGCCCGGACACTGGAGTGCGAACGGGGTCCAGATCCCGATGGCCGGGACCTGGAAGCTGGACGTGACGATCCGTACCTCCGACATCGACCAAGTGACCGTGAACAAGAACGTGAAGATCGGCTGACCGGCGTGACCGAGACCCCTACCTCCTCCCCTTCCCCCTCGTCCCCGGCATCCGCCTCGTCTCCCGGAGCGGCCGGGCCGGACGACGCCTCGGCCGGGATCTCGCGGCGGCGGCTGCTCGGCACGGCCGGTGCCGCCGGTGCCGCCGGGCTCGTCCTGGGTGCGGCGGGCGGCGCCGGCGTCTCCGCCGCGGTCTCCTCGGACGACGAGGGACCCGCCGCCCTGTCGACGGTCGGCTCGACCGCAGCGATGTTTCACGGGAAACATCAGGCCGGCATCACCACGCCCCTCCAGGCGCGCGGCCACCTCATCGCCTTCGACCTGGCTCCCGGCTCCGGCCGCAAGGAGGCCATGACGCTGCTGCGCCGCTGGTCGGCGCTGGCCGCGGAGCTGATGGCGGGCAGGCCGCTGGCCGGGGCGGACACCGGCGTCGCATACGACGCGGGCCCGTCCTCGCTCACCCTCACCTTCGGGTTCGGCCGGACCTTCTTCGACCGCACAGGCCTGACCTCCAAGCGCCCCACGGCCCTGGACCCGCTGCCGGACTTCTCCTCCGACCACCTCGACGCCCGCCGCAGCAACGGTGATCTGTGGGTGCAGATCGGCGCGGACGACGCGCTGGTCGCCTTCCACGCGCTGCGCGCCGTGCAGAAGGAGGCCGGTGACGCGGCCAGGGTGCGCTGGCAGATGAACGGCTTCAACCGTTCGCCCGGCGCGACCGCCTCCCCGATGACCGCCCGCAACCTGATGGGCCAGGTCGACGGCACGGGCAACCCGAAGCCCTCGGAGCCCGACTTCGACCGGCGGATCTTCGTGCCGGAGAACGGCGACCCGGCGTGGATGGCGGGCGGTTCGTACGCGGTCGTACGACGCATCCGCATGCTCCTCGACGACTGGGAGCAGCTGTCCAGGGACGCCCAGGAGCAGGTGATCGGGCGGCGCAAGAAGGACGGTGCCCCGCTGACCGGCGGCGACGAGCACACCGAACTCGCCCTCGACAAGGTCTCCCCCAACGGCCGGCTGGTCATCGCCGCCGACGCGCACTCCCGGATCTCGGCACCCGAGCAGAACAGCGGGGCCGCGATGCTGCGCCGCCCGTTCTCGTACCACGACGGGATGTCGGCGGAAGGGGTCCCCGACGCGGGGCTGCTGTTCATCTGCTGGCAGGCGGACCCGATGCGCGGCTTCGTGCCCGTACAGCGCAAGCTGGACCGGGGAGACGCGCTGTCGAAGTTCATCCGGCACGAGGCGAGCGGACTGTTCGCGGTACCGGGCGGAGCGTCGAAGGGCGAGTACGTGGGACAGCGGCTGCTGGAGGGATAGGCGGGAGTCCTGAGACGGTCGGGCAGGCCGCTCGTACGGGCTACTAGGGTGACCGTATGTCAGCGACGCGCTACGCCTATCTCGGCCCCGAGGGCACCTTCACCGAGGTCGCCCTCCGCACTCTCCCCGAAGCAGCCACCCGTGAGCTCGCCCCGATGGTGTCGGTGCCGGCCGCGCTGGACGCCGTCCGCAGCGGGGAGGCGGCGGCTGCCCTGGTCCCGATCGAGAACTCGGTCGAGGGCGGCATCACCGCCACGCTCGACGCGCTGACCTCGGGCGAACCGCTGATGATCTACCGCGAGGTGCTGCTGTCGATCCGCTTCGCGCTGCTGGTGCGGCCGGGGACGAAGCTCACCGACATCAAGACGGTCACCGCGCACCCGGCCGCTCAGCCGCAGGTGCGCAACTGGATCAAGACGAACCTGCCGGACGTGGTGTGGGAGTCGTCCGCGTCCAACGCGGACGGTGCCCGGCAGGTGCAGGAGGGCCGGTACGACGCGGCTTTCGCGGGGGAGTTCGCGGCGGCGACGTACGGTCTGGAGCCGCTGGTCACCGACATCCACGACGCGGTGAACGCGCAGACCCGCTTCGTCCTGGTGGGCCGGCCCGCCAGGCCGGCCGCGCCGACGGGTGCGGACAAGACCTCGGTGGTGATCTGGCTGGGCCCCGACCGCCCGGGCGCGCTGCTCGAACTGCTCCAGGAGTTCGCGGTACGCGGGGTGAACCTGATGCTCATCCAGTCGCGGCCGACCGGCGCGGGGATCGGCAACTACTGCTTCGCGGTGGACGCGGAGGGGCACATCTCGGACCGGCGGGTGGGCGAGGCCCTCATGGGGCTGAAGCGGATCGCGCCGAAGGTGCGGTTCCTGGGGTCCTACCCGCGGGCCGGGGTGGCGGTGGAGGACGTGCCGGAGCTGCGGCACGGGACGTCGGACCGGGAGTTCGTCGAGGCGTCGGACTGGCTGACGCGGTGCCAGGACGGTCGGGCCTGAGCCGCCCGCGAAGCGGCCCCCACAGGTTTCCACAGAGTTATCCACAGGGGGCCGTCTCCACTTGGGGACAAGTCGACAACGTATTGCGACATGGTCGACAAATCGCCCTCAAGGCCACTCATCCCTCCACAGGGCGACAGGTCCCGCCACGTCAGCCCAATCGCCTCGATCAACTCTTTCGAGAGGGCAATTCCCACTCGAACGAGTGCGTGGAGGCGGTTTGGCGAGGGAATCCTTCGCCCCAGATGCACCTTTCGGAATGTTCCATTCCGGCATCCACAGTTCTTTCGCACACCCTGTGGATAACTTTTCGGAACCGCACAACCCTGTGGACAAGGGGTCTCAACTCCCGCCCCGCGCAAGGGAGAAGAGTCAAGGCGACGCCGTCACACTGCCCCGTTCCGGGGTAATGTGCCCGATTTCATTGACGCACCGAAGCATCCTCGGCGAACCCCTAGCGCCACCCCCGCACCGTATTCCCAATTCCGGCAATACGGTCAAAAGAGAGCGCGCCGGGATATCAGGTCGAGTCCCCGAAGCAGTCACCGGTAGCCTGGTGGGGTGATTGACCTTCGCCTGCTCCGTGAGGACCCCGACCGTGTTCGCGCCTCCCAGCGCGCCCGTGGAGAGGACGTCGCGCTCGTCGACGCCCTGCTCTCCGCCGACGAGCGGCGCAGGTCGTCCGCCGTCCGCTTCGACGAGCTCCGCAACGAGCAGAAGACGCTCGGCAAGCTCATCCCCAAGGCCTCCGGCGACGAGAAGGCCGAGCTGCTGAAGCGCACCGGCGAGCTCTCCGCCGCCGTGAAGGCCGCGGACGCCGAGCAGAACGAGGCCGCCGAGGAAGCGCAGCGCCTGCTGCTCCAGCTCGGCAACATCGTCCACCCCGACGTCCCGGTGGGCGGCGAGGAGGACTTCGTCGTCCTGGAGACGCACGGCACGATCCGCGACTTCGGTGCCGAGGGCTTCGAGCCCAAGGACCACCTGGAGCTCGGCGAGGCGCTCGGCGCCATCGACGTCGAGCGCGGCGCCAAGGTGTCGGGCTCGCGCTTCTACTACCTCACCGGTGTCGGCGCACTGCTGGAGCTCGCCCTGGTCAACGCGGCCATCGCGCAGGCCACCGAGGCCGGCTTCATCCCGATGCTCACTCCCGCGCTGGTGCGCCCGCGCGCCATGGAGGGCACCGGCTTCCTCGGTCAGGCCGCGGAGAACGTGTACCACCTGGAGAAGGACGACTACTACCTGGTCGGCACCTCCGAGGTCCCGCTCGCCGCGTACCACATGGACGAGATCATCGACGCGGACAAGCTGCCGCTCCGGTACGCGGGCTTCTCGCCGTGCTTCCGCCGCGAGGCCGGCACGTACGGCAAGGACACCCGGGGCATCTTCCGGGTGCACCAGTTCGACAAGGTCGAGATGTTCTCCTACGTGAACCCGGAGGACGCGGATGCCGAGCACCTGCGTCTGCTGGAGTGGGAGAAGCAGTGGCTGACCGGTCTTGAGCTGCCGTTCCAGGTGATCGACGTGGCCACCGGCGACCTGGGCTCCTCGGCTTCGCGGAAGTTCGACTGCGAGGCGTGGATCCCGACCCAGGGCAAGTACCGCGAGCTGACGTCGGCCTCCAACTGCAACGGCTTCCAGGCCCGCCGCCTCTCGGTCCGGATGCGCGACGGCAAGAAGGTCCAGCCCCTCGCGACGCTGAACGGCACCCTGTGCGCCGTACCGCGCACGATCGTGGCCATCCTGGAGAACCACCAGCTGCCGGACGGTTCGGTACGCGTTCCCGAGATGCTGCGCCCGTACCTCGGCGGCCGAGAAGTCCTGGAGCCGATCGCCAAGTGAGCACCATCGCCCCCGACACCTCCGGCGGTACGGGCTCGCCCGCTCCGTTCCCGTACCGGCTGATCGCGACGGACCTCGACGGCACGCTGCTGCGCGGCGACGAGACGGTCTCCCGGCGCACCCGCGAGGCACTCCTCGCGGCCACCGCCGCGGGTGCCGCCCACATCGTGGTGACCGGACGGTCCGTGGCCTGGACGAAGCACATCTTCGAGGACCTCGGCTACGAGGGCCTCGCGGTGTGCGGGCAGGGCGCGCAGGTCTACCACGCGGGCGAGCAGCGGCTGCTGACCTCGGTCACGCTGGACCGCCAGCTGGCCGGGCTCGCACTGTCCAAGATCGAGGCGGAGATCGGTCCGCTGGCGCTGGCCGCCAGCCGGGACGGCATGGACGGTGCGGTACTGATCGGACCCGGCTACCGGGTGCAGGAGGGCCCGCTGCCGTACGTGCCGTTCACCGACCCGGCCGAGGTGTGGGCGGCACCGCTGACCAAGCTGTACATCCAGCACCCCGGACTGTCCGACGACGACCTCGCGAAGGTCGCCCGGGAGACGGTCGGCAACCTGGTGGACGTGGTCATGGCGGGCGAGGGCGTGGTGGAACTCCTTCCGCTGGGCCTGAGCAAGGCGACCGGCCTGTCCCTGGCGGCCCGCCGGCTGAAGATCAAGGCCGCCGAGACGATCGCCTTCGGTGACATGCCGAACGACATTCCGATGTTCGGCTGGGCCGGGCACGGCGTGGCGATGGCGAACGCGCACGACACGCTGAAGTCCGTCGCGGACGAGATCACCGCCTCCAACGAGGACGACGGCATCGCCGTGGTCCTGGAGAACCTGCTCAAGCAGCCGTAGGGCTCAGGGGGCCGCACCGAGGTGCGGCCCCCTCCCCTTTAGGGCTTCCCATTTAGGGGCCGCTTACATCTATCCCCGATTCAGTCGTAGGATGACTGGGCAACCGGGCGAATGGCCTCGTCCGGCCCAGAAACCCCACAGGGAAGCGGGTCCAACTCCGTGGCACTCCAGGCAGCAGGGCGGAAGTCCCTGGTGGACACGGTCGTGGAGCAACTCCGCGACCAGCTCACCGACGGCGAGTGGTCCGTCGGCGACCGCATCCCCACCGAGCACGTCCTGGCCGAGCAGCTCGGCGTCGGCCGCAACACCGTGCGTGAGGCGGTACGGGTGCTGGTGCACGCCGGACTCCTGGAGTCGCGGCAGGGCAACGGCACCTTCGTCCGCTCGACCGCCGACCCCGCGGCGGTGCTGCGCGGCATGCAGCACGCGGGTGTCCTGGACGTACTCGAACTCCGGGTGGCCCTGGAGGCGGAGGCCGCCCGGCTGGCCGCCGTACGCCGGGACGAGGACGACCTGCGCGCCCTGCGCGAAGTGCTCGCCACACTGCACGAGCAGGGCGACCGGGCCGCCGACGCCGACCTCGACTTCCACCGCGGCGTCGTCGCGGCCACCCACAACTCGGCGTTCACCGAGGTCTACCGGTTCTTCTCCGCCCAGGTGCACGAGTCCCTGGTCACCGCGCTCGGCGACCACGAGATGCCGCCCATCGACCTGGCCGCGCACACCGCCCTGGTCGACGCCGTCGAGAGCGGCGACCCGGCGGCGGCGGAACAGGCCGCCCGCGCCCTTCTCCAGGTGCCGATCGACGTGATCCGCGCACTCGTCGGCCGCTGACTCCGCTCCCCCCTTCCCTCCCCTCACTTCTTCTTCTCCCCTCACTTCCTCCTTCCCTCCCCGAAAGGTGCCTGCTTTGTCACGCCCGGATGCCGATCAACTCCTGCTGGATGCCAAGGCCGACGTCCGGCCTTCCCCACAAGGGGTCGCCGCACGGCGGGCGTTGCTGGCGCATCCGGTACTGCTGCTGGTCGGCATCGTGCTGGCCTCCCTCAACATGCGGGCCGCCCTGGCCAGCGTGTCCCCGCTGGTCGGTGAGATCAGCGAGACCTTCGATCTGTCGTCGACGGCCACCAGCCTCGTGACCTCCGTGCCGGTGCTCTTCCTCGGTGTCGGAGCGATGATCGCCCCGTGGCTCGGCCGCCGCTTCGGCACCGAACGGGTGCTGTTCGCCGCCCTGTTGCTGCTCGCCGTCGGCATCCTGGTGCGGGTCCTGCCCGCCGCCCCCACGCTGTACGGCGGCGGTCTGCTGATCGGTGTCGCGATAGCCCTGCTCAACGTGCTGATGCCGGGGCTCATCAAGCGGGACTTCCCCGACAGGGCCGCGTCGATGACCTCGGTCTACACCGGCTCGATGATCACGGGCGCCACCCTCGTGGCCGCCACCTCCGTACCGCTGGAGAAGGCGTTCGGCGGGAGCTGGGAGGCGTCCATGGCGTTCTGGTCGCTGCTGGCCGCCGTGGCGGCGGTGGCCTGGCTACCCCAGGTGCTGATCGCCCGCGGCCGTACCGGACACGAGCACCGCGTCGCCCCGGTCGCGGCCGGCGGCGCCGCTCCCAGGAGCGTGTGGCGGTCGCGACTGGCCTGGCAGGTCACCCTCTTCATGGGTCTGCAGTCGCTGTGGTCGTACGTCCTGATCGCCTGGATGCCGACGATCTTCACCGATCACGGGATGAGCCGCTCCACGGCCGGTGTGGTCTTCGCCTTCAACAACCTGATCCAGGTCGCGGGCGCCTTCGGTGTGCCGCTGCTCGCGGGGCGGATGCGCAGTCAGCGCCCGCTGATCGTGCTGGTCACCTCTCTGGTCGCGGCCGGTTACGTCGGCCTGATGGTCGCGCCGGTGTCGGGCGCATGGCTGTGGTCGGGGATCCTCGGCATCGGGCAGGGCGGTGCCGTGGGTCTGGCGCTGACGCTGATCGTGCTGCGCTCCGGCGATGCGGTGACGGCGGCCCGGCTCTCCGGGATGGCGCAGACGATCGGCTATCTGCTGGCCGCGGTGGGCCCGTTGGCGGCGGGCGCCGTGTACCAGGTGACCGGCAGTTGGACGGTGCCGATCGCCCTGATGCTGGGCGTGTGCGCGGCGGCGCTGGTGGTGGGCCTGTTCGCGGCCCGGGACCGCAAGGTCTGACCTCGTAAGGTCTGGCCCTCGCGCGTTCCCGCTGGTCGATCGCTCTTCACTGTCCAGGTTTCAAGATCCAAGGACTCAGGGCCCGTTCACCGGAACCGGAAGCGCCCCCGGCTCGTATCTGACATACGAATCGGGGGCGCTCCCTGTTCCCGCAAAAGCCGCGAACGGCTATTCATCACCCGCAAGAGTGAGCGACCGCAGCTTCTGGCCCGCGTACCAGGTGGCCAGACCCGTGACCGCGACCAGCAGGACGACCGCCATCGGCAGGCCGACCTCCGAGGTGACGGCTCCCGGCCCGCTGACCTTCTCGGCCAGCGCCAGCGACCACTGCTGGACACTCAGCGTCCGCGCCCCCGGCACCAGGCTGCCGAACAGGGCCTCCCACACCAGCGCGTACACCAGCCCGAAGACCACCGCGTGCCGGGAGATCGTGCCGAGGAGGAGGAAGACCGCGCTGTAGGCGATGGAGGCGACCAGAGCGGCGATCGTGTAGGCGACGGCGATCTGGCCGCCGTTGCCGTTGAGGATCAGCCCCGCGATCAGGGTGGGGATGGCGGAGAACGCCATGGTGACGGCGATGGCCACGATCAGCTTGGTGAAGATGATCGTGGGGCGCTTCACCGGCTTCGCCAGCAGATAGACGATCGAGCCGTCGTCGATCTCCGGGCCGATCGCGCCCGTACCGGCGATGACACCGATCAGCGGCACCATCGTGGCCAGCGCGAAGCCGCCCAGCACTCCGTTGGTGACGCCGTCGTCCGCACCGACGAGCACCCGCACCGCGACCGCGATGAGGATGAGCAGGGCGGGCAGTACGAAGAGGATGGCTGCCCGGCGGCGGCCGAGGAGGGCCCGGTAGGTGAGCCGGGCGACTGTGGGTTCGTACATCGCAGCAAGCTCCTTTCAGGCCGTGACGAGGTAGGAGAAGACCGATTCGAGGGACTCGTCGGAGGGCTGCACCGTGAGCAGGCGGATGCCGTGCTCGCGGGCGACCTTCGGGAGCAGCTCGGTGAAGCGGCCGAAGTCGACGGCCTGGATGCGCAGTGCCCGCTCCGTGTAGTCCAGTTCGATGCCGGCTGTGGAGCCGTCGGCGATCAGGGCGGCGGCCAGGGCGCGGTCGTCGCTGGAGCGTACGAGGTAGCGGTGCGGTCGGTCCGTCATCAGCCGGCGGATCTTGCGGAAGTCGCCGGAGGCCGCGTGCCGTCCGGCCACGATCACCTCGATGTGCGAGGCGAGCTGCTCGACCTCCTCCAGGATGTGCGAGGAGAAGAGCACCGTGCGGCCCTCGTCGCCCATCCGCCGCAGCAGCTCCATCAGCTGCATGCGCTGACGCGGGTCCATGCCGTTGAACGGCTCGTCGAGCAGGAGCACCGACGGGTTGTGGACCAGGGCGGACGCCATCTTCACGCGCTGGCGCATGCCCTTGCTGTACGTGGAGATCTTGCGGTCCTGGGCGTACTCCATCTCGACCGTGGCGAGCGCCTTCTGTGCGGCGGCCGCGTCCAGGCCGTGCAGCTCGGCGTTGGCGACGACGAATTCGCGGCCGGTGAGGAAGTCGTACATCGCCTCCCGCTCGGGGACGACACCGACGTCCTTGTAGATGCCCTCGTTGCGCCAGATCTGCCGGCCGTCGAGGGTGACGGTGCCGTTGGAGGGGGCGAGGAAGCCGCCCATCATGTTGATCAGGGTGGACTTCCCGGCGCCGTTGGGGCCGAGGAGGCCGGTCACGCCGGGGCCGATGCTCATGGTCACGTCGTTGACCGCGACCACGTTCCCGAACCAGCGGGACGCCTTGGTGATGTCGATCGTGGTCACAGCCCGACCTTCCGGTAGCGGCGCATCAGGACGGCGTACGAACCGGCGATGAGCGTAAGGACGACCAGCAGATAGACAACGCCGGCTCCCGCGCCCGGTCCGCTCGCGCCGGGGAAGGCGGAGGTGGCGCCGAGGAACGCGGTCTGGACGCCGTCGATGAGGGTGATGGGCGAGAAGAGGCCGAGCCAGGAGACCGCGCCCTGCGCGCCCTGGTCCCAGGCGATGGCCTGGACGGTGGAGACGGCACCGTACGTGATGGTCAGCAGGGCGATCACGGCGGCGACGCCGAAGCCCCGGCGCGGGGTGAGCGCGGCCATCACCAGGCCGAGGCCGGCGAACAGGACGGACAGCAGTGCCACGGACACCATCCCCTGGAGGTAGCCCTTGCTCTGGGTGGCGAAGTCGAGCTCCGCCAGCAGCGACCCGATGTAGAGGACCGTCACCGGGATCGCCGTGAGGACGAAGAGCGCGGAGGCCATCGCCGCGTACTTCGCCAGTACGTAGTCGCCGCGCTCGATGGGGCGGGAGAAGTACAGCGGCACCGTCTTGAAGCGCAGGTCACGGGAGACGGACTGCGGTGCCTGGGCGGCGAGGAACAGTCCGATGATGCCCTGCGTGACGATCGCGTAGCGGGTGTACTCCAGGGGGAGGTTCTGCATCTTGGTCGCGACGGCGACCGCGACGATGATGCCCGCGGGCAGGCACATCACCGCGAAGAGGATCATCGGCAGCACCTTGGACTTGGCGCTGCGGCCGAGGCCGAAGGCGCCGCGCAGGGACTGCGAGTAGAGCGACCGGCGGGCGTAGGCGCGGCCGAGCCTGGGGCCGTCGTACTTGCGGTAGCCGATGTTGTGGATACGCGTCGGGTCGGCGCCCGGCGGGGTGAGTTCAGTTGCCATCGTGGCCGCCTCCCTTCTGCTGTGCGAGCTGTGCCTGTGGCGGCTGCTGTACCTGTTGCTGCTGGTCCTGTTGCTGCTGGTCCGTACGGAAGACCTCGGCGATGTGGTGGCGGCGCTGTTCCATCCGGACCAGGCCGATGCCGAGGTCGGCGACGGTGTCACGGACCAGGTCGTACGTCGCTTCGCCCTCGCCCTCGACGAGGAGGATGTGGCCGGCGCCCGGCAGCCCCTCCTCCTCGGCGGCCTGCAGCTTCGCGCCCGCCGCGGTGAGCGCCTCGCGCAACGCGCGCGTGCCGTCGGGGTGGGTGTCGGAGTCGGTGACCTCGACCGCGAGGGTCGTGGTGGTCTGGGTGAAGTCACTGGTCGAACTGGACCGCAGCAGCGCGCCGCCGTCGATGACGACGACGTGGTCGCAGGTGCGCTCCAGCTCGCCCAGGAGGTGCGAGGTGACCAGGACCGAGATCCCGAAGTCGGTGTAGACGCGGCGGATCAGGCCGAGCATCTCGTCACGGCCGACCGGGTCGAGGCCGTTGGTCGGCTCGTCGAGGAGGACCAGCTGCGGGTCGTGGACCAGCGCCTGGGCCAGCTTCACCCGCTGCTTCATACCGGTCGAGTAGCCGCCGATGGGCCGGTAGCGCTCCTCGTAGAGGCCGACGTGGCGCAGCGTGTCCGCGGTGCGCTCGCGCGCGGCGGTGGGCGGCAGCCCGGACATCCGTGCCATGTGGACGACGAACTCGGTGGCCGAGACGTCCGGTGGCAGGCAGTCGTGCTCGGGCATGTACCCCACGCGCTCGCGGATCTCGCCGCCGCTCGTGGCGACGTCGAGGCCGAGCACCGCGGCCCGGCCCTCCGTGGCGGGGGACAGACCCAGCAGGATCTTGATCAAGGTGGACTTGCCGGCTCCGTTGGCACCCACCAGGCCCGTTACTCCGGGTCCGATGTCCAGCGAGAGCCGGTCAAGCGCGGTCACCCGGGGGAACCGCTTCGAGAGGCTTTCAGTCGCGATCACAGTCACACCTCGAAGGTAGTGGCGCAGACCACATCGGACGTCAGCCCAGGCGGTTGTTCCTGCCTACGTCTCTGGTCGTACGAGCCCGTAGGGGAGACCCGTACCAGAGGTTGAGCGCAGGGGTGGAGCGGACGGCCGCGGTCCGCCCGTGGGTGGATTGCGCGGAGTTATCCACAGGGTGTTGTCCACACCCCTTGACGCAGCCGCCGAGCATTGTCACATTCATCAGTGTCAAGTTACGGACGCGTACCGCTACACGGGACGGACGGGTGGCATGACCTCAGCAGTGATGGGCGAACTCACCGCGGAACTGCGGGGGTTCAGAGAAGTGCAGCGACTGGCGTACGAGTGCGCCGAAGCTGTCGCGGCGCAGCTCAAGCCGGGTGTGACCGAGCGCGAGGCGGCCCGGATGCAGCGGGTGTGGCTGCGGGAGCGCGGGGTGCGCGACTGGTTCCACCTGCCGTTCGCGTGGTTCGGGGACCGCACGGCCTTCACGGACTTCCGGATACCGCTCCAGTTCTTCCCGACCAACCGGCGGCTGGAGGCGGGGATGCCCTTCATCCTCGACATGGCGCCGGTCCACCAGGGCTTCACGGCCGACGTCGGGTACTCGGGGTGCCTGGGGCTCAACCCGGTGCACGACAAGCTGCTGGCCGACCTGGAGGCGCACCGGACGCTGATCCTCACCGAGGTGCGCGAGCGCCGGCCGCTGCGGGAGACGTACGAGAGCGTCGAGCGGCTGATGGTGCGCCAGGGGTACGCCAACCGGCACCGCGCGTACCCCTTCGGCGTCATCGCCCACAAGATCGACCGGGTGAAGGAGCGGGCCTGGTCGCCCAAGGTGTTCGGGTTCGGGACCCAGGCACTGAAGGGGCTGGCGTCGGACGCGCTGCACGGGCACCGGGACGGCTGGTCGCCGCTGTGGAGCCCGTACAAGTTCTCCGACCATCCGCCGAAGCCGGGCCTGTGGGCGGTGGAACCGCACCTCGGATTCCGGGGTACGGGCGCGAAGTTCGAGGAGATCCTGGTGGTCACCGACTCCAAGGACCCCGAACAGAGCGCGTTCTGGCTGGACGACGATCTGCCGCACGTGCGGCGCTGGGCCGAGGAGAAGGCGGCATGACGATGGGGACGACCGGGCTGGAAGGGGCGCGTGAGCGCCGGGTGCGGACCGGCGGGATCGAGCTGTGCGTCGCCGAGCTGGGCGACGAGGCGCAGCCGACCGTACTGCTCGTGCACGGCTATCCGGACAGCAAGGAGGTGTGGTCCGAGGTCGCGCGGCGGCTGGCGGAGCGCTTCCACGTGGTGCTGTACGACGTGCGCGGGCACGGCAGGTCGTCGGCGCCCAGGCCATTGCGCGGCGGGTTCACGCTGGAGAAGCTGACCGACGACTTCCTGGCGGTGGCGGACGCGGTCAGTCCGGACCGTCCCGTGCACTTGGTGGGGCACGACTGGGGTTCGGTGCAGGGCTGGGAGTTCGCGACGGTCCGGCGGACGGAGGGGCGGATCGCGTCCTTCACCACCATGTCGGGTCCCTCGCTCGACCACTTCGGGCACTGGATCAAGAAGCGGATGTCCCGGCCGACCCCTCGGCGCACCGCCCAGCTCATCGACCAGGGCATCAAGTCCTGGTACGTGTACATGCTGCACACGCCGGTGCTGCCGGAGCTGGCCTGGCGCGGGCCGCTCGGCAAGCGGTGGCCGAAGCTGCTCCAGCGGGTCGAGAAGATCCCGGCCGGCGGCGACTACCCGACCCCGTCACTGCCGCAGGACGCCGCGCACGGCGCCTGGCTCTACCGGGACAACGTACGCGCCCGGCTGGGCAGGCCCAGGGCCGACGCGTACGCCCACGTACCCGTGCAGCTGATCACGCCGACCGGCGACGTCTTCCTCTCCCAGCGGCTGTACGACGACCTGGAGCAGTGGGCCCCGCAGCTGATACGCCGCACCCTGCCCGCCAAGCACTGGGTGCCGCGCACCCGTCCCGACCAGCTCGCCGCGTGGATCTCCGAGTTCGTCACGGCGAACGAGGACAGTGCGGCCGGGGTGGCGCCGCGCGCGTCGGCGGCTTCGGGGAAGTACGCCGACCGGTTCGGCGGGCAGCTGGTGCTGGTGACCGGGGCGGCCAGCGGGATCGGCCGGGCGACCGCCTTCGCGTTCGCCGAGGCGGGCGCGCGGATCGTCGCCGTGGACCGGGACGCGGAGGGGGCGTCGCGGACCGCCGAACTGGCCCGGCTGATCGGGGCGCCGGACGCCTGGCCGGAGGTCGTCGACGTCAGTGACGGCGAGGCGATGGAGAAGCTGGCGGAGAAGGTGGCCGCCGACTACGGCATCGTGGACGTCCTGGTCAACAACGCCGGGATCGGCATGTCCGGTTCGTTCATGAACACCTCGCCGGAGGACTGGAAGAAGGTCCTCGACGTCAATCTGTGGGGCGTCATCCACGGCTGCCGCACCTTCGGCCGTCAGATGGCCGAGCGCGGGCAGGGCGGCCACATCGTCAACACCGCCTCGGCCGCCGCGTACCAGCCGTCGAAGGCGCTCCCCGCGTACGGCACCTCGAAGGCGGCGGTACTGATGCTCAGCGAGTGCCTGCGCGCCGAACTGGCCGGACAGGGCATCGGCGTCAGCGCCATCTGCCCCGGCCTGATCAACACCAACATCACCGCCACCTCCCGCTTCACCGGGGTGTCGGAGGAGGAGGAGAAGCGCAAGCAGAAGCGGTCGTCACGGCTGTACGGGCTGCGCAACTACCCACCGGAGAAGGTCGCCGAGGCCGTACTGCGCTCCGTGGTGAAGAACCAGGCGGTGGTTCCGGTGACGCCGGAGGCGCGCGGCGCCCACCTGATGTCCCGGTTCACACCGAAGGCACTGCGCGCGATCGCCCGATTGGAGCCGCCGTTGTGAGCGGTACGGAGGACGAGGTGAGCGGATCGGAGAACGAGCGGAGCTACGAGCAGGGTTACGTCATCGCACCCCGCCGGGTCTCCTTCGACTGGCACGGGACGCCGTTGCACTGGATACCGGAGGAGCCGACCGCCACCCATGTGATCAATGTGCTGCACCTGCTGCTGCCTGCCGGTGAGCGCTGGTTCGTACGGGTCTTCAAGGAGGCGCTGCCGCTGGTCCGCGACCCCGAACTTCTCAAGCAGGTCAAGGGGTTCATGGGGCAGGAGGCCACGCACAGCGTGCAGCACAGTTATGTGCTGGACCACCTGGCCGACCAGGAGCTGGACACCGCCGCGTACACCCGGCACGTGGACTTCCTCTTCGAGAAACTCCTCGGCGAGAGCCCGCCGTTCGGGGCGCCGGTCCCGGCCCAGGAGTGGCTGCGGTTCCGGCTGTCCGTGGTGGCGGCGATCGAGCAGTTCACGGCGGTGCTCGGGGACTGGGTGCTGGGCGCGGAGGGCCTGGACCAGGCGGAGCCGGACGCGGTGATGCTCGATCTGCTGCGCTGGCACGGCGCGGAGGAGGTCGAACACCGGGCGGTGGCCTTCGACATGTACCAGCACTGCGGCGGCGAGGGCCTGCCCCGGTACGCCCGCCGGATCGAGGGCATGGTCGTGGTCGCCCCGGTGATGCTGTGGCTGTGGGCGTGGGGCGCCTCGTACCTGATACGGCACGACCCGCAGCTCGCGGGGCGGCTGCGCTACTCCTTGCGGGAGCACAACAAGGCGGTCGCGAAGGGACTGTTGCCCACCTGGCGCGAGCTGGGCGCGGCGATACCCCGCTACTTCCGGCGGTCGTACCATCCCTCGCAGGAAGGCTCGCTGCGCCGGGCAGTCGAGTACCTGTCGACCTCTCCAGCGGCGCGCGCCGCGGCGGGGGCGGTGGGCAGGGCGGCACTGCGGCCCTGAGCCCGTGGAAGGTGGGGAGCCAATGAGCATGTCCGGTCGGCCCGCGGACGCCGAGTACCGGATCGAGGACCTGGCGCATCTCAGCGGCGCCACGGTCCGTACGATCCGCGCCTACCAGGACCGCGGGCTGCTCCCGAAACCCGAGCGGCGCGGCCGGTCCAATGTGTACGGGGACCCGCACCTGGCCCGGCTGCGGCAGATCGCCGACCTCCTGGAGCGCGGCTACACCCTGGCCAGCATCAAGGAGCTGCTGGAGGCGTGGGACGCGGGCCGGGGGCTCGGCGGGGTGCTGGGCCTGGCCGCGGAGGTGGGCGGACCGTGGACCGACGAGGAGCCCGGCCGGATCTCCCGTACCGAACTGGACGAGCGGTTCGGCGGCCGGTCCGACGACGCGGCGGTGGCGGACGCCGTCGAACTGGGCGTGCTGGAAAGGGTTCCGGGCCGGGAGGACGAATTCCTGGTGCCTTCGCCGCAGGAACTGGCGGTGGCCGCCGAGCTGTACGCGGCCGGGGTTCCGCTGAAGGCGATCTCGGGCCATCTGTGGGAACTGCGCGGGCAGGTCGAGCACATCGCCGCGCG
The DNA here is from genome assembly GCF_055579625.1 of Streptomyces sp. NPDC032721. NCBI lineage: Bacteria > Bacillati > Actinomycetota > Actinomycetes > Kitasatosporales > Streptomycetaceae > Streptomyces > Streptomyces sp. NPDC032721. The sequence continues at coordinate 232,059 of NZ_JBVIMX010000004.1, read as the reverse complement.
ATTCCTGGAATTCACCACGGAACACGTCTTCGCCCGTTATCTGGAACACCGGCCGCCGACCGACTCGGACGCGGCGGAGGCGGCAGCTCTCGTACGACGGCTGCGCCCGCTCGCGCAGCAGAGTGTGGACGCCGAACTCGCGCGGGCGATGCGGCTGTTCGCGACCCGGCATTTGCAGCAGCACCTCGGCGCGGTGGCGGTGCACGGACCTGCGGCGGAGGTCGAAGAGGTCGTTTCGGGGCCCGTGGCGGAGCCGGAACCGGAGCGGCGTACTTCGGGCGCTTCGGGCTCTTCGGAATCGGTCGCACTTCCGACAGGAACGACTTCCGCTGTCAGGGCGTTGGTTGGGGAAGAGAATGTCGCGGCTTTCATCGCTGCGGCTGCCGAACGGGAGGTCCAAGCAAGGACCTTGGACTCCCTTGTTCCAACAGAACTCAATCGTGAGAAAGTTGACGAACTACCCTAAATCGGGCGGGAGTTATCCACAGGTCATTCATTTCCCCTGTGGAAAAGGGATCTTGGCTGTGGATGACGGCGAACTGCCCGGCTGCGAGCGGGAATTCAGATGCGGTGTGCGCCCGGATTCCGCGACCCTGGCGGAATGAATGAACACCGCATCGTGAAGGTGTCGAAGTACCTCTCGAAACATCTGCGACATCAGCCCGAGCGCCTCGGCATCACCCTCGACGAGAACGGCTGGGTCGAGATCGACACCCTGCTCCGGGCCGCCGGGGAGCACGGCTTCCGCATCAGCCGCGACGAGCTGGACCACGTCGTCGCCACCAACGACAAGAAGCGCTTCGCCGTACGGGACGACGACCCCGACCGGGGCGCCCTGATCCGCGCCAGCCAGGGCCACTCCGTCGACGTCGACCTGGCCCTGCCGCCGGCCGAGCCGCCCGCGTACCTCTTCCACGGCACCCACCCCCGCGCCGTGGCGGCGATCCGCGCCGAAGGGCTGCGCCCGATGAACCGACACGACGTCCATCTGTCGCCCGACCGGGAGACCGCCAGCCGGGTCGGGGCCCGCCGGGGCCGCCCGGTGATCCTGTCCGTGGACGCCGGGGCGATGCACCGGGCCGGCCATGTCTTCCGGGTCAGCGCCAACGGGGTGTGGCTCACGGCGCACGTCCCGGTGCCGTTCGTGCGGTTCCCGGGAGCCTGAGCAGGCCCCGTAGAGTCGGCCCCATGCGTCTGAGCACTGTGATTCTGCCCGTCCGCCGCTGGCACGAGGGCGGCAAGGAGGTGTGGCAGCGCGCAGAGGAGCTGGGCTTCCACACCGCGTACACCTACGACCACCTCTCGTGGCGGGTGCCGTTCCGCGAGGGCCCCTGGTTCGGGGCGCTGCCGACCCTGACGGCCGCCGCGTCCGCCACCGAGCGGCTGCGACTGGGCACCCTGGTCACCTCCCCCAACTTCCGCCACCCCGTGACCCTCGCCAAGGAACTGATCTCGCTCGACGACATCAGCAACGGGCGCGTCACCCTGGGCATCGGCGCGGGCAGCGCGGGCGGGTTCGACGCGACGGCGCTGGCGCCGCAGGGCGCCGAGCCGTGGACGCCGCGCGAGCGGGCGGACCGGTTCGCCGAGTTCGTCCCCCTGCTCGACCGGCTGCTGAGCGAGGACGCCGTCTCGTACGACGGGAAGTTCTGGTCGGCGGGCGACGTACGGAACATCCCCGGCTGCGTGCAGCGGCCGAGGCTGCCGTTCGCGGTGGCGGCGACCGGGCCGCGCGGGCTCAAGCTGGCCGCGGCGCACGGGCAGGCCTGGGTCACCACCGGCGACCCCAAGCTGTTCGCCGACGGCACCCCCGACCAGTCCCTGGAGGCGATCCGCGGGCAGATCGCCAAGCTGGGTACGGCATGTGAGGCGATCGGCCGCGACCCCCGGGAGCTGGGCAAGACCCTGCTGACCGGGTTCACCCCGGACCGGCCGCTGGAGTCCCTCGACGCGTTCGTGGACTTCGCGGGCCGCCACGCGGAGCTGGGCATCGACGAGGTCGTACTGCACTGGCCGATCGCGGACACCCAGTTCGCGGCGGACGAGAAGGTCTTCGAGCAGATCGCGCAGGAGGGGCTCGCGCAGTTGAAGTGACGGGTGGTGGGGGAGGGGCGTAGGGGGCGCTGGGGATCCGGCGTGGGGGAGACGGGTGCGATGACCCTTTCTCCCCCTCTCCCCCTTCTCTCCCGTCTCCCCCCTTCGCCCCGGCCCCTCCCCGCCGGACCCGTCAGCGTCAGCGGCCGTCTCAGCCGTACTGCTCCAGTCGCTGTTCCATCTGGGCCAGCACGCCCGCCGCCGCCTGCGACTCCGCCGACATCGACTCCGGCCCCGGCTCCGACCCCGACCCCGACTCGGCTGCCGCCGACTCCTTCACCAGGACCGCCAGCTCCGCTACGTAGTCAGCGAGCACCATCCGCCCCTCGTCCACCCGGTCGAGCCCCTTCAGGGTCCAGGCTGCCCGCAGCACGCAGGCCGACCGCTCGTTCAGCTCCGCGACGCCGAACTCGCGCAGCGCCTCCGCTGCCCGCCGGCTCAGCCCGACGACCTGTTCCGCACCGCTGTCCGCATCGCCGTCCCTGTCGTCGTCCCTGTCGTCGTCCGCGTCGCTGTTGTAGAACAACTGCGCCTGCTGCGACCAGGTGCGGGCCCGCTCCAGCCGGTGCTCGGGATCGTCGTCGACGAGTACGGCGAGGGCCCGTTCCATCAACTCCCGCGCCCTGTCGAGGTCCTGGCCGATCTCTTCGCCCTCGTCGTCGTACTCCTCCTCGGCCGCCAGCCAGGCCAGGGCGCGCAGCGCCCGTACGTGGCCGAAGGTGTCACCGGCCTCCTGCCAGAGCTCGGCGGCCCGCACGTATGCCTGCTCGGCCTGCTGCTCCAGCCCCTCCTCGCCCGCCAGACACTCCCCGGCCAGCATCGCCAGCCGGGCCTTCGCCGCCGCGTTCTCCCAGTCCTTGGCGGTCTCGGCGGCAAGCAGGTACTGCTCGGCCGCCGCCTTTCCGTCACCGAGCTGCCGCAGCAGGTGCCCGAGCACGTCGCGGGCGCGTACGGCCTGTTCCTCGCCGTGCTCCAGCAGGTCGGGCAGCGCCGACTCAAGGATCTCGGCCGCTTCCGCCACCCGGTCGCTCTCGCCGTACGCCTGGGCCAGGATCAGCCGCGCGTACGCCCCCGCCCCAGCGCTGTCGCCCGCCGCGTCGAACCAGTGCGCCGCCTCCAGCGCGTACGTCGCGGCCTCGACCTCCTTGCCGTCCTGCCGGTACAGCGCCTCCGCCAACGCCAGCCGCACGCCGCCCAGTTCGTCGGCGTCGGTGACCTCGGCGGAGCATTCGAGCGCCGTACGGGCGGTCTCCTCCGCCTCCGGGAGCCGGCCGAGCATCATGCGCAGCCTGGCCAGCCGGGTCAGGGGGTCCACCGCGTGCCACGGCCGGCCCCCGTCCTGGTTGCGGCGGGCCGCGGAGGCGAGCAGCGAGTCCGCGCGGTCCCACTCCTGCGCCTGCGTCGCCGCCTGCGCGAGGGCCTCCTCGGCCTCCGCGAGCAGGTCGGACACCTGCTGCGGGTCCCCCGCGCCCGTCACGGAACCACCCGCTCCGTACCGCGCGACGAAGTCCGCCATCGCCGCCAGGAACCGCTCCTCGGCCTCCACATCGTGCCCGGCGCCGTGCCCGCTCGCAGCCCCAGCCCCGGACCCAGCCCCGGACCCAGGCCCGTGCGCATGGGCCCGCTGCGCCGCGAACGCCTCCAGCTTGATCCGCGTCAGCTCCAGCGTCGCCCGTCGCCGCCCCTCCAGCGGGTCGCCGTCGGGTATCTCCTCCACCAGCGCCTCCGCCGCGTCGAGCGCGGCCCGGATGTCCTCGTCCGGCGCACCCTCCTGCGCGGCGGCGACGGCGATCCGGGTCCCGTTGAGCGCGGCCCTGCCGGGGTCGCCCACCGCGACGAAAGCGGCCACGACCGACCCGAAGAGCGCCCGCGCGGTACCGTCCGCGACCTGCTCCCCGCCCGCCCTGCCGATCCCGATCGCCCGGTGCTCCAGCAGTTCGGCATCCAGCAGCGGATCCCCCGCCCCACCGCTCTCCCCGGCCAGAACTCCGATCCGGTCCCACAGCGCGTCGGCCGACGGATGCCCGCCCGACCTCAACTCACGCGCCTTCACCGCCAGTTCTCGTACGTCGACACTCGCATGCTCCGCAGGAACCACACCCTCCACAGCCACCGAAGCAGCAGGGGTCGCAGGAGCCACAGGGGCTACAACCCCCACCCGTACCCCCAGCGGCAACGCCTCCACCAGCGGCCGCTGCCCGAGCCGCGAGGCCAGCCGCGCCGAGCTGGCCCCGGTCCCGTTGCGCGCGTCGAAGCGGGCGGTGAGCGCGGTCACCTCGGCGAGCAGCATCCCGTGCAGCTCACCGACCGTACGGGACGCGCCCTGGTACGGGGCCGCGGGAAGCGCCCCGTACCCCCGCTCCATCAGCCGTCCCAGCAGCACCAGAGCACCGCCGCCGAAGCCCAGCTGGGCGTCCGAGTCGTTGAGCGGACCGAGGTGCCGCGCATGCTCGGCGAGGATCTCCAGGCCCCGCGCCTCGTTGCCGGTCAGCGCGCAGAACTCGATGTGGTGCCCGATGCTGCGCAGCAGGCTCTCGTTGCCCTTCGCCATCCGGTAGCCGCGCAGGTGGTACGCCCTGGCCTCGTCGAGGCGCCCGAGCCGGACCAGCGGAACCAGTGCCTCCGCGAGGACCCGGTGCGGCTCCTCCGCGCAGACGTGCTCGCCGCCGAGTACGGGTGCCCAGGCGGCGAGCGCCTTCTCGTCCTGCTCCCGGCGCGCCCAGTAGCCGCCCTGCTCGTTGAGCTCGCAGGCGTGGCAGTCGCTCATCTCGTCGCGGTCCGCCGACGTCCAGGCCTTCAGCGCACGGTCGGCGGCCTCGTCGTCGCCGATCTCGTACGCCAGGTAGTACTCGGACTGGCGCACCGCACGCGCGCTGTACCCGGCCACCGCGTACCTGCGGCCCATCTCCTCGACCCACTGCCGGATCGACGACAGGGGGATGTCCGGCAGGTCGAGCATGCCGCTGCTGACCCACTTGAACCGCCAGTGCAGGCTCTGCACGTCCCACTGGTCGAAGCCGGACGGGTCGCGGTCCCACTCCTGGAGCAGCCGCGCGAAGGGCACGATCAGCTTGCCGCGCTCGGTGCTGAACTCGTACGCGTCGATGAGGTTGAACAGGGCGAGCCGGACCAGCTCGGCATCGTGCAACTGCTCGGCGGCGGCGAGGAGTTCCTCGGCGCGGGAGTTGCGGACGGCCCCGTTCGGGGACTGGCGGTTCTCCCAGATCGCCTGCCGGATCTCCTCGGGAGAGGTCGCGGGGGTGCTCACTTGCCGTCCTCCTCGGCGCTCTTGTCGGTGTTCTTGTCGCTGCTCTTGTCGCTGCTCTTGTCGGTGTTCTTCTTCGCGTCCGTACCGACGACCGGGTGGGTCGCCCACTCCAGCAGCCCCAGGAAGGCGCGGTTGAGCAGCGAGGTGTCGACCGGGCGCAGCGGGCGCTGCGACATCAGCAGTGCCTGCCCGTACAGCGACTCCACCGCCGTGCCCGCCAGCTCGGCGTCGGGTATCGCCGAAACTTTCCTGACGAGGGGGTTGTTGTGGTTGAGGACGAGCCGGGCGCGCGGCACCGAACCGCGCAGCGCGCCGAGGATGCCGGTCCACAGGTCGTCCGCCCCGGCCTCGGCGTCCGCCCGATCCCGCTCGTGCCGGGCCTGCCTGTCGTCGAGGAACAGTGCGGGCAGCGTCACCGGCTGGAACCCGCGCAGTACGACGTCGCAGCCGAGCGGGTCGAGGCGGGTCCTGGCGGTGGCCAGGAAGGACGCGAGCGCCAGCTCCTGCTGGGGCGCCACCGGGTCCAGGTGCGCGGTGACCGCCCCGGCATCGAGCTCGGCGACCCGCACTCCCGCCCGTATCCGGGGCAGCATCTCAACCAGTTCGGCGTCGTACGTGTAGCCGCCGTTGACCACTCCCAGGCCGTGCGCGGCGGCGATCGGGGCGACCTGGCGGAACTCCTCGACGGTGCGCGTGAAGTGGATCTCGGGGTGGGCGCGGGCGAACTCGTCCAGCGTGAGCCGGCCGTCGCTGGTCTCGAACGGCAGCCAGGGCAGCATCAGTTCCAGCAGCTCGGCGTCGTGCCGGGCGAGGGACTTCACGCCCAGGTGGTGCACGGCCAGGAACGCCGCGAGCCGGTCCGGGTCCCCCGCCGCCAGCTCCGCCAGCCACTCCCGTACGCGCACGCCCAGCGCTTCCCGTACGGCGTCCAGGGTCTCGTCGTCGTACAGGTTCTCGCGGGACGCGGTGGGCCGCAGGGTGTCGGTGTCGAGGACGGCGCGGACGAAGAACGCCCAGTCGGGGAGGAGGTTGTCCGCCCTGTCGGTGAGCAGCATGCCCTTGAGGTAGACCCGGTGGGCGGCGTGATGGGCCGGGCTGGTGGCCGTCGGCAGGACGTACGCCACCCCGCGCACACCCGCCACCGGCAGGTCCAGGTCGATGCTGTCGAGCGGGGTGAAACCGAAGGTCTGCGCACAGTGCCCGGCCAGCGCGACCCGGCGGGCGGTCGGCGTCGGGTGCGCCCGGTCCCAGACGGCGGGCCGGTCCGTGACCGGGCGCTCCGTACCGTCGGGGCCGCTGAAGGTGACGTCGTACGGCAGCAACGAGCCGAAGTCCCGCGCCAGTTCCTCGACGCGCGCGGCGGCCGTCCACTCCTCGGCGCCGGGGCGCGGCTCCAGGTGGACGGTGGTGCCGGGCTCGGCACGGGCGTCGTCGGGCAGCGTGCGTACGGTGTACGAACCGTCGTCGGTGGCCAGCCACTCCACGGGCGGCGCGTCCGGCGTGCGGGCCGAACGGGAGACGACGCGGATCTGCCGGGCCACCACGAAGCAGGCGAGCAGCCCGATGCCGAACTGGCCGAGGAACTCCCGGCGGGCGCCCTCCAGCCCGTCCCGCTTGGAGCTGCGACCGATGGTGGCGAGGAGGGTGTGCACCTCGTCGGAGGTGAGGCCGATGCCGCTGTCCTCGATGGTCACGGCGCCTTCGGCGGTGGCGCGCAGCCGGATGCGGACGGGGGCCTCGGGGTCGTGGCCCCGGCGGGCGGTGGAGGCGTCCACCGCGTTCTGCAGGAGCTCGCGGACGTAGACGCGGGGGCTGGAGTAGAGGTGGTGGGAGAGCAGGTCGACGAGACCGCGGAGGTCGACCTGGAAGGTGTTGACCTCGGGATCGAGGCCCTCCTCCCTGGGCTGGTCCGTCGGCGTACGGGGATGCGAATTCGGGTTCACCAAGAATCACCTCGCGTGTGTGGGCGGCTGCGTGGGCTCGGACGAATCGCTGGGTCCCCCCTGACGAATCGCGACGGCCGTCCGGCCCATGCCGCCGGCCGCAACACGCGGGGCAGGACCCGGAATTGATTCACATCGTAGGTCGGGGCACTGACAATCCCCCAGGGAATTCCGCCCGACCCCGGGCCTCCCCATCAGCCGGAACACCTCACTCCACAGATGTGCACCCTTTCGCACGTCCGTGCACTTCATACGGGAAGATGAGTCGATGACCTCAGCTACCGACCCTCGCTCCCGCCCGGCCGCGGCCTCCGGCACCGTCCCCGACACCGGCCTCGGCACGGCCCCCGGTACCGCCGTCGCACCCCGGCTGATCGCCACGGACCTGGACGGCACCCTCCTGCGGGACGACAAGTCCGTCTCGGCGCGCACCGTCGCCGCCCTGGCCGCCGCCGAGAAGGCCGGCATCGAGGTCTTCTTCGTCACCGGCCGCCCGGCCCGCTGGATGGACGTGGTCAGCGAGCACGTGCACGGCCACGGCCTGGCGATCTGTGCGAACGGAGCCGCCGTCGTCGACCTGCACGCGGGCGGCCGGCTGATCGAGGTGTACCCCCTGGAGCGCGCGTCCGCCGCAGCCGCAGTGGCCGCACTGCGTGCCGCCGTGCCCGGCACCTCCTTCGCCGTGGAGCTGACCACCGGCATCCACTACGAGCCGGAGTACCCGCCCTTCCAGTTCGACCCGGCCGCGGGTATCGGCACCGCCGAGGAACTGCTGCAGGAGGAGAACCCGGGCAGCAGCGACCCGGTGCTCAAGCTGCTGGCGCACCACCCGACGATCACCCCGGACGACTTCCTGGACCTGGCCAGGTCCGCCGTCGGCGACCTCGGCTCGGTCACCCGCTCCAGCCCGACCGCCCTCCTGGAGATCAGCGGCACCGGAGTCTCCAAGGCGAGCACCCTGGCCCGCTGCTGCGCCGAGCGCGGCATCGCGTCGGAGGAGGTCGTCGCCTTCGGTGACATGCCGAACGACATCGAGATGCTGGCCTGGGCAGGCCGCTCGTACGCGATGGGCAACGCCCACCCGGCGGTCGTGGCCGCCGCCTCCGGACGTACGGTCGCCAACAACGAGGACGGCGTCGCGGTCGTCATCGAGCGCATCCTCGCCGGCGAATAGGCGGGCAGGCGCACAGCAACCCGGCCCGGTAAGGGGTGGCCTCCCGGAGCCCACCCCTTACTCACCTGGCACCTCCTGATGCCCGCACCCGGCTACAACGGCGCCTCCCACACCACCGTCGTCCCGCCGCCCCCCTCGTCCAGCCCCGGCCCGTACGCGCTGGAACCGCCCAGCGCCTCCGCCCTCCGGCGCAGGTTCCGCAGCCCGCTGCGCCGGCCGCCCTCGGGAATGCCCACCCCGTCGTCCGCGACGGTGAGCCGGACCGCGCGTTCCCCGTCGGGCAGGGCCACGGTGGCGTCCACGACGACCTCGATCCGGGTGGCCTCCGCGTGCCGGAAGGCGTTCGACAGCGCCTCGCGCAGCGCTGCGATCAGGTTCTTGCCGGTCAGTTCGCCGACGAGCGCGTCCACCGGACCGACGAAGCGGTGCGCGGGCTTGAAGCCCAGCGGCACCGCCGCCATGTTGATCTCCCGCAGCACCCGGGTCCGTAGCCCGGACGGGGCCTCGGCGGGCCCCTGCTGGAGCGCGAAGATCGCCGTGCGGATCTCCTGGATCGTCACGTCCAGCTCGTCGACCGCCTTGCCGACGCCCGTCTGCACCTCCGGCACCACCGACCTGCGCTGGGCGCTCTCCAGCATCATCCCCGTCGCGAACAGCCGCTGGATGACGAGGTCGTGCAGGTCACGGGCGATCCGGTCGCGGTCCTCGTAGACCGCGAGGCGTTCCCGGTCGCGCTGCGACTCGGCCATCATCAGCGCCAGTGCCGCCTGCGAGGCGAACTGGGTGGCCAGGGTCCGCTCGGCCTCGGTGAAGGGCTTGCTGCCGCGCTCCCGAGGGGTGGCGAGTGCACCCATCACCCGGCCGCCGCTGTGCAGCGGCAGCAGCATGCTCGGCCCGTACTGACCGGACATGTCCGTGATCATGCGCGGATCGGTGGCGGAGTCGCTCACGAACACCGATTCGCCCCCGAGCAGCAGGCCCACGATCGGGCTCTCCGCCGGAACGATCTTGCCCAGCGAATCCCCGGGATTGTCCGCGGAGACCGCCGCGATCTCCAGACCGCCCTCGTCGGCGGGCAGGAGCACCATCCCGGCCGCCGAGTCCGCCAGCCGCCTGGCCTGCTCGGCGACCACGGAGAGGGCATCGTCCACATCGCCGCCGGAGAGCAGCGCGGTGGTCACCGCCACCGACCCGTCGATCCACCGCTCGCGCTGGCGCGCGGCCTCGTACAGCCGGGCGTTGCCGATGGCGATGCCGGCCTCGGTGGCCAGCACTCGCAGCATGTGCAGGTCGTAGTCGTTGAACTCCTCCCCGCCGCGCTTCTCGGCGAGATAGAGATTGCCGAAGATCTTGCCCTGCACCTTGATCGGTACACCGAGGAAGGTGCGCATCGGCGGATGGTGCGGCGGAAAGCCCTCGAATCTGGCGTCCGCTGTCAGATCCGCGAGCCGCACCGGTTCGGGGTTCTGGATCAGCGCCCCGAGCAGACCCTTGTGCCCTCCCGGCAGCTTCCCGATGGCCGCTGCCTCCGTCTTGGTCACGCCGTACGTCACGAAGTCGGAGAGCCCGTCGCCCTCGTCGTCGACGACCCCGATGGCGGCGAACCGGGCACCGGCGAGCTCGGCCGCGGTCTCGCAGATCCGGTCCAGGGTGGAGTGCAGCTCAAGACCGGTGCCCACCGACCGCATGGCCTCCAGCAGCTGCGGCACGCGCGCGGTGAGCTCGGTCGACAGACCCTGGAGGCTGCGGGTGGCCTCGGTCGCGGCGACGAGAGCGTCCTGTGGTGAATCGGGGGAGGCCGGGTCCTGCTGCACTGACATGCCCTTGAGACTAGTAAGTCCTATTTAAAGGGGAAAGTCGACCAGCTGGCGTTTGCCCGTTTTACGCTACCCGACCGGTTCCGCCGCCCTCTCCCGCTCCAGCATCCGCCGCAGCGCCCCGTCCTCCGAGGCCAGCGCCGCGAACGCCCCGCGCTGCACGACCCTTCCCCCGTCGAGCACTACTACCTCGTCCACCGCTCCCAGCCCCTGCAACCGGTGTGTGATCAGCACCGTCGTCCGTCCCTCGGTGGCGGCGAGGAGATCGGCCGTCAGGGCGTCCGCGGTCGCCAGGTCCAGGTGCTCGGCCGGTTCGTCCAGTACGAGTACGGGGAAGTCGGCCAGCAGCGCCCTGGCCAGCGCGAGCCGCTGGCGCTGCCCACCGGACAGCCGCACCGCGTGCTCACCCACGAGCGTGTCCAGTCCGTCCGGCAGCGCCTCGACCCACTCGCGCAGCCGGGCCCGGCCCAGTGCCTCCAGCAGTTCGTCGTCCTGCGCACCGGTCCTGGCCAGCCGCAGGTTCTCCCGTACGGAACTGTCGAAGAGGTGCGCGTCCTGCGCGCACAGCCCGACCGCCCGGCGCACGTCGTCACCGTCGAGCGAATCGGCGGCCACCCCACCGATCGTGTAGGTGCCCGCTCCCGCGTCCAGGAACCGCAGCAGCACCTGCGCGAGGGTGGTCTTGCCCGCCCCGCTCGTCCCGACGACCGCGATCCGCTTGCCCGCCTCCAGCGTCAGGTCGACCCCGGCCAGGGCATCCCGCTCCTGCCCCGCGTACCGCGCGGACAGCCCCCGTACCTCCACCGGGAAGAGCACCTCGGGCAGCTGCCCCGGCGTCTCCGGCTCCCGTACGGGAAGCGGCGCGTCCAGCACCTCGTACACCCGCTCCGCACTGCGCCGGACCCGCTGCCGGTACTGGACCGCCAACGTCATCCCGGTCACCGCCTCGAAAGCGGCCAGCGGCGTCAGCACCACCACGGCCAACTGCACCCCGGCCAGCCGCCCGTCGGCCACCGCCTGCGCCCCGGCCCACGCGGCCCCGACCACGGTCAGCCCGCACACCAGCGCCGACAGCCCACCGCCGAGCGCGGTCGCCGACGCACCCCGCGAGGCGATCCCGGTCAGCACGCCGTCCGCCTCCCGTACGGCAGCGATACGGCGCCGGAGCGCCCCCGCCACCGTCAGCTCGCCCACCCCGCCGAGCAGGTCCGCCACCCGTACGGCCAGCTCACCGCGCGCCGGAGCCAGTTGCCGCTCCGCCCGCCGCGACGCGGCACCGCTCACCAGCGGCACCGCCACCCCGGCGAGGAACAGCCCCACGGCCAGTACCGCCCCGGCCTCGGGCAGCATCCAGGCCGTGAACCCGACGGAAGCCACGCTCACCACGACGGCCGCTCCCGCCGGAAGCGCCCACCGCAGCCAGTAGTCCTGCAACGCGTCCACATCGGCGACCAGCCGGGACAGCAGGTCTCCGCGCCTGGTCCGGCGCAGTCCGGCGGGCGCGATGCGCTCCAGCCGCCGGTAGACGGCGACGCGCATATCGGCGAGCATCCGCAGCACCGCATCGTGCGAGACGAGCCGCTCCGCGTACCGGAACACGGCCCGCCCGATACCGAAGGCCCTGGTCGCAGTGACCGCCACCATCAGATAGAGCACCGGCGGCTGCTCCGAGGCCCGGGAGATCAGCCAGCCGGACACCGCCATGAGCCCCACGGCCGACGCCAGCGCCAGACTCCCCAGCAGCAGCGCCAGACCGAGCCGCCCGCGCTGGCTTCCCGCGTCCTGCCGCACCCGGCCCAGCACCCCGCCGCGTGTTTCACGTGAAACACCGTCGGCCCGCACCTCGGCGCCCGGCGTCCCGGCCAAAGGCACCTCGGCGCCCAGCTCCCCGGCGTCCAGCACCTCGGCATCCAGCACCTCGGACTCCCGCAGCCCGGAGACCGGCGCCTCTCCGCCCTGCGAAGGCACCGCGGTTCCAGGAGCAGCCCCGGCCTCGTTCAGCCGCACCACCCGGTCCGCCACCGCCAGCAGTGCCGGCCGGTGCACGACCAGCACCACGGTCCGCCCCACCGCCAGCCTCCGTACCGCCTCGACGATTCCCGCCTCGGTCTCGCCGTCCAGCGAGGCCGTCGGCTCGTCGAGCAGCAGCACGGGACGGTCGGCGAGGAACGCCCGTGCCAGCGCCAGCCGTTGCCGCTGTCCGGCGGAGATCCCGGCCCCGTCCTCCCCGAGCAGGGTCTCCACGCCCTGCGGCAGCGCCGCCACGAAGTCGTACGCCCCGGCGTCCCGCAGTGCCTCCAGCACCGCCGCGTCATCGGCCTCGGGCCGCGCCAGCCGTACGTTCTCGGCGACCGACCCGGCGAACAGGTGCGGCCGCTGCGGCACCCACGCCACGCGCTCCCGCCACTTCTCCAGGGACACGTCCGCCAGGTCGGTGTCCCCGACCAGCACCCGCCCCTCGGCCAGCGGCACGAACCCCAGCAGGGCGTTCAGCAGCGTCGACTTCCCGACCCCGCTCGGTCCGACCAGGGCGACCGTCTCGCCCTCCGCGACCTCCAGCGAGGCCGCTTCCAACGAGGCAGCGGTACGCCCTTCGTGCCGTACGGTCACCCGCTCCACGCGCAGCGCGCAGGAGTCGGGCAGCTCCCCCGAACCGCCCTCGGGCAGCCCGGTCTCCAGCACCTCGAAGATCTCCTCGGCGGCCGACAGTCCCTCGGCCGCCGCGTGGTACTGCGCCCCGACCTGGCGCAGCGGCAGATATGCCTCCGGGGCCAGGATCAGGATGACCAGTCCGGTGTACAGGTCGAGTTCGCCGTGCACGAGCCGCATGCCGATGGTGACCGCGACGAGCGCCACCGAAAGCGTCGCCAGCAGTTCCAGCGCGAACGAGGACAGGAACGCGATCCGCAGCGTCCGCATGGTGGCCTGCCGGTACTCGGCGGTGATGGCCCGGATCGACTCGGCCTGCGCCTTGGCCCTGCCGAACACCTTGAGCGTCGGCAGCCCTGCGACCACGTCGAGGAAGTGCCCGGACAGCCGCGACAGCAGCTTCCACTGGCGGTCCATCCGGGCCTGGGTGGCCCACCCGATGAGGATCATGAAGACGGGGATCAGCGGCAGGGTCACCACGATGATCGCCGCGGACACCCAGTCCTCGGTCACGATCCGCGCGAGCACTGCCACGGGGACGACGATCGCGAGCCCCAACTGCGGCAGATAGCGCGAGAAGTAGTCGTCCAGCGCATCGACGCCCCGGGTGGCCAGCGCGATCAGCGAACCGACCCGCTGCCCGCCGAGCCAGCCGGGTCCCAGCCCGGCCGCCCGCTCCAGCAGCCGCCCCCGCAGTTCGGACTTGACCGCCGCGCTCGCCCGGTGGGCGGCCAGTTCGGTCAGCCAGGCCACCAGGGCCCGGCCGGCCGCCACCGCCACCAGCAGGAGCAGCGGCGTCCGCAGCCCGCCGGAGTCCATCCCCTTCTGGAAGGCCCCGACCACCACCTCGGCGATGAGCATCGCCTGGGCGACGACCAGACCCGCGCCTGCGAATCCGAGGACCACCACCGCTCCGAGGAAGAAGCGGGTGGCCCGGGCGTACCGGAGCAGACGCGGGTCGATCGGTTTCACGTGAAACATCCCCCACTACAGGACGGGCAGGACCTCAACGCACTATCTCAGTGCGTCTCCTCAGTGCGCATCGGCGATGTGCTGTGTGCCGATCCGCTTCCTGAAGACCCAGTACGTCCACCCCTGGTACAGCAGCACCACCGGAGTCGCGATCCCGGCGCACCAGGTCATGATCTTCAGTGTGTACGGGCTGGACGAGGCGTTGGTGACCGTGAGGTTCCAGGCCTCGTTCAGCGAGGACGGCATGACGTTCGGGAAGAGCGTCAGGAAGAGCATGGCGACCGCGGCCGCGATGGTCACACCCGACAGCGCGAACGACCAGCCCTCGCGGCCCGCCGCGATCAGCGCGATGGCCGCGACCAGCGCGAGTGCCGCGACGATCATCGCGATCAGGCTGGTGACGTCACCGTTCTCGATCTGGGTCCAGATCAGGAAGACGAGTGCCAGGACGGCGGTCACGGCGCCCAGCACCACCGCCAGCTTCCTTGCCCGCACCCGGATGTCACCCACCGTCTTGAGCGCGGTGAAGACCGTGCCGTGGAAGGTGAACAGGGTGAGCGTGACCAGACCGCCCAGCAGGGCGTACGGGTTGAGCAGGTCGAAGAAGTTCCCGACGTACTCCATGTCCCGGTCGATCTTCACGCCCCGCACGATGTTCGCGAAGGCCACGCCCCACAGGAAGGCCGGCACCAGGGAGCTCCAGAAGAGCACGTGCTCCCAGTTGGTCTGCCAGCGTTCCCCGGAGCGCTTGTGCCGGTACTCGAAGGCGACCACCCGGACGATCAGGCAGAGCAGGATGATCAGCAGCGGCAGGTAGAAGCCGCTGAACAGGGTGGCGTACCACTCGGGGAAGGCCGCGAAGGTCGCACCGCCCGCGGTGAGCAGCCAGACCTCGTTGCCGTCCCAGACCGGGCCGATGGTGTTGATGAGAACCCGGCGCTCCTTGCGGTCGCGCGCGAGCAGCTTGGTGAGAACGCCGACCCCGAAGTCGAAGCCTTCGAGGAAGAAGTAGCCGATCCACAGAACGGCGATCAGGACGAACCAGACGTCGTGGAGTTGCATGGTGATCTCTCCTCCCTCAGTACG
This sequence comes from Streptomyces sp. NPDC032721, assembly GCF_055579625.1. Taxonomy (NCBI): domain Bacteria; kingdom Bacillati; phylum Actinomycetota; class Actinomycetes; order Kitasatosporales; family Streptomycetaceae; genus Streptomyces; species Streptomyces sp. NPDC032721. The sequence continues at coordinate 217,056 of NZ_JBVIMX010000004.1, read as the reverse complement.
AGAAGGCCATGGGGCGGTCGGCGTCCTTGCCGTCCCCGCCGATCTTGGTGGGCGGGTTGAGGTCGTTCTCGTCGAGTTCCGGCGGACCGGCCTTGACGTACTTCACCAGCAGCCTGACCTCGACCACGGCGAGGATCGCGTACAGCGAGGTGAAGGCGATCATCGAGGTGAGTACCTCACCCTGCGAGACACCGGGGGAGACGGCGGCGGAGGTCTTCAGAACACCGAAGACGACCCAGGGCTGACGGCCCATCTCGGTGAAGATCCAGCCCCACGAGTTGGCGATCAGCGGGAAGAGCATGGTCCACAGCGCGACGATCCAGTACGCCGAGGCGAGTCGCGGACTGAGTGCCTTCTTCCGGAACAGCACCAGGTTCGGCACTTCGTCCTCACCGGTCCGCAGCCCCGGTGGCAGCAGGAACTTCTTCCGGGTCAGCCACAGGCCGAGGAGCCCGAGCCCGAAGGACGCCATGCCGAAGCCGATCATCCAGCGGAAGCTCCAGTAGGCGACCGGGATGTTGGGCCGGTAGTCGCCGGGCCCGTACTTCTCCTGCGCGGCCTTGTTGAGCTCGTTGATGCCCGGGACGTACTCGGTGAAGTTGTTGTGGGCGAGGAAGGACAGTATTCCGGGGATCTCGATGGCGACCCGGTTGTGGCCCTTGTCGACGTCGCCGACCGCGAACACCGAGAACGGTGCGGGTGCCTCGCCCTCCCAGAGGGCTTCGGCGGCCGACATCTTCATCGGCTGCTGCTCGTACATGACCTTGCCGAGCGTGTCCCCGCTGACCGCGGTCATCAGACCGGCGATCACCACGGTGACCAGGCCGAGCCGCAGCGAGGTGCGCATCACCGGGATGTGCTTCTTGCGCGCCAGGTGGAAGGCGGCGATCCCGACCAGGAACGCGCCGCCGACCAGGAAGGCCGCGGTGATGGTGTGGAAGAACTGGGTGAGCGCGGTGTCCTGGGTGAGGACCTTCCAGAAGTCGGTGAGCTCGGCCCGGCCGCGCTCCTCGTTGATCCGGTAGCCGGTCGGGTGCTGCATCCAGGAGTTGGCCGCCAGGATGAAGTACGCGGAGAGGATCGTGCCGATCGAGACCAGCCACATGCAGGCGCAGTGGATCTTCTTGGGCAGCTTGTCCCAGCCGAAGATCCACAGTCCGATGAAGGTGGACTCGAAGAAGAACGCGATCAGGGCCTCGAAGGCCAGTGGCGCTCCGAAGATGTCACCGACGAACCGCGAGTAGTCGGACCAGTTCATGCCGAACTGGAATTCCTGCACGATGCCCGTCGCGACGCCCATCGCGATGTTGATCAGGAAGAGCTTGCCCCAGAACTTCGTCGCCTTGAGGTACTTCTCTTTGCCCGTCCGTACCCACGCCGTCTCCAGTCCGGCGACCAGCGCCGCGAGCGAGATCGTCAGAGGGACGAAAAGGAAGTGATAGACGGTGGTGATACCGAACTGCCATCGCGCCAGGGTCTCCGGCGCCAGAGCCAGGTCCACGTCGTCCTCTCCTTACGTCGCCGTTTTCATCGGCAGTTTGCCCCTTAAATCCCACAAATCTTGGGACGAACGGGGACACGCTTGTGAACGCGTTCACATTCACAAGCATTATGTCGCACGCCCATTCGGGACCTCCAAGGGGGGTACCCCCTAAAACGCGAGGTGCCCCCACAAGCCGCACACGGCTCGCAGGGGCACCACCCGCCTCGGAGCGCTCACAGCTCCTTGCGGAACGCCTCCGCCGTCTTGAGGAACAGGTCGCTCGCCTCGACCTCACCGATCGTCACCCGGACACCCTCACCGGCGAACGGCCGCACCACCACACCTGCCTTGTCGCAGGCCGCCGCGAAGTCCACGGTCCGCTCCCCCAGCCGCAGCCACACGAAGTTCGCCTGCGTCTCGGGCACCGTCCAGCCCTGGCCGACCAGCGCGTCGTACACCCGCGACCGCTCGGCGATCAGCGCGTCCACCCGTTCCAGCAGCGCCGCCTCGGAGCGCAGCGAGGCGACCGCCGCGTCCTGTGCGATCTGGCTCACACCGAAGGGCACGGCCGTCTTGCGCAGTGCCGCCGCCACCGGCTCGTGCGCCACCACGAAGCCGATCCGCAGGCCGGCCAGCCCGTACGCCTTGGAGAAGGTCCGCAGCACGGCGACGTTCGGCCGGTCCCGGTACAGCTCGATGCCGTCCGGCACCTCTCCGTCGCGGATGAACTCCCGGTACGCCTCGTCCAGTACGACCAGGACGTCGTCCGGCACCCGGTCGAGGAACCGTTCCAGCTCGGCCTTGCGCACCACGGTGCCGGTGGGGTTGTTGGGGTTGCAGACGAAGATCAGCCGGGTCCGCTCGGTGATCGCGTCCGCCATCGCGTCCAGGTCGTGCACGTCCCCGTCGGTCAGCGGCACCGGCACCGCCGTCGCGCCACTGATCTGCGTGATGATCGGGTACGCCTCGAACGACCGCCACGCGTACATGACTTCGTCGCCCGGACCCGAGGTCGCCTGCAGCAGCGACTGCGCGACACCGACCGACCCGGTGCCGGTCGCCAGGTGCGAGACGGGCACCCCGAAACGCTCGGCGAGCTCGTTCATCAGCTCCGTACAGGCCATGTCGGGGTAACGGTTCAGGCTGCCCGCCGCCTCGACCGCGCGCTCCATGACGCCCGGCAGCGGGGGGTAGGGGTTCTCGTTGGAGGACAGCTTGTACGCCGCCGGGCCTTCGGCGTCCGCGGCCGCGGCAGGCTTCCCGGGCTTGTACGTGGGGATGCCGTCCAGCACCGCGCGCAGCTTGGGGCTCGTCTCGCTCACTTCAGGGTCCTCCTCGACCGTACGTACCACCAATACTGCTCACCATATGAGGATTGGGCGGCGCTGCGAAGGGGCTGTCGGGGCCGCTCGCCGGCCCTGCCCGGCCAGGGCGCGATGGGAAGGGGGCGCGCCCCCTCCGATCTCGCGCGCCGGTGGCTCACGCCGTGGCGCGCGTCCCTCGAAGTGGTGAGTTGAGACCTCCCCGAAACATCGGGCAGGTACCGCACGCACACCGCCAGTCGCGCGCCTCAAGGGCGCTACTCCGCCCAACTCCCTTGACTTCCATGGTCGATGAACAGGTGGGCCCATGCAGAAACGTGCCTGTCAATCGGCGCATATGCGCGGAGCCCAACCAGCCCTCGGCGCCCTACTATCGGCTCGCCATGACAGCAGCAGGGAACCATCAGGTGAGCCGGACCGAGACACCCCGGCGAGGCAGTCGGCCAGAACGTGCGGGCATCCGGGATGTCGCCGCAGCAGCCGGTGTCTCCATCACGACCGTGTCCGACGCCCTCAACGGCAAGGGCCGGCTCCCGGACGCCACCCGCCGCCACGTCCGCGAGGTCGCCGACCGGCTGGGCTACCGCCCGTCGGCCGCGGCCCGCACGCTCCGTACCGGCAAGTCAGGCCTCATCGGCCTGACCGTGACCACGTACGGGGATGAACCTTTCACCTTCACCGAATTCGCGTACTTCGCGGAGATGGCCAGGGCCGCGACCTCGGCCGCGCTCGCCCGCGGCTACGCGCTGGTCATCCTCCCCGCGTCCTCCCGGCACAGCCCCTTCGACGTGTGGCAGAACGTCGCACTCGACGGGACCGTCGTCATCGACCCCTCCGACGACGACCAGGTCGTCACCGAGCTCATGCGCCAGGGACTGCCGGTCGTCTCCGACGGCCGCCCGTCCGGGGCCCTCCCGGTCACCGCCTGGGTCGACAACGACCACGAGGCCGCCGTACTCGAACTCCTCGACCACCTCGCCGACGCCGGCGCCCGCCGCATCGGCCTGCTCACCGGCACCACCACCGACACGTACACCCGTCTCTCCACCACCGCGTACCTGCGCTGGTGCGAGCGGGTCGGCCAGGATCCGGTGTACGAGTCCTACCCGGCGCACGATCCGTGCGCGGGCGCCGTCGCGGCCGACCGGCTGCTCGCCCGCCCGGACCGCCCGGACGCCGTCTACGGACTCTTCGACCCCAACGGCACGGACCTGCTGGCCGCCGCCCGGCGCTACGGGCTGCGGGTCCCCGAGGACCTGCTGCTCGTCTGCTGCTCGGAGTCGACGGTGTACGCGACGACCGAGCCGCCCATCACCACCCTCTCGCTGAAGCCCCGGCGGATCGGCACCGCCGTCGTCCAGCTCCTCATCGACGCCATCGAGGGACTCGATACCGGGCACCCCATCGAGCAGGTGATACCGACCGAACTCATCATCCGTACCTCCTCCCAGCGACGCCCACCGCGCACCACGGTGAGCGCCCCGCGTTCGCCCTCGGGGGACTGAAGGAGGGCTCGTGGGGGCGGTGGCGGGGACCGCCCCCACGATCGGCACCGGTACCGATCTCCGCAATCCGGACGAAACAACCGGTGAACTGCGGGTGTACCCGGATTCACCACCCCTGGTGCCTCACACAGTGCGGGCCGCATTCCTATGATGGGCGCACGACACGGCGGACCACCGGGACCAGGTGGGATTCCAAGGTGTACGGCGGCGCGACGGTGGTGGAGGGGTCAATGACTCAGGGGGCCGGTCAGGGACCCGCAGTGCGTACGGCGACGTTGCGGGATTTCCGGGTGCCTCCTTACGCCCAGGCTCCCGTCGCGACGTACGACGCGGAGCAGGTGTACGACCAGGAGCAGGCGTACGGTCAGGAACCGACGTACGGCAGGACACAGGGGCAGGACGGCCAGGCACAGGGCCAGGCACAGGGCCAGGGGCAGGGGCAGGGGCAGGCACCCGAGCGGGGACTCGTCCCCGAGCAGGGGCGGCCCGTCGAGCAGGGACGGCCCGCCGAGCCCGTGCACGTACCCGAGCCGGTGCAGGCAGTACCCGAACCCCTCTACGCACCCGTACCCGAGCCGGCACAGGCAGTACCCGAACCCCTCTACGCACCCGTACCCGAGCCGGTGCGTGCGTACGGCGTCGAGGGCGAGCACGGCCAGGCCGACCCGGGCGCCGACGAGGAGCCCGAGGGCTACACGCCCACCCAGCGCGACCTCCCGGTGATCAGCCGCGAGGACCGCGCGGGCGCCGGCGGCCCCGGTGACACCCAGCGCATCCCGCAGCCGGACTTCGCGCCCGCGCAGGACGGCGAGGGCCTCGGCCCGCTGTTCGTCGTCGGCGATGTGCACGGCTACCTGGTGGAGCTGTTCGACGCGCTGTACGAACAGGGCCTCATCGACGACGAGGGCCACTGGGCCGCGGGCAACGCCCGGCTCTGGTTCCTCGGCGACTTCACCGACCGCGGCCCGGACGGCATCGGCGTCATCGACCTCGTGATGCGGCTCTCCGCGGAGGCCGCAGCGGCCGGCGGCTACTGCAAGGCCCTCATGGGCAACCACGAACTGCTGCTGCTCGGCGCCCGCCGCTTCGGCGACACAGCCGTCAGCTCCGGCGCGGGCACCGCCACCTTCCAGGCGGCCTGGCTGCTCAACGGCGGCCAGAAGCACGACATGGAGCGCCTCCAGGACGTTCACCTGCAGTGGATGGCCCGGCTTGACGCGGTCGCACTGGAGGACGGACACCTCCTGACCCACTCGGACACCACCGCTTACCTGGACTACGGCAGCACCATCGAGGACGTCAACGACACGGTCCACGCCATCCTCACGCGCAACGACGCGGACGAGTGCTGGGACGTGTTCCGCAAATTCACCAAGCGTTTCGCTTTCCGTGACGAAGGCGGCGCGGATGCCGTACGGGAACTGCTCGGCGCATATGGCGGCGAGCGCATCGTCCATGGTCACAGCCCGATCCCGTACCTGCTCGGCGAGGTCGGCGGCGACGACTCCGAGGACGGAGAGGGCAGCTCGGGGCCGGTGGTCGAGGGTCCGCACGTGTACGCGGACGGGCTGGCGATCGCGATGGACGGCGGCGTGACCATGGCCGGAAAGCTACTGGTCGTTCAACTGCCCCTGAATGACTGAGCGTGACAGGGGAAGAGGTACATCCTACGAACATGCTCCCAGCGCCGGACCAATTTCCGGAAACCCCCTGTCACCCCGTGCCGTAGGCGCTCTACCATCGGGTTATCCGTAGCAGGCTCTCCTCCGTTTCCGCCCAACTGCCCCACCGAAGCGGGCAACCCGGCCCTACGGAGCATCGGGGGATGCACATGAACAGCGCTCCGCACCTGCTGGCCGAGGACCGCCCGGAGTTCGAGCGGACCCTCGACGATGCACTGCGCACCGCGCACGAACGCCCGGATATCGCCGTACTGGAACAGCGCCTGAACAGCGAGCAGTTGCGCACCGCCGCGCTTAACGCCAGAGAGATAATCGCCGGCCACGCCTCGGCCGAGTACGACCACTACGTCAAGGTGCGCGGCGAGCTGCGCACCCCCACCCTGCCCGTGGCCGGAGCCCTGCTCCCGCCGGGCATGGGGGAGAACGCGGAGACTACGGGCGCGGGCGCGGTCGCCGTCGTCGCCGTCCTCACCCCCGTACTGGCCGGCATCGCGGCGGTGGTGCTGCTGCTCATCGGCTATCTGCTGAGGATGCTCAAGCCCGAACCGGCGGCGGCCGAAGCCCTGTTGACCGCGGGCTGGGTCTTCGGCGCACTGACCGCGGCGGGCCTCCTGTGCGCGGCGATCGGACTGCTCTTCACCGCCCTGCGCAACGGCTCGACCGCCGTCCCCGTCAGCCACCACGACAACAGCACCGAGGAGATCGACCGCGCCAGGGAAGCCTGGAAGCACGCCCTCCTCGAACGGGGCATCCTCCCCTTCCTCCGCGAAGCCCTCACCCAGCCCCCGGCCCCCGCCCCAGAACCACGCCCCCAGCCCGGCCGCATCCCCGGCCTCGGCTACTCCCGCCCGGACTTCAGCAGCCCCAGCGAAAACAACAGCCACAACGGCCACCCCACCCGCCCCAGCTTCTCCAGCCCGGACTTCTCCAGCCCCGACTACGGCGGCCCGGAGCACAAGCCGGAGTAGACGGCGGCAGGCGGCCGGACGTACCTGGGAGGGGTCCGGCCGACATGAGTACGTCGGCCGGACCCGGCGCCCCTGGGGCCGGACCCCGCAGGGCCAGTCCGCGCAGTGCTGGTCCGCGCAGCGCGAGTCCTCGCAGCGCTAGTCCTCGCAGCGTTAGTCCGCGATCGGGAGGTAGACCCGGTTTCCGGCTGCGGCGAATTCCTTGGACTTCTCCGCCATTCCTGCCTCGATCTCCTCCGGGGTGCCGCCGTGTTCGCGCCGGATGTCCTGCGAGATCTTCATCGAGCAGAACATTGCTAGATGACACACATGCTAGGTTGCTCCCCGATTTGCGTCAGGGAGCCGACCAAGGGGGACACATGGGCACCCGCGAAGAACTCGTCAGCAGCCTGAGGGGCATGCCGGCCGAACTGCCAAGCGTCGCCGAGGTCCAGGCGATGCTTGCCACCGATCCCACGTTGAAGTGCGTCGTCTGCTACGCCCGTATCTCATTCGACGGCCGCGCAAAGGACGCGCACGGCATCGAGGACCAGCACCGCGAGCTGACCACGAAGGCCAAGAACCTGAACTGGCTTGTCGTCTACCGGTATACGGACAACGACAAGAGCGCCAGCAAGGAAGAGGTCATCCGGGATGACTTCGAACAGATGCTGGTGGACCTCACCGCAGGACGCACACCCGAGGGATACCCCGTCCATGGCGTGATGGCGATCAACGACGACCGGCTTTACCGACGCCCAGGCGACTGGGAACGCTACCTCCGAGCCTTCACGGGGCACCCTGACCGCGTCTACTACGACTCCAACGGGCCCCAGGACCTTTACGCCGAGGGGTTCGAGGTGAAGGGACTGGTGGGTGTCGCCATGTCACTAGCCGAGACGAGGAAGAAGCAGAGGCGGAGCAGGACCAGCCACCACAACCGGGCGATCCGAGGACAGTCGGTTTCCGCATGGCGACCGTTCGGCTGGGATGACGACAAGGTCACCCTCCGGCCCAGGGAAGCAGACGCCATCAGGCGAGCGGTGACGGACGTGATCGCCGGTGCTTCCATCAGTGAGGTCACCGCGGAATGGAAGAAGGCGGAGTTCGTGACCGCCAAGGGGAACCCGGTCCAGTACGCGACCGTGAAACAAGTCCTGCTGAACGCCCGACTCTGCGGATACCGCGAGATCAAGGGCGAGCTGGTGAGGGACGACGACGGGCAACCCATCGTGGGTGAGTGGGAATCCATCATCACGCCCAAGCAATGGTTCGCCGTGGTGGCCACGATCAAGAAGCGAGGTCGGGGCACGGGCCAGCCTCGCGGCGGACTCGTCCACAAGTACCTGCTTACCGGCATCCTGCGATGCGGAAGCAAGTTGTCCGACGGAACCTCCTGCAACAACAAGATGATCGGCATCAAGGCGAACGACTGGCTCACCTACAAGCATGCGTACATGTGCAAGAAGACCGTGGATGGTGGCTGCAACAAGACGTACAAGCGGGGCGACGAGACGGACAAGCACATCGAGCGGCTTGTGAGAGCCAAGCTCAAGAAGGATGCCGCAGCCGCCACCCGCGAGGTCCCTGACTGGTCCAGGGGGGATGAGTTGGAATCGGCTATCGGCCGACGTAACGCACTCGAACAGCGCTGGCAGTCGGGCCAGATCGACGATGAGACGTTCTTCCGCAACCTCCCCGCGCTCGATGCGCTTGTGAAAGAGCTGCGGGCCGACTACCGGAAGCACTTGGAGCTGCTAGCAGCCGCCGAGGCTGCCACGGCAGACATTGACGCTGAGTGGGAGGGAAAGACCCTCACCCAGAAGCGAGAGATGGTCAAGAGTGTGCTTCACGCGGTGATCGCCGAACCGAGCGGCAAGGGCCGAAAGCCATTCGACGTGTCGCAGCTCAGGCCGGTGTGGCGCTCTTCCGAGTCAGGGTGACACCAAGGATTTCGCCGATACGTCGAAGCTGACCATCTCCAAGCGGCGGGGCATCGCTCAGACAGCGTTCAATCCAAAGGTCAACAGCCGCCTCGTCGCAGGTCAGACTCTTCGCCGCACTCGGCTCCACGACGGTGGTCACTGCCACACCTCTCCTTCTGTCTTGGCCCGTTCCTTGATCTGTCGGGCTTGGTCGATTTCGTGGCGGGTCTGTGTGGCGAGGAGTCGTTCACCGGGCCGGTAGCCGGTGGCGAGGTAGGCCCAGGAGGATTCGGTGACGAGGGTGGTTTCGTCATGGCCGGTATCGGGGCGGTGCGCTTCGGCTTGGGCGGTGCGCCAGGCACGGCGGACGTCGCGCAGTGCGCCGAGGGTGGTGGAGTAGGCGCGGGATTTGGTGGAGAAGTGGCCCCGGAAGCCGAGCATGTGGGCCCACTTGCGGAGCTTGAGGTGGGCGAATTCAGTGAGGCCGCCCAGTGCCCAAGCGGTGCGGATCATCTGCCGGACGTGCCGGTGAACGGGCAGCTCCCGGAGCGGTTCGGCTTGTTGCGTGCCGTCGCAGTCGGGGCAGATGTCTTTGATGCGTCCGCCGACGGTTCCGCGTCCCTGACAGGTGCGGCAGATCAGGGTGCGGTCGACGGTGCCGGTTCCTTCGGCGCTTTTGGTGGCGTACTTGGCGACGTAGCCCGCCACGGACTGATCCGTGTACTGGCCCTCTCCGAAGGCTTTGATGGGGCGGCAGTCGAACGTGCGGCCCCACCGGATTTCGTGGTCTCCCACGGTGTCGGAGGACACGGTTAGGGACGTGGTCTTGACTGTCTCCTTAGCGGCGTTCTCCAGGGCCTCATAGGTGGCCCAGGCGGGGGGCGGGGTGGTGTGTCCGTCGGGGCCATCGAAGCGGACGACGGCGTGGAAGTGGACCAGGCCGCGTTTCTGGTATTCGGCGACCTTCGCGAAGGACAGCCGCAGCGACTCCTTCAACTGCCACATTTTCAGCCCGAGTTGTTTGGCGAGGATGCGGCGGAAGTAGGTGGTGAAGAGGGCCCAGAGCTGGGAGGCGTGCGCGTTCCAGAGCACGGCCCCGACGTAGTCGTAGGTCCGGGGGCTCAGGGGGGTGCCGAGTTCGGGGGCGTCGTCGGGGTGGGTGGTGCCGCAGCGGCAGCGGCGGGTGGTGTTGGTGGTGGGCTGGTTGTGGACGGGGCCGAAGGAGGGGGCGGTGAAGGTGAGGAAGGCGCGGGGGTGGTCGCGGACGGTTTCGGCGACGTTCTTGCCGCCGGAGAGTCCGGCCTTGATCAGGTGGTAGGTGTCAGCGGCGTAGAGGCGGGAGCAGGCCGGGCAGCGGGAGGAGCGGCGGTTGCCGCAGGTCGTCAGCAGGCGTCCGGTCGGTTCGTCGGCGGTCGAGTAGGAGCGGACCACTTCCCCGGCGGGGGTACGGGTGAGGGTGTGGCCGGTCAGGTTGATGGGGCCGGTGCAGCCGCGCAGGTGGCGGACCTGTTCGGTGACGCGGTCGAAGTTGGGGTTGTTGGCAAGGTCGAGGAGGTCACGGACGGCGGGACTGATGACGTGGCGCAGGTCGAGGGAGCGGCCCATGAGCAGTGGTGTCCCTTCCGGGTTGGGGCCCGGCGGGCGGCACCGGGCAGGTGGGTGCCGCCGCGCGGGCATGACGAACCGGGCCCAGGCGGGCGCGGGGTGTGGGGGGGCCGGGCGGGAGTGCCGGCCAGGGGGCTCAGCCGTTCAGCGCGGCGTGCGCGGCTGAGGCGAGCGGGAGGCTGACGCCCAGTCGGGCCTTGAGCTGGGGAGTGGTGATGGGCTCCCCGTGGGTGGCGGTGTGTGCGTCCGCGATCTGTCGCGCGGCGTCGAGGAGAGCCGCAGGCACCGGGGCCGCCGGAGCGGGCACGGCCGCAACTGCCGGAGCGGGGATGGCCGGTGCGGGCGGGGCCACGGCGGGAGCCAGGGCCGGGGCAGGCTCAGGGGCCGGGGCGGGCGCCGGGGGTTCGTCGGTGTGGTCGGGTTCCGGCAGCACCACGGGGGCCGGGGCCGGTACGGGGTCGGGGGTGGCGACGGCATGGAAGTGGCGCAGGAGGGTGGGGCCGACCGCTCCCCAGCCCAGGAGGAGCAACGGGGCGACCGCGTCGACGCAGGCGCGTCCGTAGTGACCGGCCAGGATCGGTTCGGCGATGTTCAGGGCGAGGGTGAAGAAGCCGGAGACGTGCATCAGGCGGGTTGCGCCGGTGAGGTCTTCGGCGGGGACGCCGCGCAGGGACAGGTGCCGCAGGGCGACCAGGAGGCCGACCACGGACAGGTCCACCATCGGGGCGATTAGCGGGGCGACCGGGCCGGGAACACCGAGGCGCAGGGCCAGGTTCCAGACGTTGCCGAAGGAGAACACGAACGCGAGGAGCGCGATCACGGCCATGACCACGGTCACCGTGCGCTGCGTGATCCGGTCTTGTGTCATCGGGGGTTCACCTCCTTCCAAGGGGTGTTTGGCAGGGTGGCGCGTGGGGTGGTCAGGCGGCTTCCGGGAGGGCCTTGGACCAGGTCACCGTGCGGTCGCTGGTAAGGAGTTCGAGGAGGTGTCCGGGGTCCTGGTTGAGGTGGGCGGTGTCCTCGGCGATGCGGGCGGTGTGGTCGTCGGCGACGTAGGGGGTGCGGACACGGACAAAGCCGGGCCGTCCGTGGGCGTTCATGACGCACACCCCCACATAGACGGAGTCCTGAAGGGTGACGGGGTTGGCTTCGGGCCACTGGCGGATGTCGTCTCCCAGGGCCGCCACGGAAGCCTCCACGGTCTTCTGCGCGAAGGACAGGCCGACCGGGCACACGTCGCGGATGAAGGTGGGGATCGCATCCCCGGTGGTCTTCTGCGTGATGATCACCGTGAGAAAGCCCAGCGCCCGGCCCTTCTTGGTGAGGTCTTCCACCAGGCGGGCGTTCTCGGCGGCCAGCGCCGCGAGCTTCTTGGTCTGCGGGTCGTTGCCCTTGTAGTCGCGGAAGTACGTGTGGGCTTCGTCGATGATGGTCACGATCAGCGGCCATTCTGCGGTGGGCCCGGCGTGCCAGAAGTTCCGCACGCCCCGCAGCCGCTTCTGTGAGGCCGAGCGCTCCCGCCGCAGCTCCACCAGGCGCTTGAACTCCTTGTTGGCCGCCTCCAGGTCGTCACCCGTGAAGGCGTACAGACGCGAGACCACGTCCGCGTAGTCACCCTCGTAGGCGTTCGAGACCTTCCCGTCGAACACGTTGAACTGCACCACCCCCGACGGGGCCCAGTCGCAGATCAGCCGGTTGACGGCGGAGGTCTTCCCGAAGCCGGGCAGCCCGGCCATGGTCACCCCGGGCACATCTGCGAGAGGGATGCACACGGGCATGCCGAACTCGTCCACCCCTAGCTCCCACACCGCTACTTCCTTCGGCTCACGACCCGTCGGGGTATGGGTGGTCGGGGTGATCAGCGGGTCCACCCGCACGGCCCGGATCAGGACACTGCCCGGCTTGTCGGGCAGGACGGAAACGCGGGTCATCCGCCAGGCATCCGCGAGGTAGGGGGCGGCTTTCTGAAACTCCTTCAGGCCCACCGTCGGCAGGCACTTCGCCCACGCCATGATCCCGAACTCATCCGGGGTGACCTTGATTCGGGGCACCAGGATGCGGGGCTTGGGCTCCTTCTCCCCACCCGCGAGCTGGGCCAGAGCACTCGGCATGCGGTCGGTGACCGACAGGTTCGCCATCCGGGCCAGCCGCCGCCAGGACCAGCGGATACGCGCCGCCTGCCGGATGCTCCGGCGTGTCATCGGGGAAGCCCGCACGTACCGGACCACCCACACCACCGACCACAGGGCGAGCAGGATCAGGCCGATCCCCACGGCCCCGTTCACCCACCCGAAGGCGTCATTCAATGCGTTCACGATCATTCCTCACACGTTGTCGTTCAAGGGAGTTGGGGCGGGAGGTCCGCCCGTCGCCGGGACGGCGCAGCCAGCCGGGCCGCGAACGCGGCGGGTGGCCAAGTGCCGTCCCGGGCGAGACAGATGAACCGGGGTCAGGCCGCCGCGTCCTGCGTCACGGCCGGAGCCTCCGCCAGCTCCAGGGAGGCGCAGCGGAAGGCGACACCCTCCTGAAGGGAGTCGTTGAAGATCCGGGCCCACGGAATCGCGAACAGATCCACCGGCTTCACGAACCGGCCCGGGTGCAGGCCGTTGGGCAGACCGCCCGACGGAACGGTGATTTTCATAGCCTCCGCACGCTCGTCCTCCATGAGGAAGAGCGTCACCGTGAACATCGGCTGACCCGTTTCGCGGTCCAGAGCACGCAGACCGTTCTCCTGGTCCTTCCACTTCGGCACCGGCAGCGTGCCGACCATGAAGGCCGTGGACGGCAGGAAGCCGACGCGGATGAAGTTCATAGCCATGAGGACAGAGCCCTTCCAAGAGGTTGCGGACCGGGGTTCCGGCGCCGCCCCCAAAGAGAAACACATGGACTAGTACATGTGCAACAACCATTTGAAGGAGTGGCACTGCTTCATGTGCGTTCTGTAGGTAAGGCAGCCCTGCCCCCGTATCCTGGGACAGTGAAAATCGACCTCGAAGACGACTCCCGTCCCGCCTACGTCCAGGTGGCCGACTACCTCCGCAGCCAGATCCGCAGCGGCGAACTGAAGCCGGGCGACAAGATCCCCACCTCCCGGGACCTCCAGGAGGAGTTCGGGCTTGCCAGCGCCACTGTGCAGAACGCGTTCCGCGTACTGAAGGGCGAGGGGCTCATCTACAGCGCCCAGGGACGCGGCAGCTTCGTACGCTCCACCGCCACCACCCACGAGCCCGAAGCGCCGGCCGAAAGCACCGAGTCGTCCATGGAGGCAAAGCTTGCCGCCAACGAAACGCAGGTAGCCCTGCTCGCCGCCCAGGTCGCGGACATGCGCCAGCAGGTCAATCAGCTGAATGACGCGGTCCTGGGGACGCTGGAACTGATGAAACAGATCGGCGAGAAGATCGGAATCGACGACTGAGGTCCAGTCGCGCCCGCTCCAGCACTACCGACAGCTCCGCCACCTCCACAGCCAGACGCGTCAGCTCGCCGTCGAGCTTCGCCGTCGCGGCTTCAAGCCGCACCATCCTGGACTCGTTCACCAGGCCCCGCCTTTCCTTGCTCTGATCTCCCCGTTCACGCCACCACGTCCCGCTGACCGGTGAAATGCCCCGGCCCGCCCGGCGGTCGAGGACTTCGAGTCCTCCCGCCCCGTGGTCACGCGACTTCCTCTTGCGTCCCGCACCACGGGCCTTTCACCTGCTACAGGTCCCGAGAATGCGGAGGGTGTGACACCGCGCCTCCAGGAATGACCGGAGTCGCATGTGCGGTGTCGCCCGCACACCGCACACAACCGCCCCGAGCTGACCGGTTTGCTTACCAAAACCGGGTGACCACGATCACGAATGGGTCTCAACGCCCCGTGTAAGCGGTGACCACGGTGGTAAGTCCGGTCAGATCCATGGTCAGTCGCATGGTTAGTCGCGCACTCCAGCACTTCAGTCATCACCCCTTCACGCACCGGACACGTCTCGTTGAAGCCGCCCGTAGAGGTATGCCGAAGGCCACCCGTGTGACATCCCGAGCCCGACGAACCTCAGGAAAACCCGGAATGCCTGTGGATAGATTTCGCCGATCCGGATCACAGACCGCCACCAAAGCGAGCAAAGCGCTAGGAAAAGGCCAAGGAAGGGGGTCAGGAGGGGAGTTGTTCAGAGTTTCTTTACTGGATCAAGGCGGCCCGCTTCGCGGCCCGCGCAGCGCGGCGGCTGTGCCGCCGCACGCTCCTGTCTCCGCCCCGCTCCGCGACGCCACCGCCACTCGCGCCGCACAGACCACAAGAGCGACCAGCCAGACCGCAGAGCACCCGGAGCACCCCGCAGGCGCCACCCCAGCCCCCCTCAGCGCATGGCGAGTTGGCGGTGACCCCGCCCCGGCGCAGAGTCGATCCGCAGACCACGGGGCGGCCCTGAGTTCTGTGGCTGGGGCGGGCGTCCGGGGCGGCTTTACCCACCTGTTCGGATCGGGGCCCGCGTCGGGCAAGTCCAGGGGGCCACTCGTTCAAATTCCGGGCAGGTCCACAGACTGCCCGAGTTGCCGGGTCAGCGTACGGCCCCCTGAACATGCCCGACCCCAACCCGAACAGGACACCGGCCAAAGCCGCCCCGGCCACCCGCGTGCGCATCCTCAGCGCTCACCGGCCTGAGGAATCAGAAGGCCCCAGCCGTCCGCAGAGAGAGCGGATGACCGGGGCCACAGAGGGTGTTGAGAGCTAGCAAGGCTTCTTGGAGGGCTTCCGTTGGCCCTTCTGCGCAGTGATGTGCCGGAAGCCCAGCAGATGCCGGAAGCGGGCGTTGCTGGGTCCCGCACCGTCTTCGCCCACCGTCTCTGTCCAGTGCCGACAGGAGGCGTTCACGAACGTGTCCACGGCCTTTGGGTCGGCTTCTCTCCAGCGGGGGAAGTCGCCCAGCCAGAGCAGTGCGGACGTGGGTGTCTGGCCGCTTTCCATCATGCGTACGGCGGTGTAGGCCAGGTCCACCCAGGCCGGGCCGGTCGCGGGCATGGCCCAGTCGATGACGTAGGCGCCTCCGCCGAACCGGCCGATCAGGATGTTGTGCGGGTTGGTGTCCGTGTGGAGCAGGTGCGAGCCGTCCAGGTGGCCGATCTCGTTCGGCAGCAGGAACTTGCGGAACCGTTCTTCCAGCGGGGGAACCGGGAACGCGGGCACCCTCAGGTGGTGCATGCGGCTCAGTACCGAGGCGACCGCAGGCAGGTCATTCGTTCCGGGGCTCAGTTCCGCGTGGCGTCCCTCCACGTAGAGGAAGGCCAGCAGGAGCCAGCCGTCCACCTCAATGCGGTAGCGGATCTGCGGGCCGACGCCCAGAAGCACCGGATTCACCCGCTCCTCGCACACCAGGCCCGCCAGTTCATCAGCGGCGGAAGTCCGGGCGCCCTTGAGGAACAGGCGCCCCGCCCCCTGGGTGTGCAGCACGAGCGCCACCGAGCAGTTAAGCCCTTCCTCAACGAGCTCTGCCGCCGAGACCGGGCCCGTACGTTCTTCCACTGCTTTCCGGACCGAGGCCGGAAGCTCTTCCCACTCAAGCCGTTCGATCATGCGTTCCTCGATCAGGTGGTGAGGGGAGGGGTGCGGACGCAGCCAACACCCCTCCCCGAGATGGGATCTACTGCGTCGCGCCGCACTTCCGGCACCGCTGCTTACCGCTCCATGGAACCCAGTCGTGGTCGCACTCGCTCAGAATCCACGGCTTCATGCCAGGTGTCCTTCCCTAGAGGCCAAAGAACCTTGCGGACCCGTCCGGCCGCCGATCGACATGGCAGGCAGCCGGACGGGAGAGGGTTCCGCCCCAGCCGCGCGGAGGGGAGCCGCGAGCCCTGCCCCGGTAGACACCGGGCCTTCCTGAGGGCTCACACGGCCGGAGCGGAAGATCAGGGTCAGGCAGGCACGTGCATCAACTCACGCAGCCGCCATTCGTCGGAGAAGACCGTCTGCAACGGGCGTGCGGAGAAGACGATTTCGGCCGTGCCGATATCGGCGGTGAAGCGGACCAGGCCGCCATCGGCCAGCGTCTCCATGACCTTCTCCTGACTCCGCCAGTCCGAACGCCAGCCCCGGAGTTCCTGGGGTCCGTCCGGCATGTGGAGGGGCACCATTTGCAGCACGGGCCGAGTGCCGGCCACCGGATGGGAATCGGCGCCGCGAAGCCACGCGGCGCACGGGCCTGGGTCGATCAAGTCAGCGACACGACCGGCCTGTTCGCGCATCCACCGCACGGCAAGCCGGGGCGAGGGAGCCAGGTAACCCCGTAGAGGGAAGTCCTGCCCGCCCGCGCTCACCGTGATCTCACACCAGAAGTCCGGTCTACTCATGCGACATCCACCACCAGGCGCACCTTCGAGGGCGGAGCCGTCCACTCCCTGCCACCACCCACCGGCCGCACGAACACCGTGAAAGCCGCCCGCCGCGTCCCCGGGTTCTCCCACACCTCCGCAGCCACACACACGCCCTGAACGTCAGCCTCCGTGTGCTCCACGATCGAGCCGACCGCCCTCACCGCTTCATCCCTCGTCACCAGAACCGCCGCCCCGACCCATTGACGACAGCCACCCGCGCACTCAGGTACTCCCGCGCCGTCAACGCCCGCACGGCCTTCGGGGAGGCTTCCCACGGAGATCCACAGTCGAGGGGCCGCAACTGGACGTAACAAGGCGTGGCGAGCTGCACAATGCCCATCCGGCCGTTCGTCTCGTCCAAGCCAAAGTCCCCCTGTGCAGGAGTCCCAGGCAACGCGTCCGCTACGGGCTTGGTGCTCACGCAGCCGCTCCCTTCCAGATGCATTCGGCAACGGGTCTGTGCCGCGCTCGACCTCAATCGGCAACCGTCGCTACTCGGAACGAACAGCGAGCGGAGGCGCGGCTTCGCCTTGCAACATCCAGACAACCGGGTGGAGTTGGTGCAGCCCACGGCATAGTTGCGGCACTCTTGATGCAGATCCGATGCACCGCACTACGTCTGCGGCGCGGAGTGGGGAAGGGGCCGTCGTGAGCCTTGCTGAACGTCGGAAATCCCTGGGTTACAGTCAGGAAGGCTTTGCCCAAGCCCTCGGCGTGGACCGCACAACGGTTGGTCGCTGGGAGAGCGGTAAGACGGTTCCTCAGCCGCCCTTACGACCAGGGCTGGCGGAGCTTCTGAACCTCGACCTTGAAGAGCTAGACGCCCTGGTGACCCAGCCACAAGCCGTTTCCACCGAGTCCGCAGGGTTGCCGCCACGCGACTACGACGGCTCAGGGGACCTTGACGACATGATCCGACGCGAATTCCTCCGCGTGATCGCGGTGACGAGTGCAGCGCTCGCCCTTTCCGATGATGAGACCAACGCTCTCTCCGAAGGCACTCAGCGAGCTTCCAGCTCCGACTTCACGCGCATGAACGGGCACCTGTGGCAGGTCTACCAACTGGCCCGTTCCAAGCATTCCGTAGCTCCCATCGTTCGTGACCAGCTCACGGCGCTGAAGGACCGGCTGCAAGACCATCGATCGTCCGAGGCCGTGGAACTGAGCAGTGCGGCAGCCGATCTCTTCCAGTTGGCAGGAGAACTAGCCTTCGACCGGAACCACTATTCCGACGCTGCTGCCGCGTACAACCTGGCAGCCTCGGCGAGCCACGGCGCGGGATCGTTCGACCTCTGGGCGTGCGCGTTGGTACGCCAGTCGTATATCGACCTGTACGACCACCGATACGAGGACGCGGCAGAGGTCCTTGCCACCGCGTCGCGAGTGGCACGCCGGGGTGACACGCAGCTCTCCACCCGTCATTGGGTCGCTGCCGTACAGGCCGAGGCATACGCAGGGCTGAAGGACCTCAGCCGGTGTGAGCGCGCTATGGATGAGGCGGAGAAGGTCCAGTACCTGACGCCGGACGGGCACAACGGGGGGTGGCTCCGCTTCGACGGTTCCCGGCTGGCAGAGGAACGCGGAGCGCGCTACGTGCAGCTCGGACGGCTTGACCTTGCAGAGGAGACCCTGATGAGGGCTCTCGACCAACAAGCCCTCACGCAAGGACATTCCTACAGACGCAGAGGGGCCGTGCTGACGGACCTTGCCGCCATCGGAGCGCGGAGGGGCGACAGCGAGCAGGTTCTGACCTACGCGGGGGAGGCCCTGAAACTCGCACGAGCCTCGGCGTCCGGGTACGTCGCCCGTAGACTCCAGTTCCTGCAAGCCGAGTTCGGGCAACTCCGCCGCGATCACCGAATTGTGAAACTGGGCGCGGAGATCAGGGCGCTTCGTACGGCGTGACGAAAGGGGTCATCATGTTGGAGGGCGAAGGCACCCGGCTGGGCCTGGAAGAAGGCGCGCGGTTGTTCCGGGAAACGTGGATCACCGGAGTGCGGAGGCACTTCCCCGGAGAGCCGAAGGCTGGCTATGTGACTCCCTGGGAGGACACCCCGCAGTGGGAGCGCGACGCGGCCGGGGCGGTCTTCGACCAGGTCCAGCAGTTCATCTTGGTCAGCGGTGGTAAGACGGGTCGGCTTTCCCGCGAGCAGAAGAGCCGATTCGTCGCCACGTGCTGGACGGCCCAGATGTTCAAGCACTTCGAGGACCCGAAGCCGGGGTATGTGGCGGACTGGCCGGACCTACCGCCGTGGCAGCAGGAAACGGACGCCGACATCTTCGAGGCGATCGAGAAGGCCGAAGTCTGACGCTGTTCGTACAGCCCTCGCGATCCTCGTCGTTCATCACCGCCATCGAGCGCTACCAGCTCTGCCCCCGGCCAGAGCAAGAGCGGCCCCCTGGATATCCAGGGGGCCGCTCTGACGTCAGAGGATCAGTCCGCAATTGGCAGGTACACCCGGTGTCCCGCCTCCGCGAACTCCTTAGACTTGGCGAGCATCCCTGCTTGAACCTCATCGTCGCTGGTCGCAGCGAGGTCCGGGGCGAATTGCTCTGTGATGCTTCTACTGATCTTCATCGAGCAGAACTTCGGGCCGCACATCGAGCAGAAGTGGGCCGTCTTGGCGGGCTCCGCCGGCAGCGTCTCGTCGTGGAACTCGCGGGCCGTGTCCGGGTCGAGGGCCAGGTTGAACTGGTCCTCCCAGCGGAACTCGAAGCGGGCGTCGCTCAGGGCGTCGTCCCACTCCTGGGCGCCCGGGTGGCCCTTGGCCAGGTCGGCGGCGTGCGCGGCGATCTTGTAGGTGATCACGCCGGTTTTCACGTCGTCCCGGTTGGGCAGCCCCAGGTGCTCCTTGGGCGTCACGTAGCAGAGCATCGCGGTGCCCCACCAGGCGATCATCGCGGCGCCGATACCGGAGGTGATGTGGTCGTAGGCGGGCGCCACATCGGTCGTCAGCGGGCCGAGCGTGTAGAACGGCGCCTCCTCGCAGATCTCCTGCTGGAGGTCGATGTTCTCCTTGATCTTGTGCATCGGGACGTGTCCCGGGCCCTCGATCATGGTCTGTACGTGGAAACGCTTGGCGATCGTGTTGAGTTCCCCGAGCGTCCTCAACTCGGCGAACTGTGCCTCGTCGTTGGCGTCCGCGATCGAGCCGGGGCGCAGCCCGTCGCCGAGCGAGTACGTCACGTCGTACGCCGCGAGGATCTCGCAGAGCTCCTCGAAGTTCTCGTACAGGAACGACTCCCGGTGGTGCGCCAGGCACCAGGCCGCCATGATCGAGCCGCCGCGCGAGACGATGCCGGTCTTGCGGCGCGCGGTCATCGGCACGTACGCGAGGCGCACGCCCGCGTGGACGGTCATGTAGTCCACGCCCTGCTCGGCCTGCTCGATGACGGTGTCCTTGTAGATCTCCCAGTTCAGGTCCTCGGCACGGCCGTCGACCTTTTCGAGCGCCTGGTAGAGCGGGACGGTGCCGATCGGGACCGGTGCGTTGCGCAGGATCCACTCGCGGGTGGTGTGGATGTTGCGGCCGGTGGACAGGTCCATGACCGTGTCGGCGCCCCACTGGGTGGCCCAGGTCATCTTGTCCACCTCCTCCTCGATGGAGGAAGTGACCGCGGAGTTCCCGATGTTGGCGTTCACCTTCACCAGGAAGCGCTTGCCGATGATCATCGGCTCGATCTCCGGGTGGTTCACGTTCACGGGCATGACGGCACGGCCCGCCGCGATCTCCTCCCGTACGACCTCGGGCGAAACGTTCTCCCGGATCGCCACGTACTCCATCTCCGGCGTGATCTCACCGCGCCGCGCGTACGCGAGCTGTGTCACCGCCCGGCCCTCGCGGCCCCGCCGGGGCTGGCGCGGGCGGCCGGGGAAGACCGCGTCGAGGTTCTTCAGGCCGCCGCGCGGCGCGGTGTGCTTGATGCCGTCGTCCTCGGGGCGGACCGGGCGGCCCGCGTACTCCTCGGTGTCTCCGCGCCCGATGATCCAGTTCTCGCGCAGTGGCGCGAGTCCGCGCCGTACGTCCGTCTCGACCGTCGGGTCGGTGTACGGGCCGGACGTGTCGTAGAGCGTCACGTCCTTCCCGTTGGTCAGGTGCACCTGACGGACCGGCACCCGGAGGTCGGGGCGCGAGCCCTCGACGTACCCCTTGTGCCAGCCGGGCTTCCGCTCGCCCCCGGTCGCGCTGATCACACCGTCCGCGCTGGTCGTGGCCGTGCTGTTCTGGCCGTGGGCAGGCGTGCGTGCATCCATGGTGGTCATGAGACCTACTCCCTACGCCGGCATTACCCGGTAACAGGTTCGGCGGTCGACGCAGCCGTGTCCGTACGCATGTGTACGGAGGTCAGCGCCCTCTCAGCCCGGTGCTCCGAGCTCCCGCGTGTACAAAGGTTCCGCCCTCACGCTAGCGCCACCCCGGCCACGCTGAACAGAGGGCCCCCGTCGTTCTTGCGATGATCGGGCGGTGACCCCACCACAGCCACCCCCGCAGCCGACGCCCCCGCCGACCGCCGGAGGCCCTCCGCCCCCACCTGCCCCTCCGCAGGGACCCGGCCACGGGCACAGCCATGGTCACAGCCACCACCACGGCCCGGCCGCACCCGTTTCCAAGCATCTGCGCAAGGTCATCGCGGCCGTGCTGATTCCTTTCGCCACCGCGGTCGTCGTCGGTCTCGCCGTGCTGTGGCCGGGCGGCGCCCCCGCCCACGAGCGCACCGGTGTCGGCTTCGACCGGCAGACCGAACAGGGCCGGGTCGTCCAGGTCGACGACATCGACTGCAAGGACGCCAACGTCGCCCAGCAGCCCCCGCAGACCTCCCAGCCCAGCGGGCCCGGCGGAGGCGACCCCTCCGGTCCGCCCGCCAAGGGCACGTGCAAGAAGGCGGAGATCGAGGTCACCTCGGGTGCGAACAAGGGCCGCACCTTCACCGAGATCGTCCAGCCGGACGCCACACGGCAGTTGAAGCAGGGTCAGGGAGTCGTCGTCGCGTACGCCCCCGACGCGCCCCGCGACCTCCAGTACTCCGTCGTCGACGTGGACCGGAAGCTGCCGCTGGCCCTGCTCGCCGGCATCTTCGCGGTGGCCGTGGTGCTCGTGGGCCGGATGAAGGGCGTGATGGCGCTGATCGCGCTCGTCGCGTCCTTCGCGGTGCTGACCCTGTTCATCCTGCCCGCCATCCTCCAGGGATCGAATCCGCTGGTCGTGGCCGTGGTGGGGGCCAGCGCGATCATGCTGATCGCGCTCTACGCCTGCCACGGGCTGAACGCCCGTACCTCGGTCGCCGTCATCGGCACGCTCATCTCCCTGCTGCTGATCGGGCTGCTGGGCTCGCTCTTCATCGGCTGGGCGTTCCTGTCGGGCAACATCGACGACAACACCGGCCTGATCCACAGCCTCTACCCGTCGATCGACATGAGCGGTCTGCTCCTGGCGGGCGTCATCATCGGCTCACTCGGCGTCCTCGACGACGTGACCGTCACCCAGACCTCCGCGGTCTGGGAACTCCACCAGGCGGACCCGAAGATGGGCCCGCGCGCCCTCTACCGGGCGGGCATCCGGATCGGCCGCGACCACATCGCCTCCGTGGTGAACACCCTGGTCCTGGCCTATGCGGGCGCCGCTCTTCCGCTTCTGCTGCTCTTCTCGATCGCACAGAGCAGCGTGGGTACGGTCGCCAACAGCGAGCTGGTCGCGGAGGAGATCGTCCGTACTCTCGTGGGCTCGATCGGTCTGGTCGCTTCGGTGCCGGTGACCACGGCGCTCGCCGCACTGGTCGTGTCGGCGGACCGGTCCGGGGCGAAGCCGGGGTCGGGGGCCGGATCCAGGGCGGTATCCGGGGCGGGGGCTTCTGGTCCCGGAGTATCCGGTTCCGGTGCGTCCGGAGCGCCCGGAGCGCCCGGTTCCGGTGCGTCCGTCGATGCGCCGCCGGTACGGACCGGGCGTGGACGCCGCCGTAAGACCACCTGAGGCGGCGGCCGGAGGGTCCCGGCCGCCGCCTCTCTTCTGCGAGTCCTTTTTGAAACCTGCTGAACCGCCTTATTCCAGGC
The DNA here is from genome assembly GCF_055579625.1 of Streptomyces sp. NPDC032721. Lineage (NCBI taxonomy): Bacteria > Bacillati > Actinomycetota > Actinomycetes > Kitasatosporales > Streptomycetaceae > Streptomyces > Streptomyces sp. NPDC032721. The sequence continues at coordinate 194,193 of NZ_JBVIMX010000004.1, read as the reverse complement.
GGCGCTTCAACCCGCGTTCTCCTCGGCGAGAATGCGCCCCAGCTCGTCCTCCAGGCACCCGGCATAGTCACTCTGCGTGTGCTCCTGGCCGAGTGGTACGAGCTTGTCGGTGCGGTCGAGGAACGCCACGAGCGGCGCCGCGCTCGCCCGGAACAGCGCCCGGTCGCCGCCGACCTGGAGCCTGATGTGGACGTCGGAGAGCTCGTCCGGGTCGGTCGGCGCGATGTGCACATCGCCTTCGCCGCAGGGCTCGTTGATCCCGTCGACCAGCAGTTCGCGACCGAATGCCCAGGTCACAGGGGCATCACCGGGCAGGTGGAAGGTCAGGCGGATCGCGTAGGGATCCTTCGCCTCGTACATGAGTTCCACCGGAATACGAAAGGAGAGCTCCTCCGAGACGAGGAAGCTCATCATCACCTCTGCCTGAACCGACTCGCGCATCGCCAACCCTGCCGTAGATGAAAGTGGACGGAACGATCGCTTCCGGCCCTCTTGACGCCATCGTGCTTGAAGCAGTAACAGATCACAAGGAGTGAGTTTTCAGATACTGATAGAGAACATGAGCGAACGGACCACCTCGCTGATTTCATCGCGCAGCCGTTCGACTGCGGGGCCGAGCCGGGCCTCATGAGCGAGGGGCACGGAAATCGCCATCACGGCAGCCGTCTGCCCGAGGGTGAGCGGGATACCCGCACAGACGGTGCCGAGCGCGTACTCCTCGCTCTCCCACATCGTCTGCATGCGCTCCGCCGCCCCCAGCCGCTCCATCAGGGAGGTGCTGGTGCGCACCGTGAACGGGGTGATCGCCTCGACCGGGTACCGGTCCAGGTGGTCGAGACGGGAGCGGGTGTCCAGCTGGGACAGCAGGCACTGGCCGATCACATGGGCGTGCGCCGTCTCGCGGAAGTCGGCCCACTGCTCGACCGCGGGGTTCTCGGCGCTTTCGGCGAGGGCCGCGAGTTCGATCTCGCCCTCGCGGTAGACGGCGAAGTACACGGCGACGCCGAGCGTGTCGCGCCACTCCTTCATCGTCTCGTCGACCACCTGGCAGCGGAGCTGCCCCGACCCTCCGCAGCCGAGGCGGCTCGCGGCCGGCCCGAGCACGAAAACACCCTGCTCACGACGGAGGTATCCCTCGTGGGTCAGGGTGCGCAGCAGGTGGTACGCGGTGGGCAGCGGCAGCCCGGCCTCCCGGGCGAGCTGCTTGGCGGGGGCGCCGTCGCGGTGGTCGCTGACGGCCTCCAGCAGACGCAGGGCGCGCTGCACCGACCCGATCAGGGTGGGGGCGGGGGCGTCGGCTTCGGCACAGGCGGGCGCGGAAGCAAGAGCGGACGCGGAAGCTGAAGCGGAAGGAGAAGGAGAAGGAGAAGCGGCGGATCGTACGGACGAGGTGGCCGAGCGAGCGGCGGACTGGGCCGTGGCCATGGGTCACTCCCGGGGTCCCGAGGGGCAGTGCCGTCGTCGGGGAGCGGGAGTCCCGGATGACAGCAACGGTTTTTCACCCTAACTGCCGTGCCCGGGGCCTCAGTTGTTTTCACGTGTCAGGTTCCCCCCGGCGGGCTAACGCCCGTACGGACTGCCTGACCCGCCCCGGGAGAGGGGCGGGGCCGCGTCATCGGGGAGAGGCGGTCGTGTCACCAGTCGCGCGAGGACCCGTCGGACGAGCCGGAGGAGGACGACTTGAACCGCCGTACGACGTAGATCAGACCGCCCACCAGTGCGACGAGCACCAGCAGCTTGAACAGCAGACCGATCAGGGTGCCGATCGCGGCCAGGATCGTGCCGCCGAACACCAGCAGGACGACGGCCGGAATCGCGACCCACTTCACCCAGGCCGGCAGACCCGCGAATATTTCCCGTGCAGCCATTGTCTTGCCTCTCCCTCGGTCCGGGTCCTGCCCGGTGTGGCGTGTGTACTTGGTTTCCCTGACTTCGATGCTAGGCGCGGAGCCACCCCGGACAGGGGCTCCGCAGCCCTTGAAGACCCCTGATCCGACCCCTAGGGAACCCCGGGATGTTTCACGTGAAACCGTCGGGGGCCCAGCCGGTTCCGGCCCCGCCCCGACGCCTTTCCGACGCCCTTGTCAGCTCTCCGGCGGGGAGAACACCACCAGGACCCGCAGGTCCTCCGAGATGTGGTGGAACTTGTGCGCCACGCCCGCCGGTACGTACACGACGCTGCCCCGCGCGACCTGCGTCGTCTCCATGCCGACCGTGATCGCCGCCCGGCCGCTCACCACGAAATAGATCTCGTCCTCGTTGTGCGGCTGCTGCGGGTCGCTCGCGCCCGCGTCGAGCGCGTACAGGCCGGCGGACATGTTCCGTTCCTTGAGAAACTGCAGATAGGCGCCGTCGTTGGCGGCCCGTTCCGCCTCCAGCGCGTCCAGTCGGAATGCCTTCATGCCCGCTCGCTCCTCGTCGTGTGCCAGTGTCCCGCCTGTCTGACACCGATCATCTCTGCCACGATCAGACACATGATGAATTTGGTAGTCAAGACGATCGCCAATGCGCTCGCCCTCTGGGTGGCCGTGTGGCTGGTCCCGGACATCACGCTCACCGGCGAGAGCACCGGCCGCAAAGCGGGCACGCTCATCGTCGTCGCCCTGCTCTTCGGCCTGGTGAACCTCCTGGTCAAGCCGGTGGTGAGGCTGTTGTCCTTCCCGCTGTTCGTGCTGACGCTCGGCTTGTTCACGCTGGTCGTCAACGCCCTGATGCTGCTGCTGACCTCGTGGCTGGCCGACAAGTTCGACCTCGCCTTCCACGTCGAGGGCTTCTGGACGGCCGTCGTCGGCGCTCTGATCGTCAGCATCGTGTCCTGGGCGCTGAACCTGGCGCTCCCCGACGGAAAGGGCTGACCCCGGTGCCGATATCCGATGAGGACGGCGACGGCACCCGGTCCGTACGGGCCGGTCTGCCCGACGCCGTCGCGTACGAGCCGACCCTCCCCGGCCCGGTCTTCGCCGCGCACTTCCACCTGCCCGGCGAGCCCACCGGTCCGTACACCTACGGCCGCGACGAGAACCCCACCTGGACCCATCTGGAACGGGCCATCGGCGAACTGGAGGCGCCCGGCGGAACCCCGGAGGGGCCGGCACACACCACCGTCTTCGCGTCCGGCATGGCCGCCGTCTCCGCCGTACTGCTCTCGCAGGCGAAGGCCGGCGACACCGTGGTCCTCCCGGACGACGGCTACCAGGCACTGCCCCTCGTACGGGAGCAGCTGGAGGCGTACGGGGTACGGGTGCGCACCGCGCCCACGGCGGGCGACGCGCAGCTCGCCGAGCTGGCCGGTGCGAAGCTGCTGTGGATCGAGTCCCCGTCCAACCCGGGGCTCGACGTGTGCGACATCCGCCGCCTGGTCGACGCCGCCCACGAGGCGGGCGCACTGGTCGCGGTCGACAACACCTTGGCCACCCCTCTCGGGCAGCGCCCGCTCGACCTGGGCGCCGATTTCTCGGTGGCCAGCGGCACCAAGGGGCTGACCGGGCACGGCGACATCCTGCTCGGGTACGTGACCTGCCGGAGCGCCGAACTGGCCGCGTCGGTACGGCGCTGGCGCAAGGTCGTCGGTGCGATCCCCGGACCGATGGAGGCGTGGCTCGCACACCGCTCCCTGGCCACGCTCCAGCTGCGGGCCGACCGGCAGGGCGCGAGCGCCCTGGCACTCGCCACCTCGTTGCAGGCCCACCCGAAGGTGAGCGGGCTGCGCTACCCGGGGCTTCCGGAAGACCCCTCGCACGCCGTCGCGGCACGGCAGATGCGACGGTTCGGCTGCGTGGTGTCCTTCACGCTGCCCGACAAGGCCTTCGCCGAACGGTTCCTGGCCGGGCTGCGGCTGGTCGACGACGCCACGAGTTTCGGCGGCGTACGGTCCACCGCCGAGCGGCGCGGGCGGTGGGGCGGGGACGCCGTACCGGAAGGATTCATCCGCTTCTCGGTGGGCGCGGAGGACCCGGACGACCTCATCGTCGATGTCCTGCGGGCACTCGACACAGCGGCCGATTGAGTAGCCGCACGTAGCTGCGATACGTAGGACGGACGGTCCGAACCTCCCCCCTCATGGCTCGGACCGTCCCGGTTCTGCGCGCGAAGAACCGCCTGCACAAGGCTAGTTGACTCTGCGTCAGTGTCCAATCACAGTAGCGACAGAGACCTATCGACATATTTATACTGCGTCTTCGGGCACACCGGCGGGGACCGGACCACGGTGCCTGGACGGCGGGACGAGACAGCGGGTCCGCTGTGCTCACCACCTGTCGGCCGAGCACCGCGCAACGCGGAAGGCATGACATGGATCTGGCCCTGCTGCGCACCTTCGTCACGGTCCACCGGGCCGGCTCCTTCACCAGGGCCGCCGCCCTCCTCGGGCTGTCCCAGCCCGCCGTGACCGGCCAGATACGCACACTGGAACGGCAGTTGGGCCGCCCGCTCTTCCTGCGCCGGGCCCGAGGCGTCACCCCCACCGCCATCGGCGACGAACTCGCCCACCGCGCCGCACCGCACCTGGACGCCCTTGTCGAGATCACCGAGAGCGGCCTCGACGACAACTCGGGCGTACGCACCCTGCACCTGGCCGGTCCCCCGGAGTTCACCTCGCTGCGCGCACTGCCCGCGCTCTCCCCGCTCACCGCACAGGGCCTGGCGCTACGGGTGTCCTTCGGCAGCGCCGAGGAGACCCTGGAGGGGCTCGCCGCGGGTCACCACGACCTCGCCCTCACCACCGACCGGCCCCGGGGCGGATTACTGACCGCCACCGCGCTGTGCGACGAGGAGCACGTCCTGGTGGCCGCTCCCCGCTGGGCCAAGCACCTCACCCCCGAACTGCTCGCCGACAAGGGGGCCGTCGTCCTGGAGCAGCTCCCGGTGGTCGAGGTGCACGAGAGCCTGCCGCTCGTCGCCCGCTACTGGGCCGCCGTCTTCGACACCCCGCCCGCAGCCGCCGGCACCGTCATCGCGCCCGATCTGCGCGCCGTGCTCAAGGCCACCGTCGCAGGCGCGGGTCTGGCCGTCCTGCCCCGCTACCTGTGCGAGGACGAACTCGCGACCGGGGACGTGGTCGCCCTCTACGAACCGGCCGTGCCGCCGCTGCGCACCTACTTCCTGGCGGTACGCGCCGGCACACTCGCTCATCCGCACATCGCGCGGGCGCACGAATGGCTGCTGCGCGCCGCGGGGGACTGGGGCTGAACGCTCCCTGCCCGGGGGACAAGTGGGGCGCGGGAGTTTCGGAGGGGCCCCGGCGGGCCACGTTATTGCCATGACCGAACGTCCCGTGGTCAAGCGCACCGCACGCGCCGTCCTCCTCGACGGCGACCACCTTGTCCTCATCAAACGCACCAAGCCCGGCGTCGATCCGTACTGGGTGACCCCCGGCGGGGGAGTGGACCCCGAGGACGCCTCGGTCGTCGACGCCCTGCACCGGGAGGTCGACGAGGAACTCGGAGCGAAGGTCACCGACGTGGTGCCCTGCTTCGTCGACACCGTCGAGCAGATCGCGGGCGACGCGGGAGAGGGGGCCGTCGCCGGGGTGAAGGTGCAGCACTTCTTCGTCTGCCGCCTGGAGTCCATGGACCCCGCCCTGCGGCACGGCCCCGAGGTCGACGACCCGCTCGGCGACTACGAGATCGTCCGCGTGCCCTTCAGCAGGGTCGGCATCGCGGCCGTCCATCTCGTACCGCTGTCCCTGCGCCACTACCTCGACGGCAACATCGAGGGCGTACGGGCACTGCTGGCTCCGGACCTGGGCTAGCGGCCGCACCGCGGTACGCACACCGCCCGGCGCCCGCACCGCCTGGCGCCCGCACCTCCTGGTCCCCACACCGGCTAATCCCCCGCGGCCACGAGCTCCTCGACCGAGTCGTGGCGTATCCGGTCGCCGGGTATGCCGACCGTCCGCAGTGCGTCGAGCCCGCTCCGGATCATGCCGGGCGGGCCCGACAGATAGGCGTCGTACGCGTTCCAGGGCCCGAACTTCCGTACCGCGTCCGGGAATTGCGCGCGGTCGTCGACCACCGGGCGCACCGAGAGCCAGGAGTGCGACTTCTGCAGGCGCAGCATGGTGTCGATGTCGTACAGGTCGAAGTCGGTACGGGCCCCGTAGAACACCTCGACCGGACGCCGTGCACCGTGCTCGGCCACGTCCTCGACCAGTGCCTTGATCGGCGCGATGCCCGTACCGCCGCCGATGCACAGCAGCCCGCTGTCGGTGGTGTGGTCGACCGTCATCGAACCGGCGGGCGGCCCCAGCCGCAGTACGTCCCCCGGCCGGGCCCGGTGCACCAGCGCGTTCGACACCCAGCCCGCCGGTACCGCCTTGACGTGCAGCGTGAGCAGACCGTCCGCACGGGGTGCCGCCGCGAAGGAGTAGTGCCGCCAGATCCGGGGCCACCACGGGGTCTCCAGGCTCGTGTACTGGCCCGCCAGGAACGGGTACGGCTGGTCCGGACGCAGCGTGACCACCGCGATGTCAGGGGTGCGCAGATCGTGCGCCACCACCTCCGCGTGCCACCAGGCCGGGGAACGCAGCTCGCTCTCGGCGGCGGCGTCGATCATGATCTGCGAGATCGCCCGGTACGTACGCACCCACGCCGCCTCCGCCTCCTGGTCCCAGGTCACCGGGGCGAACCGGGCGAGCGCCCCGATCAGAGCCTCCCCGACCGCCGGATAGTGCGCGGGCTGGGTGCCGTACTTGCGGTGCCCGGAGCCCAGGTTCCTCAAGTACTCCGACAGCACCTTGGGGTTGTCCATGTGCTCGGCGGCGGTGAGCAACGCCTTGAACAACCGGTCCCGCTGCGTGTCCATCGCGGGCGGGAACAGCTCGCGTAGCGCCGGGTACCGGATGAACAGCAGCGCGTAGAAGTACGAGGTCGCCCGGTCCGCGACCGGCTCCAGCTCAGCCAGGGTGCGGCGCACCCGGAGTGCGTCGGGAGAAGGCTCGGGGGTCACCTGAGCGGGGGGAGCGAACCAGCCCGTGTCCGCCGTGGGATCACGGTCACCGACCGGCGCGGTGGTGGTATCCGGAACGTCCATTCTGTGCCTCGCCTCGAACGTCATGTGGTCGCGCTTCTCCCTCATTGAGAACAAGGCGGAAAAGGCTGCGCGTCGACCTCGGACTGCATGTCGGCATGTCGGCCGCAGTTCCCGTCGTCGCAGCGTGTCAGTCCGTACCTCGAAATGACCGAAGACCGGGAAGTCCGGGTTTCCGATCTCTCCTTCCCTCTAGGCTGCTTTTCGCCCCATGCCTGCACCCCGCCTGTGACCCTTCGGCCCGGGAGCGCATTCCCAGGAAAGAGGGCACCATTCCCCCGCGACCACACACGGGGCGGGCTGTGATGTTTCACGTGAAACACCCTGCATGGACCGGTTGCACCAAATTGCCGAGCTGCTCGGCGGGTTGATTCACCGCGCTCATCGGCTGCGTTCATCCGGTGTACGGGCTGCCTTCAGCGGCGATGTTTCACGTGAAACGGGATCCGGTAAAGCGGTGGACGAACGATCTCCGCGTCCGACAGCCTGGCCACCATGCCCACGCCGATGCCGTTCGCCGAACTCCCCGTCCGTCGCCTCACCCTGCGGGATCTCGCCGCCTGCGCAGATCTCGGCGAGGACCGCGGCTGGCCACGTGCCGAGCACAAATGGGGCCTGCTCCTCACCGCCGGCACCGGCTACGGGATCGACGACCCGAACGCCCCTGAAGGCAAGCGGCTCATCGCCACCTGCACCCTCACCTCATACGGGACCGGCGCCCCGCACGACCCCTCGTACGCGGTGCTCGGCATGGTGCTCGTCGCCACCCGCCACGAACGCCAGGGCCTCGGCCGACGCCTCACCCAACACGCCCTCGCCGAAGCGGGAAGCGCCAAGGGCGCCCAGGTCTCCCTGTACGCCACCGAATTCGGCGAGAGCCTCTATCAGCGGCTCGGCTTCACCGCCGTGGGCCGCGCGGACACCTTCCGCGGCCATTTCCGCCCCTCCGGCCCGCCGCCCGTGGTCGCCACCCGGCCCGCCGTACCCGATGACCTGGCCGCGATCATCCGCCTGGACACCGAGGTCTTCGGACACGACCGCACCGCCATGATCGCCAGGCTGCCCGCCTTCTCCGACCAGCTCCGCGTGGCCGAGAACAAGGACGGCCTGCTCGGCTACGCGGCCACCTGGTCCGACCGGGACATCGACACCGTGGGCCCGCTGATCGCCCACGACACCGACACGGCCAAGGCCCTCGTCACGTCCCTCGCCACCGGCACCGACCGCCGCCTGCGCCTCGACGTCGAGACCCACCATGCGGAACTGTGCGACTGGCTGGGCGCCCACGGCCTCGCCAAGGCCGCCTCCAGCACCACCATGTCGTACGGCGCGCCCACCCTGCCCGGGGACTCCCGCCGCCGCTTCACCCCCCTGACGAAGGCAACGGGCTGAGGCACCGGGCAGAGACAACCGGGCGGCCGAGGCGCCGGGACGAGGCTCAGCGGAGGGAGCCGACCGCCACCTTCTCGGCGGGAGCCGCACCCGCGACGACCCGGCTGCCCCTGGCCGTACGACGGTCCAGCCCGCCGGAGACCACGGCGAGCACCAGTGCCGACGCGGCGAGTGCGGCGCCCACCCAGTTGGGGGCCGTGAGGCCGAGGCCTGCGGCGATGACGATCCCGCCGAGCCAGGCGGCCAGCGAGTTGCCGAGGTTGAAGGCACCGATGTTCATGGCGGACGCCAGAGTGGGAGCGCCTGCGGCCTGGTCCAGGACCCGCTTCTGCAGCGGCGGTACGGTCGCGAAGCCGAGCGCGCCGATCAGGACGAGCGTGACCGCGGCGGTGATCTTGTTGTGCGCCGTGACGGTGAACAGGGCGAGCACCAGGGAGAGCGCGCCCAGGGAGACGTACAGCAGCGGCATCAGGGCCCGGTCCGCGAATCGGCCGCCGACCAGGTTTCCCACGACCATGCCGATACCGAAGAGCACCAGCAGCCAGGTGACCGAGGCGGCCGAGTAACCGGCGACATCGGTGAGCAGCGGCGTGATGTACGTGATCGCGGCGAAGACCCCGCCGAAGCCCAGCACCGTCATCGCCATGGCCAGCACCACCTGCACGTTGCGGAACGCCGCGACCTCGTCGCGCAGCCGTACCCCTTCGGGCTTCGGCATGTCCGGCACCAGCTTCGCTACACCGAGGAGGCCGATCACGCCGAGTGCGGCCACACCGAGGAAGGTGATCCGCCAGCCCGCGTTCTGCCCGACGAGCGTGCCGAGCGGCACTCCGGCGACATTGGCGAGGGTCAGCCCGGTGAACATCATCGCGATGGCCCCGGCCTTCTTCTCGGGGGCGACGAGATTGGCCGCGACGATCGAGCCGATGCCGAAGAAGGCACCGTGGGCGAAGGAGGCGACCACCCGGCCGGCCAGCATCACGCCGAAGGCGGGGGCGAGCGCGGAGAGCACGTTGCCCACGATGAACAGGCCCATCAGCAGCATCAGCATCCGCTTGCGGGATATGCGGGTGCCGAGGGCGGTCATCAGGGGAGCACCCAGGACGACTCCGAGGCCGTACCCGGTGACGAGGTAACCGGCGACGGGGAGCGAGACCTGGTATTCGGCGGCGACCTCGGGGAGCAACCCCATGATCACGAATTCGGTGGTGCCGATGCCGAAGGCACCGATGGCGAGTGCGAGTAGCGCGAGCGGCATGGAGTTCCTTCCCGAGGGGGAGCGAGGGGGGCCGGTACGGGTGGGGAGCCCGTCCGCGATTACATGCAGGAGCACCCTGAAGGCGTTCACAATAATTGCAGACGCTGATTAAATGCAAGCGCGGGCTATTGCAGACGTCGCCTATCCTGGAGACCGGCCCCGAGGCAGACCGGCCCAGAGGAGAACCCCGATGACCGCGACCGACCCCGCACTCACCGCCCTCTCCCAGGGCTGGTGCGCCCTGTCACTGCTGCACAGCCGCATCGAGACGCACATCGAGAAGGCCCTCCAGTCCCGCCACGACCTCAGCGTCCGCGAGTACTCCCTGCTCGACGTGCTCAGCCGCCAGCACAACGGACCCGGCGGCCACCTCCAGATGCGCCAGGTCGCCGAGGCCGTACTCCTCAGCCAGAGCGCGACCACCCGCCTGGTCACCCGCCTGGAAGACCGGGGCCTGCTCACCCGCTACCTCTGCGACACCGACCGCCGGGGCATCTACACCGATGTCACCGAAACCGGCCAGGAACTCCTCGCCGAGGCACGCCCCACCAATGACACCGCCCTGCGCGAGGCCCTCGACGCAGCCCTCGAAAAGCCCGAACTCGCGCCCCTGGTACGCACGGTGGAAGAGCTGCGCACCCCCGCCTGAGCTGCATAGTCTTCGGCCATGACCACCACCAACGACCCGACCGCACCCGACGGCCTCGTCATACGCCCCACCGCCGAGGCCGACCTGCCCGCAATCGTCGCGATGCTCGCCGACGACCCGCTCGGCGCACAACGCGAGTCCCCCGACGACCTCACCCCGTACCTCGACGCCCTCAAGCGGCTCGACGCGGACCCCAACCAGCGCCTGGTCGTCGCGGAGCGCGCCGGCCGCGTCGTCGGCACCCTTCAGCTCACCTTCGTGCCCGGCCTGTCCCGCCAGGGCGCCACCCGTTCGATCATCGAGGCGGTACGCGTCCACGCCGACGAGCGCGGCAGCGGCCTCGGCACCCGGTTCATCGAGTGGGCCATCGAGGAATCCCGCGCCCACGGCTGCCAGCTGGTCCAGCTGACCTCGGACGTCACCCGCAAGGACGCCCACCGCTTCTACGAGCGCCTCGGCTTCACGCCCTCGCACGTCGGATTCAAGCTCGCCCTCTGAAGCACTGGAAGCGCTGACGCAGTGAAGCGCTGACGCCCCGCGCCGCGCAGCACACACACCGGGCCCGGCGCCGCAAGGAAATCGCGGCGCCGGGCCCTCCACACACCTCAGCCAAGCCCGAGCTTCAGCCGAGCGCGCGCCTCAGCCGATCCCCCGCCATCCCCGCTCGTCCACACCCCCAGGGACCGGAGCCTGCGCCTCGTACACCTGCCGTGTGAAGACGAACGACCCCAGGTCCAGGTGGCTGACGGCCCCGCCGTCCGGCCGCCGCACCACCCGCAGTGTCTCCCCCTCGTAGTACCCGTCGAGCCCGATCCACGTCCCGTCGGGCCTCGCCCGGAAGCGCGAACTCCGCCCCCCTGCCACACCCAACGGCCCCAGCGACAACCCCCGCCCCGGCAGCAGCCGCAGACCGAACCCGTACGTCCCCCAGTACCAGGCACCGGTCAACTCCAGCAGCTCTTCCTCCACTTCACCCTCCGGCAGCGGACGCCACACCTCCGGAATGCGCGGCTCCGCCTCCGCCACGATCCCCACGAGCTCTGCCGCCAGCCGCCCCGCAGACACCCCGGACGTCGCATTGGCCAGCGCGGCCCCGACCACCCCGTCCGCCACACTCACCCACAGCCCGGCCACGAATCCCGGCAACGAGCCACCGTGCCCCACCAGTTCACGCCCGCCCGCCTGGAGCACCTGCACCCCGAGCCCGTACGTCGCACTCCAGTCACCGGACCCCAGCGGCGCCGCCGGCGTCCTCATCTCACGTACCGAATCCGCACTCAGCACCCGCTCGTCGCCCTCCGCCAGGAAGGCCCCGAACCGGCACAGGTCACCGGCCGTCGACCACAACTGCCCCGCAGGAGCCATCAGCCCCAGATCCACCACAGGTTCCGGAAGCAGCGCGTCCGCCCAGGGGTGCACCGCCCACCCCTCCGCGTACGGCGCCTGCGGCTGCGCACCGGTGCGCGTCAGCCCCAGCGGCTCGGTGATCTCCTGCCTCACCGCCTCCGCCCACGGCATCCCCCGCACGGCCTCGACGAGCGAACCGAGCAGCGTGTAACCGGGGTTCGAGTAGTGGTGCACCCGCCCGGGCAGGTGCGGACGCGACTCTTCCGTTCGTACGTCGCCCAGTACGTCGGCCAACTCGGGCCGCAGGTCACCGGGGGTCCGCTCCCACCAGGGGCCGGGCGACTCCGCCGCCAGGCCACCGGTGTGCCCCAGCAACTGGAAGAGCGTGACGTCGCCGACGCCCGTCCCCGGAAGGTGCTTCTCCAGCGGATCCGCGAGGTCCAGCAGCCCCTCGTCGCGCATCCGCATCACCAGCACCGCGGTGAACGTCTTGGTGATCGACCCGATCCGGTACTGCGTCTCCGGGCCGGCCTCCTGCCCCTCGGCCGCCGTTCCCCGCGCACCGCTCCACACCACCCGCCCCTCCCGCCGCAACGCCGCCGTCAGCGAAGGCGCCCGGCCCTCGGCCTGCGCGGTGGCGATCCGGTGCAGCAGGGCCCGCCGGGTGCCGGGCAGCAGAGCGGGAACGTCGGGGTGTTCGGACGATGCGTTCACAGAAGTAGCCATACGCCACAACTACCCCTTGGAACACGTCCAGTCGAACCGTTGCGCCATCCGCAAATCAACCCTCACAGCGCCCGGTCGGCTGCCTACACTGGCCGGCATGGCCTGCCGCATCAGTGAACTGATCCTCGAATGCGCCGACCCCGAGCGCCTCGCCTCCTTCTGGAGCGAAGTCCTCGGTTACGTGGAACTCAGCAGGGAGGACGGGAGCATCGAGATCGGGCCGCCCGACACCGGATTCGGCGGCCCGCAGCCCACTCTCGTCCTCAGCCCCACCACCGACCCACGGGTCGCGAAGCTCCCGCTCCACATCGACGTCAACGCCACCGACCGCGACCAGGATGCCGAACTGGAGCGCCTGCTCGCGCTGGGCGCCAAGCCCGCCGACGTCGGCCAGACCGGCAACGAGAGCTGGCACGTACTGGCCGACCCGGAAGGCAACGAATTCTGCCTCCTCCGCACCCGGCTCCAGCCCCTCTGATCTGCCCCGAGCGGACCGACGGACCGACCGACGGACGGGCAGACGGACCGCCCACGAGACCGACCCACGGAAGGCCGCCGGCGCCATGCGGAAACTGATCTACGGCATGAACGTGTCCCTGGACGGCTACATCGCCGCGCCCGGCGACGACATCGGCTGGGGCGGGCCGCCGAGCGACGAGCTGTTCCAGTTCTGGTCCGACCGGCTGCAGGAGACCGACCTGTCGCTGTACGGGCGCAAACTGTGGCAGACGATGAGCTCCTACTGGCCGACCGGCGACCAGCAGCCCGGCGCCACCCCGGCACACATCGAGTTCGCGCGCCGCTGGCGGGACATGCCCAAGGTGGTGTTCTCCTCGACGGTCGACAAGGCCGACTGGAACACCCGCCTGGTCACCGGCGACGCGGTCGCCGAGATCACCCGGCTCAAGGCCGAGGAGGGCGGCTCGATGGAGATCGGCGGCGCGACGCTCGCCGGGGCGGCCATGCGGGCCGGGCTGATCGACGAGTATGTGCTGGCCACCGCCCCGGTCCTGGTGGGCGGTGGCACGCCGTTCTTCACCGCGCTGGACAGCTGGGTGAACCTGAACCTGGTGGAGACGCGGACGTTTCCCTTCGGCGTGGTCCTCACCAGGTACGAGACCAGGCGCTGAGCGCCCGTCACACGACTGAGCGCCCGTCACACGACCGAGGGCGCGGCCACCGGGATCAGGTCTGGGCCATGTCCACGAACCGCGAGTAGTGGCCCTGGAAGGCCACCGTGATCGTCGCCGTCGGACCGTTACGGTGCTTGCCGACGATGATGTCCGCCTCGCCCGCGCGCGGTGACTCCTTCTCGTACGCGTCCTCCCGGTGCAGCAGGATCACCATGTCCGCGTCCTGCTCGATCGATCCGGATTCACGCAGGTCGGAGACCATCGGCTTCTTGTCCGTACGCTGCTCGGGGCCACGGTTCAGCTGGGAGAGCGCGATCACCGGCACCTCCAGCTCCTTGGCCAGCAGCTTCAGGTTTCGCGACATGTCCGAGACTTCCTGCTGGCGGCTCTCGCTCCGCTTGGAGCCGCCGGCCTGCATCAGCTGCAGGTAGTCGATGATGACCAGCTTGATGTCCTGCCGCTGCTTCAGCCGACGGCACTTGGCCCGGATCTCCATCATGGAGAGGTTCGGGGAGTCGTCGATGAACAGCGGGGCCGCGGACACGTCGGGCATGCGCCGGGCCAGTCGCGTCCAGTCGTCATCGGTCATCGAACCGGAACGCATGTGGTGCAGCGCCACCCGCGCCTCCGCCGACAGCAGACGCATCGCGATCTCGTTGCGGCCCATTTCGAGCGAGAAGATCACGCTGGCCATGTTGTTCTGGATCGAACAGGCCCGCGCGAAGTCGAGGGCGAGCGTCGACTTGCCCATGGCGGGACGGGCCGCGATGACGATCATCTGGCCCGGGTGCAGGCCGTTGGTCAGCGAGTCCAGGTCGGTGAAGCCCGTCGGCACACCGGACATCTGGCCGCTGCGCGAACCGATCGCCTCGATCTCGTCGAGCGCGCCCTCCATGATGTCGCCGAGCGGCGCGTAGTCCTCGGAGGTGCGCTGCTCGGTGACGGCGTAGATCTCGGCCTGCGCGGAGTTGACGATCTCGTCGACGTCGCCGTCGCCCGCGTATCCCATCTGTGTGATCTTGGTGCCGGCTTCGACGAGACGGCGCAGCACCGCCCGCTCGTGGACGATCTCCGCGTAGTACTCGGCGTTGGCGGCCGTCGGGACCGACTGCACCAGGGTGTGCAGGTACGGGGCGCCGCCGACCTTGGTGATCTCGCCGCGCTTGGTGAGCTCGGCGCTGACCGTGATCGGGTCGGCGGGCTCGCCCTTGGCGTACAGGTCGAGGATCGCCTGGAAGACGGTCTCGTGGGCGGGCTTGTAGAAGTCGTGGCCCTTGAGGACCTCGACGACGTCCGCGATGGCGTCCTTCGAGAGCAGCATGCCGCCAAGCACCGACTGCTCGGCGTCCAGGTCCTGCGGCGGTACGCGCTCGAAGCCGCTGCCTCCGCCGCCCTCCCAGCCACCGCCCTCGGAGCCGCGGTCGTGCCGGTCGTCACGGCCCCGGCCTTCGCCACCACGCTTGCGGGCGGGCAGACGGTCACCCGGACCGCTGTCGGCCCAGGGGTCGTCCAAGGGCTCGGAAATCGTCACCGGGCCCACCTCCTCCCGTCCGCTCCGCGGACCTCGCTGTGCCACTCTTTCTTACGGCACGGCTCTGACAAATGAGACGCCCGACTTCCGCTTCCAGCACATCAAGTTGGACGGGAAGACAGGGCGGGCGCCGGTCCACGGTAGGCCCGTGGGCACCGTCAGCCAATCTGGTTATCCACAGGGCCTGTGAGAAACGTGGCCGATGCTGTGGAGAACTCACCGGAACCTGTGCACGCAGCGGGGGACAGTGCTGTGGACAAGTTCACAGCACACCCTCCACAAAGCCCCTGACCTGCAAAAACCCCATCCACCGGCTGTGGGGGAGAAAAACTTTCCCACTCGACACAAGATCACTTCAAACGGCGCAGGCGCTGACCTCCGAATCGGCATTGGGTAAGGGTCGCAGCACCATTGCATCTCTTACCTGTGGAAGATTAGATTGAGTGCATGACCCAGGCTCCCCCGGCTACGAAATCAGGCCGCCGCCGGCACGACCGCGAGATCGTTGCGCTCGCCCTGCCGGCCTTCGGCGCGCTCGTTGCCGAGCCCCTCTTCCTGATGGCCGACAGCGCGATCGTCGGCCACCTCGGAACCCCTCAGCTCGCCGGACTCGGCATCGCCTCGGCCCTGCTCACGACGGCCGTCAGCATCTTCGTCTTCCTCGCGTACGCCACCACCGCGGCCGTCTCCCGCCGGGTCGGCGCCGGAGACCTGGCCGCCGCCATCCGCCAGGGCATGGACGGAATCTGGCTGGCCCTGCTCCTCGGCGCACTGGTGATCGCGGCGGTCCTGCCCACCGCCCCCGACCTGATCAGCCTCTTCGGCGCCTCGGACACGGCCGCCCCGTACGCCATCACCTATCTGCGGATCTCCAGCATCGGCATCCCCGCCATGCTCGTCGTCCTGGCCGCCACCGGTGTCCTGCGCGGCCTCCAGGACACCAGGACCCCGCTGTACGTGGCCATCGGCGGCTTCGTCGCCAACGGCATCCTCAACGTGCTCCTGGTGTACGGCTTCGGCCTCGGCATCGCCGGTTCCGCGTGGGGCACCGTGGCCGCGCAGTGGGCGATGGCCGCCGTCTACCTCGTGGTGGTCGTCCGGGGAGCCCGCCGGCACGGCGCCTCCCTGCTCCCTGACTCCGCCGGGATACGCGCCTCTGCCCGGGCCGGCGCACCGCTCCTCGTCCGTACGCTGTCGCTGCGCGCGGTGCTGATGATCGCCACCGCGGTCGCCGCCCGCCTCGGGGACAAGGACATCGCCGCCCACCAGATCATCCTGACCCTGTGGAGCCTGCTGGCGTTCGCCCTGGACGCCATCGCGATCGCCGGGCAGTCGATCATCGGCCGCTACCTCGGCGCCGGTGACAAGGAGGGCGCCCGCGCCGCCTGCCGCCGCATGGTCGAGTGGGGCATCGCGGCCGGAGTGGTCCTCGGCATCCTGGTCGCGCTCTCCCGGCCCCTCTTCGTACCGCTCTTCACCAGCGATCAGGCGGTCAAGGACACCCTGCTGCCCGCGCTCCTGGTCGTGGCCCTCAGCCAGCCGGTCTCCGGGGTCGTCTTCGTGCTCGACGGCGTCCTGATGGGAGCGGGGGACGGCCGGTACCTGGCCTGGGCGATGCTCGCCACGCTCGCGGTCTTCGCCCCGGTGGCGTTCCTCGTGCCTGCCCTGGGCGGCGGGCTGACCGCACTCTGGTGGGCGATGGGACTGATGATGGCGGTCCGGATGGCCACCCTGTGGTGGCGCACCCGCTCGGGCCGCTGGATCGTCACCGGCGCGACCCGCTGACGCCCCGGCCCACACCCCCACTCCACCCCCTCCGGTCATGTTTCACGTGAAACATGACCAAACGAACGCAGGAAGGGCCGCACCCCGAGGGGTGCGGCCCTTCCTTCTGCTCAGACCTGCTCAAGCAGAGGTGGTGTGCTGCACTCAGGCAGCGACGACCTCGACGCCGAGCTTCGCGGCCACGTCGGCGTGCAGACGCACGGAGACCTGGTGCGAACCGAGGGTCTTGATCGGGGAGCTCAGCTCGACGCTGCGCTTGTCGACCTTCGGGCCACCGGCGGAGACGATCGCGGAAGCGACGTCAGCCGGGGTCACGGAGCCGAAGAGACGGCCGGCGTCGCCGGAGCGAACAGCCAGAACGACCTTCGTGCCCTCAAGCTTGGCCTTGACCTCGTTGGCCTGCTCGATGGTCGCGATCTCGTGGATCTTGCGGGCGCGGCGGATCTGCGCCACGTCCTTCTCGCCGCCCTTGGTCCAACGCAGCGCGAAGCCGCGGGGAACCAGGTAGTTACGGGCGTAGCCGTCCTTGACGTCGACGACGTCGCCGGCGGTGCCGAGGCCAGAGACCTCGTGGGTCAGGATGATCTTCATTATTCGGTCACCCTTTCCTTATCGCGCGGTGGACGTGTAGGGCAGCAGCGCCATCTCACGGCTGTTCTTGACAGCCGTGGCGACGTCACGCTGGTGCTGCGTGCAGTTGCCGGTAACGCGGCGGGCACGGATCTTGCCGCGGTCGGAAATGAACTTCCGCAGCATGTTCGTGTCCTTGTAGTCCACGTACTGGGTCTTGTCCTTGCAGAACGCGCAGACCTTCTTCTTAGGCTTGCGCACAGGCGGCTTCGCCATGGTGTTTCTCCTGTGTGATCAAGAAGTGGGGGTTCGAGCTGCCCTAGAAGGGCGGCTCGTCCGAGTAGCCACCGCCGCCGCCGGAGCCGGAGTTGCCGGAGTTTCCACCCCAGCCACCCCCGCCCTGCTGCGGCTGCCCACCTGCCGGCGCGCTGGAGGCCCAGGGGTCGTCGGAGGGTGCTCCGCCGCCCTGCTGGCCGCCACCGGAGCCGCCGCCCCAGTTGCCGCCGCCACCCTGCTGCTGGCCGCCGCCACCGCCGTACCCGCCCTGGCCGCCGCGACCGGTGGTCTTGGTGACCTTGGCCGTAGCGGTCTTGAGGCTGGGGCCGACTTCCTCGACGTCCAGTTCGTAGACCGTGCGCTTGATGCCCTCACGGTCCTCGTAGGACCGCTGCTTCAGCCGACCCTGCACGACTACGCGCATGCCTCGCTGGAGCGACTCCGCGACGTTCTCCGCCGCCTGACGCCAGACCGAGCAGGTGAGGAACAGGCCATCGCCGTCCTTCCACTCATTGGTCTGCTTGTCGAAGATGCGGGGAGTGGACGCGACACGGAACTTCGCGACCGCCGCACCGGACGGGGTGAAGCGCAGCTCGGGGTCGTCGACGAGATTGCCGACGACCGTGATGACGGTCTCGCCTGCCATTGGGTGAACCTCTCGGCGGGATTTGCTGCTGGCTGCTGTGGTGCTACTCGGACCCGATTACCGCTGAACCGAAGTTCAGTGGGTCTCGGGGCGGAGGACCTTGGTCCGGAGGACCGACTCGTTCAGGTTCATCTGTCGGTCGAGCTCCTTGACGACCGCAGGCTCGGCCTGGAGGTCGATGACCGAGTAGATGCCCTCGGGCTTCTTCTTGATCTCGTAGGACAGACGACGACGGCCCCAGGTGTCGACCTTCTCGACCTTTCCGTTGCCCTCACGGACGACGGAAAGGAAGTTCTCGATCAGGGGGGCGACTGCGCGCTCCTCAAGATCGGGGTCGAGGATGACCATCACTTCGTAGTGACGCATGTGGAACCCACCTCCTTTGGACTCAGCGGCCACGGTCGTTCCGTGGCAGGAGGGTCGTGATGCGTACGCAACGGTATCGACTGCCACTGACAATCCCGGGGGACGAGCCCTCGGATTCGTTTTCTGGCAGGGATGACACCGGTGCAGACCGTCCAGAGTACCCGTAGAGAGGCTTCCGGTTGAAATCGGGTCGGGAAGGGACGCAATCTGTACTCATCGGGGTGTGAGCGGCGCTACAGTGCGCCGCCTTCTGCCAGGAGGTGCCTCATGGCACAGGCCATGCGACGCGATTCGTCCATCTCTCTCTTCGCGACCGACGGTAAGCCCCATCCGCTCCAGGACACGCTGATGGCGGTGACGCTGGTGCTGGGTGTGCTGGCGCTCGTGACGGCGATGTTCCACAACCTCCACCTGCTGAGTTCCTGGGCGGGGCTGATCGGAATCCTCACCGGCGGCTACGGGATGTTCGTGTCGGCGACCACCCGTGAGCGGTTCGTCATCATCCTCGGCCTGGGCGCCTCGGCCATCGGCTTCTTCCTCGGGATGGCACACGGCGGACTCTTCGGCGGCGTCCTGGGCTGAGTACGGCGCCGTCCTGGCCGGACGGGGCCGCACAGGGCCAGACGGGGCGCTCCATCGGCGCAGTAGGCTTCGGCGCGAGAGCCGGAGCCCCTGACCCCATGGGGACACAGCTGCCGAGGAGTGCCCCGCATGACGAGCCTGACCCTGAGGACCATCAGCCGAGAGCAGCATCTGGCATACATCCAGAGCCTGCCCGCGGCGAGCCACATGCAGGTCCCGGCCTGGGCCGACGTGAAGGCGGAGTGGCGCTCGGAGAGCCTGGGCTGGTTCGACAGGACCGGTGAACTGGTCGGCGCCGGCCTGGTGCTCTACCGCCAACTCCCCAAGATCAAGCGCTACTTGGCCTACCTGCCCGAGGGCCCGGTCATCAACTGGTACGCCCCGAATCTGGACGACTGGCTGCAGCCGATGCTGGCGCACCTGAAGCAGCAGGGCGCGTTCTCGGTGAAGATGGGCCCGCCGGTGATCATCCGCCGCTGGAACGCGGCGGCCATCAAGTCCGGTATCCAGGACCCCGATGTGAAGCGCCTGCGCGACGTCGAGGCGTCGCACATCGAGCCGCGTGCCTTCGAAGTGGCGGACCGGCTGCGCAAGATGGGCTGGCAGCAGGGCGAGGACGGCGGCGCCGGCTTCGGTGACGTCCAGCCGCGTTACGTTTTCCAGGTGCCGCTGGCCAACCGTTCGCTGGAAGAGGTCCACAAGGGCTTCAACCAGCTGTGGCGACGCAACATCAAGAAGGCCGAGAAGGCCGGCGTCGAGGTGGTCCAGGGCGGTTACGCCGACCTGGCCGAGTGGCAGCGGCTGTACGAGATCACCGCGGTGCGCGACCACTTCCGCCCGCGCCCGCTGGCGTACTTCCAGCGCATGTGGTCGGCCCTCAACACCGAGGACCCCAACCGGATGCGGCTGTACTTCGCCCGGCACAACGGGGTGAACCTGTCCGCCGCGACGATGCTCGTGGTCGGCGGTCACGTCTGGTACTCCTACGGTGCCTCCGACAACATCGGCCGCGAGGTCCGCCCGTCGAACGCGATGCAGTGGCGGATGCTCCGCGACTCGTACGCGATGGGCGCCTCGGTCTACGACCTGCGCGGCATCTCCGACTCCCTGGACGAGACGGACCACCTCTTCGGTCTGATCCAGTTCAAGGTGGGCACGGGCGGCGAGGCGGCCGAGTACCTGGGCGAGTGGGACTTCCCGCTCAACAAGCTGCTCCACAAGGCGCTCGACATCTACATGTCGCGCCGCTGATCCTCCGGACGCGTTCGCGCGTCCTCGTATGCGTACGTCTCACCGCACGCGTACGTCTCTCCATCACTCACGGCAGCAACGGGAAAGGTTCCGGACCGGCTCATGGCGCTCACTCTCTACGTCGACACCGCGCGCTGGCGGGCGCACCAGAAGTCCGTGATCGAGCAGTTCCCGGGCCTGGTTCCGGTCTGCAAGGGCAATGGCTACGGCTTCGGCCACGAGCGTCTCGCCGATGAGGTCACCCGTTTCGGGTCGGACATCCTCGCGGTGGGGACGACCTACGAAGCGGCCCGCATCAAGGACTGGTTCAGCGGGGACCTGCTGGTGCTCACCCCGTTCCGGCGGGGCGAGGAGCCGGTGCCGCTGCCGGACCGGGTGATCCGCTCGGTCTCCTCCGTGGACGGGGTGCACGCTCTGGTGGGCGCCCGCGTCGTCATCGAGTGCATGAGCTCGATGAAGCGGCACGGTGTGAAGGAGTCCGAACTCGCGCAGCTGCACTCGGCCATCGAGGACGTACGTCTGGAGGGGTTCGCGCTGCACCTGCCGCTGGACCGCACGGACGGGTCCGACGCGGTCGAGGAGGTCATCGCGTGGATGGACCGGCTGCGGTCGGCGCGGCTGCCGCTGCACACCATGTTCGTCAGCCACCTCAAGGCCGAGGAGCTGGCCCGGCTCCAGCAGCAGTTCCCGCAGACCCGGTTCCGGGCGCGGATCGGCACGCGGCTGTGGCTGGGTGACCACGAGGCGACGGAGTACCGCGGTGCGGTGCTGGACGTGACTCCGGTGTCCAAGGGCGACCGGTTCGGCTACCGGCAGCAGAAGGTGGCGTCGGACGGCTGGCTGGTGGTCGTCGCGGGCGGTACCTCGCACGGGGTGGGCCTGGAGGCGCCGAAGGCGCTGCACGGAATGATGCCCCGGGCCAAGGGCGTGGCGCGGGCGGGGCTGGCGACGGTCAACCGGAACCTGGCGCCGTTCGTCTGGTCCGGCAAGCAGCGCTGGTTCGCCGAGCCGCCGCACATGCAGGTGTCGATCCTCTTCGTGCCGTCGGACGCGCCGGAACCGAAGGTGGGCGAGGAACTGGTGGCACATCTGCGGCACACGACCACGCAGTTCGACCGGCTGGTGGACCGCTAGAGCGGTGCGTTGTTTCACGTGAAACAACGGAAAGGGCCCCCGCACGGCAGCGTGCGGGGGCCCTTCCACGTTCTTGCGCGGGTCAGTCGGCCGCGGCTCAGTCGGCCACGGCACTGCCGCTCTTGCCGGTGCCCCACTGGACCCTCGGCCCCTGGACCTGCTGTACCGCGCGCCGAGGTGCCCGTGCGGCGCCCAGCGCGAAGACGTCCGGGGCTCTGTCGAGTACCCCGCCGGACGGATCGTCGGAGCCGTCACGCCGTACGACGTCCCTTTCCGGCAGCAGGATGTCGCGGACGATGACGGCGCAGAGGTACAGGGTGCCCAGCAGATGCAGCGCGATGGCGAAGTGATAGCCGTCGGTGGGCAGTCCCTGGTGCTTGTCCCCGCTGGTGGTGTACGCGAGGTACATCCAGATCCCGAGGAAGTACATGACCTCGCAGGCCTGCCAGACGAG
Organism: Streptomyces sp. NPDC032721; assembly: GCF_055579625.1. Lineage (NCBI taxonomy): Bacteria > Bacillati > Actinomycetota > Actinomycetes > Kitasatosporales > Streptomycetaceae > Streptomyces > Streptomyces sp. NPDC032721. Next base: position 172,067 of record NZ_JBVIMX010000004.1, on the reverse strand, counting down.
GAAGTGGCGCCAGCGGGGCAGGGCGAGGGCGGCGAGGGGGATGAGCCACAGGACGTACTGGGGGGAGTAGACCTTGTTGGTGAGGATGAACGCGGCGACGACCAGGAAGGCGAGCTGTGCGAAGCGCGGGCGGCGCGGTGCGGCGAGGGCGAGCCAGGCGATGCCGGCGCACATCACGACCATCAGCAGCGTGGCGTAGGAGTTGACGTCCTCGACCTTGAAGGAGTGGCCGGTGCGCTGGGTGATGATCAGCCAGAAGGAGCCGAAGTCGACCTGCCGTTCCTGGCTGAAGGTGTAGAACTTCTTCCACCCCTCGGGCGCGAGCAGCATGACCGGCAGGTTCACCAGCAGCCATGATCCTGCGGTGCCGAGGAGTGCCGCACCGAACTCCCGCCATTTCCCGGCCCGCCAGCAGAGCAGGAAGAGCGGTCCGAGGAGCAGCACCGGGTACAGCTTGGCGGCGGTCGCCAGGCCGATCAGGATGCCGAAGGCCAGGCTGCGGCCCCGGGACCACATCAGCATTCCCGCAGCGGTCAGGGCGATCGCGAGCAGGTCCCAGTTGATGGTCGCGGTGAGCGCGAAGGCGGGAGCCAGGGCGACGAGCAGGCCGTCCCAGGGGCGCCTGCGGTGGGTGCGTGCCACGCAGACGGCGATGACGACGGCACAGATCATCAGCATGCCGCAGTTGACGATCCAGTAGATCTGCTCGCGGTACTGGAGGGAGCCGTCGGTCGGCGTCAGCCAGGAGGCCACTTCCATGAACAGGCCGGTGAGCACCGGGTACTCAAGGAAGTTCATGTCGCCCTGGAGCCGGTCGAAGTACGGCACCAGGTTCTCGGAGAAGCCGCGTCCGACGAAGAGGTGCGGGATGTCGGAGTAGCAGGCGTGGGTGTACTGGGAGCTGGCGCCCTGGAACCAGGCCCAGTTGTAGCAGGGCAGTTTCTGCACCATGCCGAGGGCGAACATGCCGATCGTCACGAGCGCGACGACCCGTACCGGGGTCAGCCGGCTGCCGCCGAGCCGGGCCCACCGGCCGATGGGTCCGCCGATCACCTCGCTGCCTGCGGCGGCGATTTCGTCCTGCCTCGTGGGTGGTACGGGCCGGTCCTCGTGCACGCTCGTCATGCGGGACATCCTGCCGTACGGGCCTGTGGGCTGCGGGGGTACGGCTGGTTAGCGACGCAGGTGTACGAGGCGGGGGGTGGCACGGCGAGGGCCGCCGCACCGGTATTCGGTGCGACGGCCCTCGGGGGTGCTGCTTGGTGGTGCTGAGTACCGCGGGGCGCGCGGCGCGCTACTCGTTGCCGCCCAGGAGGCCGCCTCCGTTGCCGCCGCCTCCGCCGGGATTGCCGTTCTGGCCCCCGTTGTGGGCGCCTTCCGTCGGCGGTGGCGGTGCGGTCCCACCGCCACCGATGCCTCCCTGCCCGCCGTCGGCGGCGCCACCGCCGCCGTCGGCGCTACCGGGGTCCTGCCTGCACTCCCAGTCCCACGGGTCGCACTCGTCGCCGCCGCCGGGCGGCGTCGTGCCGGGGGTGGGCCCGGGCGGAACGGTCGGGGACGGGGTGTTCTCGGGCGTCTTCGACGGTGTGGGCGACGGAATGGCGGTCGGAGTCGGCTCCGGACTCTTGGCGCCACCTCCGTAGAGCGTCTCACCGATGGGCTCGGGCACGGGGAAGGACGAAGGCGCCTTGCCCTTGAGCGCGTCGACCATGTAGTCGTGCCAGATCTGGGAGGGGAAGGAAGCTCCGTGGATCTTCTCCTCACCACCCGTGCCGAACATCTCCAGGAACGCACGGTTCTTGTTGTCCGCGTTGTCGTCCAGTCGGTACATGTCGATGGCGGTGGACAGCTCCGGCGTGTACCCCACGAACCAGGCCGACTTGTTGCCGTCGGTGGTGCCGGTCTTGCCCGCCACCTCACGCCCCGGGAGCTTGGCGTTGGTGCCGGTGCCCTTCTCGACGACGTTCTTCAGGACTTCGGTGACGTTGTTGGCGACGTTCTCGTCGATGCCCTCGGTCTTGGACTCCTTCTCGTGCACCCAGATGTCCACACCGCCCTTCTTGACCTTGGCGACCGAGTACGGCTCGTGCTGCTTGCCGCTGGCCGCGAAGGTCGCGTACGCACCGGCCATCCGGATCGCGCTCGGATCGGAGATGCCGATGGAGAACGAGGGGTTCTCGCCCTTGGCGAGGCTGGACTCAAGCAGGCCGGCGTTGATCGCCGTCTGCCGCACCTTGTCGATGCCCACGTCCATGCCGAGCTGCACATAGGGCGAGTTGGCGGACACCCGCATCGCTTCGCGCAGGTCTATGGGCCCGTAGGACTCATGGCCGTCATTGGTCTGGAGCCATTCCAGACCCTTCTCGTTCCGCCAGATGCTGCCGTCGAAGTTCTTGATCTTCAGCTTGTTGTCGCCGTTGTAGATGCTCTTCGGGGAGACGAGAGTGCGCTCGCTGAGGTCCTGGTCCCGGGACCCGCTGGGGTCGCGCTTGCCGTACTGCATCGCCGCTGCCAGCACGAACGGCTTGAAGGTCGAGCCGACCTGGGCACCGGTCTGGTCCGCGTTGTTGGTGAAGTGCTTCGTCGCGTCCGTACCGCCGTAGATGGCGACGATCTTGCCGTCCTTGGGATCGACCGAGGCGCCGCCGAACTGAACATGGGGGTCCGTCTTGGGCCGCTTCTTGGGGTCGATCTTCTTCTCGTAGACGCTCTTCACGGCCTTCTCCAGCCGCTCCACCTTTGCCTTGTTGAAGGTGGTGTAGATGTGATAGCCGCCTTCGGACAGCTTCTTCGCGTCGATTCCCTGGTCGTTCTTGTTGATGAAGTTGGCCTTGGCGAGGTCGACCAGATACCCGATCTGTCCGCTCAGCCGGGCATTCTTCTTCACCGACTTGACCTTGGGGAAAACCGGATACTTGTTGCGCTCCGCCTGGGTGAGACGGCCGTCCTTCACCTCTTCGTTGAGGATCCAGGCCCACCGGTCCTTGGCCCGCGCGAGGTTCTTCTCCGGGGTGGCCTCGGGGTCGATCGCCGTCGCACCGGCCGGGTCGAAGTAGGTCGCACCCTTGAGCAGCGACGCCAGGAAGGCACACTCGCTCGGGTTGAGGGCTGCGGCGTCCTTCTCGAAGTACGCGCGGGCCGCGGCCTGAAGGCCGTACGCTCCCCGCCCGTAGTACGAGACGTTCAGATAGCCCGCCATGATCTTGTCTTTGTCGACCGTGTCGCCGACCTTGATGGAGATCAGAAGCTCGGTGAACTTACGGGTCAGGGTCTGTTCCTGGCCGAGCATCGAGTTCTTGACGTACTGCTGGGTGATCGTCGATCCACCCTGGGTGTTACCGCCGAGCGCCATCTTGCCGACTGCCCGCAGGATTCCCATGGGGTCGACCCCGGGGTCGTCCTCGAAGGACTTGTTCTCCGCAGAGATCACGGCGTTCTTCATCGCGTCGGGAATGACGTCTATGGCCAGTTCCTGGCGGTTGAACTCGCCACCGGTCGCGACCATCTGCTTGCCGTCGTCCCAGTAGTACACGTTGTTCTGCGCCGTGGCCGCGTCGTGCACCTTCGGCACTTCCACCCAGGCGTACGCGATGCTCCCCGCAGCCAGCACGGCGCCGATGAAGGCGACGCACAGCCCCGTCACCTGCTTCCACGACGGCACGAACCTCTTCCACCCGTACTTCATGGAGCGCGGGTAGTCGATGAACCTCTTCTTCTGGGGGCGATCGCCCCGCCCGCGGCCTCGGCCCGGGCCCTCGTGATCGCCTCGGTCGCCGCCTCCTCCTCCACGGCGGCCACCTCCTCCACCGCCGCCGCCACGCTGAGCGGCACGGCGGGCTTCGGCCCTTCCTCCGTACGGCCGTTCCTGACCGTACGAACCTGACGGCGAACCAACGGCACTGTCACGGGACGACGGGGCCCCGCGACGGCCTGAAGGCTGCTGGGCGGCTTTCCTGGCCGCGGCACGTCCGCCGCCTTGCGGCTGCGGAGGCTTGCGACGGTGCTCGCTCATCGAACGATTACTCCTCGGGCAGGCGAGATCGCCTGGAAGCGGCAGCTGAGTTCCGGTCCCCCCGAAATGCGGACGCGCCCACCCACGGGCTCGTCCGTACTGCGTCCGGGAACACGACGCCCCCTTGCGTCACGCGGCTCCCGGTGTTTTGCATGCCGCACAGACTACGCACGGCCAAAACCTCTCCAGTGACGACGTTCACCCCAAATCAGGCAAGTTGCTTCCCACGAATTGGTGATGTGACGCCGTTCACCATGACTGGCCTTGTCGCGAGCGGACGGCCGTTCTATCGTCTGGATGTATCGAGTCGATACATCAGCTCGGCATAAGTACCGGACAGTGAACGGGACTCACGGAACGCGGCGGGGAGGCGAAGGATGAGCAGACGCTCCGGCATCCTCGAATTCGCCGTGCTCGGCCTGCTCCGCGAGTCCCCGATGCACGGCTACGAGCTGCGCAAGAGGCTCAACACCTCGCTGGGCGTCTTCCGTGCCTTCAGCTACGGCACGCTCTATCCGTGCCTCAAGTCGCTGGTCGCCAGCGGCTGGTTGATCGAGGAACCCGGCAGCGCTCCCGAGGACGCGCTCGCCGCCTCGCTCGCCGGACGCCGCGCCAAGATCGTCTACCGGCTGACGGCGGAAGGTAAGGAGCACTTCGAGGAGCTGCTCTCGCACACCGGCCCCGACAGCTGGGAGGACGAGCACTTCGCGGCTCGTTTCGCCTTCTTCGGGCAGACGGAGCGCGAGGTACGGATGCGCGTCCTTGAGGGGCGTCGCAGCCGGCTGGAGGAGCGCCTGGAGAAGATGCGGGCCTCGCTGGCCCGCACCCGCGAGCGCCTCGACGACTACACACTCGAACTCCAACGGCACGGCATGGAGTCCGTGGAGCGCGAAGTGCGCTGGCTGAACGAGCTCATCGAGAGCGAGCGGGCGGGCCGGGATCAACGCCGGCCCGATGACCGCACAGCCGGTGACCAGACATCAGGTGACACGGGCGGCCTGCCCCGGCACAGGGGTTCCACCCCGCCGGATCCGTCCGACGACACCGCCAACTGAGGCCCTGCACTCCGCAGGCCTCGTCGAGAACACACAGGGAGCAACCGTCAATGGGTTCGGTTCGCGTAGCCATCGTCGGCGTGGGCAACTGCTCTGCGTCGCTGGTCCAGGGCGTCGAGTACTACAAGGACGCTGACCCGGCCAGTCGCGTGCCCGGTCTGATGCACGTTCAGTTCGGTGATTACCACGTCAAGGACGTGGAGTTCGTGGCCGCGTTCGACGTCGACGCCAAGAAGGTCGGCCTCGACCTCGCGGACGCCATCGGCGCCAGCGAGAACAACACCATCAAGATCTGCGACGTGCCGCAGACCGGCGTGACCGTCCAGCGCGGCCACACCCTGGACGGCCTGGGCAAGTACTACCGCCAGACCATCGAGGAGTCCGACGCGGCCCCGGTCGACGTCGTCCAGGCCCTCAAGGACGCCCAGGCCGACGTCCTGGTCTGCTACCTGCCGGTCGGTTCCGAGGACGCGGCGAAGTTCTACGCCCAGTGCGCCATCGACGCCAAGGTCGCCTTCGTCAACGCCCTCCCGGTCTTCATCGCCGGCACCAAGGAGTGGGCGGACAAGTTCACCGAGGCGGGCGTCCCGATCGTCGGTGACGACATCAAGTCGCAGGTCGGCGCCACCATCACGCACCGCGTCATGGCGAAGCTCTTCGAGGACCGTGGCGTGCGCCTGGAGCGCACCATGCAGCTGAACGTCGGCGGCAACATGGACTTCAAGAACATGCTGGAGCGCGACCGCCTGGAGTCCAAGAAGGTCTCCAAGACGCAGGCCGTCACCTCGCAGATCCGCGACCGCGACCTGGGCGAGAACAACGTCCACATCGGTCCGTCGGACTACGTGGCCTGGCTGGACGACCGCAAGTGGGCGTACGTCCGTCTTGAGGGCCGTGCGTTCGGCGACGTCCCGCTGAACCTTGAGTACAAGCTTGAGGTGTGGGACTCCCCGAACTCCGCGGGCGTCATCATCGACGCGGTGCGCGCCGCGAAGATCGCCAAGGACCGCGGCATCGGCGGCCCGATCCTCTCCGCGTCCTCGTACTTCATGAAGTCCCCGCCGGTCCAGTACTTCGACGACGAGGCCTACGACAACGTCGAGAAGTTCATCAAGGGCGAGGTCGAGCGCTAAAGCTCCGCCACTCTCGCGAGGGGCCCCGGGCATCCGCCCGGGGCCCCTTGCGTTCCGTGTGTGACCCTTGCTCGCATGTCCGTCGTGCGCGATCTGCGAGTACTGCTGCGTCTGCCCGATTTCCGGCGCCTGCTGACGGTGCGACTGCTCTCGCAGTCCGCGGACGGCGTCTACCAGGTGGCACTCGCCGCATACGTCGTCTTCTCCCCGGAGAAGCAGACCTCACCTGCCGCGATCGCCTCCGCCATGGCCGTACTGCTCCTGCCGTACTCCGTCATCGGCCCGTTCGCCGGTGTCCTCCTCGACCGCTGGCGACGCCGTCAGGTCTTCCTGTACGGGAACCTGCTGCGCGCCGTCCTCGCCGCGGGCACCGCCCTGCTGATCATCGGCTCGGCCCCGGACTGGATCTTCTACGCGTCCGCGCTCTCGGTCACCGCCGTCAACCGCTTCGTACTGTCCGGGCTCTCGGCGGCGCTGCCGCGCGTCGTGGACGAGGAGCGACTCGTCATCGCCAACTCCCTTTCCCCCACCGCCGGTACGCTCGCGGCCACCTTGGGAGGAGGCCTCGCCTTCGCCGTGCGGCTGCTCGGAGGGAACTCCGACGCGGCGGTCGTCCTCCTCGGTGCGAGCCTCTACCTCTGCTCCGCCCTGGCGTCCCTGCGCATGGACCGTGAACTGCTGGGTCCCGACCGTGACCAGATCCAGCCCCGGCTGGGCGCTGCCGTCGCCTCCACCGCACGCGGTCTTGCCGACGGCCTGCGGCATCTTCGACAGCACCGCCCCGCCGCCCGCGCGCTCGCCGCGATGACGGTGCTGCGCTTCTGCTACGGCGCGCTGACCGTGACGCTCCTGATGCTGTGCCGGTACGCCTGGGACGGTACGACGGACTCCACCGACGGCACGGACGGGCTGGCCCTGCTCGGTCTCGCGCTCGGGATCTCCGGGGCGGGCTTCTTCGTCGCCGCGCTGATCACCCCGTGGGCGGTGGGCCGGCTGGGGGAGTACGGCTGGATGGTCGTGTGCGCGGCCTCGGCTGCCGTACTCGTACCGGCGCTGTGGCTGTCCTTCGCTCCCGCACCGGTTCTGATCGCCGCTTTCGCCCTGGGCCTCGTCAGCCAGGGCTCGAAGATCGCGACGGACACCGTGGTGCAGTCCTCGGTGGACGACGCCTATCGCGGCCGGGTCTTCTCGCTCTACGACGTGCTGTTCAACGTCGCGTTCGTGAGCGCCGCAGCGGTCGCAGCCCTGGTACTGCCGCCCGACGGACGCTCGGTCGGCCTCGTCGTCGGTGTCGCCGTGCTCTACGCCGTGGTGGCGCTCGCACTGTCCCGTTGGCGCCGGACCACGCAGAGCGGGCGTTGTTTCACGTGAAACAACGCCCGCCCGACTGAAGATGTTTCACGTGAAACATGGGCTCAGCCCTGTGCGGCCCACCATTCCTTGAGCGCTGCGACGGCCGCGTCGTGCTCCATCGGGCCGTTCTCCAGGCGCAGTTCGAGCAGGAACTTGTACGCCTTGCCGATCGCGGGCCCGGGGCTGATGCCCAGGACCTCCTGGATCTGATTGCCGTCCAGGTCGGGGCGGATCGAGTCCAGCTCCTCCTGCTCCTGGAGCTGCGCGATGCGCTCCTCCAGTCCGTCGTACGCCCGGGAGAGCGCGGCGGCCTTGCGCTTGTTGCGGGTGGTGCAGTCCGAGCGGGTCAGCTTGTGCAGCCGCCCGACCAAGGGGCCCGCGTCCCGCACATACCTGCGCACGGCCGAATCGGTCCACTCGCCGGTGCCGTAGCCGTGGAAGCGCAGATGCAGCTCCACCAGCTTCGACACGTCCTTGATCATGTCGTTGGAGTACTTGAGCTCCGTCATGCGCTTCTTGGTCATCTTCGCGCCCACCACCTCGTGGTGGTGGAAGGAGACGCGGCCGTCCTTCTCGAAGCGCCGGGTACGCGGCTTCCCGATGTCGTGCAGCAGGGCAGCGAGCCGCAGCACCAGGTCGGGCCCGTCCTCCTCCAGGTCCATGGCCTGCTGGAGGACGATCAGCGAGTGCTCGTAGACGTCCTTGTGCCGGTGGTGCTCGTCACTCTCCAGCCGCAACGCGGGAAGCTCGGGCAGCACGTGAGCGGCCAGCCCGGTGTCGACGAGCAGCGACAGGCCCTTCGCCGGGTGGTCGGAGAGCAGGAGTTTGTTGAGCTCGTCACGTACCCGCTCGGCGGAGACGATCCCGATCCGCTCGGACATCGCCGTCATCGCCTCGACGACCTCGGGGGCGACCTCGAAGTCGAGCTGTGCGGCGAAACGGGCGGCGCGCAGCATGCGCAGCGGGTCGTCGGAGAAGGAGTCCTCCGGGGTCCCGGGCGTGCGCAGCACCTTGGCGGACAGGTCATCAAGCCCGCCGTGCGGGTCGATGAACTCCTTCTCCGGGAGCGCGACCGCCATGGCGTTGACCGTGAAGTCGCGACGTACCAGGTCCTCCTCGATGGAGTCGCCGTACGAGACCTCGGGCTTGCGCGAGGTCCTGTCGTACGCCTCGGAGCGGTACGTCGTGACCTCGATCAAGTAGCCGTCCTTCTGCGACCCGACCGTGCCGAAGGCGATCCCGACCTCCCACACCGCGTCCGCCCACGGCCGGACGATCTTCAGTACGTCCTCGGGGCGTGCGTCGGTGGTGAAGTCCAGGTCGTTGCCGAGCCGGCCCAGGAGCGCGTCCCGGACCGAGCCGCCGACCAGGGCAAGGCTGAAGCCCGCCTCCTGGAACCTGCGGGCAAGGTCGTCGGCGACAGGGGAGACCCGCAGCAGTTCACTGACCGCGCGGTGCTGCACCTGACTCAGGGCGCTGGGGTTGTCTTCGTTGGCGTTCGGCACAACAGAAAAGGGTACGTGCCCCCGCCGGGCGGAGTGTCATCGTTTTTCCCGGACCCTGAGAGACTCTTCCGATCATGTGGCGCAGTGCGCGGCACTTCGCCGCTGCGCGCATCGTTACCATGCGTGGACGCAGCAACCGGACAACCAACAACGGCAGCCAACGACGAGGGACGGGCGAGCGCGTGGCCGAGGCGGCAGACTTTCAGGGGATGAATCCTTCTCCTGCCCGCCGATGGGCCCGGCGCGCGGCATCCCTCATGGCCGGCGCCCCGCTGCTGGTCGGCCTGGCACAGCTGCCGGCCGCTCCGGCCGCGTACGCCGCACAGGACGCGGCAGGGACCGACCCGGTCGATGTGGCACTCGACTCGTTGACACCCAACGCCCCGAAGAAGGGCGACACGATCACCGTGTCCGGAACCGTCACCAACACGACCAAGCAGCCCGTGACCGAGGCCACGGTCGGACTGCGGGTGGGCAACAGGCTCTCCGGCCGGACACAGATCGACGCCGCGGCCTCCCAGAGCGGATACATCGAGGGCGGCGACTCCACCGAGCTGGAGAAGTACGCCGTCAAGATCCCGCAGCTGCCCCCGGGGATCAGCACGGACTTCACGATCGCGGTGCCCGTGGACAAACTGGGCCTCGACGAGACGGGCGTCTACCAGCTCGGCGTCTCACTCACCGGCAGGACGGCGGACCGCGGCGAGCAGGTCCTGGGCAACGAGCGGACGTTCCTCCCCTGGGTGCCCGACGGCACGAAGAAGAAGACTCAGCTCACCTACATGTGGCCGCTGATCTCCACGACCCGGCTGTCCGCCGAGACGGGATCGGACGAACAGCAGACCCCGGTCTTCGAGAACGACGACCTCGCCAAGGAGCTCGCACCGGGCGGCCGCCTGGAGCAGATGGTCTCGCTGGGCAACGAACTGCCGGTGACCTGGGTCATCGACCCCGACCTGCTCTCCACCGTCGACGCGATGGTGAAGGGCTACACGGTCAAGGACAAGGCGACCGGCACCAAGGTGCCGGGCAAGAGCCAGGCCGTCGCCAAGCACTGGCTGAACTCGCTGGAAAAGGCCGTACAGAGCGCGAAGGTGATCGCGCTTCCGTTCGCGGACCCCGACCTGGCCTCGCTGGCCCACCGCGGCAAGAACGTCCCCGGCTCCCTCAACCAGCTCCAGCGTGCCACCGAGGCCGCCGCGGGAACCATCGACTCGATCCTGCACGTGAAGCCGTCCACCGACTTCGCCTGGCCCGTCGAAGGCGCCATCGACCCCTCGATCGTCAACACCGCCACCTCCGCGGGCGCCCACAACGTGATCGCCCGCAGCGACAGCCTCGACGAGAACGACGCGCTGTCCTACACGCCGACCGCCGCCCGGCCCATCGGCGCCGGCCGGACCGCCGTGGTCGCGGACGCACGCCTCTCGACCGCCTTCCAGGGCGACATGGCCAACGCCGAGAACTCGACCCTGGCGGTACAGAAGTTCCTCGCCCAGACCCTGGCACTGACCCAGCAGGACGAGGACAACCAGCGCAGCATCGTCGTCGCCCCGCAGCGGATGCCCTCCGTCAGCCAGGTCCAGTCGATGGCGTCCGCCCTGCGGGCCCTGGACTCCCGGCGCTGGACCCAGCCGCTCGACCTGGCAGCCGCCGCGAAGGCCAAGCCCGACCCCGAGGCCAGCACCCAGATCCCCGGCTGGGCCTCGTACCCGGACAGGCTCCGCAACCGGGAACTCCCCACCACCGCCTTCGAGAACATCAGGGCGACCCAGCTCACGCTGGACCGCTTCAAGGTGGTCCTCACCAAGCCGGAGCGGGTCGTCACCCCGTTCGGCAACGCCATAAACCGCGAGATGTCGACCTCCTGGCGCGGCAACGAGACCACGGCGAGCGTCTACCGGGAATCCGTGCAGGACTATCTGGAAGACCTCACCGGCGAGGTCAATCTGATCGAGAAGTCGACCGCGACCCTTTCGGGGCGCAGCGCGACCATCCCCGTGACGGTGCAGAACAAGCTGGTGCAGGACGTCGACCACCTGGTGCTGCGCCTCCAGTCGACCCTGCCCGCCCGTCTCAAGCTGGGCGAGGGCGAGGGCCAGGCGGTCACCGAGCAGCCCATCAAGGTCCGCGGCGGGCACAGCCAGTCCGTGAAGATCGCCACGACGGCCAACGCCAACGGCAAGGTCCCGGTGATCGCGCGCCTCTACACCGAGGACGGCATTCCGTACGGACCCGAGATGCGGTTCATGGTGAACGTCAACGAGGTCACCCCCACGATCATGCTGGTGATCGCGGGCGGAGTGCTCCTGCTGGTGCTCGCCGGAATCAAGATGTACTCGCAGCGCAAGCGAGCGGCCGCCCGCACCGACGGGCCCGACGCCGGCACGTCGGACGGCGATGACCCCGAGCAGCCGAGTGACCCGACCCCGGACACCGGTCCGGAAAGCGGGGAGCCGTCGGCCACGGGTGAGAAAGTGGACCGTTGAGCTATGCCGTACAAGCGATGACCGTTGAGCTATGTCGTGGCCGCCGGCCGGGGACGATGAGGTGGGGTTGCAATGAACGCGCCGTACGACGGTGACCGCGGCCAGCGCGCGGGCGGCGATGCGGCGGGCCAAGGGCCCCCGCCCCAGCAGCCCACCGCACCGGACGACCCGTACTTCCAGTCCGCGTACGGCCACGACCCCTACCGGTCGCAGGACCTCTCCGCGCAGGACCCGGTGACCGAGGCGCTCTACGACCGCGCCTCGCACCCCCCGCCGCCTCCCGGCACGTACCAGGAGACGCAGCCGCTCTACCAGCAGCCCGCCGCACCGCCGCACGCCCCGAACCCGAGAGTGTGGGCCCAGACCCCGCCGCCGGAGCCCGACGGGCCCTCCCGTCACCTCCCGTACGGCGACGACGCCCGCACCGTGCAGTTCACCGGCGTCGACGACCTGGTCACCCGGGCGAGCCAGGAGGAACAGCCGGAGAAGGACGCGTTCGCCCACCTCTACCGCGACCAGCAGACCCCGGGAGTGCCTTCCCAGGCCGCCCCCGAGCCGGTGGCCGCCCCCGCGGCCGTGCCGAAGAAGCCCGCAGGGCGCGCGGCCGGCCTGATGAAGTCCAGTGCGGTGATGGCCGCGGGCACCATGGTCTCGCGCCTCACCGGCTTCATCCGCTCCGCGCTGATCATCGCGGCGCTCGGTGCCGGCGTACTCGGTGACACCTTCCAGGTGGCCTACCAGCTACCGACGATGATCTTCATCCTGACCATCGGCGGCGGCCTCAACTCCGTCTTCGTGCCGCAGCTCGTCCGCGCGATGAAGGAGGACGACGACGGCGGCCAGGCCTACGCCAACCGCCTGCTGACCCTCGTCACCCTCGCGCTCGCCTCGCTCACCGCCCTCGGGATGATCGCCGCACCGCTGCTCATCAAGTTCCTGTCGGTTCCGATCTCCCACAACCCCGCCGCCAACGACGTCGCGGTCACCCTGCTCCGCTACTTCCTGCCCACGATCTTCTTCATGGGCATCCACGTGGTGATGGGGCAGATCCTCAACGCACGCGGCAAGTTCGGCGCGATGATGTGGACCCCGGTCCTCAACAACGTCGTCATCATCACCACTCTCGGCCTGTTCCTCTGGGTGTACGGCACCTCGGCGACCTCGGGGATGACGGTCGAGACCATTCCGCCCGAGGGCGAGCGGCTGCTCGGCGTCGGCGTCCTGCTCGGTCTCGTCGTCCAGGCCCTGGCGATGATCCCGTACCTGCGCGAGACCGGCTTCAAGCTGCGCCCGCGCTTCGACTGGAAGGGCCAGGGCCTCGGCAAGGCGGCCAAGCTGGCCAAGTGGACGGTGCTGTTCGTCCTCGCCAACCAGGCCGGTGCCATCGTCGTCACCCAGCTCGCCACGGCCGCATCAGGGAAGGGCACGAAGGGAACGGGCATCGCCGCCTACGCCAACGCCCAGCTCATCTGGGGTCTGCCGCAGGCCATCATCACCGTCTCCCTCATGGCAGCGCTGCTCCCGAGGCTGGCACGCTCGGCCAGCGAGAACGACACGGGCGCCGTCCGCGACGACGTCTCCCAGGGCCTGCGCACCACGGCCGTCGCCATCGTCCCGATCGCCTTCGCCTTCCTCGCCCTCGGCGTCCCGATCTGCACCCTGATCTTCGGTTCCTCCGGCACCGCCCCGGCCACGAACATGGGCTACATGCTGATGGCCTTCGGCCTCGGCCTCATCCCGTTCTCGGTGCAGTACGTCGTACTGCGTGCCTTCTACGCGTACGAGGACACCCGGACCCCCTTCTACAACACGGTCATCGTGGCCGTCGTCAACGCGTCGGCCTCCGCACTCTGCTACCTGCTGCTGCCGCCCCGCTGGGCCGTCACCGGTATGGCCGCCTCGTACGGACTCGCCTACGTCATCGGCGTCGGCATCGCCTGGAAGCGGCTGCGCAAGCGGCTCGGCGGCGATCTGGACGGGGCGAACGTCCTGCGTACGTACGCACGTCTCGCATTTGCCTCGATTCCCGCAGCCATGGCTGCCGGTGGAGTGGGGTATGCGCTCTCCCAGGCCCTCGGCCAGGGCATTCTCGGTTCGCTCGCGTCTCTGGTCGTCGGCGGCGCCGTACTGCTCGGAGTCTTCTTCGTGGCCGCGAAGAAGATGCGCATCGCGGAACTGAACGCCCTGGTGGGCATGGTCCGCGGGCGCCTCGGCCGCTGAGTATCCACAGCGGCCGCACAACCATCGCCCACCGCTGTGTGTCGTGCATAGCGGCGGACTGTGGGCACAATTGGCAGGGCTGCTCGACAGCTCGCAACGGATGGGGAGGCAGGAACGACGGTGGCGGAACGTAGCACGGCTGCCGTCGACGTGGCCGACAACAGCGGTGACGCTCCTTCCCCCCGCGGGAAGGCATCGTCTGCCGCCGAGGCGGACAGGGCCACGGCCGACGGGGTGGCGGAAGGCCAGGACACACCGGAGATGAGCACGCAGGACGAGGCCGGCGAGAAGAAGGGCACCGAGTCCGCGATCGTCGCGCCGGAGTTGCACAGCGGCCACAAGCTGGCCAGGCGCTACCGGCTGGAGGAGTGCGTCACCCGTCTCGACGGGTTCAGCAGCTGGCGTGCGGTCGACGAGAAGCTGCGCCGCGCCGTGGGCGTGCACCTCCTGCCCGCCGACCATGCCCGGGCCCGCTCCGTCCTCGCGGCGGCCCGCTCCTCCGCGCTGCTGGGCGACCCCCGCTTCGTACAGGTCCTGGACGCGGTCGAGGAGAACGACCTCGTCTACGTCGTCCACGAGTGGCTGCCCGACGCCATCGAGCTGACCGCCCTGCTCGCCTCCGGGCCGCTGGAGCCCCACGACGCGTACCAGCTGGTCAGCCAGGTCTCCCAGGCCATGGCCGCCGCTCACCGCGAGGGCCTGGCCCACCTGCGGCTCACCCCGAGCGCCGTACTGCGCACCTCCACAGGCCAGTACCGGATCCGCGGCCTCGCGGTGAACGCCGCACTGCGCGGCATCACCACCGAGCGACCGCAGCTCACCGACACCGAGGCGATCGGCGCCCTGCTGTACGCCTCGCTCACCCAGCGCTGGCCGTACGAGAGCGACGCCTACGGGCTGACCGGGCTGCCCAAGGGCCTCGGGCTCGTCGCCCCCGACCAGGTGCGGGCCGGCGTCCACCGGGGCCTGTCCGAGCTCGCCATGCGGGCCCTGGCCAACGACGGCGCCACCGCCTCGCGCCAGGAGCCGCCCTGCACGACCCCCGACGAACTGGCCAAGGCCGTCGCCGCGATGCCCCGCATCCGGCCGCCTGAGCCGTCCTTCACCCCGCGCCCCGAATACCAGCGCACCGGCTACCAGCAGGGTTCGTACGGCCGCCCGCAGCCGCGCCCAGCCGCCCAGGTGGCGCCGCCGGTGCCCCCTGCCCCGCTGCAGAGCCGCACCGGCAAGGCCCTCAAGTGGGGCGTGGCCGCCCTGCTCATCGCGGCACTCGGGCTGGGCAGCTGGCAGGTCGCCGACAACCTGCTGGACCGGCGCGACAAGAACAACGACACCCAGACACAGACCGATCCCAAGAACGACCAGGGGCCGAAGCCGGTCGCACACAAGCCGCTCACCATCAAGGACGCCGCCGAGTACGCTCCCGACGGCTCGCCGCAGGCCCCCGCCGACGTGGCGAAGACCTATGACGGCGACAGCAAGAGCTACTGGCGCACCAAGTGGTACACCGACGGCCCCGACCTGGTTCCCTCCATCAAAAAGGGCGTGGGCATCGTCTACGACCTCGGCAGCGAGCAGAATGTCGCCGAGTCGTCGATAGCGCTCCGATACGCGGGAGACCACACCACGATCACCCTGTACGCGGCAGAGTCCCTGTCCCCGTCCGGGGACGTCGACTCGATGAAGAAGATCGCCACCGCGACGACCAGTGGTTCGACGTCCTCGATCAAGGCAAAGAACCCGGTGAAGACGCGCTACGTACTGCTCTGGATGACAGCCATGCCCCTGGCCGGCCAGGACGGCTACAGCGGCGCGGGCCACAAGCAGGCCATAACCGATGTGAAGTTCACGGGCTGACTCAGCCATCAGGGGAGAGGGGGGCTCACCGTTGGACGACGTCACACTGCGAGATGCCGACGACCAGGAACTCCTGGCCCTGCACGTCAAAGGGGACCCCGAGGCGTTCGGCGAGCTCGTACGCCGCCACCGCGACCGCCTCTGGGCCGTCGCCCTGCGCACTCTGGGCGACCGGGAGGAGGCCGCCGACGCGGTCCAGGACGCCCTGGTCTCCGCGTACCGGGCCGCCCACACCTTCCGCGGCCAGTCCGCGGTCACGACCTGGCTGCACCGCATCACGGTGAACGCCTGCCTCGACCGCGCCCGCAAGGCCGCTTCCCGCAAGACCTCGCCCATGGACGACACGGAGCGCCTGGAACAGCTCCTGGAACCCCACGAGTCCGCCGAGGCACCCGCCGAGCGCCAGGCCCTGCACCACGAACTCCTGGCGGCGCTGCGCACCTTGCCCGCCGAACAGCGGGCCGCCCTGGTCCTCGTCGACATGCAGGGATACCCGGTGGCAGAGGCCGCCCGGGTCCTCGACGTACCGACCGGAACGGTGAAAAGCCGCTGCGCACGCGGCAGAGCCAGACTGCTGCCACTCCTCACTCATCTGCGCAGCAGTACCGGGGGTAGCGATGACCCCGGGAGGGGAAGGAACCGGAGGCCGGGGACATCCGTCCCACCGGCATCGGAACAAAGGGACGCAGGGCCGACCGGCCCTACTGCTGTGAAGGGCGGAGGTGGGCGCGCGTGACATCCACGACCGGCAGGGCCGACACAACACAGCACCCTGATGTCGCGGAGATCTCCGACCTCACGGAAGGGCTGTTGTCGCCCTCCCGCACCGAGGACGTACGCCAGCACCTCGACGGCTGTGAGCTCTGCGCCGACGTCGAACTGTCCCTGGAGGAGATCCGCGGGCTGCTCGGCACCCTGCCCGGCCCGCCGCGGATGCCCGCCGACGTCGCCGGGCGGATCGACGCGGCCCTGGCTGCCGAAGCACTGCTGAACTCCACGGCTCCCGAAGACACCGCCGAGACCGACGACACCGTCACCGTTTCACGTGAAACATCGAGCGGCACGGACCGGAAGCCGGCCGAGCGCCCCACACAGGACCGACCGGCTGGCCACGCCCGCGCTGCCACCGGCCCCGGATGGACCGCTTCCCGGCGGCCGCGCCGCCGCGCCGTGTGGAGCGCCGTCCTGGGCGCCGCCGCGCTGGGCCTGGGCGCCCTCATGGTGCAGACCTTGCAGACAGAGCCGAACCACGCGGCCAAGGGGGACACCGCTGCCGCTGCGCAGAGCCAGCAGTTCTCCGGCTCGCCGCTCCAGGACCAAGCTCAGTTGCTCGCCGGAACGAACGCCAGGAAGCCGCTCGTCCCCAAGGACAGAAACGGCCCTTCGGTCAATGCCGAGGCGACCACCCCTTCCCCCAGGAAGGCCTTCGACGTCCCGCCCTGCGTCCAGCAGGGAACCGGCCGCACGGAGGCCCCGCTCGGCAGTGAGCAGGGCACCTACGAGGGCAAGAAGGCGTACCTCCTCGTCCTGCCGCACGTCTCCGACAGCTCCCGGATCCAGGCCTACGTCATCGACGCGGCGTGCGTGGACACGGCACCCGAGAGCAAGGGTCTGCTGCTGCTGACGCACGCCTACCCCCGACGCTGAGGGACCCGCCTCGATCTGCTCGGCCGTACCGGGAATGCCAGCCCCGTAGTATCCGTTGGGTGGGGTGAAAGGTTCAGACCGGGCCCCGGTTGGCAGTAAGCAGTCTGCAGAGACGAGGAAGAAACCCGTGAGCGACGTCCGTAACGTGATCATCATTGGCTCCGGGCCGGCCGGTTACACCGCCGCGCTGTACACCGCACGCGCGTCGCTGAAGCCGCTGGTATTCGAGGGTGCCGTCACCGCTGGTGGTGCGCTGATGAACACCACCGAGGTCGAGAACTTCCCGGGCTTCCGCGACGGCATCATGGGCCCGGACCTGATGGACAGCATGCGCGCCCAGGCCGAGCGCTTCGGCGCCGAGCTCGTCCCCGACGACATCGTCTCCGTCGACCTCACCGGCGACATCAAGACGGTCACCGACACGGCGGGCACGGTGCACCGCGCCAAGGCCGTGATCATCTCCACCGGATCGCAGCACCGCAAGCTGGGCCTGCCCAAGGAGGACGCCCTCTCCGGACGCGGCGTTTCCTGGTGCGCCACCTGCGACGGCTTCTTCTTCAAGGACCACGACATCGCCGTGGTCGGCGGTGGAGACACCGCGATGGAGGAGGCCACCTTCCTCTCCCGCTTCGCCAAGTCCGTCACGATCGTCCACCGCCGTGACACCCTGCGTGCCTCCAAGGCCATGCAGGAGCGTGCCTTCGCCGACCCGAAGATCAAGTTCGCCTGGGACAGCGAGACCGCTTCCCTTGAGGGCGACCAGAAGCTCTCGGGTCTGACCCTGCGCAGCACCAAGACCGGCGAGACCGCTCCGCTGGACGTGACCGGCCTGTTCATCGCCGTCGGCCACGACCCCCGCAGCGAGCTCTTCAAGGGCCAGGTGGACCTGGACGACGAGGGCTACGTGAAGGTGGAAGCCCCCTCCACCCGCACCAACCTGGCCGGTGTCTTCGCCGCGGGCGATGTCGTCGACCACACCTACCGGCAGGCCATCACCGCCGCCGGTACCGGCTGCTCCGCCGCGCTCGACGCCGAGCGCTACCTGGCCGCGCTCGCCGACAGCGAGAAGCTGGCGGAGCCCGAGAAGACCCCCGCCGCCTGACCTTTCCCCACCCCACACCCCGAAGAAGTGAAGGAGGCCGCCGTGGCCGGCGACCTGAAGAACGTGACCGACGACTCCTTCGACGAGATCGTCCTCAAGAGCGACAAGCCCGTACTCGTCGACTTCTGGGCCGCCTGGTGCGGTCCGTGCCGCCAGATCGCGCCGTCCCTCGAAGCCATCGCGGCCGAGCACGGCGACAAGATCGAGGTCGTCAAGCTCAACATCGACGAGAACCCGGCCACCGCTGCCAAGTACGGCGTCATGTCCATCCCGACGCTGAACGTCTACCAGAACGGCGAGGTCGCCAAGACGATCGTCGGCGCCAAGCCCAAGGCCGCGATCGTCCGCGACCTGGACCCCTTCATCGGCGAGTAATCTGCCGCTGTTTCACGTGAAACATTGAGGGCCCATCCCCGGCGGGGATGGGCCCTCAATGTTTTTCACTCCAACGTCTTTTCCTACAACGGCCTCAACACCGGGTCCTTCTGGACCACACCCAGCAGCTTGTCGAGCGCCAGCTCGACATCTTCCTTCCAGGAGAGCGCCGTACGCAGCTCCAGCCTCAGCCGGGGGTGTGTGGGATGCGGGCGCACTGTCTTGAATCCGACTGCCAGCAGGTGATCGGCGGGAAGCAGACAGCCCGGTTCCTTCCACCGTGCATCGCCAAAGGCCTCGATCGCTTTGAAGCCCCGCCCGAGCAAGTCCTTCGCGACGGTCTGCACCATCACCCGGCCGAGCCCCTGTCCCTGGTATCCGGGCACGATCAGAGCTGTCATCAGCTGCACCGCGTCAGGTGACACCGGACTTGTGGGAAATGCCGTCGCACGCGGCACGTACGCCGGTGGTGCGTACATCACGAAGCCCACCGGGATGTCGTCCACATAGACCACCCTGCCGCAGGACCCCCACTCCAGCAGGACTGCCGAGATCCAGGCCTCCTTCTCCAGTTCGGCCCGGCCCTCGTTTACCGCTGCTTCCCCTCGGACGGGATCGAGCTCCCAGAAGACACAGCCTCGGCACCGGTGGGGAAGGTCCGCAAGGTTGTCCAGCGTGAGCGGTACGAGCCGACGCCCCATGAAGGCTGTTCCCCACTTTCTTCGCCTGCCGCACCACGAGCGGCGCTGAGCGCACTCCATTCGTGGATCAAGCTGCCGACGAATCCGCCGACGGCCCCGATTCCGAGTCCCGCAGTCACCAGTTGGCTTCGGCTCACCGATCGCATGGCTCCGTTCCCCCTCCGAGGTGGATCACAGTGGATGCGCCGTACCACCAAGCATCGTATCCACCGGGCAATCGGACGGGTACCGACGGCGAGCAAAGGGCGGGGGTGGTTTGGTCCCCCCCCAAACACCCCCCCCCCCCAAAAAAATTTTCCCAAGGGGCCCAACTCCCCCCCTCCTTCCCTTCCCTCTCCCCCAAGACCT
>NZ_JBVIMX010000004.1:0-152260 GCF_055579625.1 Streptomyces sp. NPDC032721 | reverse complement strand
GGGGGGGGGGGGGGGGGTGTGTTTCCCCCCCCCCCCCCCCCCCCCCCCCCCCCCCGCCCCAGAGGAAGTTCTTCGAGGAGAGCTCAGCTCTCCTCTTCCTGGCCGTCCTGCTCAGCCAGGCTCTTCTCCAGAACACGGCCCTCGCCGGGGGCGAGAGTGCCGAGGATCCTCTCCAGGTCCTCCACCGAGGCGAACTCGACCGTGATCTTCCCGCGCTTCTTGCCCAGGTCGACCTTCACCCGGGTCTCGAACCGGTCGGACAGGCGCGATGCCAGGTCCGACAGCGCGGGCGCCATCAGCGCTCCGGCCCTGGGCCCCTTGGGCTTCGCCTCGGTCTTGGGCTGGGAGTTCATCAGCTTGACGATCTCCTCGGTCGTACGCACCGAGAGGCCCTCGGCCACGATGCGCTTCGCGAGGTGGTCCTGCTCATCGGAATCGTCCAGCGTCAGCAGCGCTCGCGCATGACCGGCCGACAGCACACCGGCCGCGACCCGCTTCTGCACGGGCGGCGAGAGCTTCAGCAGACGCAGCGTGTTGGAGACCTGCGGCCGCGAACGGCCGATCCGGTCCGCCAACTGGTCGTGCGTGCAGGCGAAGTCCTTGAGCAGCTGGTCGTAGGCCGCGGCCTCTTCCAGCGGGTTGAGCTGCGCCCGGTGGAGGTTCTCCAGCAGCGCGTCGAGCAGGAGCTTTTCGTCGTCGGTTGCCCGGACGATCGCGGGAATCCGCTCCAGGCCCGCTTCCCTGCAAGCCCTCCAGCGCCGCTCGCCCATGATGAGCTCGAAGCGCTCCGCGCTGGTCTGTCGTACGACGACCGGCTGAAGCAGACCCACTTCCTTGATGGAAGTGACCAGCTCCGCAAGAGCGTCCGGATCGAACACATCGCGTGGCTGCCGGGGGTTGGGGTTGATCGCCCCGATCGGCACCTCCGCGAAGTACGCTCCGGCCGGCGCCTCCAGCTTCGCTGCCGCAGGCTGTTCCGGCTCCCGGTCCTGCGCCGGAACCTCTGCTGTTTCACGTGAAACATTCGAAGGCAGCGCGGCCACCTTCGCCGCGGCAACTCCCCGCTCCGCCGTCAGTACGGGCGCCGCTGCCGGAGCGGCATCCGGGGCAGTGGTCTGCTTCTCCTGCGGGCCCTGCGGGAACAGCGCGCCGAGCCCGCGTCCCAGTCCTCTAGGTCGATTGCTCATTGGACACCCTCCGCCATGCTGTGCTGGTTGTTCTGGTCGACAGCATGGGCGTGCTGCGCCTCGTAGAAGACACCCGCCCCTCGCAGGGCGATCTCGCGTGCTGCTTCGAGGTACGACAGCGAACCGCTGGAGCTCGGGTCGTAGGTGAGCACTGTCTGCCCATAGCTGGGAGCCTCCGAGATCCGGACGGACCTCGGGATGCTGGTCTTGAGGACTTCCTTGGCGAAGTGGCTCCGCACTTCCTCCGCGACCTGCGAAGCGAGGCGAGTCCGGCCGTCGTACATCGTCAGCAGGATCGTCGACACATGCAGCTCGGGGTTGAGGTGCCCACGCACCAGCTCCACGTTCCGCAGGAGCTGGCCGAGGCCTTCCAGCGCGTAGTACTCGCACTGGATGGGGATGAGCACTTCCTCGCCGGCGACCATCGCGTTCACGGTCAGCAGTCCCAGCGAAGGCGGGCAGTCGATGAGGACGTAGTCCAACGGCTGCTCGTACGCCTGGATCGCACGCTGAAGTCTGCTCTCCCGCGCCACCAGGGACACCAATTCGATCTCCGCACCGGCGAGATCGATCGTGGCCGGGGCACAGAAGAGGCCTTCGACGTCCCTGACGGGCTGGACCACGTCCGACAGCGGCTTGCTGTCGATCAGAACGTCGTAGATCGAGGGAACTTCGGAGTGATGGTCGATTCCCAGCGCCGTGGAGGCGTTGCCCTGCGGATCGAGGTCGATCACCAGAACCCGTGCGCCGTGAAGCGCGAGCGAGGCAGCGAGATTGACCGTCGTCGTGGTCTTCCCCACCCCACCCTTCTGGTTGGCAACCACCATCACACGTGTCTGCTCAGGCCTCGGCAGCCCCTCGCCTGCACGGCCGAGGGCATCTACCGCCAGTTGGGCAGCACGACCAATAGGGGTGTCGTCAGGCAGGGCCGATGTTTCACGTGAAACATCGTCTCCCGCCGCTTCGGAACGGGGGCCGGGGACCGGATCGGTCATCGGTCCCGCGATGTTGGCGTCGGACCGCAAGGATTCACTCTCCTCGACATCAGGCTCGTAATGCCCAGAGCCTGTCACGCTTTGGGGGTCATGAACCAGTGAGGCCCGTTCTCCTGTGGAAGAACCCGCCTTTGTGGACAACCCCATCGTCCTTTCGGGTCTTGACCCGTGCGGAGTGGCGGCCGCACGGCCCCGGCTGATGATTCCTTGCAGCAGCGAGCGACGTTTCACGTGAAACACGATGCACGCGCGGACTCACCCGGAGCCCTCGACACTCCGCGCCGCGCCTGCGCGGCACCTTGTATGGAGCATCAGGGTCCGAAGACAGCCGTGTTCTCCGGTGGCAGGGGCGTCAGCGACGCCGCCGGGAGCGGCCGGTCCGCGCGGCCTTGGCCCGCTTGGCGGCGAAACGGACTCCGCCGGGGCTCTCCCCGACCTCTACGCGCACCACTGTGGAGAGCGGGTCCACCACTCCCTCACCGACCCGGACCACCTCGGTCTTCACCACCCCGAGCTTGCTGAGCGCGGCACGCGCACCCTTGAGCTCCTCCTCGGCGGTGTCTCCCTTGAGCGCGAGCATCTCGCCGTACGGCCGCAGCAACGGAACGCCCCAGCCGGCCAGCCGGTCCAGGGGGGCCACCGCCCGCGCGGTCACCACGTGGACGGGGTCGACCTTCCCCATGACCTCTTCGGCCCGGCCGCGTACGACCGTCACATGGTCCAGGCCCAGCAGCTCGACGACCTCCTGGAGGAAGTTCGTACGCCGCAGCAGCGGCTCAAGCAAGGTGATCTTCAGGTCCGGGCGGGCCAGGGCGAGCGGAATACCGGGCAGTCCGGCTCCCGAACCCACGTCGCACACGGTGATGTTCTTGGGCACCACCTCCGAGAGCACGGCACAGTTCAGCAGGTGCCGCTCCCACAGACGCGGTACTTCACGGGGGCCGATCAGCCCTCGCTCGACGCCTGCGTCCGCGAGCAGCTCGGCGTACCGAACGGCTTGCGGGAAGAACTCACCGAATACCTCTTTGGCTACTTCCGGCGCCTGGGGAAGCTCCGCTGCTGCCTCCGTCACGGGGACCGTCCTTCCGTACCGCACTGGGGTGGCTGACTATCAGGCTGACAAAGATCGGCCCCGCCTGCGAACAGACGGGGCCGAAAGACAATGATCCGGTCAGGCCGGAAGCACGACGACGAAGCGCTGGGGCTCCTCGCCCTCGGACTCGCTGCGCAGGCCCGCCGCGGCGACCGCATCGTGCACGACCTTGCGCTCGAAGGGCGTCATCGGGTCCAGCTTCACGGGCGCACCGGAGCTCTTGGCCTCGTCGGCGGCCTTCGCACCGATCTCCGCGAGCTCCTCGCGCTTCTTCGCCCGGAAGCCCGCGATGTCCAGCATCAGCCGGCTGCGGTCACCGGTCTCCCGGTGCACGGCGAGCCGGGTCAGCTCCTGAAGTGCTTCGAGCACCTCACCGTCACGGCCCACCAGCTTCTGCAGGTCACGGCCGCTGGAGTCGCTGATGATCGAAACGGCTGCCCGGTCGGCTTCGACGTCCATGTCGATGTCGCCGTCCAGGTCCGCGATGTCGAGCAGACCCTCAAGGTAGTCGGCTGCGATCTCGCCTTCCTGCTCCAGGCGCGTCAGGGTGTCGTTGCCCTCGGCGGGCGCGGAGGAAGTGGTGGTGTCCGTCACGGGAGGACTCCTTCTTACTTCTTGGACGGGTGCTTGGGCCGCTGCGGACCCTTGCGCTGCCCGGACTTGGCTTGGCGTGCGGAACCGGCGGGCTTGCCTGCCGACGTGGGCTTGGCGTCCTGCGGCGCGTCCTTCTTCTCCAAGGAGGTCTTGGAGACGGAGTCCTCGGGAGTCTTGGCCGTGCCCTGCTGGGACGTGGCGACCTGGCGCTTCGCCTTGGTCTGGCGCTTGGGCTGCTGACGCTTCGCGACGGGGGTGCCGCCCTCGGCCTCGGCGATCGCGGCGGTGCTCTTGGCGACCGTACCGTCCGCCTCGGCCACCAGGCCGGCCTTGGCCAGACCGTTGATGAACTTGCGCTCGACATCGTTGCGGTCGGTGCCCTTGGCGACGATCACCTTGATGACGTTGCGCTTGCGGCGGGCCTTGACCTCACCGGAGGCCACCGTGGTCTTCAGCAGTCGCTGCAGGTAGGAGTCCTGCGCCTTGCTGCCGGGCGTCGGGTTCTGGTTGATCACGTACATCTGCTGGCCCATGGTCCACACGTTGGTGGTCAGCCAGTAGACGAGCACACCCACGGGGAAGTTGATGCCCATCACCATGAACATCACGGGGAAGATGTACATCATCATCTTCTGCTGCTGCATGAACGGCGTCTTGACCGTGAGGTCGACGTTCTTCGTCATGAGCTGGCGCTGCGTGTAGAACTGCGACGCCGACATCATCACGATCATGACCGCGGTGACGATCTTGACCGAGGTGGCCGAGGCGCCGAGGCTCTCGATCTTGGACGCGCTGTCGGTGAACTTCGCGGCCAGCGGGGCACCGAAGATGTGCGCCTGACGGGCGCTTTCCAGCAGCGTGTCGTTGATGACACCGATCTTCTTGCCGTCGGCGATGCTGGAGAGCACGTGGTACAGGGCGAAGAAGAACGGCGACTGCGCCAGGATGGGAAGGCACGAGGAGAGCGGGTTGGTACCCGTCTCCTTGTACAGCTTCATCATCTCTTCGGACTGACGCTGTTTGTCGCTCTTGTAGCGCTCCTGGATCGCCTTCATCTTCGGCTGGAGCACCTGCATGTTCCGCGTCGACTTGATCTGCTTCACGAAGAGCGGGATCAGGCAGATACGGATCAGCACCACCAGCGACACGATGGACAGGCCCCAGGCCCATCCCGTATCGGGGCCGAAAATGGCGCCGTACACCTTGTGGAACTGGACGATGACCCAGGAAACGGGCCAGGTGATGAAGCTGAACAGACTGGCAATCGTGTCCACTAATCAGGCTCCTTGAGCATTGGGCGAGGTCTCTGCGGCCGGGCTCGGGGTTTCGGGGGCCGATCCCCGAGAAGACACGCCAACGGCGGACTTCTCGCCCTTGCTACCGCGCCACGCGTCGCGCAGCGCTTCGTGCCACCGCCGCCGGGTGCGTGGCGGGACATGGTCCACACCACCGGGCGACCACGGGTTGCACCGCAGAATGCGCCAGGCGGTGAGGGCAGTGCCCTTCACCGCACCGTGCCGGTCGATGGACGTGAATCCGTAGTGGGAACACGACGGGTAGTACCGGCAGACCGGCCCGAGCATGGGGCTGATGGTCCACTGGTACAGCTTGATGAGCGCCAGCAGCGGGTACTTCATCGCGTGCCTCTCCCCCGACCTTCGGTTTGGGGATCCCCGCCCAGCAGCCGCTGAAATGCGGCGTCCAGGTCTCGGGCCAGCTGTGCGTGGGTGGCGTCACCCGCTCCGGGCAGCGCCCGTACAACCACCAGGCTACCGGGGGGCAGCCCGGCGATCCGGTCGCGCATGAGGTGGCGAAGTCTCCGCTTCACCGCGTTGCGTACGACAGCGACGCCGACGGCTTTGCTCACGACGAAACCCGCACGCGCCGGGGGAATGCTCTCCCCTGCCGCGTGCGGGTCCGTTGCACCGCTACTACGTAGATGGACGACGAGAAGCGGGCGGCCTGCGCGGCGCCCTCGTCGTACCGCGGTCGCGAAGTCCTCGCGCCGCCTCAGCCGATTCTCGGTAGGCAGCACGTCATGATCCCTACGGGATCAGGCGGACAGCTCAGTGCGGCCCTTGGCACGGCGGTTCGCCAGGATGGCGCGGCCGGCGCGGGTACGCATGCGCAGACGGAAGCCGTGGGTCTTGGCACGACGACGGTTGTTCGGCTGGAAGGTGCGCTTGCTCACTCGGGGGCTCCAGAAATGAATCGGGGATGGCGAAACATCGCCTGGCTGTCACCGTGCGCCCACGAGGAAGCTCGCAACGCTCTCAGTGCACCGCGTTCACGATCATTGACCATGATCTTGCCCATCGGAGGCAGGCGGCAGCAGCCATCGACAACTCGACCTGGTTACGGTACGCGCGGCTACGCCATCCGGTCAAACCGGGGCTTGTCGGGGGTCCTCTGTGCACAGCCTGTGGACAACAACTTGAACCGCGTGAGCTGCCACGACTACCGTGGCCCAACCTGGAACCGGGCTTTCGTAGACATGCAGCCGATGTGTCCGTACCTGTCCAGCCCGTACTTCCCGTCCCGTCCCGAGAACCACACCTTCGTGGGACCTGTGAGAGAGCGTGCCCTGTGGCTGACGTACCTGCCGATCTTGCCGCAGTGTGGCCGCACGTGCTGGAGCATCTGCTCGGCGAGGGCCAGCAGGGCGTCGAGGCCAAGGACAAACAGTGGATCGAACGCTGCCAGCCTCTCGCGCTGGTCGCCGACACCGCACTGCTCGCCGTGCCCAACGAGTACAGCAAGCAGGTCCTGGAGGGCCGGCTCGCACCGCTCATCAGTGAGGCCCTGAGCCACGAGTGCGGCCGGCCGATCCGCATCGCCATCACCGTCGACGACTCCGTCGGCGAGTCGCCCGCCCCGCAGGCCCCGCCCGCCCGGCAGCAGTCCCCGTACCAGGGACAGCACCAAGGACAGCAGCACCAGGGGCAGCACGGCCAGCCGCAGCACCCCCAGCAGCACGACGAGCCGCCGCAGCGGGACGTACGGGACGGCCGTGACGCACGCGACTCGTACGACTCCTACGGGCACCGCCCCCAGGACGACGGCCTCACCGCCCGGCCCGCCTACCCCGAGTACCGCCAGCAGTCGCGCCCCGCGCCGGGTGCCTGGCCGGGCGGCGGGCAGGACGACCACGGCGGCTGGCAGCAGCAGCGCCTCGGCGGCTTCCAGGAGCGCGACCCCTACTCCCGGCCGCCGCAGCACGACTACCGCTCGCAGCTGCCCGACCGTCCCTCGTACGACCAGCAACAGCAGTCGTACGACCAGCAGCGCCAGGACCGCTCCGAGCGCCAGGACCAGGGTCCGCGGCACGGCGGCGGCCAGGCCCTGCCGGCGGCCAGTGGCGCTCCCGGCCCGCTGGCCGCGCAGCCCGCTCCGGCCCCCGGCCCCGGCGAGCCGCACGCGCGCCTGAACCCCAAGTACCTCTTCGACACCTTCGTGATCGGCTCGTCGAACCGGTTCGCGCACGCGGCCGCCGTCGCCGTGGCCGAGGCGCCCGCGAAGGCGTACAACCCCCTCTTCATCTACGGGGAGTCCGGGCTCGGCAAGACCCACCTGCTGCACGCCATCGGTCACTACGCGCGCAGCCTCTACCCGGGCACCCGGGTGCGGTACGTGAGCTCGGAGGAGTTCACCAACGAGTTCATCAACTCCATCCGCGACGGCAAGGGCGACGCGTTCCGCAAGCGCTACCGCGACGTGGACATCCTGCTCGTCGACGACATCCAGTTCCTGGCGAGCAAGGAGTCGACGCAGGAGGAGTTCTTCCACACCTTCAACACCCTGCACAACGCGAACAAGCAGATCGTGCTGTCCTCCGACCGGCCGCCCAAGCAGCTGGTGACGCTGGAGGACCGGCTGCGCAACCGCTTCGAGTGGGGCCTGACGACCGACGTACAGCCGCCGGAGCTGGAGACGCGGATCGCGATCCTCCGCAAGAAGGCGGTGCAGGAGCAGCTCAACGCCCCGCCGGAGGTCCTGGAGTTCATCGCCTCCCGCATCTCGCGCAACATCCGCGAGCTGGAGGGGGCGCTGATCCGGGTCACGGCCTTCGCGAGCCTGAACCGGCAGCCGGTGGACCTCGGTCTCACCGAACAGGTCCTCAAGGACCTGATCCCGGGCGGCGAGGACGCCTCCCCGGAGATCACCGCGCCCGCCATCATGTCGGCGACCGCGGACTACTTCGGTCTGACCGTGGACGACCTGTGCGGATCCTCGCGCAGCCGCGTGCTGGTGACGGCCCGCCAGATCGCCATGTACCTGTGCAGGGAGCTCACCGACCTGTCGCTGCCGAAGATCGGCGCGCAGTTCGGCGGCCGCGACCATACGACGGTGATGCACGCGGACCGCAAGATCCGCGCGCTGATGGCCGAGCGCCGCTCCATCTACAACCAGGTCACGGAGCTCACCAACCGCATCAAGAACGGCTGACAGCGGCGGCGTTACGCCGGCAGAGGCGCCCGGAGAGCGATTCTCCCGGGCGCCTTTTCGTGTGCCCGGGCCGCTTCTCGCGTCCTGTGGAGGCCGATTCAGGGGGTCGGGAGGTGCTTTTCGGAGCCTTCCGAGCGTTGTCCCAAGCCTGTTGATGCCCGCCGGTGTTCGAATTCGGCCGTGAGAGCTGCAGTTCTCCACAGATCCTGGGACGATGTCCCGTCCACACCCTGGGGACTGGGAAGTTGTCCAGATTGCGTCCACAGGCGCGGTTGCTGAGGCTTCATCACACCAGGTCAGGTGGCTGTGGAATTGTGGCAAACTTTAATCCACAGGCTGTGGACAGAATTTCTGTCCACAGGGTCTCCACCGAGTTGTCCACCGGCGGCCCACAGGCTGGGGTTCCTTTCCCACAGCTTTTCCCCAACGCTGTCCACTGTTCGGCAACACGACACCCGCTCTCACCGGGTCGAGTGAAAGCCGTCACACCAAGGAGGTCGATTGGCCTGTGGGGAAGGTGGGTAAAGCTGGGGACACAGCTGTGGGGAAGTAGGGGCAGCCTGTGCATCGGGTGTGCAGAACTTCCGCCCGTCCACAGAAGGGGCAGGTTGTCCACTGGTTCCGCCCACAGGCACGGTGGACAAAAAAGTGGGTCTGAGCTGCGGAAACGGGGTTATCCACGGTTTCCACAGGCCCTACTACTACTCCCACTAAGAGTTAGCCCAGAATCCGCATCGAAGAAGGCCCTGTGTACAACTCGGCCCGGTGCCCCCTCGGGCCTCTCGCCACGACTTGACCCACGGCCGCACCGACTGTCGGTGGCGTGCGTCAGACTGGTCCCCGGTGAACCTCCCCAGCCGACGGCCGGGAGACACCAGTCAGACGAAGAAAGCCAGCAGGGCGAGCCAGCAACAGCAGGAGGCGGTTCCGGTGAAGATCCGGGTGGAGCGCGATGTACTCGCGGAGGCGGTGGCCTGGACGGCCCGCAGCCTCCCGGCCCGTCCGCCGGTGCCCGTCCTCGCGGGCCTTCTGCTGAAGGCCGAGGAGGGCGCACTGAGCCTCTCCGGCTTCGACTACGAGGTCTCGGCCCGTGTGTCGGTCGACGCGGAGATCGAGGAGGACGGCACGGTCCTGGTGTCGGGGCGTCTGCTCGCGGACATCTGCCGCGCCCTCCCCAACCGCCCGGTGGAGATTTCCACAGACGGTGTACGGGCGACCGTGGCCTGCGGCTCCTCTCGGTTCACACTCCACACCCTTCCTGTGGAGGAGTACCCGGCGCTGCCGCAGATGCCGACCGCCACGGGCACCGTCCCCGGTGAGGTCTTCGCCTCCGCCGCCGCCCAGGTGGCCATCGCCGCCGGCCGTGACGACACGCTGCCGGTGCTGACCGGTGTGCGCATCGAGATCGAGGGCGAGACGGTCACGCTGGCGTCCACCGACCGCTACCGCTTCGCGGTCCGCGAGTTCCTGTGGAAGCCCGAGGACCCCGACGCGTCCGCGGTCGCCCTGGTGCCCGCCAAGACGCTCCTGGACACCGCCAAGTCGCTGACCAGCGGTGACACGGTCACGATCGCGCTGTCCGGCTCGGGCGCCGGTGAGGGCCTGATCGGTTTCGAGGGTGCCGGCCGCCGTACGACGACCCGGCTGCTCGAAGGCGACCTGCCGAAGTACCGCACGCTCTTCCCCACCGAGTTCAACTCGGTCGCCGTCATCGAGACCGCCCCGTTCGTCGAGGCCGTCAAGCGTGTGGCGCTGGTGGCCGAGCGGAACACCCCGGTGCGGCTGACCTTCGAGCAGGGCGTGCTGATCCTCGAAGCGGGCTCCAGCGACGACGCACAGGCTGTGGAGCGCGTCGACGCCAACCTGGACGGCGACGACATCTCGATCGCCTTCAACCCGACGTTCCTGCTGGACGGCCTGAGCGCGATCGACTCCCCGGTCGCCCAGCTCTCCTTCACGACGTCCACCAAGCCGGCGCTGCTCAGCGGCCGTCCTGCCGTGGACGCCGAGGCGGACGACGCGTACAAGTACCTGATCATGCCGGTGCGTCTCTCCGGCTGATCGCCCAGCAGTGCGGTTCAGGCCCGGGGCCGGGTGGCGCCGGGCCTGACGTGCCCCTCGGGCCGGACGCACAAGCCGGGCGTAGGCTCGGACCTGGGTACGAATCGCGTACGAATCGCCTCGAATCTAAGGAATCTCTGATGGAGCTCGGTCTCGTCGGCCTCGGCAAGATGGGCGGCAACATGCGCGAGCGCATCCGCCGCGCAGGTCACACCGTCATCGGTTACGACCGCAACCCGGACGTCGCCGATGTCCACAGCCTGGAAGAGCTTGTGGGCAAGCTCAAGGGCCCGCGCGTCGTCTGGGTCATGGTCCCGGCCGGCGACGCCACCCAGTCCACGATCGACGCGCTCGGCGAGCTGCTCTCCCCCGGCGACGTCGTCGTCGACGGCGGCAACTCGCGATGGACGGACGACGAGAAGCACGCCGAGGAGCTGAAGGCCAAGGGCATCGGCTTCGTCGACTGCGGCGTCTCCGGCGGCGTCTGGGGCCTGGAGAACGGCTACGCGCTGATGTACGGCGGCTCCGCCGAGGACGTCGCCAAGGTCCAGCCGGTCTTCGACGCCCTGAAGCCCGAGGGCGAGTTCGGCTCGGTCCACGCGGGCAAGGTCGGCGCCGGCCACTTCGCCAAGATGGTCCACAACGGCATCGAGTACGCCATGATGCAGGCGTACGCCGAGGGCTGGGAGCTCCTGGAGAAGGTCGACTCCGTCACCGACGTGCGCGAGGTCTTCCGCTCCTGGCAGGAGGGCACGGTCATCCGTTCCTGGCTGCTGGACCTGGCCGTCAACGCGCTCGACGACGACGAGCACCTGGAGGGCCTGCGGGGCTACGCCTCGGACTCCGGTGAGGGCCGCTGGACCGTGGAAGCGGCCATCGACAACGCCGTACCGCTGCCCGCGATCACGGCCTCCCTGTTCGCCCGCTTCGCGTCGCGCCAGGACGACTCCCCGCAGATGAAGATGATCGCCGCGCTGCGCAACCAGTTCGGTGGCCACGCGGTCGAGTCCAGCAAGAAGTAAGCGCGGTCGGGGGAAGGTCGGCGCACCACCATGCACGTCACGCATCTGTCGCTGGCCGACTTCCGCTCGTACGCCCGGGTCGAAGTTCCTCTCGACCCGGGCGTCACCGCTTTCGTGGGGGCGAACGGGCAGGGCAAGACGAATCTGGTCGAGGCGGTCGGCTACCTCGCCACCCTCGGCAGCCACCGGGTGTCCTCGGACGCCCCGCTGGTACGGATGGGGGCCGAGCGTGCGGTGATCCGCGCGGCCGTCACCCAGGGCGAGCGGTCCCAGCTGGTCGAGCTGGAGCTCAATCCGGGCCGGGCGAACCGGGCCAGGATCAACAGGTCGTCCCAGGTCAAGCCGAGGGACGTGCTGGGGATCGTACGGACGGTGCTGTTCGCGCCCGAGGACCTGGCCCTGGTGAAGGGTGACCCGGGCGAGCGCAGGAAGTTCCTCGACGAACTGATCACGGCACGCTCGCCGCGCATGGCCGGGGTCCGCTCGGACTACGAGCGCGTACTGAAGCAGCGCAACACCCTCCTGAAGTCGGCGGCGATGGCGCGGCGGCACGGCGGCCGGTCCATGGACATGTCCACCATCGACGTGTGGGACCAGCACTTGGCGAAGGCCGGTGCGGAACTCCTCGCGCAGCGGCTCGACCTCATCGCGACCCTGCACCCGCTGGCCGACAAGGCGTACGAGCAACTGGCGCCCGGCGGTGGCCCGTTGGGGCTGGAGTACCGCAGCTCGGCGCCCGGCGACGGGCTGTCCCGCGAGGAGCTGTACGGGCAGTTGCTGGCGGCGCTGGCCGAGGCGCGCAAGCAGGAGATCGAGCGGGGTGTGACGCTGGTCGGTCCGCACCGGGACGAACTGCTGCTGAAGCTGGGGCAGTTGCCCGCCAAGGGCTATGCCAGCCACGGGGAGTCCTGGTCGTTCGCGTTGGCGCTGCGGCTGGCTTCGTACGACCTGTTGCGCGCGGAGGGCAACGAGCCGGTGCTCGTACTGGACGACGTCTTCGCGGAACTGGATGTGCGGCGGCGCGAGCGGCTGGCAGAGCTCGTGGCGCCCGGTGAGCAGGTACTCGTGACGGCGGCGGTCGACGACGACGTTCCGGGGGTGCTGTCGGGGGTCCGCTACGGGGTGGCCGACGGTGAGGTGACCCGGCTGTGAGCGACGACAAGCCGAAGTCAGGAGGCTCCGGGGGGCCCGAGTCCTCGGGTGTGGATCTGGCCCGGCAGGCGCTGGCGGCGGCGAAGGAGCAGGCGCGGGCGCGAGGGGCTGCGGCTCAGCAGAAGAAGACGGTGCGGCGGGGCGGCAGCCTGCGCTCCGGGTCGGGGGCCGACGGCCGTGACCCGTTGAAGCTGGGGGCAGCCCTGGACCGGCTGAAGACCGAGCGGGGCTGGGAGATGCCGATCGCGGTCAGCGGGGTGATGGGGCGCTGGAAGGAGATCGTCGGTCCGGACGTCGCCCAGCACTCCGAGCCGCTGAAGTACGACGAGGACGAGCGGATCCTCGTGGTGCAGTGCGATTCCACGGCGTGGGCGACCCAGCTGAAGTGGATGGTGCCCAATCTGCTGAAGCGGCTCAACGGAGAGCTCGGGCGGGACACCGTACGGGTCATCAAGCTGGAAGGCCCGAAGGGCCCGCAGCGCCGGTACGGGCCCCTGCGGGCGCCGGGGAGCAAGGGACCCGGCGATACGTACGGGTAGGCCGGTTCTGCGATGTTTCACGTGAAACGGCGACCGTGATGTTTCACGTGAAACCGGACGGCAGGAGTGAGGCGTCCCTCACCGTAGTGAGAGGTTGACAGCCCGAAGCGCTGGGCGCCGGTGTGAGCCGCCTGGAGCCCCTCCCTGAATATGGGGAGTCGTTCGGCCCCGGTTCGGGGCGGCACATGCGGACTCAGGTACCGGCAAACCCCCATTCATGTCCGCGCTACCGGTAGACTGGTGAGTAGTCCCCGCTTATTTCGCGGGGCACGTCGACTCACACAGAACGACGCAGCCGCTCCTGCCTGCCTGGGGATGGGGAACCCCCCAGCCGAAGGCAGGGGATGGGCCTGTGCTGTGCCAGAAAGGGCGCTTCGTGGCCGATTCCGGCAACCCCAACGAGATCAGTCCGTCCACCGCCGGCGAGGACGGCGAGGGCACCCCCGTGGAGGTGACCTCTTCGCGGGGTACTTCCGCCGAGGTCACCTCGTCGTACGACGCCAGCGCGATCACAGTTCTTGAGGGCCTGGACGCGGTCCGCAAGCGACCCGGCATGTACATCGGCTCGACCGGTGAGCGTGGCCTGCACCACATGGTGCAGGAAGTCGTCGACAACTCCGTCGACGAGGCCCTGGCCGGGCACGCGGACTCCATCGATGTCACGATCCTGGCCGACGGCGCCGTGCGCGTCATCGACAACGGCCGAGGCATCCCGGTGGGCATCCACCCCGTGGAGAAGAAGCCGGCCGTCGAGGTCGTACTCACCGTCCTGCACGCGGGCGGCAAGTTCGGCGGCGGCGGCTACGCGGTCTCCGGCGGTCTGCACGGCGTCGGCGTCTCCGTCGTGAACGCCCTTTCGTACAAGCTGGCCGTCGAGATCAGGACGGACGGCTACCGCTGGACGCAGGAGTACAAGGCGGGCGCCCCGACCGCGCCGCTGGAGCGGCACGAGGCCACCGAGGAGACCGGTACCTCGGTCACCTTCTGGGCCGACCCCGACATCTTCGAGACCACCGAGTACTCGTTCGAGACGCTGTCGCGGCGTTTCCAGGAGATGGCGTTCCTCAACAAGGGACTGACCATCAAGCTGACGGACGAGCGGGAGTCCGCGAAGGCCGTCGTCGGTGCGGACACCCCGGAGACCGCCGACGACGAGCAGGTCCGTACGGTCACGTACCACTACGAAGGCGGCATCGTCGACTTCGTGAAGTACCTGAACTCGCGCAAGGGCGAGCTCATCCACCCGACCGTCATCGACGTCGAGGCCGAGGACAAGGAGCGGATGCTCTCGGTCGAGATCGCGATGCAGTGGAACTCGCAGTACAGCGAGGGGGTCTACTCCTTCGCCAACACGATCCACACGCACGAGGGCGGTACGCACGAGGAAGGCTTCCGTGCGGCACTGACGGGCCTGGTCAACCGGTACGCGCGGGAGAAGAAGTTCCTGCGCGAGAAGGACGACAACCTCGCCGGTGAGGACATCCGCGAGGGTCTGACCGCGATCATCTCGGTGAAGCTGGGCGAGCCGCAGTTCGAGGGCCAGACCAAGACCAAGCTGGGCAACACGGAGGCCAAGACCTTCGTGCAGAAGGTCGTGCACGAGCACCTCAACGACTGGTTCGACCGCAACCCGAACGAGGCCGCGGACATCGTCCGCAAGGCGATCCAGGCCGCCACGGCCCGTGTCGCCGCCCGCAAGGCGCGCGATCTGACCCGCCGCAAGGGCCTGCTGGAGTCGGCGTCGCTGCCGGGCAAGCTCAGCGACTGCCAGTCCAACGACCCGACGAAGTGCGAGATCTTCATCGTCGAGGGTGACTCCGCCGGGGGTTCGGCGAAGTCCGGCCGCAACCCGATGTACCAGGCCATCCTGCCGATCCGAGGCAAGATCCTGAACGTCGAGAAGGCGCGCATCGACAAGATCCTCCAGAACACCGAGGTCCAGGCGCTGATCAGCGCCTTCGGTACCGGTGTGCACGAGGACTTCGACATCGAGAAGCTCCGCTATCACAAGATCATCCTGATGGCGGACGCCGACGTCGACGGTCAGCACATCAACACGCTGCTCCTCACCTTCCTGTTCCGCTTCATGCGGCCGCTGGTCGAGGCCGGTCACGTGTACCTGTCGCGCCCGCCGCTGTACAAGCTCAAGTGGAGCCGGGACAACGTCGAGTACGCCTACTCCGACCGTGAGCGCGACGCGCTGCGCGAGGCCGGCGAGCAGCAGGGCAAGCGCATCAAGGAGGGCGACCTCCAGCGCTTCAAGGGTCTCGGTGAGATGGATGCCGAGGAGCTGCGCATCACCACGATGGACGTCGACCACCGCGTGCTCGGCCAGGTCACCCTGGACGACGCGGCCCAGGCCGACGACCTGTTCTCGGTGCTGATGGGTGAGGACGTCGAGGCACGGCGCTCGTTCATCCAGCGCAACGCCAAGGACGTTCGCTTCCTCGACATCTGAGTCGGTCCGTCGCTGTGACCGCTTCGAAAGGATTTTGACCAGCAATGGCCGACGAGAACACCCCTGTCACCCCTGCTCCCGAGGATCAGACCGTACGGATCGAGCCCGTCGGGCTTGAGACCGAGATGCAGCGGTCCTACCTCGACTACGCGATGTCCGTCATCGTGGCGCGTGCGCTGCCCGACGTACGGGACGGCCTGAAGCCGGTCCACCGTCGTGTGCTGTACGCGATGTACGACGGCGGCTACCGGCCCGAGAAGGGCTTCTACAAGTGCGCCCGCGTCGTCGGTGACGTCATGGGTACGTACCACCCGCACGGCGACTCCTCGATCTACGACGCCCTGGTGCGTCTGGCGCAGCCGTGGTCGATGCGGATGCCGCTGGTGGCGTCCAACGGAAACTTCGGTTCCCCGGGCAACGACCCGGCCGCCGCCATGCGGTACACCGAGTGCAAGATGGCGAACCTCTCCATGGAGATGGTCCGCGACATCGACGAGGAGACCGTCGACTTCACGGCCAACTACGACGGCCGTAACCAGGAGCCGACGGTCCTGCCGGCCCGTTTCCCGAACCTGCTGGTCAACGGCTCGGCGGGTATCGCTGTCGGTATGGCGACGAACATTCCGCCGCACAACCTGCGCGAGGTCGCCGCAGGTGCGCAGTGGTGCCTGGAGAACCCGGAGGCCTCGCAGGAGGAGCTCCTGGACGCGCTGATGGAGCGCATCAAGGGCCCCGACTTCCCGACCGGTGCGCTGGTGGTGGGCCGCAAGGGCATCGAGGAGGCGTACCGGACGGGCCGCGGCTCGATCACGATGCGCGCCGTGGTGGCGGTCGAGGAGATCCAGAACCGGCAGTGCCTGGTCGTCACGGAACTCCCGTACCAGACCAACCCGGACAACCTGGCGCAGAAGATCGCCGACCTGGTGAAGGACGGCAAGGTCGGCGGCATCGCCGACGTCCGTGACGAGACCTCGTCGCGCACCGGTCAGCGCCTGGTCGTCGTGCTCAAGCGCGACGCGGTCGCCAAGGTCGTGCTGAACAACCTGTACAAGCACACCGACCTGCAGTCGAACTTCGGCGCGAACATGCTGGCGCTGGTCGACGGCGTGCCGCGCACCCTGTCGCTGGACGCGTTCATCCGCCACTGGGTGACGCACCAGATCGAGGTCATCGTCCGGCGTACGCAGTTCCGGCTGCGCAAGGCCGAGGAGCGGGCGCACATCCTGCGCGGTCTGCTCAAGGCGCTGGACGCGATCGACGAGGTCATCGCGCTGATCCGCCGCTCCAACACGGTGGAGATCGCCCGCGAGGGCCTGATGAGCCTCCTGGCCATCGACGAGATCCAGGCGAACGCGATCCTGGAGATGCAGCTGCGCCGCCTGGCCGCACTGGAGCACCAGAAGATCACGGCGGAGCACGACGAGCTCCAGGCCAAGATCAACGAGTACAACCAGATCCTGGCCTCCCCGCAGCGCCAGCGCGCGATCGTCAGCGAGGAACTGGCCGTCATCGTCGACAAGTTCGGCGACGACCGGCGTTCCCAGCTGGTGCCCTTCGACGGCGACATGTCCATGGAGGACCTGATCGCCGAGGAGGACATCGTCGTCACCATCACCAACGGTGGCTACGTGAAGCGCACGAAGACCGAGGACTACCGGTCGCAGAAGCGCGGCGGCAAGGGGGTGCGCGGCACCAAGCTGAAGCAGGACGACATCGTCGACCACTTCTTCGTGTCGACGACGCACCACTGGCTGCTGTTCTTCACGAACAAGGGCCGGGTGTACCGGGCGAAGGCGTACGAGCTGCCGGACGCCGGGCGGGACGCGCGCGGCCAGCACGTGGCGAACCTCCTCGCCTTCCAGCCGGACGAGAAGATCGCGCAGATCCTGGCGATCCGGGACTACGACGCCGCGCCGTACCTGATCCTGGCCACCAAGGGCGGCCTGGTGAAGAAGACGTCGCTGAAGGACTACGACTCGCCCCGTTCGGGTGGTGTCATCGCGATCAACCTGCGCGAGACCGCGGACGGCAGCGACGACGAGCTGATCGGCGCGGAGCTGGTGTCGGCGGAGGACGATCTGCTGCTGGTCAGCAGGAAGGCCCAGTCGATCCGGTTCACGGCGACCGACGACGCGCTGCGTCCCATGGGGCGTGCGACCTCGGGTGTGAAGGGCATGAGCTTCCGCGAGGGCGACGAACTGCTCTCGATGAATGTGGTCAGGCCCGGTACGTTCGTGTTCACCGCGACCGACGGCGGGTACGCGAAGCGCACTCCGGTCGACGAGTACCGCGTCCAGGGCCGCGGCGGTCTGGGCATCAAGGCCGCCAAGATCGTGGAGGACCGGGGCTCGCTCGTCGGTGCGCTGGTGGTGGAGGCTACGGACGAGATCCTCGCCATCACACTCGGCGGCGGTGTGATTCGTACGCGAGTCAACGAAGTCAGGGAGACGGGCCGTGACACCATGGGCGTCCAACTGATCAACCTGGGCAAGCGGGATGCCGTCGTCGGCATCGCGCGCAACGCCGAGGCAGGCCGTGAGGCCGAGGAGGTCGACGGCGTCGAGGACGGCCCGGAGACCGACGAGAACGGTGCGGTCACTGCCACGGCCGCGGCCGAAGTCGTCGAGGGCGCAGAGCCTTCGGCAGGGGAGCACGAGGAGTAGGTCGTGAGTGGAGCCACGGGCACCGGAGGAAACACTTCCGGGGCTGGAGCACCCGGTGCCCGTGGCTCTGCCGCGGACTCCCAGGGGGGAACTGTGACGGACACCCGGGGGCCGCAGCCCCAGCAGAGTTACGACGGGTACGCGGCAGGACCGCTGCCCGGTGAGCGGGAACAGCCGGCCCAGGGGCCGGGGACGCAGCCGTACCACCCGCCGCAGGCGTACCAGTCGACCCAGGGCGGTCCTGCCGGACCGCAGGGCGGCGGGGCGACACAGGGCGGCCAGCAGGGCGCTCAGCGCGGCGGCCAGCAGTCCGGTCAGCAGGGCGGCGGCGATACGCAGGGCGGTCAGACCGGTGCGGTGCGCCGGCCCCGTACCGGTGCGCGGACGACGCCTCGTACGCGCAAGGCGCGGCTGCGGGTGGCGAAGGCCGACCCGTGGTCGGTGATGAAGGTCAGCTTCCTGCTGTCGATCGCACTGGGCGTCTGCACGGTGATCGCGGCGGCGGTGCTCTGGATGGTCATGGACGCCATGGGCGTCTTCGCGACCGTCGGCGGCACGATCAGTGAGGCGACCAGCTCGACGGCCGGCTCCGGCGAGAGCAGCGGGTTCGACCTCCAGTCGTTCCTGTCGCTGCCCCGGGTGCTGATCTTCACCTCGGTGATCGCGGTGATCGACGTGGTGCTGGCGACGGCACTGGCGACGCTCGGCGCCTTCATCTACAACCTGTCGGCCGGTTTCGTGGGCGGTGTGGAGCTCACGCTCGCGGAGGACGAGTAGGCGCTGGTGGCGGGGGGCGGAGAACCGATTTTGGGACTGCGCCCCACGTGCGCTAATCTTCAGAAGTCAGCGCGCGAGCGCGGCGGGGCTATAGCTCAGTTGGTTAGAGCGCATCCCTGATAAGGATGAGGCCACAGGTTCAAATCCTGTTAGCCCCACTTTTACCGGTTGGCCCGGACGAGGAAGTTCTCGTCCGGGCCAACCGCTTTTGTGCGTGCGGCAGTTGAAGCCCCGGTAGGTCACCGATCGGTATCGGCCGGTGTGTATAGTCGGCCGCCAAGAGGTCTCCTACGTCAAGGAAAGACGAGGTCGCGCGGTGAAGAAGCTTCTCCTGGTCGCACTGGCCGCCATTGGCGGGCTCCTCGTGTACCGCCAGATCCAGGCGGATCGCGCCGAGCAGGATCTGTGGACGGAGGCGACTGACTCCGTGCCCGCAGGTTCGGGTGTCTGAGCTCCAGTAGTCACCAGCAGGGCCCCGGTCGCTTTCGAGCGGCCGGGGCCCTGTGCTGTGCGGGGGCGGTCCTGCCGTTGCGGGACTGTGACGCCACACCCTTGAATTCGCCTGCGCAAATCACTAGCTTGCATGAGCAAAGTTGGTGCGGGGTCCTGGTGGGTTTTCCGGGATCTCACGGGGTGAGGGGGTGCGGGTGCGAGCAACGGCGCGGGTGGTGGCAGTGGTGGCCGGTGGGGCGTTGCTGGGGGTGCTGACGGGGGTTCCGGCTGTCGGGGCTGCCGGGGCTGACGATGTTTCACGTGAAGCAGCCGGTGCGTCGAGCAGGTCGCCGAGTGGGTCGCTGAGCGGTTCTCCGGGCGATGTTTCACGTGAAACGAGCGGCGCCGGTGGGCTGGTGATGGTGCTCGACTCCTCCGGCTCGATGGCTGATGACGACGGCTCGGGGCGTACGAGGATGGAGGCCGCGCGCGGGGCGGTGTCCACGGTGGTGGACCAGTTGCCGGACGGCCATCCGACCGGGCTGCGGGTGTACGGGGCGGACCAGCCCAGGGGATGCACCGACACCCGGCTCGTATGGCCCGTACAGGCACTCGACCGTGAGGCGCTGAAGCGGGCTGTGAACGGCGTGCAGCCCAAGGGGGACACTCCCATCGGGCTTTCCCTCCAGAAGGCCGCACAGGACCTTCCCAGGGCTTCCGGTGGGGCGGCTGGGCAGCGCACCGTGCTGTTGATCTCCGACGGCGAGGACAATTGCGGTACGCCGCAGCCCTGCGAGGTGGCCAAACAGCTCGGCCGCAGCGGAGTGGATCTGCGGATCGACGCCATCGGGTTCCAGGTGAAGGGCGCCGCCCGCAAGCAGCTGGAGTGCATCGCCGGGGCGGGGAACGGGCGTTACTACGACGCCCCGGACGCGAAGGCGCTCGCCAGGCAGCTCCAGCGTGCCGCCCAGCTCTCGGCCGACGGCTACCGCTTCAAGGGCAAGCAGGTGAGGGGTGCGGGCACCCGGGACGCCGCGCCGGGGCTGATGCCCGGTCAGTACCTCGACACCATCGGGCCCGGTGAGACCCGCTACTACGCGGCCGATCTGGATGCCGTGTCCACCGCGCACTTCTCGGCGACGGCGGTCCCGCAGCCGGGTGCGGCCGTGGACACCTTCGATGCGCTGAAGACCCGTATCGAGTACGGCGACAACAGCGCGTGCGAGAACAGCACCGAGCTCTTCCACCAGAACGAGGGGGCCACGCCGCTGACTTCTGCGGTCGCCCGGGTGCCGAGCCAGAGCGGGACCGACAGCTGCGACAAGGCAGGGCGGTACTGGCTGGCCGTCGAGCGGGCGAGCAAGAAGGGCTCGGACGCCGGGCGCTGGCCGCTGGAGCTGACGTACGACGTGGAGA
Organism: Streptomyces sp. NPDC032721; assembly: GCF_055579625.1. NCBI lineage: Bacteria > Bacillati > Actinomycetota > Actinomycetes > Kitasatosporales > Streptomycetaceae > Streptomyces > Streptomyces sp. NPDC032721. Next base: position 131,425 of record NZ_JBVIMX010000004.1, on the reverse strand, counting down.
AGCCGCTGCCGAAGGGCGTCACGCCCGCCGAATCCCAGCCCGAGTACGGGGCGGGAGACGGGAAGGCGGCGATGCCGGCCGGTGACCCGAAGGACGTCCGGGGCGGCACGGGCTTCAACGACGCCCGGCAACTCGGGGCCGGGGTGTGGCGCGACCGGATCCTGCCCTCGCAGACCCTCTGGTACAAGGTTCCGGCGGGCTGGGGCCAGCAGGTGCGCTACGACGTGGAGTTCGCCAACGAGCCGACCGTACGGGGCGGTTCGAGCGTGATGTCGTACGGCATGACGCAGGTCTACACGCCCGCCCGGGCGCCCGTCGGCCGCGGTACCGCGCACTTCGACCCGAAGGTGATCTACACGGGAAAGCCCGCGGTCGCCCGGCTCGGGACGGTCCCGGTGGCGTGGACCAACCGCTACGAGTCGCACCCCAACACCGTTCCCGTGCATGCCAAGGGCGGCTTCTACATCGCGGTCTCGCTCGGAGCGAAGGCGGCGGAGATCGCCGAGAACCCACGGATCGGGGTGGTGCTGAGGGTCTCCGTCCTCGGCGACGAGAAGTCCGGTCCGCAGCACGGCGCGCCCCTCGTGAAGGGGCAGGGCGGTGCGGCCCCGGCCAAGGCCACGGATTCGGTCACCCCGGCGGACAGCGCCGCGACGGGCGGGGCAGGATGGACCGGCACCGCGACGGCCGCGGTGGCGGGCGGGGCGATCGTGCTCATCGCCGGGGTCGTGCTCTTCGCGGTGCGGCGCCGGACGGCCGGGAACACGACAAGGGGTGGCGCGTGATGACGCAGCGCAGCAAGGTCCGGGGTCTCCGGAACCGAGGCGGCCGACCGGGCCGACGAGGCCTTCGGGGGATGATCGCGGGGACGGCGGCGCTGTGCGCGGTGACGGCCCTGCCGGGACAGGCGCTGGCCGCGGGTACGCCCAGCCCGTACGTCTTCGACACGGCGGCCAAACCGGTCAAGGGAGCGGCGAGCACCGCCGACGCACCGGCGCTGACGGCCGGAGAGACGTACAAGGACACCATCAAGCCCAAGGGCAAGCAGTACTACCGGCTGAACCTCGACGCCAAGACCAATGCCTATGTCTCGGCCGTCGCCGTGCCGAAGCTCGGCAACAAGGTCGCGTACGGCGACGACATCAAGGTGTCGGTGCTGGACAGGGACAACAGCTCCTGCGACTCCGGGGACAACGCGGGCTTCGGATCGGCGGAGTACGCGCGGCCGCTCAGCACCTACGGTGCGCGGCTGATCGAGGAGGGCTCCAGCAGCTGCCAGGAGGCCGGTACGTACTACGTGCTGGTCGAGCGGGAGACCGCGGCCACCTCCACCCCGGAGGACTGGGACCTGGAGATCCGCTACCAGTCCGAGCCGGGCCTGAAGGCTGCCGGGCCGACGGCGGCGCCCGAGACCTGGCCGAGCGCCTCCCCCGCCCCGCCCACCGGCGGACCGCAGAAGCGCAAGGGCGGCACCGGCTTCAACGACGCCACCGGGCTGACCACCGGCGAATGGCGGGACGAGATCAAGCCCGGGGAGTCGCTGTTCTACCGGGTGCCCGTCGACTGGGGGCAGCAGCTCTTCTCCGACGTCGACCTGCACAGCGCCACCGGAACGAAGAACGGGTTCGTCGGCAGCGCGCTGGCCTTCACGCTCTACAACCCGGCGCGCGGGTTCGTGCAGAACGGGGACAGCCTGTCGTACGACGGGAAGCAGAAGGCGGCGGCGATGGATCCGCTGCCGCCCGTGCGGTACGAGAACCGCTTCAATTCCAGCAGCGGCGAGAAGAACATGCAGCTCGCAGGCTGGTACTACCTGCGGCTCACGCTGAGCCCCGAGGTCGCCAAGACCTTCGGGGACAAGCCGTACGGGCTGACGCTGCGGGTCAATGTGAAGGGCAAGAAGGAGGCCGGACCCGCCTATGCCGGGACCGCCACGGACTTCGGCGTCTCGGAGGACGACAAGGAGGCGGCGGCCAACGGGCAGAGCGGGCCGCAGGCGGAGAAGAGCGGCACGATGAAGGCCGTCGCGGCGGCCGGGCTCGGCGCGGGCACTGTTCTCGTTCTCGGACTCGGGGTGTGGACGGTGGTGGCACGGCGGCGCGGGCAGCCGGAGCCGGTCGGGGCGCCTCAGGCGGCGCAGCAGCAGGGACAGGGGCCGGGACAGGGGCCGGGGCAGGGGCCGGGGTACGGGCCGCCCGCGGGCTGGTAGGACGTACGGCAGCGGGGCCCGGCATCCGCCTTCGCGATGCCGGGCCCCGCGCACGTGTCAGGACTGGTGTATCAGGACTGGGTCAGCGCCCAGATGCCCACGGCGAAGCAGATCAGCGCGAGCAGCAGTACCGGGACCGTCACCTTCGGGGGCGGTCCCGGTCGGCGTTGCGGGGAGCGGGCGGCCGTCGGCGCGCCCTGGAGGAGCTGCGCGGGGGCGTGCGCCAGGGGGGACTGGGCGGTGTAGGCACGCGTGGGCTGCGGATGGTGGTCGACCGCGCCGGTCGGCACCTGCGAGGGGTCGAGCGGTGCGGCCGCGTAGGGGGTGCTGCTGCCGGGCGCCGGAGCGGGCGGGGGCGGCTGCTGGGCGGGGAAGGAGTGGAGCGGGGGGCCCTGCGGCGGCGGGGCGAGGTGGAAGCTGCCCGTCTGCGACATGGACGGGGTGGGGGCGGGGGCAGGAGCCGGGGTTGCGGTGGGCGGCGTTCCGGCGGTCTGCGGCAGGCCGGCCGGGGTCGGGGTCGGGGTGGGTGCCAGGGTCGGGTTCGGCATCGGCTGCTGGGCGTACGAGGGGGCCTGCGACGAGGGCTGCGACTGGACCTGCGGGACCTGGGACTGGACTTGCGACTGGACCTGCAAGGAGGGCGGTACCTGGACCTGCGAGGAGGCCTGTGCCTGGCGGGGGTCGGTGGCTGGGGCGGCCGGCTCGGGGGCGGTCGGGCCCGTCGGGCCGAAGCCGGGCGGCAGCGGGCCGATCTGGTCGAAGACCTCGACGGGGTCGTCCGACGGGTCGGCCTCCGGCAGCATCTCGACCGCCGTGGTGAGCGCCTTGCGGGCACCGGTGGCGCTGCGGAAGCGGGCGTGCGGGTCCGGCTGGAGCATTCCGGCCACGACCTGCCAGAGCGGTTCCGGAATGCCCTCCGGGGCGCCCGGGGTTCCGTGGGCGGCGAAGTACTCGACCAGGGCCTTGGAGTCCGGCTTCTGGCCCTGGAGGAGGTAGAGCGCGACCAGGCCGACCGCGAACAGGTCGGCGGGGAAGTCCGGTTCGGCGCCCATCATCTGCTCGGGGGCGAAGTACCCGGGCGTACCGACGACGTAATCGGTCTCGGTCAGTCGGGGTTCGCCCTTGCGCATGGAGATGCCGAAGTCCGACAGGCGCAGGTGCGGGCGGCCGGTGCCGGTGACTTCCATGAGGATGTTCGCCGGCTTGATGTCGCGGTGCACGACGCCTTCCGCGTGCACCGCGGCGAGACCGGCGAGGAGCTGATCGAGGAGGGTGCAGACGAAACGGGGCGGGAGCGGGCCGTAGTCCCCGATGACGTGGGCGAGCGAACCACCGCTCACCAGGTCCATCGTGAACAGCACCTTGTCGTCGTCCGCCGCCCAGCTGGCAGGCGCCAGGACGTGCGGATGATCGATGCGCAGCGCCTGCTCCCGGACGAAGCGCAGCAGGGTGTGCGCATCGCTCTGCTGGAGCACCTTGGCGGCGACGTAACGGCGGCGCCGGTGGTCCCAGGACCGCCAGACCGCACCCATGCCACCCCGGCCGATCGGGTCGATCAGCTCGTAACGACCCGCGAATATCTCACCCATTGCGCTGCGCCCGCTCCCCGGTCCGCTTCCGTAACGCTGTCGGCGTGCCGTCAGCTCTGGTGTGCCTCGTAGTGCGCGACCGCCTCCGCGGTGCGTCCCGCGCCGTACACCCGCAGGAACTCTGCCAGTTCCGGATGGTCGGCCGCGAGCGAGTCCGCGGCGTGGATGATGTCCCCGGCACCCGCCACCGACCGCAGCAGCGACTGGATCTCGCGCACCACGCGGCGCACCGTCGGCGCACCCGAACTGGCCGTCGTCTGGCTGGTGGCGCTCAGTACCGACCCGCCCTGCGACTTCTTGACCTCTTCCATCCGGTCCGTTGCCTCCCCTGCGCTGACGCTGCCGTCCGCCACCTGACCCGCCAGTTCCTGGAGGGCCTGGACGCGCTGAACGACAGCCGGATTACCGATCTTGGCGCGCTGGCCGCTCATCAGCTGGGAGAGCATGGGCGCGGACAGGCCAAGTACGGCGGCGAGCCTGGCCTGATTGAGGCCCAGGTCGTCGATGAGCCGGCGGAAGAGCGCCCCCAGCGGCTCCCCGTACCAACTGCGTTGAAGCTCCCTGGCTCTTGCCGCTGCTTCCTGTTGTGCTGCGTCCATCTGCGTCTCCCCTTCGCTGCTGCGAACCTCGCGGTGCATCTTACGGAGAGTGGTCGCGCACGGGGAGCCCCAATCTGTTTGCAGGATTACGGGGGACACCCGCTATTCTGGTGTGCGTCGGTGACCGAGTGCTGTTCCGCTCGGTCGTGGACACCCTTTTTAGGGGCCTTAGCTCAGTTGGTAGAGCGCTGCCTTTGCAAGGCAGATGTCAGGAGTTCGAATCTCCTAGGCTCCACATCACTGCACGAGAAGACCCCCTGACCTGCGTCTCAGCAGGTCAGGGGGTCTTCTCGTTGGTGCTGGTGCTGGTGCTGGTGCTGGTGCTGGTGCTCTTGTGCGGCGGCTGACGGCCCAGCGGTCAGCGGTCCTTCGGGTCCGCCGCCTCGGCCTCTGCCTGCTTGGCCTGGACCTCGGGGTCGAGGTCGGCCTGGCCGCTGCCGTCGACCGAGGTCAGCGGGGTGCGGTCGCGGACCTCGGTGGCGGCCGGGGGCTCGACCAGCCAGTCCGGGTTGGCCTGCTTGTCCCACCACTTCCATGCGGCGAAGGCGCCACCCGCCAGCAGGCCCAGCACCGCGAGGCGCTTGGCGAGACGGCCGGAGCGGGCCCGGCGCTCGTGCTTGCGCACCAGCTTCTGGACCTCCTTCGCGGAGACCTGTCCGCGCAGTGCGGCCAGCGCGGCCGTGGAACGGGCCGCCGCCTCCTCACGTACCGGCTGGGCAGCGGCCACCGCGTGCTCGACGCGCGGGACGGTGTAGTCGGCGGCCTGCTTGGCGGCCTTCTTCGTCACCAGGGCCGCCTTGTGCGCGGCCTCGTCGACACGGGCCGGGACATGGGTGCGGGCCTGCTCGATACGGGGAGCCAGATGCGCCCCGTACTGGTGGCGGGCCTGCTCGGCGGCCTGGTGGGTGGCGTGGGAAACCCGGGGTGCGATGCGGGTCCGGGCTTCGTGCGCGTAGTGCACGGCCGTGTCCTTGGCCGTGCCCGCGTAGGGCGCCACCACTTCGGCGGCGTGTCGCACGCTGTCCTTCGCCGTACTGGTCGCGTGGCGCACGCTGTCCTTACGGGTCACGGAAATCCTCCTCCTCGGTGGCGCTTCGGCTATGCGCCTTTCCACCCAAATCGAAATCATGCCCGGCGTGAGCATTCCCGGCACGTGCGGGCGGGCATCCGGGTCATGAACGGTCAGTAGCGACGACCGTGGGGCAAATACGGTGCAAGGGGAACTCCGGACGACAATGCCACGCTTCGCGCCCGTGCGCGCCGGTTCCGTACGGACTCGTCCGAAGAAAGCCGGTCACCGCGGTACGGAGAATGCGGTCACAGGGGCTCACCGGAGGTCACGGGCGCAGGGCCGGGCCGATGCCGTACGACCGCGTGCGAGGATCGGCCCAAAGGACTTCGGCGGAAGGCAGATCCGTGGCTGAGCAGCTGTACGCCACCCTCAGGACCAGCCAGGGCGACATCGACATCCTGTTGCTGCCGGAGCAGGCTCCGATGACGGTCAGGAACTTCGTCGAACTGGCCAGGGGCGAGCGGGAGTGGACCAACCCCCGGACGGGGGCGCGGACGACGGACCCGCTCTACGACGGGACGATCTTCCACCGGGTGATCAGCGGCTTCATGATCCAGGGCGGTGATCCGCTCGGGAACGGTCTGGGCGGCCCCGGCTACGAGTTCCCCGACGAGTTCCACCCCGAGCTCAGCTTCCGCAAGCCGTACCTGCTGGCGATGGCCAACGCGGGTCCCGATACGAACGGGTCGCAGTTCTTCATCACTGTCGAACCGACGACCTGGCTCAACCACAAGCGCACCATCTTCGGCGAGGTCGCCGATGCGGCGAGCCGCAAGGTGGTGGACGCCATCATCGGCGTCGAGGTCAATCCGCGCACCGAGCGTCCGGTGCGTGACGTCGTTCTGGAGACAGTCGTCGTCGAGACGCGCTGAGGTCGCGACAATGGTCGGCATGGAGCAGCCGCCGAAAAGCCCGGACCAGCAGCCCGCCGACGCAGCCGGTGCGGTGCCGCACTGCTATCGGCACCCCGACCGGGAGACCGGCATCCGGTGCACCCGCTGCGACAAGCCGATCTGCACCGACTGCATGGTCGATGCCTCGGTGGGCTTCCAGTGCCCCGACTGTGTACGGAGCGGCTCGGGCACCGGTCACGCGCCGACCGCCAACCAGCCGCGGAACGTCGTGGGCACCGCGCTGCGCGGCGGGGACCCGAGACTGATCACCAAGATCCTGATCGGGCTGAACCTGGCCGTGTTCCTCGTGGTGGTGGCGACGCCGGTGGGCGAGCGGGTCCTGTCGGACCTCGTGCTGATCGGCGGCTGGCCCGACCCTCCGTACCTGGTCTTCCAGGGTGTCGCGGCGGGTGAGTGGTACCGGCTGTTCACGTCGATGTTCCTGCACCAGGAGATCTGGCACATCGCCTTCAACATGCTCGGGCTGTGGTGGCTCGGCGGGCCGCTGGAGACCGCGCTCGGGCGGGTCAGGTTCATTGCCCTCTATGTGCTGTCGGGGCTGGCAGGCAGCGCGCTGACGTACGCGATCGCCTCCCCGGAGCAGGGGACGCTGGGGGCCTCCGGCGCGATCTTCGGGCTGCTCGGCGCCACCGCCGTACTGATGAAGCGCATGAACTACGACATGCGGCCCATGATCGCCCTGCTCGTGATCAACCTGATCTTCACGTTCGGTGCGAGCGGCATCGCCTGGCAGGCCCATGTCGGCGGCCTCGTCGCGGGAGTGATCCTCGCGCTGGGGCTGGTGCACGCGCCGCGTGAGAAGCGGTCCCTGCTGCAGTACGGGACCTTCGCGGTGGTCTTCGTCGCGGTGCTGGTGACGGTGCTGGTCAGAACGGCTTCATTGACGATGTGAGCGGTTGTCCACAGCGCGTGGCGGAAGCTGTGCATGCTGTGGGCAGAGAGGGGAACAACTGAGCCCCTTGTCGCTGAGCTGGGTTTTCCCGGCCAGGACAAGGGGCTGCAGCGTGGTGTGGGGTGAGGATGCGATCACACTGGCGTCAACAGCGTGAGAGTTATCCACAGATCGTCGTAACTTTTCCTCAGGTGTGGATAACGCTGTGGACAGTTCTGGGCAGGGCTTGCGTCGCGGGCCCGCGGGTGCTTCGGCGGACGGCTACTTCCACTGCGTGGAGACACCGAAGCCGGCGGCGATGAAGCCGAAGCCGACCACGATGTTCCAGTTGCCCAGGCTCTGGATCGGAAGGTCGCCCTCCGTCACGTAGAACAGCACGATCCACGCGAGACCGATGAGGAACAGCGCCAGCATCACGGGCGCGACCCAGCTGCGGCTCGTCAGCTTGATAGCCGTGGCCTTCTTGGGGTCGGACGGAGGCGTGAAATCGGCCTTCTTGCGGATACGTGACTTCGGCACGAGGGACTCTCCTGTCGATGCGCTGCGTGACCGCGCAGGGAACTGTGGCGTGACGCCAAGGGGCAGGGCGGGAGCCGACGGGGAGCACACTGCCTCCCCCGGGCGTCCGTTAGCGTAGTGCTTCCGCGGCGTCGAAGGAGATAAGGGTATGAGCAATTCTGCCGACGCCCCAGACCGGTCCCCGGACCAGTTCCCGGACGGGCCGCCGGATCGGGAGCTGGATCAGTCGCCGGATCAGTCGCTGGATCGGTCGTCGGATCGGTCGACCGACCGGTTGACTGACCGGTCGCCGGACGAGTCCCCGGAGCAGTCCGCTGATCCCGGCCCCGGGCCCTCTGTCGTGCGCCGGCTCAAGGTGCGCCCCGTCAAGCTGCTCACCGGCGCCGTCTTCGCGCTCGCCGGGCTGATCTTCGTCACCAGCTTCAGCACCGCCAAGGGCACCAACATCCGCACGGATGACTCCCTCCTCAAGCTCTCCGACCTCACCCGGCAGCGCAGCGAGAAGAACCAGGAGCTGGAGAAGTCCACCGGCCGGGTACGCCAGGACGTCGACGACCTCGCCCGGCGCGACGACGGCAGCACCAAGGCCGAGGACGCCAAGCTGGGCGCGCTGGAGAAGGAGGCGGGGACCAAGAAACTGGCGGGCCAGGGACTCACCGTCACCCTCAACGACGCCCCGCCGGGCGCCACCGCCAACCCCGGCTACCCCAAGCCGCACCCCAATGACCTCGTCATCCACCAGCAGGACCTGCAAGCGGTCGTCAACGCCCTGTGGGAGGGCGGCGCCCAGGGCATCCGGATCATGGACCAGCGGCTGATCTCCACCAGTGCCGTCCGCTGCGTCGGCAACACCCTGATCCTCCAGGGCCGCGTCTACTCACCGCCGTACACCGTCACCGCGGTCGGCGACCGGAGCCGGCTGAAGAAGTCGCTGGCCGCTTCCCCCGCGCTGCAGAACTACCAGCTGTACGTCCAGGCGTACGGCCTCGGCTGGAAAGTCGACGAGCACGAGGCGATGACTCTGCCCGGCTACTCGGGCACAGTGGATCTCCACTACGCGAAGCCCGTGCAGCAGTAGGGCGCGGGGCGGGAGGGGGCTGCCATGCGGGTCCAGGGGCGGGCGCTGGAGCAGGCGCGCGGGCAGGGACCGGGGCAGGGGCACGAGCCGGGGCGGGTGTCCGCGCGGCTGGTCGTGCGGACCTTCAGCGAAATGTGCATCACCATCGGCGCCCTCATCGTCCTGTTCGTCGTGTACGTGATCTTCTGGACCGGAGTGCAGGCGGCGGGCGCCTCCGACGGGCAGATCGACTCCCTGAAGGACGAGTGGGCACAACGGACGGCCGCCCCGGCCCCGGCCCCCGCCCCGACGGGCACCAGCACACCGGAACCGCCCCCTCCGCCCGCTTACCGCGACGGAAAGCCCTTCGCCGTCATGTACGTCCCCCGGCTCGGCAAGGACTGGGACTGGCCCGTCCTCCAGGGCACCTCCACCGGCACCCTGAAGAAGGGGCTCGGCCACTACGCGGGCACCGCCCGCCTCGGCGAGACCGGCAACTTCGCGGTCGCCGGACACCGCAGGACCTACGGCGACCCCTTCAAGGACTTCCCCCGACTGCGCCCGGGGGACGCGGTGGTGCTGAACGACGGCACGACCTGGTTCACGTACCGCATCGACAAGAAGCCGTACCTGACGGTTCCGAGCGACGTCGGGGTCGTCGATCCGGTGCCGCGCAAGGCCGGATTCGACGGGCCCGGACGCTATCTGACCCTCACCACCTGCGACCCCGAGTGGGGCAGCAGCCACCGGCTGATCGCCTGGGCGCACCTCGACGCGACACAGCCCGTGAGCAAGGGCAGGCCGCCGGCTTTGGGCGGCTGAGCCCGGCCGCTTGCGCCCGCCCTTTACTCTGGTCACCACCGAACGGGAAGGGACAGCATGTACGGCTGGATCTGGCGGCATCTGCCGGGCAACGCATGGGTGCGGGCGTTGATCTCGCTCGTCCTGGTCCTGGCGGTGGTGTACCTGCTGTTCCAGTACGTCTTCCCGTGGGCGGAGCCGCTGCTGCCGTTCGGTGACGTGACGGTCGACGGAAAGAACGGATCGAACGGTTCATGAGCGCACGCATTCTGGTCGTCGACAACTACGACAGCTTCGTCTTCAACCTGGTCCAGTACCTCTACCAGCTGGGCGCCGAGTGCGAGGTGCTGCGCAACGACGAGGTGGAACTGAGCCACGCCCAGGACGGCTTCGACGGAGTGCTGCTGTCGCCGGGCCCCGGTACGCCGGAGCAGGCGGGCGTCTGCGTCGACATGGTGCGGCACTGCGCCCAGACCGGTGTTCCGGTCTTCGGGGTGTGCCTGGGCATGCAGTCGATGGCGGTGGCGTACGGCGGTGTGGTCGGCCGGGCCCCGGAGCTCCTGCACGGCAAGACGTCGCCGGTGCTGCACGAGGGCGCGGGCGTCTTCGCGGGGTTGCCCTCGCCGTTCACCGCGACCCGCTACCACTCGCTGGCCGCCGAGCCCGAGTCCGTACCGGCCGAGCTGGAGGTGACCGCGCGCACCGAGGACGGCATCGTGATGGGGCTGCGGCACCGCGATCTGCCGGTCGAGGGCGTGCAGTTCCACCCGGAGTCGGTACTGACGGAGTGGGGCCACCTGATGCTGGCCAACTGGCTCGTGCAGTGCGGTGACACGGGAGCCGTGGAGCGGTCGGTGGGACTGGCCCCGGTGGTAGGTGCGGGCAGGACGTCCGCGTGACCGCGCTGCGCCCCGAGCAGGACGCCGCCGGCTACGGGCCTTCCTACGGGGAGGAGTACGGCGGCGACGGTCTCGGGGCGGCGGTGGACCGGCTCGCCGATCCGCTGAACGACCCGCTGCCGGGTCGGCAGGCCCCGAGTTGGGCCCAGCAGCCCCAGGGGGCGTACGACCCGTACGCGGCGCAGCAGGGGGCCGTACAGCAGCCTCCGTACCAGGAACCTCAGCAGTACCAGCACCAGTACCAGCAGGCGGGGCAGTACCAGCAGCCCCAACCGCAGCAGCAGTACCAGGAACCGCAGGAGTGGTACGACCCGGAGGGGTACCGGCGGGACTGGTACGGGCAGCAGTCGCCGCAGCCGCAGCCGCAGGCACAGCCCCAGCACCACCAGGCGCAGGTGACTCAGCAGCCGCAGGCGTTCGTGCCCGAGCCGGATTTCCGGGCCGAACCGGTGCTGGACGACCCCACGTTCGCGCTTCCGACGGTGGAGCGGGCACCCCGTCGCCGAATAGCCGAGCCGGAGCGCGAGGCGCCGGACGTACGTCCGGAGGTACGCGAGGAAGTACGGGACGACGCGCGGGCGGTCGGCGGTCGTGCCGAGCGGCGGCGGGCCGCACAGGGGAAGTCCGCGCCGAAGTCCGGGTCGAAGCCGGCGGCGGGGAAGGAAAGTGCCGGCGTCGTCGTCAGCCGGTTCGTCGGGGAACTGTTCATCACCTTCGGTGTGGTGATGCTGCTCTTCGTGACGTACCAGCTCTGGTGGACCAATGTCCGCGCCGGGATGCAGGCGGACGGGGCCACGAACAGCCTTCAGGACAACTGGGCGAAGGGCAGCGGGACGAAGCCGAAGGCGGCCGGGGCGTTCGAGCCGGGCGAGGGCTTCGCGATCATGCACATCCCCAAGCTGGACGTGAAGGTGCCGGTCGCCGAGGGCATCGACAAGCACAAGGTGCTCGACCGGGGCATGGTCGGGCACTACGCGGACGGAAAGCTGAAGACCGCGATGCCCGCCGACAAACAGGGCAACTTCGCGGTCGCCGGGCACCGCAACACCCATGGAGAGCCGTTCCGTTACGTGAACCGGCTGGTCAAGGGCGACAAGATCGTCGTGGAGACGCAGGACGCCTTCTACACGTACGAGATGACGTCGCTGCTGCCCCAGACCTCGCCGTCCAACGTCGGTGTGATCCAGCCGGTGCCGCCGGGGTCCGGTTTCACCGCGCCCGGGCGGTACATCACCCTGACGACCTGTACACCGGAATTCACCAGCACCTATCGGCTGATCGTCTGGGGCAAGATGGTCGACGAACGGCCGCGCAGCAAGGGCATGCCGCCCGCGCTCGGCAGCTGACGGGACACTAGGGGACGGGTGCGGTGGGAGCGAGGACCGAGCAGGACGAGCGGGCGGACGAGAATCCCGCACCGCCGCGGACCCCGGCCGCCAGGGGGCGGATCGCGGGTGCGATCAGCGTCTTCGGTGAACTGCTGATCACGGCGGGGCTGGTCCTGGGCCTGTTCGTGGCCTACTCGCTGTGGTGGACGAACGTCCTCGCCGACCGCGAGGCGGGCAAGCAGGGGGACGACGTACGGCACGGCTGGCAGAGCAACGAGCCGGGTGCGCGCGACATAAAGGGCGGCATCGGCTTCCTGCACGTACCGGCGATGAAGAACGGTGAGGTGCTGGTCACCAAGGGCACCGACACCAAGGACCTCAACGCCGGTGTCGCGGGTTACTACACGGACCCGGTGAAGTCCGCGCTGCCGTGGGACAAGCAGGGGAACTTCTCGCTCGCCGCGCACCGGGACGGCCACGGGGCGAAGTTCCACAACATCGACAAGCTGAAGAACGGCGACTCGATCGTCTTCGAGACGAAGGACACCTGGTTCATCTACAAGGTGTACTCGGCCCTGCCGGAGACCTCGAAGTACAACGTGAAGGTGCTGGACCCGGTCCCCAAGGAGTCGGGGAAGACGGCGGCGAGCCGCTACATCACGCTGACGACGTGCACGCCGGTCTTCACCTCCAAGTACCGGTACGTGGTGTGGGGCGAGCTGGAGCGTACGGAGCGGGTGAACGCCGAGCGGACCCCGCCGGCGGAGCTGAGGTAGCGCGTGGGGAACCAAGGGAGGGCCCCGGCACAGTGACTGTGCCGGGGCCCTCCCTTGTGTGCTGCTGTCTGCTGTGCTGCTGCTGTCTGCGGACGCCTAGTCGTTGCCACCGAGGAGGCCGTGGCCATTGCCGCCACCCATGGTGAACAGGACGATCGGGGTTTCCTTGGCGACCATGCTCCCGCCGGGCGGGGTCACGGACACGACCTTGGAGTCGCCCTTGTCCGACGCGCCGGGTGCGAGCTGGACGGTCAGGCCCAGTGCTTCCAGGGCGCCCTTGGCCTCGTCGTACGTCTTGCCGACGAGGTCGCCGGGGACCTGGACCTGCTCGCCGGGCGGCGGAGTGGGCGTTGCCGGTGCCTTGGCGACGGTCAGCACGATCTTCGTGCTGGAGGGGGCCCTGCCGGTCGCGGACTGCTTGATGACCGTGTTCGGCGGCTGGGTCGACTCTTCTTCCGCCTTCTCGACGCTCTCGAATCCGAGGTCCGTGAGGGTCTTCTGGGCGGTCTCGTACGGCTGGCCGGTCAGCACCGGGATCATCAGCTGCTTTTCCGTGGCGATCTTGATCGTGACCTCGGCGCCCTTCTCGGTCTTCTCACCGCCCTTGGGGTCCTGGTCCACGACCGTGCCGGGCGTCTTCTCGGACTGCACCTTCTCGACCCTCGGCTGGAAGCCGTCCTTGGTGAGGCGCTTGGTGGCCCTCTCCTCGGTCTGCTCCATGACGTCGGGGACCTCGACCTTGGGGGCGCCGGCCGACACGACGACCGTGACCTCCGTGCCCTTGTTGACCTGGCCGCCCTGGGGGGTCTGCTTGCAGACGACGCCCTTCGCCTGGTTCGGGCAGGGCTCGTCCGTGCCGCGCTTCAGTGTGAGCTCGGCGGATGTCGCCCGCTGCTGTGCCTCGGCGAACTTCAGGCCGACCAGGGTGGGGACATCGACCTTCTTGTCCTTGTCGCTGCTGCCGCCGCCGAAGATCTCGTTGCCGATCAGTACGGCGCCGACGAGGACCAGGATGCCCGCGATGACCAGCAGGATCGTCGAGGTGTTGCTCTTCTTCGGCGGCTGGCGGCGGCGGCCCTGCGAGTCGTCGTAGCCGCCGTTCCCGCCGTTTCCGTAGTCGCCGGTTCCATTGCCGCCGATGGGCGGCATCATCGCCGTCTGGCCGCCTTGGCCGGTCTGGCGCAGGGCGGTGGTCGGCTGGTCGTTACCGCCGTACGAGTCGTAGCCGCCGTAGCCGACCGCGCCCATCGCCGCCGTGGCGGCGACCGGGCGACCGTCGAGGCAGGCCTCGATGTCGGCACGCATCTCGTCGGCCGACTGGTAGCGGTAGTCGGGGTCCTTGGTCAGCGCCTTGAGGACGATGGCGTCCATCTCGGGCGTGATCTCGGGGTCGAAGTTCGACGGGGGCTGCGGCTCTTCCCGCACGTGCTGGTAGGCGACCGCGACCGGGGAGTCCCCGATGAAGGGCGGCCGGACCGTCAGCAGCTCGTAGAGCAGACAGCCGGTGGAGTAGAGGTCGGAGCGTGCGTCGACCTGCTCGCCCTTGGCCTGCTCCGGGGAGAGGTACTGGGCGGTGCCGATGACGGCCGCGGTCTGGGTCATCGTCATGCCGGAGTCGCCCATTGCGCGGGCGATGCCGAAGTCCATGACCTTGACCTGGCCGGTGCGCGTCAGCATGACGTTGGCCGGCTTGATGTCGCGGTGGACGATCTGGGCGCGGTGCGAGTACTCCAGTGCCTGGAGGATCCCCACCGTCATCTCCAGGGTGCGCTCGGGGAGCAGCTTGCGCCCGGAGTGCAGGAGTTCGCGCAGGGTCGATCCGTCGACGTACTCCATCACGATGTACGGGAGGGAGACCCCGTCGACGTAATCCTCACCGGTGTCGTAGACCGCGACGATCGCCGGGTGGTTGAGTGAAGCGGAGGACTGGGCTTCACGGCGGAACCGGGCCTGGAAGGACGGGTCGCGGGCGAGGTCCACCCGGAGCGTCTTCACAGCGACGGTGCGGCCGAGCCGGGTGTCCTGGGCGAGGTAGACCTCGGCCATGCCACCACGGCCGAGCACCGAGCCCAGCTCGTACCGGCCGCCGAGGCGACGCGGCTCTTCCATAGCTAATCCAGCCCTCTCCGTCTGTCCCGACCGCACCTGTGCGTGGTCCGGCGGTGTGCTGTTCGCGCATACGGTACCGGGCGGTCCGCACCCGTTCGGCCCGCGACCGTCACCTGATACCTGACCGGTACGTCTACGAGGACGAATGGGTCGGTGTGGTGACGGGAGTCACTCCGGGCCGACTTCTGGTGACCGTTTCACGTGAAACATGCGGGTCTTCGACCGTCGGCCCGTTTCACGTGAAACATTCCCGCTCCTCTTCCTGCTCCTCTTTGCGGCCCGGTCCCGGGCCGCCCCGATCGCGTCCGGAAGGCCTACTTCGTACGGTCGAGGACCGCCTTCATGACGTTCTTGGCGATGGGTGCGGCAAGACCGCCACCGGAGATGTCGCCACGGGCGGCGTCGCTGTCCTCGACGACGACGGCGACGGCGACCGGGGAGCCCTTGTCGGTCTTCGCGTAGGAGATGAACCAGGCGTACGGGTTCTTGTCGTTGTTGATGCCGTGCTGGGCGGTACCGGTCTTGCCGCCGACGGTGGCGCCGTCGATCAGCGCCCTCTTGCCGGTGCCCTCCTTGACGACGGTCTCCATCATCTGCTGGACCTTCTGGGCGTTGCCGGCCGACAGCGGCTGGCTCATCTCGACCGGGTCGGTCTGCTTGATGACGTCCAGGTTGGGGTCGGTCAGCTTGTCGACCATGTACGGGGTCATCAGCTTGCCGTCGTTGGCGATGGCGGCGGTGACCATGGCCATCTGGAGGGGGGTGGCGGCGGTGTCGAACTGGCCGATGGAGGAGAGCGCCGTCTGCGGCGAGTCCATCTTCTTGGGCCAGACGCTGGCGTTGGAGCGGACCGGGGTGAACTGCTCGCTGTTGAAGCCGAACTTCTCCGCCGTCTCCCGCATCTTCTCC
The DNA here is from genome assembly GCF_055579625.1 of Streptomyces sp. NPDC032721. Lineage (NCBI taxonomy): Bacteria > Bacillati > Actinomycetota > Actinomycetes > Kitasatosporales > Streptomycetaceae > Streptomyces > Streptomyces sp. NPDC032721. The sequence continues at coordinate 115,752 of NZ_JBVIMX010000004.1, read as the reverse complement.
TTGCCGAGGTCGGAGCCGACCTTGCCGAAGACGGTGTTGCAGGACCACTGGAGTGCGACCCGCAGGCTCGCGTTCTCACAGGGGTGGTCACCGTCGTTGGGCAGCGGGGTCCTGGTGGTGGGCAGGTTCCACGGGAACGGAGAATCGGTCGCCGCGTCGATGTCGGTGACCTTGCCGTGCTCCAGTGCCGCTGCCGCCGTGACGACCTTGAACGTCGAGCCCGGCGGGTACGTCTGACGCAGGGCCCGGTTGAGCGAGATGTCGTCCGGGTTGACCTTCTTGTCGAGCTTCTTCCACTCCTCGGCGTCGCCCATTCCCGCGATCTTGGAAGGGTCGTACGAGGGGGTGCTCGCCAGCGCGAGGATCTTGCCGGTCCTGGGGTCGAGGGCCGCGACGGCGCCCTTCTTGCCCTTCAGCCCTTCGTAGGCGGCGCGCTGGGCGTCGCCGTTGAGGGTGGTGACGACGTTGCCGCCCTTCTTCTCCTCGCCCGTGAACAGGGAGAGGGTGCGGTCGAAGAAGAGCCGGTCGTCGGTGCCGGTGAGGATGCCGTCGTTGAGGTTCTCCAGCTGGGTGGCGCCGTAGACCTGGGAGGCGAAGCCGGTGACCGGGGCCCACATGGGGCCGTCCTTGTACGTGCGCTTGTACTTGAGGTCGCCGTTCTTGGCGGCCACGGAACCGGTGATGGCCTTGCCGTCGACGATGATGTCGCCGCGCGGGTGGGCGTAACGCTCCACCAGGACGCGGCGGTTGTCCTCGTGGGTCTTGAGTTCGTCGGCCTGGACGTACTGGATCCAGTTGACGCGGACGAGCAGCGCGAGGACTAGGATGCCGCAGAAGATGGCAACCCGGCGCAGGGGCTTGTTCACGGGCGGACCACCTGGGTCATCTCGGCGTCGGAGGACGGGGCGGGTGCGGGGGCCGGGCGGCGTGCGGTGTCACTGATCCGCAGCAGGATGGCCACCAGCGCCCAGTTGGCGATCACCGAGGAGCCACCCTGCGCCAGGAACGGCATGGTCATACCGGTCAGCGGGATCAGGCCGGTGACACCGCCCGCCACCACGAAGACCTGGAGGGCGAAGGCGCCGGAGAGGCCGATGGCGAGGAGCTTGCCGAAGGGGTCCCGGGCGGCCAGTGCGGTGCGGATGCCGCGTTCGATCAGCAGGCCGTACAGCAGGATGATCGCCATCACGCCGGTGAGGCCCATTTCCTCGCCGATGGTGGCGAGGATGTAGTCGCTCTTGGGGGCGATGCCGCCGATGAAGCGCGAGTAGCCCTGGCCGAGGCCGGAGCCGAAGAGGCCACCGGAGCCGAAGGAGAACATGGCCTGGGCGGTCTCGGTGACGCCGCCGTTGGACGCGTGGGCGAGCGGGTCGAGCCAGTTGTTGACGCGGCTCTGCACGTGGCTGGCGAACATGGCCACGCCGACCGCGCCGGCCGCGCTCAGGGTGAGGCCGAAGACGACCCAGCTGGTGCGCTCGGTGGCGACGTACAGCATGATCACGAAGAGGCCGAAGAACAGCAGCGAGGTACCGAGGTCGGTCTCGAAGATCAGGATCATCAGGCTGAGCGCCCAGATCGCGAGGATCGGACCGAGGTCGCGGCCGCGCGGGAGGTACATGCCCATGAAGCGGCGGCTGGCCAGGGCGAGGGCGTCGCGCTTCACCATCAGATAGCCCGCGAAGAAGATCGCAATGATGATCTTGGCGAACTCTCCCGGCTGGAGCGAGCCGACGCCGGGGATGGTGATCCAGATGCGCGCGCCGAAGCGGGCCGGGAAGAACACCGGCAGGATCAGCAGGATCAGCGCCACGACCATCGAGATGTACGTGTAGCGCTGGAGGACGCGGTGGTCCTTGAGGAAGAACAGGACGGCCAGGAAGAGCGCGACACCGAGGGTCGACCACATCAGCTGCTTGGCCGCCATCGGCCCGCCGAGTTTGGCGGTGGTGATGAGCGGTTCCTGGTCGAGCCGCCAGATCAGCACCAGCCCCAGCCCGTTGAGCAGGGTGGCGATCGGCAGCATCAGCGGGTCCGCGTACTTGGCGAACTTGCGCATCATCAGGTGCGTGATGCCGGCGAGGAGGCTCAGCCCGACCCCGTAGCCGAGCATGCCCGCGGGCAGGCTGCCGTCCTTGGCGAGACCCACGTTGGCGTACGCGAAGACGGGGATGGCGACGGCGAACGCGAGCATGACCAGCTCGGTGTTGCGCCTGCTGGGTGCTTCGATCGCGCCGATGGTGGTCGTGTTGGTGACAACGCTCATGGTGTGTGGGGCCCCCTACGGTGTGGCCGTTTTACCGCACTGCGAGGCCAGATCCTGCTCCTCCTCGGAGAGGGTGGGACCGGGAGCGGGGGCGCTCTGCGTGGGTGAGGTGGTCGGCGGGTTCTTGGTGCCCGGAGTGGCCGGCTTGGTGGGCGTCGGCTTGGGCGCCGGGGGCGCGGTGCGCTGCTCGGACTTCTTCTTGCAGGCGGATGCCTGGAGTGCGAGCTTCTCGATCTTCTCGCGCGCCTGGGCGAGGTCGCTGGCGGGCAGTGCCTCCTTGACCTCCTTGGCCTGGAAGTCCGGAAGGTACTTGAGTTCGATATCGGGGTGGTCCTTCTCGATCTTCGAGAGGGAGACCCACGGAAGGTCCTGGTCGACGCCCCGGTAGAGCGCGACGTGCTCGGCGTTGGCACCGACGTAGTACTGGGTCTGCGTCCAGCGGTAGCCGCCGTACAGACCGCCGCCCACTACGGCCAGTGCGAGCACCAGGTAGAAGGATCTTTTGAACCACTTGCGGCCCGGGGACTTCACGAAGTCCTCGCCGTTGTACATGTCGAACGTGTCGTCCGGCATGCCGCCGCCGTAGCCGCCGCCGCTGCCCGCAGGACCGAAGCTCCCCGAGGGGGACTGTGCCTGCGGGGCGGAGGGGCGGCCGAGACCGGCCGCGCGGCCGGCCGGGGTCTGCATGGCGCGGGTGTCGCCGAGCTGCATCTGGTTCTCGGCGACGGCACCGACGACGACCGGGGTGTCGTTGAGCTGGCCCGCGAGGGTGTCGTTGCCGTCGACGTCCAGGACGTCGGCCACGATGCAGGTGATGTTGTCGGGGCCACCGCCGCGCAGCGCCAGCTCGATCAGGTGCTGGACGGTCTCCTGCGGGCCCTGGTAGCTGGCGAGCGTCTCCTCCATCGTCTGGTGGGAGACGACGCCGGACAGGCCGTCGGAGCAGATCAGATAACGGTCGCCGGCCCGCACCTCACGGATGGAGAGGTCGGGTTCGACGTGGTCGCCGCTGCCCAGCGCACGCATGAGGAGGGACCTCTGCGGGTGGGTGGTGGCTTCCTCCTCGGTGATGCGGCCCTCGTCGACGAGGCGCTGCACCCAGGTGTGGTCCTGCGTGATCTGGGTGAGGACGCCGTCGCGCAGCAGGTACGCGCGGGAGTCCCCGACGTGTACGAGGCCCAGGCGCTGGCCGGTCCACAGCAGGGCGGTGAGCGTGGTGCCCATGCCCTCCAGCTGGGAGTCCTCCTCGACCATCATGCGCAGCTGGTCGTTGGCCCGCTGCACGGCCGTGCCCAGGGAGGTCAGGATGTCCGACCCGGGTACGTCGTCGTCGAGCTGGACCAGGGTCGAGATCACCTCGGAGGAGGCGACCTCGCCGGCGGCCTGGCCGCCCATGCCGTCGGCGATCGCGAGGAGGCGGGGGCCGGCGTAGCCGGAGTCCTCGTTCCCCTCCCGGATCATGCCCTTGTGCGATCCGGCGGCGAAGCGCAGGGACAGACTCATACGCACCTCACCCGTCGGCTCCGGGTACACCGGGTTTCGAGCCACACTGCCCACCCTCCGGTCGGGAGCGCGCTCGGGCCCGTGGACAGGGCGCTGTGGCCCTCGTCCGGGGCCGCTGCGGCTCGCTCGCTCCGCTCGCTCATTGTCGTACTACTTCCGCAGCTCGATGACGGTCTTGCCGATGCGGATCGGTGCGCCCAGTGCAATCGGTTGTGGCGTGGTGAGCCGGTTCCGGTCGAGATAGGTGCCGTTGGTGGAACCCAGGTCCTCGACGATCCAGTTGCCGTCGCGGTCCGGGTAGATCCTGGCATGCCTGCTGGACGCGTAGTCGTCGTCCAGCACGATCGTCGAATCGTGCGCCCGGCCGAGCGTGATGGTCTGTCCCTGGAGCGCCACCGTGGTTCCGGTGAGGCTGCCTTCGGAGACGACCAGCTTGGTCGGGGCGCCGCGGCGCTGCCGCTGTTGCTGGGGCGGGGCGGCCTGCTGGCGGCCCGCGCCGGTGGTCTGCTGCTGGGCACGCGTGTCGGACGCATTGCCGCGGCGGGAGCCGCGCTGCGTGACACGTGTGCCGAACAGGTCGCTGCGGATGACCTGGACGGCCACAATTACGAATAGCCACAGGACAGCTAGGAAACCTAGCCGCATGACCGTCAGGGTCAGCTCTGACATTGCCCCCGCTTCACCCTTCGGCTTGCCGGTAAACGATGGTGGTACTGCCCACGACGATCCGCGAGCCGTCGCGGAGCGTAGCGCGGGTGGTGTGCTGCCCGTCCACCACGATGCCGTTGGTGGACCCCAGGTCCTGGATCGTCGAGGGCGTTCCGGTACGGATTTCGCAGTGCCGGCGCGATACGCCGGGGTCGTCGATCCGTACGTCGGCTTCGGTGCTGCGGCCCATCACGAGGGTGGGGCGGGAGATCTGGTGGCGGTTGCCGTTGATCTCGATCCAGCGTCTGGTCTGGGTGCCGGGCAGGGGGCCGGGGCCCGCTCCGGGCGCGCGGCGGTCGGCCGCCGGCGCGGGGCGCGGGGGGTCGCCGGGGCTTCCGGGCGGGGCCTGCGGCATGGGCGGCGGTGCGCCGCCGGAGGACGGGGGCGGGTAGCCGTATCCGCCGCCGCCACGGGGGGCGGCGGGGGCGCCGGGGCCGGCGTCCGGGGCGGCGACCTGCGACGTGCTCGACGCGAGCGTGCGGCTGCGTACCCGGTAGAGGCCCGTGTCGAGGTCCTCCGCCTTCTCCAGGTGGACCTTGATCGGTCCCATGAAGGTGTAGCGCTGCTGCTTCGCGTAGTCGCGGACCAGGCCGGAGAGTTCGTCGCCCAGCTGGCCGGAGTACGGGCTCAGGCGCTCGTAGTCCGGGGTGCTGAGCTCGACGATGAAGTCATTGGGGACGACGGTCCGCTCGCGGTTCCAGATCGTCGCGTTGTTGTCGCACTCGCGCTGGAGGGCGCCGGCGATCTCGACGGGCTGGACCTCTGACTTGAAGACCTTGGCGAAGGTGCCGTTCACCATGCCTTCGAGCTTTTGTTCGAAACGCTTCAGGACTCCCATGGGGCACCTCCTCCGTCGTTGTCGTCCTGGTACTGCTTACTGATCGTATCCACGCGCCGGGAAAACGGCTGGTTCCCCTTGTCCGCCCAGTCCATGAGTGTCACCCCTCACAAGGGATCGTAGAGGTGGCTTCCTGACAGTGTCCCGTACGCGTCCTCCTCCCTTGAGGAGTGGGTGCTGGAGGCGCTCGTTCCACTGGCGGGTCCCCGCAAACTATGCGTGTGAATCCACCCCGACCACCGTGCTAATCTTCTTCTTGTCGCCAACCGGTCGCACAAACCAGTGCGGAAAATCGAACGACATCACTCATGCGCGAGTGGCGGAACGGCAGACGCGCTGGCTTCAGGTGCCAGTGTCCTTAGGGACGTGGGGGTTCAAATCCCCCCTCGCGCACTTCAGAGATTCGGGTCTCACCGTGAAAACGGTGGGGCCCGTTTCTGTATGTCCGTTTGTTGTGTGTGTGGTGTGCTGCACGTCGTGCGGCGCTGTGTGGTGCGGTCGGAGGCGGTTGTGGGGCGGTCGGGTCTGTTCGGTGTCGGTGCGGTCGTACTGACGGTGCTGGCGGCGGCACAGCAGTTGATGCTGGCCGTCGGACTCGGGGGCTGGCTGCCCGGGTGGCAGCCGTGGCCCTATCTCCTGCTCGCCGCGGTGCTGTGGCTGGTGGCGAAGCCCTGGTGGGTGGAGAACGGGCCGAAGGGCGGCGGAGTTCCCGCCGCCGGAGGTGCGGGTGCCGAGGGCGCAGGGGGTGCTGGGGGTGCCGGGAGTGCTGGGGGTGCTGCCGGAGCTTGGACGCGTGCGGAGAAGTGGCTACGGCGGATTCCGGTATGGGTGTACGTCGTCGTGGTGCTGGCGATGGCTGCCGGTGCGTGGGCGTGGCTGCAGGACTTCGAGCCGTACCTCGGTCATGAGGAAGCGGTCTACGCGAACAAGGCGAGGTTCTGGTTCGACGGGACGCCGGACGCGGGCTGGGGCGTCTACCGGCCGGTCGGACTGCCCGCACTGGGCGCGGTCGCGCTGTGGCTGTCGGGATATGAGGGGTACGCCTCCGGCGGCGGCACCGGGGCGCTGCGGGCGGTGACTCTGGTCCTCGCGCTGCTGATGCTCTGTACGACCTACCTCGTGGCACGCGCGTGGACGACGCCCCGGCGGGCCGTGGTGGTCGTACTGGTGCTGCTGAGCGGGCTGGGGTTTCTGCGCCGGGTGCCGGAGTTCCTCAACGACATCGGCTCCACCGCGCTGCTGCTGATTGTGGTCTTCCTGCTGGCCAGGGCGATGGAGAAGGCCGGTACCAAGGCGGGCGGGCGGGCACTGCTGCTCGTTCCCTTCGTCGCGCTGGCCGCCTTCTATCTGCGCTACGGAGTGGTGGGCAACCTCGTGGCGGTCGCGCTGGCGGGGATCTTCGCGTACGGGCCGCGCGCATGGCTGGCGCTCGGCTGGCGGTTGTGGGCGGCGGTCGGCGTGCTCGCACTGGGACTCGTACCGCATCTCCTTTATGCCGTGGAGCGGACCGGTAAACCCCTCGGGATGATCCTGTCGGCGACTTCGCAGGCCAACCGGGAGTACGTGGGCGACGGGCTGGTCTATTACCTGAGCGTCTTCCCGTACCGCCTGGCCGGGGACCTGGGTGCGGTGGTGATGGCGGCCGGGGTGTGGGCGGCTTTCGTGGCTTGGCGGAGGGTGCGGAAGGGGACTGGTGGTGGCGTTGGTGCTGCCGGTGCTGCCGGTGCTGCCGGTGCTGCCGGTGCTGCCGGTGCTGTTGTGGGGCTGGTGGATGATCGGCGGCGGGTGTTCCTGGGGGCCGCGGCGCTGATGGTGTTCGTGGTGCTGGGGGTGGCGACGGACGGGGAGCCGCGCTTCGTCTACCTGCCGGTGACCCTGCTCACCGTCCTCGGTGTACAGGCTGTGGCGGAGCTCACGCGCGCGTGGGCGCCCCGGGTGCTCAGTGTGGTGGCGGCGCTGGCGGGTCTGACGGTGCTCGGTACGGCGCAGGTCGTGGCGCACGGCGCGATGCCGGGGCCGACGTCGCTGGGCGTCTCGACGGTGCCGGTGGCGCGGGCGCTGGCGGCGCAGGACGGGGAGCGGTGCCTGATCGTCACCGGGTACGAGCCGGAGTTCGGCTGGTACTCCGGGTGCGACGCCGTGACGTACCGGCAGTACGAGCAGCTGCGGGCGGACGGGAAGCCGTTGGCGGCGGGCACGCGCGTGAGCTTCGTACGGTTCGAGAAGGGGCGGCTGCAGCCGGACGCGGCGGGCGTACGGCGGCTGCTCGGCGGACGGGACGCGACGCTGTTGCGGATGCCCGCGGCGGAGGGCGGTTCGGCGGGGGCGGCGACGGTGTGGAGCGTGCGGTTCTAGCCGATGGGTTTTAGGGGTTTCCGTTGTTGTAGTGCAGGAGGTACGAGGCGAAGCGGGTGAGGTCGTCCTCGCTCCAGTCGGCCAGGCGTTCCTGGTAGGCGGCGTGACGGCTGGCGTGGGTGGCGGTGAGGGTGGTCGCGCCCGCCTCGGTGGGGTGCAGGACCTGGACGCGGTGGTCGTCGGGGTCGGGGCGGCGTTCGACCAGGCCGAGCTTCTCCAGGGTGGTCAACTGCCGGCTGACGGTGGACTTGTCGAGCATGTAGTGGGCGGCGAGGTCGGTGGCGCGACAGCCCTGCTGGTCGTGGATGTGCGCGAGCAGCGTGTAGGAGACCAGGGGCAGGTCCGGGTGGAGGCGCGCGGCGGTGGCGCGGGCCCGGCGGGCGAAGGCGGTCAGCTCGCGTTCGATGGTGTCCACGGCGGTGGTGCGCCGGTGCGCCGGTGCCGGTGAGTTCTGGGTGGTCATGGGGTCGTCATTGGCTGGTTTGCCCTCCGGTCGATTGGTTGTAGAGTACATCCACCAAGGTGGTTGTAATTGCCAACCACTATGCCCTGTGTGGTGTCCCGTGCGTTGTTCTGGAGTTTGTTGATGTCTGCGTCCCCCCACGGCCGGAGCGGTACAGGAGCGTCGCTGCGGCACGTCCTCGGCCACCTCGTCACCCCGCTGTTGATGTGCGTCGGGATGGGGCTCGCCTACCTCGGCGCCTTCCACGCGCCCGAGCCGCACAACCTGCGGGTGGACGTCGTCGGCTCCGGCCCCAGCGCGCAGGTGCTGGCGCAGACGCTGCACGACAAGGGTGCGGGCGCGCTGGACGTACGTACCGTCGCCGACCGCGGCGCGGCGCGGGCGCAGCTCATGGACCGGGAGATCTACGGGGCGTACCTACCGGGCGCGAAGCCGGAACTGATGGTCGCCACCGCCGGGTCCGACACCACGGCCACTGTCGTCGAGAAGGTCTTCACCGGGCTGGCCGCCGAGCAGGGAGCGCCGCTCCATGTGACGGATGTGGCGCCCGTGTCGAAGGGTGACCCGACGGGCCAGGGGCTGTTCTTCCTGCTTGTCGCGCTCAGCATCGGTTCGTACGCCTCGGTCGCGGTGATCGGCGGGGCGGGTGCGGTGCTGCCGCTGCGGATCAGGGCGTTGCTCTCGGTGGGGATGTCGCTGGTCGTGAGCGCGATCGGGGCCGTCTTCGCGGGTCCGCTCTTCCACCTGGTGGACCAGGGGCTCGCCGGGGTGTGGGCGATGTCGTGGCTCTACTCGGCGGGCATCCTGCTGATCGGCGTCGGGCTGCACACCTTCCTCAAGCGGTGGACGACGCTGGGCGTGATGGTGCTGTTCGTGATGCTCAACTTCACCAGCTCCGGCGGCATCTTCAGGCCCGAGCTCCAGTCCGGCTTCTTCGCCGCGCTGCACTCCTTCTGGAACGGGGCGGGCTTCATCGAGGGGGCGCGCGGACACGTGTACTTCGACGGGGTCGGTGTGGGGCGGAGCGTGCTGGTGCTGGCGCTGTGGTTCCTGGTGGGTGTGGTCGTTATGGGGTGCGCGGGGCTGGGTGAGGCGGCTCGGCGGCGGAAGGCGGTCCCGGGAGCGCATGCGGCGCCGGTGGCAGATGCGGCGCCGGTGAAGGAGGAGCTGGAGGAGGAACTGGAGGAAGCGGTCGGCGTGTGAGCCGGGTGTGAAGTGAGGTGTGGGAGCGGCTCCGGACCTGGTCCGGAGCCGTTCTTCATACTTTTCCCCGGTTATCCACAGGCGGTTGGAGCGGCTCATGGACAACGGCGTTACGGTCATGGGGAGTTGCTTTCACGGCCGCCGCGAACGGCTGTCGGCAAGGTACGTACAAGGCAGGAACGGGGGTGGCGGCACGTGATGAGCGAGGCCGGTTACGGAGCGGGGGCCGGGCGGATCCCGGTGGTCAAGGGATTCGCGCCGCGTGCGGCGGGGGCCGGACAGCCGGGGTCGCGCAAGGCGGAGGGGAAGGCACTGCGGGACCGGGTGCCGCGCGCGGACCATCGGGAGCTGGTGCTCGACGACGCGCGCCCGGACGCGGTGCGGGCGGTGGAGGAGTCGAGCCGCGGCCGGGTCGCCTCGCTCACTCCGATACGGGTGGGCCGGATGGCGGCCACTCCCTTCTCCTTCCTGCGCGGTGCGGCCGGGCTGATGGCGCACGACCTCGCGGGCGGGCCCGTCACCGGGATAGCCGCCCAGCTGTGCGGGGACGCGCACGCGGCGAACTTCGGGCTCTACGGGGATGCCAGGGGGCGCCTGGTCATCGACCTCAACGACTTCGACGAGACCGTGGTCGGACCGTGGGAGTGGGACGTGAAGCGGCTCGCGGCGTCGCTGGTGCTGGCAGGACGTGAGGCGGGCGCCGACGAGGACACCTGCCGGCAGGGGGCGTTCGATGCGGTCGGCGCGTACCGGCGGACGATGCGGCTGATAGCGAAAATGCCCGTCGCCGACGCGTGGAACGCGATAGCCGACGAGGAACTGGTCTCCTACACCGACGCCCGCGACCTGCTCGGCACGCTGGAGCGGGTCTCGGAGAAGGCCCGCAAGAACACCAGCGCCCGGTTCGCCGCACGGTCGACGGAGCAGGACCAGGACGGCAGCCGCCGGTTCGTGGACGCACCGCCGGTGCTGCGCCGGGTGCCGGACGCGGAGGCGGCGGCGGTGGCCTCGGCGCTGGGCGAGTACCTGGGGACGGTCGCGCAGGACCGGCTGCCGCTGCTGGCCCGGTACGCGATACAGGACGTGGCGTTCCGGGTGGTGGGCACCGGCAGCGTCGGCACCAGGTCGTACGTGGTGCTGTTGCTCGACCACCGGGGCGAGCCCCTGGTGCTCCAGGTGAAGGAGGCACGGGCCTCGGCGCTTGCCCCGTATCTGCCGAAGGTGGGCTTCGGGATACCCGAGGAGGTGCACGAGGGCCGGCGGGTGGTGCTCGGGCAGAAGCGGATGCAGGTGGTCAGCGACATCCTGCTCGGGTGGTGCACGGTCGACGGACTGCCCTTCCAGGTAAGGCAGTTCAGGAACAGGAAGGGGAGTGTGGACCCGGCGGCCCTCGCCGCCGACCAGGTCGACGACTACGGGCGGATGACGGGCGCGCTGCTGGCCCGCGCCCATGCGCACAGTGCCGACCCGCGGACCGTCGCCGGCTACCTCGGCAAGAACGAGGAGTTCGACGAAGCCGTCGCCGGTTTCGCGGTCTCCTACGCGGACCGCACGGAGGCGGACCACGCTGTCCTGGTCGAGGCGATCCGGAACGGGAGGATCGCGGCGGAGCTGGGGGTGTGAGGGGGAGCGGGGGTGGGAGGGGGCGGGGGGGGGGAGGGGGACGGCCCCCCGGTCGTGGGTGGGACCGTAGGCTGGACGGGTGACTCAGGATGCCGCCGGGGGACCGGTTCCCCCCAACGAAGATGTGCAGACCGCTGAGGATGCGGGCGGTGCACGCCCCGAGGCGCGCCTGGAGAGGGCGGTGGGGGCCGCCGAGCAGGCGTTGATCGAGTTCGAGATCGCGGTGGACACCTTCCGGATCGAGGTCGAGAACTTCTCCCGGCTGCACCACCAGAAGCTGGGCCCGATGTACACGCGGCTGGATGAGCTGGACGCCCAGATCGCCGAGGCGCGGGCCCGGAAGACCGGGGATCTGGAGGATCTGGCCAAGGCGAAGGAGGCGCGGGCGCTGGTCCTGCCGATGCCGGCGGTGGAGGAGCTCTTCCACGGCTGGATGGACTCCGACGGGCTCTCGCCGGAGGCCGCCGCGATGCTGACCGAGCAGCCGGTCCGGCCGCCGGAGCGGGTGCGGCCCAGCGAGGAGGCCAGGAAGCTGTACCGCGACCTGGTCCGCAAGGCCCACCCCGACCTGGCGCGGGAGGAGGGCGAGCAGCAGCGGCGCGAGGAGTTCCTCACCCGGGTCAATGCCGCCTACTCGCGGGGCGACGAGGGGCTGCTGCGGGAGCTCGGCGAGGAGTGGGCGGCCGGTCCGGTGCCCGAGGTGCGGCTCAGCGAGAGCGAGGAGCTGTACGCGCGGCTGGAGTGGCTCTCGCGGCGCAAGGAGCTCCTGACGGTGGTGGCCCGTGAGCTGGAGGAGGGTGCCATCGGTTCGATGCTGCGGATGGCGCCGGACGACCCCGACCGGCTGCTGGAGGAGATCGCCGAGCAGTTGCTCGCGCAGGTCTCCGAGCGTGAGGCCGAGCTGGCGCAGTGGGTGCAGTAGCGTTCCCTGGCGGTTGTGGTCCCGATCGTGGCCGGACACCGGGTCGACCGGTGCGAGTGAACCTGTCTGAGTTGGTACGAGAGAAGGCTTGACCCATGAATTTCGCCTCCATGCCCTCGGTGGACGTCGCGTCGGTACCGGCCGAAGGCCTGGTGCTGGACGTCCGGGAGGCCGACGAGTGGGCGGCCGGACATGTCGAGGGTGCGCTGCACGTGCCGATGAGCGACTTCGTCGCCCGGTTCGGTGAGGTCACCGAGGCGGTGGCGGACGGCCGTCGCGCCCATGTGATGTGCCGGGTCGGCGGGCGTTCCGCGCAGGTCACCCAGTACCTGGTGCAGCAGGGCATCGACGCGGTGAACATCGACGGCGGGATGCTCGCCTGGGACGGCGCCGGCCGGCCGATGGTGGCCGACGGCGACGCCCCCGCGTTCGTGCTCTGAGTCGGAGCGGCGGGTCCGGGCGGCGAGTCCGGGCGGGCAAGCCGGGCAGGCCGGGCGGCCAGGTCAGGTAGTGTGCGGCGGCCGGTCAGTCGAGGGGGTGGGCGGCCAGCAGGTCGCCCAGGGTCTCCTCGTGGGCGGCGGCCGGGCCGAGGCTGAGCTCCAGTTGTTTGGCCCAGGCGTGGTAGCGGTGCAGCGGGTAGTCGGTGTCCGCGCCGAAGCCGCCGTGCAGGTGCTGTGCTGTCTGCACGGTGCGGCGTACGCCGTCGGAGGCCCAGATCTTCGCCACCGCCACGTCCCCCGCGAGGGGCAGTGCTCCGCCCGCCCCGGTGCCGAGGCGCCAGGCGGCCTGCCACAGGGTGGCCTCCATGGCGCGCAGGTCGATGTAGCGGTCGGCGGCCTGGACGGCGACCGCCTGGAACGTGGCGACGGGGAAGCCGAACTGTTCGCGTCGTGAGGTGTACTCGGCCGACATGGCCAGCACCCGTTCCCCCAGCCCCAGGGCCTGTGCGCAGGTGCCGACGGTGAGCAGGGCGCGCAGCCACTCCCAGGCCGCTCCGTCGGTGATGACCTCGTGGGGTGCGGCGCCGACGGAGTCGAGGCGGACCTCGGCGAGGAGTTCTCCGCTGGTGGAGTACTGGTCGGCGAGTGTCACTCCCGTACGGTCGCGGGGGACGAGGGCGAGTACGGTGCGGCCCTCGCCGGTCCGGGCGGGGACCGCGATCAGGTCCGCGTGCTGTGCCCAGGGCACCGCGGTCTGTACGCCGTCCAGCACCCAGCCTTCGTCGGCCGTGCCACTGTCCGTGTGCCGTGCGGTGACGGCGAGTTCGGCCGGGTCGTGGCCGGTGCGGCCGTTGGCCCCGGCGGTCAGGACCAGCTCGCCGCGTCCGGCGCGGGGCAGGACCGAGGCGGTCAGCTCCTTCTCCCCGTACCGCTGTACGGCCAGGGCGACCGCGCTCGTTTCCAGCAGGGGTACCCGGGCGAGTACCTTCGCGGATTCCCGCAGGACCAGGCACAGGGCGACCGGGTCCAGGCCGGCGCCGCCGTGTTCCGGGGCCAGGAGCAGGCTCAGCAGGTCGGCGGCGGCCAGCTTCGTCCACAGCGGGCGGTCGAAGTCGTCGGCCACTGCCCCCGTGGTGAGTGCCGGGCTGGGTACCGCGTCGGGAGCCACCCCGGAGAAGACGGCTCGTGCCGCTTCCGTGGCCGCCTGCTGCTCCTCGGTGAAGGTGAAGTCCACTGCCCTGCCCTCCCGTTGCCGTACACACGGTGGTGTGCGTGTGCCCGCGTTGGTATCTGACGGTGCGTCAAGATAGAACACGTTCTACGGGAAGGGAATGGCGGGAGCGGCAGCCGTGTGCTCTCAGCGGTCGAAGTCCAGCTCCACTTCCCCGGTGGCCGGATGGGACTGGCAGGCCAGTACGTAGCCCGCGTCGGTCTCCTCCGCCTCCAGCGCGTAGTTCCGCTCCATGCGCACCTCGCCGCGTACCAGGAACGCCCGGCACGTTCCGCACACTCCGCCCTTGCAGGCGTAGGGCGCGTCCGCGCGGGCCCGCAGCACCGTCTCCAGGAGCGATTCGCCGTCCTGTACGGGCCAGGTCCCGGAGCGGCCGTCGAGCGTCGCGGTCAGCGTGCCGCCCACGGCGGCGGGCACCGTCGCGGCGGGGGCGAAGGACGACGGTCCGTCGTCGACGTGGAAGATCTCCTCGTGGATGCGGTCCCGGCCGACGTCGAGGCCGCGCAGCGCACGCTCGGCGCCCTGCACCAGGCCGAGGGGACCGCACAGGTACCAGCCGTCGATCTCCGGCACCGGCAGCAGTGCGGGCAGCAACTGTGTCAGCCGCTCCTCGTCGAGCCGACCGGACGGCAGCCCGGACTGCTGCTCCTCCCGCGACAGTGCTGTGACCAGCTGGAACCGGCCGGGGAAGCGGTCCTTGAGGTCGGCGATCTCCTCCAGGAACATGGTGGACGCGGCCGTCCGGTCGCTGCGGATCAGGCAGAACCGGGCGTCCGGCCGCCGCGCCAGCAGCGTCGTCGCGATCGACAGCACCGGGGTGATGCCGCTGCCGCCGACGATGGCGGCGAAGTACCCGTCGCGGGGTTCCAGGGTGAACCGGCCCATCGGCGGCATCGCCTCGACGGTGTCCCCGACCAGGAGTTCCTTGAGGGCGTACGTGGAGTAGGCGCCGCCGTCGACGAGGCGGATGCCGACCCGCAGCACCGGCTCCCCGGGGGCTTCGACGGCGGGTGCGCAGATCGAGTACGTGCGCCGGATCTCCTGCCCGTCCACGATCCGCCGCAGCGCCAGGTGCTGGCCGGGCACGTGCCGGAAGGTCTCGCGCAGTTCGGGCGGCACGGCGAGGGTGACGGCCACCGCATCGTCCGTGAGCCGCTCGATGCCCTGGACCCGGAGCGGGTGGAACGGCATCTACAACTCCTTGAAGTGGTCGAAGGGTTCGCGGCAGGACGCGCAGCGGCGCAGTGCCTTGCACGCGGTGGAGGAGAACCGGCTGAGCAGTTCGGTGTCGATGGATCCGCAGTGCGGGCAGCGGATGGCCAGCGAGAGGGGTATCGGCTCGCTCGCCACGTCGCGGGTGGTGCGCGGCGGTGCTATCCCGAACTCGGCCAGCTTGCGCCGCCCTTCGGCACTGATGTCGTCCGTCGACCAGGCGGGGGAGAGCACGGTGCGCACCGACACCTCGGCCATGCCGCCGCTCTCGTGGAGTATCCGTTCGATGTCGGCGGACATCGCCTCGATCGCCGGGCAGCCCGTGTACGTCGGGGTCAGTTCGACCTCGACCTTGCCGGGTGCGGAGACGTGGACCGAGCGCAGCACGCCCAGTTCCGCCAGGGTGATCACCGGGAGTTCGGGGTCGGGTACCGAGCCGGCCAGGCGGTGCAGTTCTTCTTCCAGGGGGGTGGCGGTCACCATGTCGCCCCCGGGTGGCTGCGGTGCAGGTGCTGCATTTCGGCGATCATCCGGCCGAAGGGTTCGGTGTGCAGGCCCTGCCGTCCGGCGCCGGCCGTCCATGCTCCGGTGCGCGGTCCTTCGGGCACGGTCAGGGTCGCCTGCTCCAGTACGCCCGTCACGGAGGCCAGCCAGTCCGCCTCCAGCTGCTGCCAGTTGACGCCGTCCAGGCCCTCGACCGGCTGGAAGGGCTCGCCGGTGAAGCGCCACAGCGCGTCGACCGCGCGCTGTATCCGGGTGTGGCTCTCCTCGGTGCCATCGCCCAGCCGCCGGGTCCACTGCTCGGCGTGGTCGCGGTGGTACGCGGTCTCCTTGACCGCCTTGGCGGCGAGCGGGGCGAAGTCCCCTTCTCCGGCGGCCAGTTGTGCGTACAGCTGGTGCTGGTAGGTGGAGAAGAAGAGCTGGCGGGCGATGGTGTGGGCGAAGTCGCCGTTGGTCTGCTCGACGAGCTGGAGGTTGCGGAAGTCCCGTTCCTCGCGGAGGTAGGCCAGTTCGTCCTCGTCGCCGACGAGGGAGAGCAGGATGCGGGCCTGGCCGAGGAGGTCCAGCGCGATGTTGGCGAGGGCGACCTCTTCCTCCAGTACGGGGGCGTGGCCCGCCCACTCCCCCAGCCGGTGGGAGAGGACCAGGGCGTCGTCGCCGAGCGCGAGGGCGGCGGTGCGGGGCGCGGGTGTGGTGGTCACAGGTGCTTCACCCCGTCCGGGATCTCGTAGAAGGTGGGGTGCCGGTAGGGCTTGTCGCCGGCCGGTTCGAAGAAGGAGTCCTTCTCGTCGGGGGACGACGCGGTGATCTCGGTGGACGGCACCACCCAGATCGAGACGCCTTCCGACCTGCGGGTGTACAGGTCGCGGGCGTTGCGCAGGGCCATTTCGGCGTCCGGGGCGTGCAGGCTGCCGGCGTGGGTGTGGGACAGTCCGCGGCGCGAGCGCACGAACACCTCCCACAGTGGCCAGTCGTGGTGCGAAGCCGTGCCGGTCATGCTGCCGTCCCCCTCGTGTGCTGTGCGCCGCTGTGGCGTGCGCTGTGCTTGTCCGCGTACGCCGCGGCGGCGTCGCGTACCCAGGCGCCCTCCTCGTGGGCCCGGCGGCGCTGGGTGATCCGCTGGTCGTTGCAGGGCCCGTTGCCCTTGAGCACGTCCCAGAACTCGGTCCAGTCGATGGCGCCGAAGTCGTGGTGCCCGCGTTCCTCGTTCCACCGCAGGTCGGGGTCGGGGAGGGTGAGGCCCAGGGATTCGGCCTGCGGGACGGCGATGTCGACGAAGCGCTGGCGCAGCTCGTCGTTGGAGTGGCGCTTGATCTTCCACTCCATGGACTGGGCGGAGTGCGAGGACTCGTCGTCGGGCGGGCCGAACATCATCAGTGACGGCCACCACCAGCGGTCCACCGCGTCCTGTGCCATCGCGTGCTGCTCCGGGGTGCCGTTCGACAGGGCGAGCAGGGATTCGTACCCCTGGCGCTGGTGGAAGGACTCCTCCTTGCAGATGCGGACCATGGCGCGTGCGTAGGGCCCGTAGGAGCAGCGGCAGATCGGGACCTGGTTGGTGATGGCCGCGCCGTCCACCAGCCAGCCGATCGCGCCGACGTCGGCCCAGGTCAGGGTGGGGTAGTTGAAGATCGACGAGTACTTCTGGCGGCCGGAGTGGAGCTTGTCGAGGAGTTCGTCGCGGCCGGTGCCGAGCGTCTCGGCGGCGCTGTAGAGGTAGAGGCCGTGGCCCGCTTCGTCCTGGACCTTGGCCATCAGGATCGCCTTGCGGCGCAGTGAGGGGGCGCGGGTGATCCAGTTGGCTTCCGGCTGCATGCCGATGATCTCGGAGTGGGCGTGCTGGGCGATCTGCCGCACCAGGGAGGCGCGGTACGCGTCCGGCATCCAGTCCCGTGGCTCGATGCGCTCGTCGGCGGCGACGGCGGCGTCGAACGCCGCCTGGTGCGTCGCCTCGCCCGCGGCTTCCGGCCCCGGCGGAGTCTGCTCTGGCGTCACTGTCGTCATCCTGGCCCCCTGTGCCACCTACCGACCGATCGTTCGGTTCGACGACTTCAATGGTGGGGCGACGGCCCGTAGGGTGTCAACCTCTGTGGATAACTGGCCGACGCGTGCTGATCGGGGCGGGATGGATTCGTACGACGACAAGGCCGGAACCGGCCCTGTCACCAGCGACGGAGCAGGTGCCGGCGCCCCGGCGGCCCCTGCCGGGGCTCCGGAGAAGTCCGGGATCGCCGGGCTCTCCTTCCGTTCCCAGGTCGTCGCCGCCCTCGCGCTCGCGCTGATCGGCGTCACCGCCCTCGTCCACCTCGGCATGGTCTTCCTGCACGTCAGCCCGTCCAACACGCTGAGCAAGGAGAACGCGAAGGCCGTCGACGCCTGGGTCAATCCGGAGTTCGAGCAGAACTGGAAGCTGTTCGCCCCCAACCCCCTCCAGCAGAACGTCGCCGTCCAGTCCCGCGCCCAGATCCGCACCAAGAGCGGGCAGTGGCGCACCACGGAGTGGATCGACCTGACCGCGAGGGACGCCGGGAAGATCCGCGGCAGCCTGCTGCCCAGCCACACCGTCCAGAACCAGCTGCGCCGTGGCTGGGACTTCTACACCGGCTGGCACGACGAGAAGAACCAGTCCCTCGGCATGCGCGGAGACCTCTCCGAGCGCTACATACGACGCATCGTGCTGGACCGGATGTCCGAGCTCGACATGGGCGGCGCCGTCGTCCGCATCCAGGTGCGCTCGCGCACCACCACGGTGAAGCCCCCGCCGTGGAGCACGGAGAAGGTCGCCACCACGCCCACGTACCGGCTGCTGCCGTGGTGGACCGTGACGCCGGCCGACCTCTCGGAGAACGCCGAAGAGGCAGGGGTGACCAAGTGAGCACGCAGACTCCCGGGCCCCGCGACGGCTTCGGCGACGGCCCCTCGTCCGGCCCCGTGCCCGTGCCCGGCCCCGTGCCCGGCCCCGTGCCCGCCGTCCCCGCCCCCGCCGCCAGGCCCGAGAACCGTTTCCGCGGGCTCTACCGCAAGCTGGTCGGCGCCCTCCAGCGGGGTGTCCAGCGCGTCACGTCGGCCGCCCTGGGCCCGTACCAGAGCGCCATCATCCGCATCGGGTTCTCCGCGACCTGGCTGCTGTTCCTGGTGCGCGAGCTGCCGCACCGACACGAGCTGTACGGGCCCCGGGGTCCGTGGGGCTGGGACATGGCGCAGCAGATCGTCGCCGACAACAAGGCGTTCTCCGTCCTGATGTGGACGGACAGCCCCCTGTGGTTCGAGTGCGTGTACGTCGTGTCGATGGCGTCCTGCGTCCTGCTGATGCTCGGCTGGCGCACCCGGACCATGTCCGTCCTGTTCATGGTCGGCGTGCTGTCCCTCCAGAACCGCAGCGTCTTCCTGGGCGACGGCGGCGACAACGTCATCCACCTGATGGCGATCTACCTGGTGCTGACCCGCTGCGGCCAGGTGTGGTCGCTGGACGCGCGCCGGGTTCGGGCCGCGGGCGGCGTGGTCGCCGCGGCGGTGCGCGACCGGGTCGGGCCCGCCCTGTGGACGGTGCTCGGCGTGGCCCTCGCGGTGGTCACCTTCCTGAACCTGATGAGCTGGGGCTGGCTGCTGGTCTTCTGGTCGCTGCTGCTGGCCCAGGCCCTGTGGTGGGCGGTGTGCCGGTACGCGGACGGCGAGCCCCGGCTCCTGCTGGACGTGCTGGCGAACCTCCTGCACAACACGGCACTGCTCGTGATCATGGCCGAGGTCTGCTTCGTCTACGCGACGGCCGGCTGGTACAAGGTGCAGGGTTCGCGCTGGCAGGACGGCACCGCGATCTACTACCCGCTGCACCTGGACTACTTCACCCCCTGGCCGGGCCTCTCCGGGTTGCTCGCGTCGAGCGGCGTGATGGTGATGCTGGTGACGTACGGAACGGTGATCGTGCAGGTCGCGTTCCCCTTCACCCTGTTCAACCGGCGGGTCAAGAACGTCCTGCTGGCGCTCATGATCGTGGAGCACGCGAGCATCGCGGTGCTGCTCGGACTGCCGTTCTTCTCGCTCGCGATGATCGCCGCGGACGCGGTGTTCCTGCCGACCGTCTTCCTGGTGTGGCTGGGCGGCCGAGCCGCCCGGGTGCGCGACAAGGTGATCGGGCGGCCTGTGGACAAGGCCGCGGGGCAGCGACGTACGGAGGCCGAGAAACAGCCCCGTACGCTCGTGGGGTGAGCAGCGAGAACACCACAGACCCCGAGCCGGCCGGTGCCGAGCCGACGCAGTACGACGAGGGCTTCGGCACCGAGATCGGCGTCGGGCCGCACCCCGCGCCGTGGCCCGAGGGTGAGCGGTACGACCCGGAACTGCTCGCGCACGGCGACCGCCGCAATGTGGTCGACCCGTACCGCTACTGGACGCGTGAGGCGATCGTCGCCGACCTGGACACCCGTCGGCACGACTTCCACGTGGCCGTCGAGAACTGGGGCCACGACTTCAACATCGGGTCCGTGGTGCGGACCGCCAACGCCTTCCTCGCCAAGGAGATCCACATCGTGGGCCGCCGCCGCTGGAACCGGCGCGGGGCGATGGTCACCGACCGCTACCAGCACGTCCGCCACCACCCCGACACCGAGTCGCTGACCGCGTGGGCGGCGGACGAGGGCGTACCGATCATCGGTATCGACAACCTGCCGGGGGCGGTCCCCCTGGAGCGGACCGTGCTGCCGAAGCGGTGTGTGCTGTTGTTCGGGCAGGAGGGGCCGGGGCTGACCGAAGAGGCGCGGAAGCACGCGTCGATGGTCTGCTCGATCGCCCAGTTCGGCTCGACGCGGTCGATCAACGCGGGTGCCGCGGCGGCGATCGCGATGCATGCGTGGGTGCAGCGGTACGCGGAGATCTCGTAGCACCGTCCAGCACCGAGCCATGTTTCACGTGAAACAACGAGGAATGCCGTGACCCGGCTTGGGGGGCTCGGGTCACGGCATTCGTTCTCGGGGTACGTGCGTCGGGCCGAGGGGGAACCTCAGGCCTGGCGGCGTACCTCCACCGTCCGGAAGCGGTTGGCGACGAAGGCCGCGTCGCAGAGGGCGGCGTTGGCTGCCGGGTTGCCGCCGGAGCCGTGGAAGTCGGAGAACGCGGCGGTCTGGTTCACGTAGACGCCGCCCGTGAGGTTGAGGGAGAGCTGCGCGGACTCCTCCAGGCAGACCTCCTCGACGGCCCGCTCCACCTCGGGGGAGGTCGTGTACGCGCCGACGGTCATCGCACCCTTCTCGCGGACGGTGCGGCGCAGCAGGGCGAGGGCGTCGGTGGTGGAGTCAACGGCGACGGCGAAGGAGACCGGGCCGAAGCACTCCGACATGTAGGCCGCCTCGGCGTCCGGCTTCGCACCGTCCAGCTTGACCATGACGGGGGTGCGGACGGTCGCCTCCGGGAAGTCGGGGTTGCTGATCTCCCGGCTGGCCAGGGCGACTTCGCCCAGGGAGGCCGCCGTCTCCAGACGGGCCTTCACGTCCGGGTTGACCAGTGCGCCGAGCAGTGCGTTCGCGCGGGCGTCGTCGCCGAGCAGGCCGCCCACCGACTTGGCGAGGTCCTCGACGACCTCGTTGTACGACTTGGGGCCCGCGTCCGTACCGATCCCGTCGCGGGGGATCAGGAGGTTCTGCGGGGTGGTGCACATCTGGCCGCTGTAGAGGGAGAGCGAGAAGGCCAGGTTGGAGAGCATGCCCTTGTAGTTGTCGGTGGAGTCGACGACGACGGTGTTGACGCCGGCCTTCTCCGTGTAGACCTGCGCCTGGCGGGCGTTGGCCTCCAGCCAGTCGCCGAAGGCGGTCGACCCCGTGTAGTCGATGATCTTGATCTCGGGGCGGGTGGCGAGGGTCTTGGCGATGCCTTCGCCGGGCCGCTCGGCCGTCAGCGCGACCAGGTTGGGGTCGAAGCCCGCCTCGGCCAGGACCTCGCGGGCGGCCTTCACCGTCATGGCGAGCGGCAGTACGGCGCGCGGGTGCGGCTTGACCAGGACCGGGTTGCCGGTGGCCAGCGACGCGAACAGGCCCGGGTAGCCGTTCCAGGTCGGGAAGGTGTTGCAGCCGATCAGCAGGGCGATGCCGCGCGGCACGGCCGTGAAGGCCTTCGACAGGTTGAGCGGGTCGCGCTTGCCCTGCGGCTTCGACCAGGCCGCGGTGCCGGGGACCCGGGTCTGCTCGGCGTAGGCGTACGTGACCGCTTCCAGGCCGCGGTCCTGGGCGTGCGGGCCGCCCGCCTGGAGCGCCATCATGAAGGCCTGCCCGCTGGTGTGCATCACCGCGTGCGCGAATTCGTGGGTGCGGGCGCTGATCCTGGCCAGGATCTCCAGACAGACCACGGCCCGGACCTCCGGGCCCGCGTCCCGCCAGGCGCCCATGCCCGCGCGCATCGCGGGCAGCAGTACGTCGACGTCGGAGTGCGGGTACGAGATGCCCAGCTCGGGCCCGTACGGCGACACCTCGCCGCCGTCGGCCGCGGAGCCGCCCACCCAGGCGTCGGTGCCGGGCTGGTCGCCCAGGTCGAAGCGGGTGTTCTTCAGCGCCTCGAACGCGGCGAGGCCGTCCGCCGCCGCGCTCTCCCCGTACGCCTTGGGGTGCTCGGGGTGCGGCGACCAGTACTCACGGGTGCGGATCGCGTCGAGGGCCTTCTCCAGTGTGGGCCGGTGGGCCTCGGTCAGCTCTGTCAGTTTCTGGGACGGCTGCATTGCGGCGGACCAACTCCTCGACGGGCGGAGGCGGGCGGAAAGAGGCGGACAGAAGTTAGAGTAACCGAACGATCGGTCGGGACAAGGGGGCCGACGTAAAGCCCTGCACATCTCGTCCGGGAGGATTGGCCGCATGACAGCAATCGAGCGCGCCCGCACCGTCGCCGTCGTCGGCGCCGGCACCATGGGCCAGGGCATCGCCCAGGTCGCCCTCATGGCCGGACACCCGGTGTTCCTCTTCGACGTGGACGCCGAGCGCACCACGGCGGGGGACGCCGCCGTCCGCGCGCGCGTGGAGCGACTGGTGGAGAAGGGGCGCCTCGACGAGGCGGCGGCGAAGGAAGCACTGGGGCGGCTGCACCCCGCGTACGACCTGCGGGACCTCTCCGCCTCCGCGCTCGTCGTCGAGGCGATCGTGGAACAACTCCCGGTCAAGCAGCAGCTGTTCCGCTCCCTGGAGGAGCTGGTCGCCGCCGACTGCCTGCTCGCCACGAACACCTCCTCGCTGTCCGTCACCGCGATCGCCGGCGGACTGAGGCACCCCGGCCGCTTCGTCGGCATGCACTTCTTCAACCCGGCGCCGCTGCTCCCCCTCGTCGAGGTCGTCAGCGGCTTCGCGACGGACGCGGACGCGGCCACGCGCGCGTACGACACGGTGCTGGCCTGGGGAAAGACGCCGGTGCGCTGCGCGGACACCCCCGGTTTCCTGGTCAACCGGATCGCCCGCCCCTTCTACGCCGAGGCCTTCGCGGTGTACGAGGAACAGGCCGCCGACCCGGCCACCATCGACGCCGTACTGCGCGAGTCCGGCGGCTTCCGGATGGGCCCCTTCGAGCTGACCGACCTGATCGGCCAGGACGTGAACGAGGCCGTCTCGCGGTCGGTCTGGGAGGCCTTCTACCAGAGCCCCAAGTTCGTGCCCTCGCTGCCGCAGCGCCGCCTGGTCGAGTCGGGGCGGCTCGGCAGGAAGGCGGGGCACGGCTGGTTCCCGTACGGGGAGGGAGCCGTGCGGCCCGCACCGCACACCGCCTCCGCAGAGGCGGCGCCCGCGCGGATCACCGTCGCCGGGGACTTCGGCCCGGCCGCCGAGGTGATCACGATGCTGGAGGAGGCGGACGGCATCGAGGTGACCAAGGTGACGGCGGACGGCGCGTACATCGGGCTGCCCGGCGGCGGTCAGCTCTCGCTCGTCGACGGCAACACCTCCGTCGAGTACAGCGACGTCGTCTACTTCGACCTGGCCCTCGACTACCGGGCCGCCACCCGGATCGCGCTGTCCGCCTCCGACGACGTGTCCGAGGAGACCCTCAAGGAGGCGGTCGGGCTCTTCCAGGCGCTCGGCAAGGACGTCAGCGTCATCGGGGACGTTCCCGGCATGATCGTCGGCCGTACGGTCGCCATGCTCGTCGACCTCGCGCTGGACGCCGTCGCCAAGGGCGTCGCCACCGCCGAGGACATCGACACCGCGATGCGGCTGGGCGTCAACTACCCGCGCGGACCGCTGGAATGGGGCCGCGCCCTCACCGGCGACTGGTCCTTCGACCTGCTCACCGCCCTGCACTCCCGCTGCCCCACCGGCCGTTACGCACCCTCCCTGGCGCACTACCGGCAGGGGTACGCAGAGCAGGAGTCCACCTCATGAGCACCACGGCACGCACCGGCGCCGACCGTACGGTCGGCGCCGGAAAGCGGGACACCTACACCCCCGAGACGCTGCTCGCCGTGGCCGTGCGCGTCTTCAACGAGCGCGGTTACGACGGCACCTCGATGGAGCACCTCTCCAAGGCCGCCGGGATCTCCAAGTCGTCGATCTACCACCACGTATCCGGCAAGGAGGAACTGCTGCGGCGCGCGGTCAGCCGGGCGCTGGACGGCCTCTTCGCCGCCCTGGAGGAGCCGGGTGCGCAGCGCGGGCGGGCCATCGAGCGGGTCGAGTACGTCACCCGGCGCACCGTCGAGGTGCTGATGGCGGAACTGCCGTACGTGACGCTGCTGCTGCGGGTGCGCGGCAACACCCAGACCGAGCGGTGGGCGCTGGAGCGGCGCCGCGAGTTCGACCAGCGGGTGTCCGATCTGCTGAAGGCCGCCGCCGCAGACGGGGACCTGCGGGCGGACGTGGACATCCGGCTGGCGACCCGGCTGCTCTTCGGGATGATCAACTCGCTGGTGGAGTGGTACCGGCCGCACCCCGACGGGGCCGCGGAGCAGGACCAGCTGGTGGACACCCTGGTGGGGATGGCCTTCGACGGGCTGCGCACCGCCTGAGCCCGCTCGGGTCCTGCCGACCCCGCTCGGTCTTGCCGACCCCGCTCGGTCCTGCTGATCCCGCTGACTCCGTTCAGTCCTGCTGCGGGTCCAGGTCGGTTTCCTCGAAGACCAGCAGGGTGCGGGTGCTCAGCACCTCCGGTATGGCCTGGATCTTCGTCAGGACCAGCTCGCGGAGCGTCCTGTTGTCGGGGGTGTGGACCAGCAGCAGGACGTCGAAATCTCCGCTGACCAGTGCGATGTGGGCGGCCCCGGGGAGTGCTTGCAGCTCCTCGCGGACCGTCCGCCACGAGTTCTGGACGATCTTCAGGGTGATATAGGCGGAGGCGCCCTGACCTGCCCTTTCGTGGTCCACGCGGGCGCTGAAGCCACGGATCACGCCATCGTCCAGGAGGCGGTTGATCCGCGCGTAGGCGTTGGCCCGCGACACATGGACGTGCTCGGCCACCGACCGTATCGAGGCGCGGCCGTCCGTCTGGAGCATGCGCAGGATGTCCTGGTCGATGGAGTCCAGGGGCCTCGCAGGAGGCTCGGGCCTGTGGATATCTCCCGGGTTTCTGGGAAAACCGTCACCCGATCCGGCCATTTGTTCAGCTGGCATGCGTCCCCGCCTCCCCGTCATGGACGTCCTGTTCCCATCCCAGGCTGTGAAGAACCGTTTGTCCACAGGGTGACGCCGCCTGTAGCCAAACTGCACCCACGACCGAACAATCGGTAGGTGAGACGCGCCACATCTCGGCTTCGGGACCCGGCGCTCCCTCGGACCGCTTCGCGCCGCTTGTGTACCGCTCCCAAGAGGAGGTGTTCGTCGTGACGATTCAAGAGATGCCGGGCAGCACGGCCTACCGGCCCAGCCCCCCGCCGGCCTGGAAACCCCGGACCGACCCCGCCCCGCTGCTCCCCGACCCCGAGCCGTACCGGGTGCTCGGCACCCCGTCCGCCGACGGGCTCGACCCCGCCCTGATGCGCAGGCTCTACGCCGAGCTGGTGCGCGGCCGCAGGTACAACGCGCAGGCCACCGCCCTCACCCGGCAGGGCAGGCTCGCCGTCTACCCCTCCAGCACCGGCCAGGAGGCCTGTGAGGTGGCTGCCGCGCTGGTCCTCAAGGAGCAGGACTGGCTGTTCCCGTCGTACCGCGACACCCTCGCCGCCGTGGCACGCGGCCTGGACCCCGTACAGGCGCTGACGCTGCTGCGCGGTGACTGGCACACCGGGTACGACCCGCGAGAGGTGCGCATAGCGCCGCTGTCCACCCCCCTGGCCACCCAGCTGCCGCACGCGGTGGGCCTCGCCCACGCCGCCCGCCTGAAGGGCGACGACGTGGTCGCGCTGGCGATGGTCGGCGACGGCGGCACCAGCGAGGGCGACTTCCACGAGGCGCTGAACTTCGCGGCCGTCTGGCAGGCCCCGGTGGTCTTCCTCGTGCAGAACAACGGCTTCGCGATCTCCGTACCGCTGGCCAAGCAGACCGCCGCCCCCTCCCTGGCCCACAAGGCCGTCGGGTACGGGATGCCGGGCCGGCTGGTCGACGGGAACGACGCGGCGGCCATGCACGAGGTGCTCTCCGCGGCCGTCGAGCGGGCCCGCCGGGGCGGCGGCCCCACCCTGATCGAGGCCGTCACGTACCGGATGGAGGCCCACACCAACGCCGACGACGCCACCCGCTACCGGGGCGACGCCGAGGTGGAGGCCTGGCGCGACCACGACCCGATCGCCCTGCTGGAGCGGGAAATGGTGCGGCGCGAGCTGCTGGACGACGAGGGCGTACGGGAGGTCAAGGAGGCCGCCGAGACGATGGCCGCCGACCTGCGGGCGCGGATGAACGCGGACGCGGTGCTCGACCCGATGGACCTCTTCACCCATGTGTACGCGGAGCGGACCGGCCAGCTCAGGGAGCAGGAGGCCCGGCTGCGGGCCGAGCTGGACGCCGAGGCCGAGAACGGGCTCGGAGACGAAGCGGAAGGTACGGGCCGATGACCACCGTGGCCGAGAAGAAGACGGCGGCGAAACCCGCGAGCATGGCCCAGGCCCTCCAGCGGGCGCTGCGCGACGCGATGGCCGAGGACCCGACGGTGCACGTCATGGGCGAGGACGTCGGCGCGCTCGGCGGGGTCTTCCGGATCACCGACGGGCTGGCCAAGGAGTTCGGCGAGGACCGCTGTACGGACACACCGCTGGCCGAGGCGGGGATCCTCGGGGCGGCCGTCGGCATGGCGATGTACGGGCTGCGGCCGGTCGTCGAGATGCAGTTCGACGCCTTCGCCTACCCGGCGTTCGAGCAGCTCGTCAGCCATGTCGCCAAGATGCGCAACCGCACGCGCGGCGCCCTGCCGATGCCGCTGACCATCCGCATTCCGTACGGCGGTGGCATCGGCGGCGTCGAGCACCACAGCGACTCCTCCGAGGCGTACTACATGGCCACCCCCGGCCTGCACGTCGTCACCCCGGCCACGGTCGAGGACGCGTACGGGATGCTGCGCGAGGCCATCGCCTCCGACGACCCGGTGGTCTTCCTGGAGCCCAAGCGGCTGTACTGGTCGAAGGCCGACTGGTCGCCGGAAGCGCCGTCCGCCGTCGCCCCGATAGGCAAGGCGGTCGTACGCCGCTCCGGCCGCAGCGCCACCCTGATCACCTACGGCCCCTCGCTGCCGGTGTGCCTGGAGGCCGCCGAGGCGGCCACGGCCGAGGGCTGGGACCTGGAGGTCGTCGACCTGCGCTCGCTGGTCCCGTTCGACGACGAGACGGTGGCCGCTTCGGTACGGCGCACCGGCCGCGCGGTCGTCGTCCACGAGTCCACCGGCTTCGGCGGACCCGGCGGCGAGATCGCCGCCCGCATCACGGAGCAGTGCTTCCACCACCTGGAGGCCCCGGTGCTGCGGGTCGCGGGGCTCGACATCCCCTATCCGCCGCCGATGCTGGAGCGCCACCACCTGCCCGGCGTCGACCGGGTGCTGGACGCGGTCGCGCGGCTCCAGTGGGAGGACTGAGATGGCCCAGGTGCTGGAGTTCAAACTGCCGGACCTCGGCGAGGGACTGACCGAGGCGGAGATAGTGCGCTGGCTGGTGGAAGTGGGCGACGTCGTCGCCGTCGACCAGCCGGTGGTCGAGGTCGAGACGGCCAAGGCGATGGTCGAGGTGCCGTGCCCGTACGGGGGCGTGGTCACGGCCAGGTTCGGCGAGGAGGGCACGGAACTCCCGGTCGGCTCGCCGCTGTTGACGGTGGCGGTCGGCGCGGACGCACCGGCCGGGGAAGAGCGTTCCGGCGGCTCGGACCCCGGGGCGGCTGCCGCCCTGGACTCCGGCTCGGGCAATGTGCTGGTGGGCTACGGCACTACGGCTCCGGCGGCGCGCCGCCGGAGGGTGCGGGTCGACGGGGCGGCCGGAGGTGCTGCTGCTTCGCGTGCCGCGCTGGGTGCCGCTCCGACCGCCACTACGAGTGCTGCTCCGACTGCTGTTCCGGTCCGTGCCGTGGTGGCGGCCCCCGTGGCGCACGCCGGGCCCGTACCGGTGATCTCGCCCCTCGTACGGCGTCTGGCGCGCGAGAACGGCCTGGACCTGCGGCAGTTGAACGGGTCGGGGCCGCAGGGGCTCATCCTGCGCACCGATGTGGAACAGGCGATACGGCAGCCGGAGCCCGTCGCGGCAGCAGTGGCGGCGCCCGCACCCGCGTCCGCCGGAGCCGGTGAGCGCATTCCGCTCAAGGGGGTGCGCGGCGCGGTCGCCGACAAGCTGTCCCGCAGCCGCCGCGAGATACCCGACGCCACCTGCTGGGTCGACGCCGATGCGACGGCGCTGATGGCGGCCAGGGCGGCGATGAACAGCGTGGGCGGCGGCCCCAAGGTCTCCGTCCTGGCGCTGCTCGCCCGTATCTGTACGGCGGCCCTCGCCCGCTTCCCCGAGCTCAACTCCACCGTGGACACCGAGGCGCGCGAAGTGGTGCGGCTGCCGGGAGTGCACCTCGGGTTCGCCGCGCAGACGGACCGGGGCCTGGTCGTCCCGGTGGTGCGCGACGCCCACACCCGGAACGTGGAGTCGCTGGGCGAGGAGATCGTACGGCTGACGGAGGCGGCGAGGGCCGGCCGGCTCACCCCGGTCCAGCTCACCGGCGGCACCTTCACGCTCAACAATTACGGGGTGTTCGGCGTCGACGGCTCCACCCCGATCATCAACCACCCGGAGGCGGCGATGCTCGGCGTCGGCCGCATCGTGCCCAAGCCGTGGGTGCACGAGGGCGAACTGGCCGTCCGGCAGGTGGTCCAGCTGTCGCTGACCTTCGACCACCGGGTCTGCGACGGCGGGACGGCCGGCGGGTTCCTGCGGTTCGTCGCCGATTGCGTGGAACACCCGGAGCTGCTGCTGCGCACGCTCTGACCGTTCGGGGGACGGCCCGCCGTCCGCACGGCGGGCCGTACATACTTCGGAGCATGAGTGCGATGCATGCCCCGAGGACTGCCCCGTACGACGCCGTCGTGCTGGCCGGTGGGGCCGGGCGGCGGCTCGGCGGGGTGGACAAGGCCGCGGTGCCGGTGGGCGGCCGGACGTTGCTCGACCGGGTCCTGACCGCCTGTGGCGAGGCCGGGGCGACGGTCGTGGTCGGCGGCAGCCGTGCCACGGCCCGCCCCGTGACCTGGGCGCGCGAGGAGCCGCCGGGCGGCGGCCCGCTGGCCGCCCTCGCCGCCGGGGTGCGGGAGACCACGGCAGAGCTCGTGGTCGTGCTCTCGGTGGACCTGCCCTTCGTCGATCGTGCGACGGTCGCCATGCTCGTACGGGCCCTGGAAACGGCGGGCGCGCGCGAGGCCGAGAACGGCGCCGAGACCGGGGGCGAGGCCGAGGGGGCGCTGCTCGTCGACGGCGGCGGGCGCGACCAGCCACTCGTCGCCGTGTACCGGACGGAGCCGATGCGCCGCGAACTCGCGCTGCTGGCAGCGGAGTACGGGACCCTCGCCGGACTTCCGCTCCGACTCCTCACCGCCGGACTCTCCCTCGTCCGCGTCACCACCGCCGCCCCGTCGGCCTCCTTCGACTGCGACACCTGGGAGGACATCGCGGCGGCCCGTGCCCGCATCAGGGAGCATGGGCATGTGCTCGATGAATGGATCAACGCAGTCAAGGACGAACTCGGTGTCGACATCGACGTCGACATCCCCCTCCTCCTCGACCTCGCACGCGACGCCGCGCACGGCGTCCCCCGACCCGCCGCCCCTCTGACGACGTTCCTGGTCGGTTACGCGGCCGGACGAGCCGGGGGCGAAGGCCCCGAGGCCGTCGCCGAAGCCGTCCGCAAGGCCACGGCCCTGACCGCCCGTTGGGTCGCGGAATCACCGCAGGACGACACCCCGCCCGGCACGGCCTCGCCCGGCACCACCCCACCCGGCGCCACCGAGGCGGGCCCGGCATGAGCGGCCAGGAGCAGGGCGAGATCGACGGGGTCGAGCAGGCCCTCGCCCTGGTGAACCGCGAACAGCCCGCCGTCCCCAGCCCGAGCACGGGAGCAGGCACGGGCCAGAACCCGGGAAACGCCGCGACTCCGGCCCCGGGTACCCACTCGGCGGAACAGTCCCGCCCCACCGCCGACTCCCCCGAGCCCGCCGAAGCCCCCGAGAAGGCCTCCCAAACCACTCCCACCCCGCCCGTCCCCGCCCGCCCCGACGCCACCCCCTGGGCCGAAGCCCGCGCCACGGCGGCCCGCGCCGGGCGCGACGCCCCGGCCCGCCCCCGCCGCGTACCCCTGGATCAGGCACTCGGTCAGGTTCTCGCCGAACCGCTCGAAGCACTCACCGACCTGCCCTCCTTCGACACCTCCGCCATGGACGGCTGGGCCGTGGCGGGCCCCGGGCCGTGGTCCTTCCAGGAGGGCGCCGGCATCCTCGCGGGCCGCGCCGCCGCCGAACCCCTCTCCGACGGCGAGGCCGTCCGCATCGCCACCGGCGCCCGGATCCCCGCCGAGGCGACCGCCGTGATCCGCAGCGAACACGCCCGCGCCGACGAGACCAAGCTGCGGCTGTACGCGTGCCGGGAAGTGATCCCCGGTCAGGACATCCGCCCCCGTGGCCAGGAGTGCCGCACCGGCGACCAGTTGCTGCCCGCAGGCTCGGTGGTGACCCCGGCCGTGCTCGGGCTGTCCGCCGCCGCCGGGTACGACGAGCTGCTGACGATTCCCCGTCCCACGGTCGAAGTGCTCGTCCTGGGCGACGAGTTGCTGACCTCCGGGCTGCCCCGCGACGGCATGGTCCGGGACGCGCTCGGCCCGCTGCTCGCGCCCTGGCTGCGCGCGCTGGGTGCCGAAGTCCTCGACACCCGCTGCCTGGGCGACGACCCGCAGGCACTGCGCAAGGCGATCCTCGGCTCGGAGGCCGATGTGATCGTCACCACCGGAGGTACGGCGGCGGGCCCGGTCGACCACGTCCGTCCGTTCCTCACGGCGGCAGCCCACAACCCGGGGGCCCAGAACTCGGCGACCCAGGACGCGGAGGCCCAGAGCCCGGCGGCCCAGAGCGGTGTCGAACTCCTCGTCGACGGCGTCGAAGTGCGCCCCGGCCACCCGATGCTGCTCGCCCGCCTCGCCCCCGACACCCACCTGGTGGGGCTGCCCGGCAACCCCCTGGCCGCCGTGTCCGGACTGCTCACCCTCGCCGAGCCGCTGCTGCGCGCCCTCGGGCACCGCCCGGCCGCAGAGCCGTACCGCGCCCCGGTGCGCGACGAGATCCCGGGCCACCCCCGCTCCACCCGGCTCGTCCCCGTCACGCACCGCGCCGATCACCGGACCGGCGCCGAGCATGCCGTACCGCTGCACTACAACGGCCCGGCGATGCTGCGCGGGATCGCGGCGGCCGACGGTCTGGCCGTCGTACCGCCCGGTGGTGCACGAGCAGGGGACGAACTGGAGATCCTCGATCTACCGTGGGCCGAGGGATGTTTCACGTGAAACTGTGCGGACGACACCGCGCCGATGAGGCCCTCGGACCGAGCGAAGGATGTTTCACGTGAAACTGCCTGGCAAGGACGCCATGGCCAGGGATGCCGACGAGCATCTGATCACCGCACCGGTGAAGCTGCCCAAGCGTGTGGTGGAGCGGCCGTTGCGGCAAGTGGGCAAGCGTCTGATGATGGCGCTCGCGGTGCTCGGGGTGACCGTGCTGATCGTCTGGATCGACCGCGCCGGCTACCACGACAACTCCGACGACACCGTGGATCTCCTGGACGCCGTCTACTACGCGACCGTCACCCTCTCCACCACCGGGTACGGCGACATCGTTCCGTACAGCGACTCCGCACGGCTCACCAATGTGCTGCTCGTGACGCCGCTGCGCGTGCTCTTTCTGATCATCCTGGTCGGTACCACTCTCGAAGTCCTCACCGAGCGGACGCGCGAAGAGTTCCGGCTGAATCGCTGGAGGTCCCAGTTGCGCGACCATACTGTTGTCATCGGCTTCGGCACGAAGGGCAGGTCAGCGATGCAGACCCTCTTCGCGACCGGCCTGAAGAAGGAACAGATCGTCATCGTCGACCCCAGCGTCAAGGTCATCGAGACGGCCAACGCCGAGGGCCTGACCGGGGTGGTGGGCGACGCGACCCGCAGCGACGTACTGCTGCGGGCCGAGCTCCAGCGGGCCCGGCAGATCGTCATCGCCACCCAGCGCGACGACACCGCGGTCCTCGTCACCCTCACCGCCCGTCAGCTCAACCGGGGCGCCAAGATCGTCGCCGCGGTCCGGGAGGAGGAGAACGCCCCGCTGCTGCGCCAGTCCGGCGCCGACGCGGTCATCACCAGCGCGAGCGCGGCAGGCCGGCTGCTGGGCCTCTCCGTGCTCAGCCCGAGCGCGGGCACGGTGATGGAGGACCTGATCCAGCAGGGCAGCGGCCTCGACCTGATCGAGCGGCCGGTCATAAAGAGCGAGGTCGGCAAGAACGTCCGGGAGACCGAGGACCTGGTGGTGAGCGTGCTGCGCGGACACCAGCTGCTCGGTTACGACGATCCGAAGGCCAGCCCGCTCCAGATCACGGACCGGGTGATCGCGATCGTCCGGGCGACACCGGGCGCCGACGAGGCCGGCACCGTACGGCTCACCTCGGCCGAGTAGCCACCGGCGGGACCGAGTACCACTTTCCCCGGCGCGAAGGGCGCCACTTCACCGGTCCGGGGCCGGTCACCGGGCTCTTCGGACTGATCACAGGCACCGGGGGTAGTTTCGTGGCCATGCATGCGATCACGATCCCTGAACCCGGTGGCCCCGAGGCGCTCGTCTGGGCGGAGGTGCCCGACCCCGTCCCGAACGAGGGCGAGGTCCTCGTCGAGGTCGTCGCGAGCGCGGTCAACCGCGCCGACCTCCTCCAGCGCCAGGGCTTCTACGACCCGCCGCCCGGCGCCTCCCGCTACCCCGGCCTGGAGTGCTCCGGCCGCATCGTGGCGCTCGGCGCCGGGGTGCACGGCTGGGCGGTCGGCGACGAGGTGTGCGCACTGCTCTCGGGCGGCGGCTACGCGCAGAAGGTCGCCGTACCGGCCGGACAGCTGCTGCCGGTGCCCGACGGGGTGGACCTGGTGACTGCGGCGGCGCTGCCCGAGGTGGCCGCCACGGTCTGGTCCAACGTCTTCATGATCGCCCACCTTCGCCCCGGCGAGACGCTGCTCGTGCACGGCGGCGCCAGTGGCATCGGCACCATGGCGATCCAGCTGGCCAAGGCCATCGGCGCCCGCGTCGCGGTCACGGCGGGCGGCCCGGAGAAGCTGGCGCAGTGCGCGGAGCTGGGCGCGGACATCCTGATCGACTACCGCGAGCAGGACTTCGTGCAGGAGCTGCGCAAGGCCACCGACGGGACGGGCGCGGACGTCATCCTCGACATCATCGGCGCCAAGTACCTCGACCAGAACGTGAAGGCGCTGGCCACCAGCGGCCGGCTCGCCATCATCGGGCTCCAGGGCGGGGTGAAGGGCGAGCTGAACCTCAACGCCCTGCTGCGCAAGCGGGCCGCGATCACGGCGACCTCGCTGCGGGCCCGCCCGCTGGGCGAGAAGGCGGCCATCGTGGCGGCCGTCCGCGAGCACGTGTGGCCGATGATCGCCGCAGGGCGGGTGCGCCCGGTGGTCGACCAGGTGTTCCCGATGGACCGGGCGTCCGAGGGGCACCGGGCGCTGGACGAGGGCAGCCACATCGGCAAGATCCTGCTCACCGCCAACTGACCGGATCCTGCTCACCGCGAACTGACAGGACCGCCAAGCGAATCGGCCCGGCTCCCTCCCCACGTACGGGAAGGAACCGGGCCGATTCGCTTGGCGGCGCAGGACCTAGAGGCAGGACCTAGAGGTACGGGCCGCCCGTGCGGGCCGCCTGGCCGTGGCCCTCGTCCTCGTCGTCCTCGTGCGAGGCGCCCGGCGGCAGCGCCCTGCGCATCTGCTCCAGCTGTGCGCGGGCCGCCATCTGCTGGGCGAACAGCGCGGTCTGGATGCCGTGGAAGAGTCCTTCGAGCCAGCCCACCAACTGGGCCTGCGCGATCCGCAGTTCCGCCTCGGAGGGGATGGCCTCCTCGGTGAACGGCAGCGAGAGCCGCTCCAGCTCCTCGACGAGCTCGGGGGCGAGCCCGTCCTCCAGCTCCTTCACGGAACTGGCGTGAATGTCCTTGAGCCGTACCCGGCTCGCCTCGTCCAGGGGAGCCGCACGGACTTCCTCCAGGAGCTGCTTGATCATGCTGCCGATCCGCATGACCTTCGCGGGCTGTTCGACCATGTCCGTCACAGGCACCTCGCGCGACTCGTCGTCACCGCCGCCGAGCGCCATTCCGTCCTGCCCGACGACCAGGACCTGGGGGCTCTCCTGCGACCGTTCACTCCTCGGCATCTCCATACCGACATTCTCTCGTACACGTGCTTCACAAGTGGGTGTGCCCCCGTACAAAGATGATCCACCTTTGTACGGGGGCACAGATTCCGTTACCCGGCCGCGCGGGCCACCGAGGGGCTAGGCCTCCGCCCGGCGGGCCAGGGCGCCCCGGGAACGGGTGACCAGGGCCGCGAGGAGCGCCGCGCCGAGCGGTACGACGACCAGCAGTGCGGCCAGCGTCTCCCACGGGATCACGATGGGCATCTCGGTCGCCGAGTTGATGCCGCCCCAGCCGCTGTCGAGGGATTCCTGGAGGTTGGCCGCGGACTTCCGGCGCTGGGAGAGGATCAGCCCGATCGCGGGCAGGACACCCGCCGCCGAGCCGAGGACCACCCCCATCAGGGCGACCGTCCCGCACTGGAACCCGCTGAGGGTGCGGCGCACCCGGGGCGGGGCACCGACCGCGGAGAGGGTCTTCAGGTCCGGTTCCGCGTCGGCCTGGGCGAGCCCGGTGGCGATGCCGGCCGCACCGATGGTGACGAGTCCGGCGAACACCGTCAGGGCCAGCATCACGATGCTGTTCTTGCTGTCGTACCCGGACTCGATGAGCCAGCCGCCCATCATGCCGCCCTGCAGCCCCACCTTGTCGAAGGCAGCCGTGAGGGACTGCGTCTGTTCGGTGCTGGGCAGCGCGGCCGTGGAGAAGAGCACACCGTAGGGGACGGTGGTGAACTTGGCGGACTCGGCCAGCGACGGGGGCACCAGCAGCTGGATGCCGTAGGGGTTGATGTTCGCCGGTGCCAGGTGCACCGGCAGCTGCCGGTCCTCGCCCGGTGCGTCCTTGCCGGCGGCGGTCGCCGCTTCGGCCTTCTCGTGGTCGGTGATGAGGCGGATGGCGGTCTTGCCGTTGACCACGTTGGCCCGGTCGAAGGAGACGGCCTTGCCCTGCTTGATCGCGCCGACCACACCCGCGTCGGTGATGCCGAGCGCCTTCAGTGCGTTCTCGTCGGCGACGATCACACCGTTGGTGTTGGCAGCGGTGCCACCCTCGTAGGGCCGGGCGCAGCGCCAGTCCGTGGCCAGCTTCCGCCGCTCGGCGACGGGGAAGCGCTCGGGGCCCTCCTCACCTTCGTACAGCGGGCACCGGTTGGCCTTGGGCACCACGATCTGGAACTGGCCGCACTCCTTGTCCTCGCTGTACGCGGTGCAGTTCTTGCTGCCGACGACGATGCGCCGCAGATCGGCGAGGGCGTCGAGGGAGACGTTCGACTGCACGGCGGAGCGGATCGCGGGCACGTCGCGCCCGCCGCCCTCGTCGGTGACCGCCTGGCCGCTGCCGTACGGGAGCTGGGCCTGGTAGTTGGCGCGGTTCTGCGAGTCGTCACTGGCGGCGTACGTGGCCACCGCGACGGTTCCGGCGACGGCGGCCAGTACGGCGGCGACGGCGGGTGCCGTACGTCCCCGGTTGCGCACCGCGTCGCGCAGGGCGAGCCGGGGCGACAGCGGCAGCCAGCCGCCGATCCGTCCGAAGGCTCCGACCAGCAGCGGGGTGAGGGCGACCACGCCCAGTTCGGCGACGGCGCTGCCGCCCGCGACCAGCAGGATGCTGTCGCTGGCGGTCGACCCGTACAGGGCGACCGCCGCGCCGAGGACGACGGCGATGACGCCGATGACGGGGAGCACCCGGTTGGCCCGGCGCACTCCGCGGCGGCCGGTGAGCGAGGTCAGTACGGACTGCCGGGAGGCGGTGATCGCGGGCACGATCGCGGCCAGCAGACCGGTGAGCACGGCGACCAGGGCGATCCCGAGCAGCTCCAGCGGGCGCAGGGTGAACGTGCCGAACCGCTTGCCCATGAGGTCTTCGAGGACGGGCTGCAGGGCGAGGGTCAGCGCGATGCCGAGGGCGGTGCCCACGATCGCCGCGGCGACACCGATGACCAGTCCGCCGGAGAGCACGATGGCCCGGATGTGGCGGCGGTCGCCGCCGTTGGCGCCGACCAGGCCGAGCTGACGGCGCGAGCGGCGGGCACCCACCGCGAAGGCGGGTCCGGCCAGCAGACAGATCTCCAGCAGGGCGAGGATGACGATGGTCGCGGCGACCACGAGCATCTGCTGGGTCTCATTGCTGAACTTGACCTGGTCGGAGCCGTTCTTCTTGAAGTACGGGACCTCGGAGTCCGGCGGCGGGGAGAGGATCACGGACCGGGAGTCGGCCTGGATGCCCTTGGTGTTGGCGGCCTTCACCATGTTCCACGTGAAACCGTCGCCGCCGACGGAGACGAGGTACGAGGTGTCGCCGGTGGTTTCCGGCAGCCCGGACTTCTTCAGCGCCTTGTTCAGGGGTGCGATGAACGTCCCCGGCAGGGCCGTGACCTGGTCGGTGTCCAGCACGCTGGGCAGTTCGTAGGAGCCGACCAGGGTGAACTCGGTGTCGAGCGAGCGGGCGGTGACCTTGTCACCGATCTTCAGCCCGCTGGCTTCCAGGAAGTGGGCGGTGGCGGCGAGCTCGCCGGCCTTCTCGGGGAAGCGCCCGTCGAGCAGGGTGTGGGAGCCCGCCGTCATCGGGTCGTCGGCCTTGATCTCCCGCGCCTCGGTGTCGAGCAGGCCGTGCGTGGTGCGCAGCCGGGTCATCGCTGTGGTCTCGGTGAGGATCCTGGCACCGGCCGGGACGGCCTTGGAGATGTCCGCCTTGCCCTCGGGGAGGGGCTTGTTCTTGAACGCGTCGTAGCCGACGGCGGGTTCGGCGCCCCTCCGCCGGGCGTCCGGCGGCTGGAGGACCGCGAGACCGCCCCAACCGGGGTCACTCAGCCGGGCGTCGGCGGCACCGAGCTGACGGGTGAGCGTCTGATCGTCGTTCAGCTCGGCGCTGCGCAGGGTGACGTCGATGGCGCTGACGCCGAGGATCGGCACCGCGATCATGGCGAGGACCAGGATGCTGCGGCCCTTGGAGCGCCAGGCGTCACGGCGGGCGATGCGGATCGCCGCGAGCCAGGAGTGGTACCAGCTGGTCACTTGGCGCCTGCCTGACCGGCGGTTCCGGTGCCGGTGGCGAGCAGGGAGTCCGCGTCGCTGCGCATGGTCTCGTCGACGACGGAGCCGTCGCGCAGGAAGACCACCCGGTCCGCCCAGGCGGCGAAGCGCGGCTCGTGGGTGACGAGGATGCCGGCCGCGCCCGCGTCGCAGCGCGAGCGGAGCAGGGCGAGCACGGACTCGCCGGTCTCGGAGTCCAGGGCGCCGGTCGGCTCGTCCGCGAGGACCAGCCGGCGGTCACCGACCAGGGCGCGGGCGATGGCGACGCGCTGCTGCTGGCCGCCGGACATCTCGTCGGGGAAGCGGTCGGCGAGGTGGCCGAGGTCCATCTCCTCCAGCGCGGCGAGCGCGAAGACGCGGGCCTTGCGGGCCGACATGCCGTCCAGCTCGCGGGGCAGGGAGACGTTCTCCGCGGCGGTCAGGGCGGGTATGAGGTTGTAGTCCTGGAAGACGTAGCCGATGCTGCGGCGGCGCAGGGCGGCCAGCTCCTTGCGGCTGACCTGGGTGACGTCGGTGCCCTCGACGACGACGCGGCCCGAGGTCGGGTGGTCGAGGCCGCCCGCGATGGTGAGCAGGGTGGACTTGCCGGAGCCGGAAGGGCCCATGACGGCGACGAGTTCGCCGGGGTAGACGGAGAGGTTCACCCCGCGCAGGGCGTGCACCTCGGTGGCGCCGCTGCCGTGCACACGGGTCAGCTGCTCCAGCTGCAGCACGGGCTGCCGTGACGCCTGGGGCTGATGGGACTGGTCGGACATGGGTGTGGGGTCCCCCCTGGAAGGCCGCGCGGCACGGGTGTGGTGGCGAGGCGGGTCGTACGGAGTTCGGGTCGTACGGAAGTCGGGCCGTACGGGGTTCGGTCGTACGGGGTCCGGCCGTATGGAGTACGGCCGTACGGAGTTCAGGTCGTACGGGCTCAGCGGCGGCCGACGCGCGCGCGAGCGGTGGCGGTGTCGGCGGAGGCGGCAGCCGCCGGGCTGTCGGCCTGGGGCGGGGTGGCTCCCCGCACGGCCGTGGCGGAGAGCCGGACGAGCCGGGACTCGGAGTGGTCGAGCCAGCGCGCCTCGGCCTCGGTCTGGAAGATCAGCTGTTCCAGGACGAGCAGCCATGCCATGTCGTCGCGGCCGCGGTCGCCCTCCTGGCCGCTGCTGGACTCGACGGCGATCAGGGCCTGCGCCTTGAGCCGGGTGTAGTCCTGCATGGCCTTGAGAGTGGCGTGCCGCTGGGCCTGGATGACGGCCCGGATGTCGACGCCGGGTGCGCCGACGGCCATGGCCAGCTTGATGGCGAGCTCGTCGCGGGGCGGGCTGGAGCGGTCGACCGGGCGCTCGAACCAGTGGTGCAGTTCCTCGCGTCCGGTGGTGGTGATCGCGTACAGCGGGTGTCCCGCGTCGTCGTCGCCGTCGGGGGCGACCATGCCGTCGCGCTCCAGGCGGCTGAGCGTCGTGTAGACCTGCCCGACGTTCAGGGGCCAGGTGGCGCCGGTACGGGACTCGAATTCGGTACGCAGCTGGGAGCCGTACCGAGGACCCTGTTCGAGGAGGGCGAGGAGCCCGTGGCGGATGGACATACTCAGTATGTATACCGAGTATGGCCCCGCTGGCAAGCTCCGTCCCGGTGGGCCGGTGCCCTCACTGGCGTCGCAGGCGCATCCCGAGGAAGCCCAGTCCGAGCCCCACCAGGACGATCCCGGCCCCCAGCGGCAACGGCCTGAAGTCGAGCGCCACCGGGTCCCCGGCGGCCTGCCGCAGCCGCGTCGGCGCGGGGCTCTTCCGTACGAGAGGAGGGGCGGCGGGACGGGTGGCCGGAGGGCTGGGCAGGACCTGCGGGACGCGTACCGGAGCCGGACGTACCACTTCCGGTCCGGGTGCCCGGCCGGGGCGCACCCGCCCGGCTCCGGCCTTCCGGCCGGCGAGACGGCCGCTCTGCGGGGCCGCGGTGCTCCGTGCGACCGGAGTGGTCTCCGGGTCGCCGGGGGGCAGCGGGTCGGCCGCGTACGCCAGGGACGCGCAGGTCGCCTGCGCGAGGAGTCCGCACCACAGCAGGACCGCCAGCAGCGTGGCGGAGACACGCGTACGGAGCCTGGGGAACATCGGGCGACCGCCTCCCGTCCGGTACCGACGAGCCATCGGAGGCTCAGCGTCACATACCGCTACAGAAGGGGCATCCGGACCGACGCAGACGGCAGCACGCACGAAAACGCGGCTGGCAGCACGCCCGAAGACGCAGACGGCAGCACGCACCAAAACGAGAGCGGCCCGGCCACACCGCGAAGGTGCGCCGGGCCGCTCTCGCGGGCCGTGAGGGCTGCCGTCAGGGCTGCCGTGAGGATTACGGGCGGACTACTGGGCCGGGTTGCCCGTCGAGACCGTGAGCTCGATGGTCGTCTTCTCCGGGTCCATCGGCTGGCCCCCTCGCGGGTACTGGTCGATGACCGTCTCCTCGCCCCACTGGTTCTCGTCGGTGGGCTTCTCCTTGAACTGCCAGCCGGCGGCCTGCAGACACTCCTTCACGGAGCGGACGTTCTTGAAGACGAAGTCGGGTGCGTCGACCTTGGCCGGGTCGAGGCTGTTCTCGTCCGCGTTGGTGCATTCCGTGGTCTTGATGGTCTTCGCCCGGTCGGGCCCCTTGTGGCCCTCCTGCTGCTGCCCGGTCGTCTGGCCGCCGCCCTCGGTCTTCGGGTCCTCCGTGGGGACGAGCGCGTAGACCACGCCGCCGATCGCGAGCAGCGCCACCACGATCGCGCCGAGGATCAGCGGCATGCTGTTCTTCTTCGCCGGCGGCTGCGGGGCGGGGGTCGGCGCCGAGTGCTGCGGGGTGTACGTGGCCGGGGCGGGCGTGGGCGTCGCGTAGCCCTGGTGCGGGTACCCGTACGCGGCCGAGGGGGCGGGCGCGGGGGTGGGCATCGGCGCCGGGGTCGCGGGGCCGTACGGGCTCGGGCCGGGGGCGGGCTGGTACGGCGTCTGCACGCTGCCCTGCGGGTAACCGCCGGTCTGGTCGACCGGCGGGAAGACCGCGGAGCCGACGCCCGAGCCGGAGCCCTGGGCGGGACCGCTGCCGGGAACGATCACCGGTGCGGCGCCGGGCTGGACGGTGGAGAGCACGCGCGCGCACTCGTCGGCCATCGCGGCGGCGCTCGGGAAGCGCTCGTTCGGGTTCTTCTTCAGCGCGCGGGCGACGAGGGCGTCGATGGCCGGCGGGATCGTCCGGTTGATGGAGGACGGGGCGACCGGCTCCTCCTGGACGTGCGCATACGCTATGGCCAGCGGCGAGTCGGCCTCGAACGGCAGCCGCCCGGTGAGCAGTTGGAACAGCATGATGCCGACCGAGTACAGGTCGGAGCGGGCGTCCACACCGCGCCCCAGCGCCTGCTCGGGCGAGAGGTACTGAGGGGTGCCGACGACCATGCCGGTCTGGGTCATCGAGGTGACACCGGACTGCATGGCGCGGGCGATGCCGAAGTCCATGACCTTGACGACGTTGCGCTTGGTCATCATCACGTTGCCGGGCTTGATGTCGCGGTGGACCAGGCCCATCTCGTGGCTGGTTTCCAGCGCCGCCAGCACGTCCGAGGTGATCTTCAGCGCCTTGTCGGCGGGCATCGCGCCATGGCTCTCGATATCGGCCTGGAGCACCGAGCCGAGCGGCTTGCCCTCGACGTACTCCATGACGATGTACGGCATCTGCGAGCCGCCGAGGTCGTCCTCGCCGGTGTCGAAGACCGAGACGATATTGGTGTGCGAGAGCTTGGCCACGGCCTGCGCCTCGCGCCGGAAGCGCTCGCGGAAGGCCGCCTCGCGCCCCAGTTCCGTGTGCAATGTCTTGATCGCGACCTGGCGGTCGAGCGCCGAGTCGTACGCCAGATAGACGGAGGCCATTCCGCCCTCGCCGAGCAGGTCGCGGAGCTGGTACCGACCACCTGCCACCGAGCCGCCCGCGTACCGGCCCTGCGTGCCGTCCTGGCTCATGACTGTGCATCCCCCTCGGCGCGGTGGTTCCGCGTCAGTCCGTTGTTCTGGTGCGGTCGTGCGTACCGCGACAATCCGCGATCATCCCTCATTACCGGCCAAGTCTGCCCGAGGGCACTGACACGTCAAGCGAGGTGCCCGTTCCGTGACCGTACGCGCAAGGAAGAGTCTCGGAGTCGTTACCCGCAGGCCCTCCGGGAGCGGGCTGTGAGCGGGCAATTTGCACGGATACAGGCGCAACGGTATTGATGGCAGGTCCATCTCGTTGAAGGGGCGCCTCG
Organism: Streptomyces sp. NPDC032721; assembly: GCF_055579625.1. Lineage (NCBI taxonomy): Bacteria > Bacillati > Actinomycetota > Actinomycetes > Kitasatosporales > Streptomycetaceae > Streptomyces > Streptomyces sp. NPDC032721. The sequence goes on along the minus strand of NZ_JBVIMX010000004.1, from coordinate 74,434 downwards.
CGCAAGGCTGTAGCGTGACGTGGCGGAGAACCATGTGGACCACCGCGACCCGGGCACACGACCTACCGGTCTCCCGGGGGCGCGGACAGATGATGACGGCGAGGACTGATGGCACCCAATCCCGAGGACACCGGCGGTGGAGTGTCTGACCTGCCGGAATCGTTCGGTATGGGCGGACTTGTCGGTGACGGTCGCTACCGGCTGACGCACCGTCTCGGCCGGGGCGGCATGGCGGAGGTCTTCGCCGCCGAGGACGTACGGCTCGGACGTACCGTCGCGGTGAAGCTGCTGCGCTCCGACCTTGCCGAGGACCCGGTCTCCAAGGCCCGCTTCACACGCGAGGCGCAGTCGGTGGCCGGCCTCAACCACCATGCCGTGGTAGCCGTTTACGACTCGGGCGAGGACCGCATCGGCGGCAACCTCGTCCCGTACATCGTGATGGAGCTCGTCGAGGGCAACACCATCCGTGACCTGCTGCTCAATGCCGAGGCCCCGGGTCCGGAGCAGGCGCTGATCATCGTCTCCGGCGTGCTCGAAGCGCTCGCGTACAGCCACCAGCACGGCATCGTGCACCGTGACATCAAGCCCGCCAACGTGATCATCACGCACGGCGGCGCGGTCAAGGTGATGGACTTCGGCATCGCCCGCGCCCTGCACGGCGTGCAGTCGACGATGACGCAGACCGGCATGGTCATGGGCACCCCGCAGTACCTCTCCCCCGAGCAGGCGCTCGGCAAGGCCGTCGACCACCGCTCCGACCTCTACGCGACCGGCTGTCTGCTGTACGAACTGCTCGCACTGCGTCCCCCCTTCATGGGCGAGACGCCGCTGTCGGTGGTCTACCAGCACGTCCAGGACATTCCGGTGCCGCCGTCCGAGATGTCGGACGTGGCGCCCCCGGAGCTGGACGGGCTCGCCATGCGCGCCCTCGCGAAGGACCCGGACGACCGGTTCCAGAGCGCGGAGGAGATGCGCGGCCTCGTCCAGTACGGGCTGCAGATGCTCCAGCAGCAGGGCAGCCACACCGGCACCTGGAACACCGGCCCCGTCGAGATGCACGAGAGCGGTTACACGCCTGCTCACGGCACCGCGGCGACGACCGCGATGGGGCACCCGCAGCACGGCGACACCTCGCAGTTCCGGCAGGGCGGCGCGATGCTGCCGCCGCGCAACCCCCACGACGGTTCGTACGACGACGGCTACGACGAGCGGGGCGGCACCAGCCGCGGCAAGATGTGGATCTTCGCGATCCTGGCGATCCTGGCGATCGCGGGCGGTGTGGCGTACGCGGTGAACGCGATGGACGACAACAAGACGAAGGACCCGGAGCAGAAGCCGAGCGTCTCCAGCGTCCCCTCCAAGCCCAAGGACTCGCCCACTCCCACCGAGGAGGAGAGCTCCGGCGGGGACGACGGCAACACCGGCAACGGCACCGTGACCGGCGGCGGCACCGGCGGTGTCCCGGACACCGGCAAGCCGTCGAAGACGGCCACCAACAAGCCGACCCCCCCGCCGACGACGAAGCCGACCACCCCCACCAAGCCCCCGGTGACCGACCCCGCCGACGGCGGGAACGACGGGGGCACCCCGGGCGGTACTCCCGGCGTCCCGGGCGGCAATGACGCCGGTGGCAACGACGCCGGTGGCAACGACGCGGGCGGCAACGACGCCGGTGGCAACGACGCGGGCGGCAACGACGCCGGTGGCAACGACGCGGGCGCTTCTCCTGCGGGCGGCGCTCCCGGCGGCGACCCGGACCCGCTGGGAGCCGCCACCCCGTAGCGGGAGCCGCCACCCCGTAAGGGCCACGCGCTCACCCCGCGAAGGCGTCCAGCACCGCCTCGTACTCCTTGGTCCACCAGACCACCAGGGCCGACGCCGCAGGAAACTGCGGGTCGGCCCTTCGGTCGTGCAGCTGGTAGCGCCAGCGCAGTATCCAGAAGTCGTTCAGCCGCTCCCACCACACCCGGTGCACGGCGGCGGCCAGCTCGGCCTCCCCCGCGCCCGTGGAGCGCCGGTACGCGTGCGCGTACGCGCGTGCCTTGGCCAGCTCCAGTGCGCCGTCGGGCCGGACGAAGAAGATGGCGGCCGCACGTACCGCCTCCTCGGCGCGGGGCTGCACGGCGAGCCGGTCCCAGTCGACGATGGCGGCGGGCTCGGCGCCCCGGTAGAGCAGGTTCAGCGGGTGGAAGTCGCCGTGCACCCAGCCGGCGGCCGGTTCGTCGCCCGGTGCGGGCCGCCGGTGCGCGTGCCGCTCCAGGAGGGTGCGGCGCTCCAGGAGCCGGTGTTCGGCCAGCACGTCGAAGGAGTCCCGGGGGCTGCGCCGGCGGGCCAGCCGCAGCAGTTCCTCGATCGTCTCGAAGCTGTCGCGGGGGTCGGCCCCCCAATAGGCGCAGCGCTCGGCATCCGGATCTGCCGAGGACTCCATGACCTCGTCGAGCAGGGTGTGTACGACGCCCAGGAGCGCGCCGAGCCGCAGTGACCCGGCCACCGTGAGCTGGGCTCCGTCGCGGTGCCTGCCGTCGATCCAGGGGTGCAGGGCGTAGCAGCGGCCGCCGATCACGGCGACGGTGTCGCCGTCGGAGTCCTCGACGGGCGGGGCGACCGGCACGCCGAGGGCCTTCAGGCGCTGGGTGGCGCGGTGCTGGCGGGCGATGGCGGCCGGGTCGCCGTCGAGGTGGTGCTTGAGGAAGAAGTCGCCCCGGGTGGTGGCCAGCCGGAAACCCCTGTTCAGCAGGCCCTGGGCGACCCGCTCGCAGGACACCGGCTCGCCCAGGGCCGCGTACCGGCGCAGCAGCTGGCCGACGGGCGGCCCGGCGGGGGACGGTGCGGGCAGGGCCGGTGCGGGGGCGGGTGCGGATGAGCGCGGCACCCGGCAGATGTTAGATCACCGGGACCGCGCTCTTTTACACAGCGTGCTGGAGCAGTCGCTCTCTGGATCCGCGCAGGGTGTGGACCAGGAAGAACTGCGGCTCGATCCGCATGTGGACCGGCTCGAACGGCTCGCCCTCGACCTCTGCGGGTCCGGGGCCGAAGAGTGCCGACTCGGCGGGCGTCGGCTCGATGACCCGGGCCTCGCCGGTGGCCTGGACGGACCACAGTCCGTCGTCGGCGGAGTTGAAGTTGTCGGTCTCGTACGCGACCACACTGCCGTTGCAGGCCTGGTGATAGCCGTATCCGGCGTGCATCCGGAGCAGGATCGCACCGTCGTCGGTGACGACGTGGCGGGCTACGGCCAGGAACGGCAGCGCGCGCATGCTGGTGGCGATCCTGCCGTAGGGCACGGAGGTCAGCAGCTTGATGGCACGGGCGCTGTCGGAATGGGGCATGAGTTCACCCTGCGCCATGGAGCGGGCACGGCAAAAGAGACCTAGGTCCCGAGAAGTGTTGCGAAGTGCCTGATCAGGGGCGTACGCGAGTCCGGGGCGGGGGTGTGCACACTCATCCGGGCCACCCCGGGTCGGTATGTCAGCGGCGTTCCTCGGCCTGCATGCGGGCCACGTAGGCGGCGGCCTGCGAGCGGCGTTCCATGCCCAGCTTGGAGAGCAGGCTGGAGACGTAGTTCTTGATCGTCTTCTCGGCGAGGTGCAGCCGTTCGCCGATCACGCGGTTGGTCAGGCCCTCGCCGATCAGGTCGAGGATCTTCCGCTCCTGCTCGGTGAGGTTGGCCAGGCGCTGGTCGCCCTTGGCGCTGTTGCCGGCCCGCAGCCGCTCCAGGACGCGGGCGGTGGCCACCGGGTCGAGGAGGGACTTGCCCGCCGCGACGTCGCGTACCGCCGAGAGGAGTTCACTGCCGCGGATCGCCTTGAGGACATAGCCGGACGCACCGGCCATGATCGCGTCGAAAAGGGCTTCGTCGTCCGCGAAAGAAGTGAGCATCAGACATTTGATGTCCTCGTTCTGCGAACGGACTTCGCGGCAGACCTCCACACCGCTTCCATCGGGCAGCCGGACGTCCAGAACAGCGACATCGGGACGGGTCGCAGGGATCCTGACCAGGGCATCTGCCGCTGTGCCGGCCTCTCCGACGACCTCGATGTCTTCCTCGACGGACAGCAATTCATGGACGCCACGCCGGACGACTTCGTGGTCATCGACGAGGAAAACGGTGATTTTGCCTGTTTCGCGCACGGCGCCATCCTCACACATGAACTCTTCCCGTGCCCGAGGTGACCGGGATAACGTGCCCCTGTCCCGGCGGCCTGCAAGGCTCTGACCAGTGATTGTTCCCGCATTCCTCGATTTACTTGGAAATCCAAGCAAAATCGCAGGTCAAATGGGGTTTCGCAGTTATGCGAAGCACTGGGTAACGTGCTTTAGACAGGGCGTTCGCCGGGGCACCTGTCACGCCTTGTCCCGGCCGAGCCGCACCCACCCCGTGCGCGGGTACGGGCACAGGGCGAGCCGCACTGGTCTCCGGCAGACCCCGGGGGCCGGACCGACGGAGGAGCACGCACGTGACCGTGGAGAGCACTGCCGCGCGTAAACCGCGACGCAGCAGCGGAGCAGGCACCAAGCGCGCCAGCGCCAAGAAGCCCTCGCCGCAGACGCAGCCCGCGCCCGACGAGCCGCAGCTGGTCCAGCTGCTGACGCCCGAGGGCGAGCGCGTCGAGCACCCGGACTACGAGATCGACCTGACCGCCGACGAACTGCGCGGGCTGTACCGGGACATGGTCCTCACCCGCCGCTTCGACGCGGAGGCGACCGCACTGCAGCGCCAGGGCGAACTGGGCCTGTGGGCCTCGCTCCTGGGCCAGGAGGCCGCACAGATCGGCTCGGGCCGGGCACTGCGTGACGACGACTACGTCTTCCCGACGTACCGCGAGCACGGTGTGGCCTGGTGCCGAGGGGTCGACCCGACGAACCTGCTGGGCATGTTCCGTGGTGTGAACCACGGCGGCTGGGACCCCAACACCAACAACTTCCACCTGTACACGATCGTCATCGGCTCGCAGACCCTGCACGCCACCGGCTACGCCATGGGCGTCGCCAAGGACGGTGCGGACTCGGCCGTGATCGCGTACTTCGGTGACGGGGCGTCCTCGCAGGGCGACGTCGCCGAATCGTTCACGTTCGCCGCGGTCTACAACGCCCCGGTCGTGTTCTTCTGCCAGAACAACCAGTGGGCGATCTCCGAGCCCACCGAGAAGCAGATGCGGGTGCCGCTCTACCAGCGCGCCCAGGGCTTCGGCTTCCCCGGCGTACGCGTCGACGGCAATGACGTGCTGGCCTGTCTGGCCGTCACCAAGAAGGCCCTGGAGCACGCCAGGAGTGGTGAGGGCCCGATGCTGATCGAGGCGTTCACCTACCGGATGGGCGCGCACACCACCACCGACGACCCGACGCGGTACCGGGCCGACGAGGAGCGCGAGGCGTGGGAGGCGAAGGACCCGATCCTGCGCGTCCGTACGTACATGGAGAAGCAGGGACTGGCCGACGCCGCCTTCTTCGAGGAGATGGACGCCGAGAGCGAGACGCTCGGCAAGCGGGTCCGCGAGGCGGTGCGTTCGATGCCCGACCCGGACACCATGGCGATCTTCGAGAACGTCTACGCGGACGGGCACGCGCTCGTCGACGAGGAGCGCGCGCAGTTCGTCGCCTACCAGGCGTCGTTCGCCGAGGAGGGCGAGTAACCACCATGGCTGTTCAGAAGCTCCCGATCGCCAGGGCGATCAACGCGTCGCTGCGCACCGCGATGGAGAACGACCCCAAGGTCCTCGTCATGGGCGAGGACGTGGGCCAGCTCGGCGGCGTCTTCCGCGTCACCGACGGCCTGTTCAAGGACTTCGGCGAGAGCCGGGTCATCGACACCCCGCTCGCCGAGTCGGGCATCGTCGGCACGGCCATCGGCCTCGCGCTGCGCGGCTACCGGCCCGTCGTGGAGATCCAGTTCGACGGCTTCGTCTTCCCCGCGTACGACCAGATCGTCACGCAGCTCGCGAAGATGCACGCCCGCTCGCTCGGCAAGATCAAGCTGCCGGTCGTCATCCGCATTCCGTACGGCGGCGGCATCGGCGCCGTCGAGCACCACAGCGAGTCGCCCGAGTCGCTCTTCGCCCATGTGGCGGGCCTCAAGATCGTCTCGCCGTCCAACGCGACGGACGCCTACTGGATGATGCAGCAGGCCATCCAGGGCGACGACCCGGTGATCTACTTCGAGCCGAAGCGCCGTTACTGGGACAAGGACGAGGTCGACCTCGACGCGATCCCCGCACCGCTGCACCAGGCCCGCACCGTCCGCGAGGGCAGCGACCTGACGCTGCTGGCGTACGGCCCGATGGTCAAGGTCTGCCTGGAGGCGGCCTCGGCCGCCGCCGAGGAGGGCAAGTCGGTCGAGGTCGTGGACCTGCGCTCGATGTCCCCGATCGACTTCGACACGATCCAGACCTCGGTCGAGAAGACCGGCCGTCTGGTCGTCGTGCACGAGGCACCGGTGTTCTACGGCACGGGCGCGGAGATCGCCGCCCGCATCACCGAGCGCTGCTTCTACCACCTGGAGGCTCCGGTGCTGAGGGTCGGCGGGTACCACGCGCCGTATCCGCCGGCGCGCCTGGAGGAGGAGTACCTGCCGGGGCTTGACCGGGTGCTCGACGCCGTCGACCGCTCGCTCGCGTACTGAAGGGGCCGACTCACATGACCACTGCTGCGAAGAACGCTTCCCGCTACCGCGAGTTCAAGCTGCCCGACGTGGGCGAGGGCCTGACCGAGGCCGAGATCCTCAAGTGGTACGTCCAGCCCGGTGACACCGTCACCGACGGCCAGGTCGTCTGCGAGATCGAGACCGCCAAGGCGGCCGTCGAACTGCCCATTCCGTACGACGGGGTGGTGCACGAGCTCCGCTTCGAGGAGGGCGTGACCGTCGACGTCGGCACTCCCATCATCACGGTCGACGTGGCACCGGGCACGGCCGCCGAGGAGGCGCCCGCCGCCGAACCCGCGCCCGCGCAGGCGCCGGTCGAGGAGCCCAAGGGCCGTCAGCCGGTGCTGGTCGGGTACGGCGTCGCCGAGGCGTCCACCAAGCGCCGCGCCCGCAAGACGCACCAGCCCGCGCCGGAGAAGGCCGCGTACGCCGCCTCCGTACAGGCCGAGTTGAACGGCACGTCGGTGGCCGCCCAGACCGCACCCGCAGCCCCGGCAGCAGCTCCGGCAGCCGTCGAGGAGCGGGCCCGCCCGCTCGCCAAGCCGCCGGTCCGCAAGCTGGCCAAGGACCTCGGCATCGATCTGGCGTCGGTGACGCCGACCGGTGAGAACGGCGTCATCACGCGCGAGGACGTGCACGCGGCGGCAACTCCCGCTGCCCCGGCGGCCCCGCCTGCCGTCGATGTTTCACGTGAAACGGCCGCGGGCGACCCGGTCGCGGGCGCCACCGCCGGGGGCCCGGGGGCCGTCCCCCGGGAAGGCACAGCACGTGAAACACGGATTCCCATCAAGGGAGTGCGCAAGGCGACCGCTGCCGCGATGGTGAACAGCGCGTTCACCGCCCCGCACGTCACCGAGTTCATCACGTTCGACATCACCCGCACCATGAAGCTGGTCGCGGAGCTCAAGGAGGACAAGGACATGGCGGGGCTGCGGGTCAACCCGCTGCTGCTCATCGCCAAGGCCCTCCTCGTCGCCATCAAGCGCAACCCGGCCGTCAACGCGACCTGGGACGAGGCGAACCAGGAGATCGTGCAGAAGGAGTACGTGAACCTGGGCATCGCCGCGGCGACCCCGCGCGGTCTGATCGTCCCCAACATCAAGGACGCCCAGGCCAAGACCCTGCCGGAACTGGCCGCCGCGCTCGGCGAGTTGGTGGCCACCGCCCGCGAGGGCAAGACATCGCCGGCCGCCATGCAGCACGGCACGGTGACCATCACCAACGTCGGCGTCTTCGGCGTCGACACCGGTACGCCGATCCTCAACCCGGGCGAGTCCGCGATCCTCGCGGTCGGTGCGATCAAGCTCCAGCCCTGGGTGCACAAGGGCAAGGTCAAGGCCCGCCAGGTCACCACCCTCGCCCTCTCCTTCGACCACCGCCTGGTCGACGGCGAGCTGGGCTCCAGGGTGCTGGCCGACACGGCGGCGATACTGGAGCACCCCAAGCGCCTGATCACCTGGGCGTAGTAAGGCAAGCAGGGCAGCAGAGCACGAGGAGGGCCCCACACCGCAGGCGCGGTGTGGGGCCCTCCTCGTGTGGAGGCCGTGGGTCATCCCCCGGCGGTGACGTGCCTCCCCAGTTTGAAACCGAGTGCGAAGCGGCTCGCGCACCGGTGCTCGTCCATCAGCTGTCCGATCCGGCGCTGAACGGTGCGTACGCTCAGGGCCAGTTCGCGGGAGATCTGTTCGTCTCCCCAGCCGCGTGCGAGCAGTGCGACGATGCGGTGTTCTTCGGTGTGGTGTGACATGACTCGTATCCACCCCCCGTGGACCAGTGGAATCAAGGTCCCGAACACCCTCCCGTGCCTTGGCTGTTGGGTGCAAGGCCGTTTTCCGGCCCGGGGCGGGCCGAATGCTTTCGGCCGTTCGGTTCCCGTGTGGCGGGAAGTCGTCATGGTTGCGCGAGGGCCTTCAGCTCCCTTCCCCGTCCCACTAGCTTCAGTGGTGCAAGCCAGTTCCAACGCACACATCCGTAGCAAGAACACACACAGGGGAGAAGAACGTGTTGAAGCTGCGTATAGCGAGTGCCGCTGTTCTCGGTGTCGCGGGTCTCGGGGTGACCGCACTGCCCGCCCAGGCCGCACCGGCTGCCGCGCCGTCGGCGCGGACCGTGCAGGCCGCACCGGCCGCCGTACAGGCCGGCCAGGCGGCGGACGCCGCCGCCAAGAAGCGGGACTACAACTACTGCGTGCACCTCTACGGCAACAAGAAGCTCGTGGCCACGGGCTGTTTCAGCTCCAAGGGCGACAGGATCTGGGTCAAGGACCAGCGGGCCGACGGGCTGCGCGCGGTCGTGACCTGGAAGACCAACTACGGCCGGGCCGGAGCGTGCCACCAGAAGGGCGGCGGCGGGGCGGCCGGGTACTGCAACTACAACATGAGCGAGACGAAGTACGTCCGCTTCAAGGTGTCGATCCGCAACGGGCAGAACGGCAAGGACAGGTACGCGTCGGGCTACACGCGCTGGCTGCCGATCGGCGGCGTGAAGTAGCAGGAGCAGCACCCGCGAGCAGCACCCGGCACGACGCCGGAAGGAGCCCCGTCCGCATCCCGGACGGGGTTTTTCCTTGCACCCCTGTTGTATCTATGCTGTGCGCATGCCTGCCGCGCCTCCAGCCGCCGAACGTGTCTACGACCACATCAAGCGCGGTGTCCTCGACCGCAGCTACGAGGGCGGGACGCTCCTCACCGAGGGCCATCTCGCCGAAGCCGTGGGGGTGTCGCGCACCCCGGTCCGCGAGGCGCTGCTGCGCCTGGAGGTCGAGGGCCTGATCAAGCTCTACCCGAAGAAGGGCGCCCTGGTCCTGGCGGTCTCCGCGCAGGAGATCGCGGACGTGGTGGAGACCCGGCTGCTGGTCGAGGAGTTCGCGGTGCGCAAGGCCGTACCGGCCTCGCCCCGGCTGATCGCCCGGCTGGAGGAACTGCTCGCCGAGCAGCAGCGGCGGGCGGTCGCGGGCGACCTCGCCCAGGTGGCCGTCACCGACCGCTGCTTCCACGCGGAGATCGTGCGCCACGCAGGCAACCAGATCCTGTCGCGGCTCTACGACCAGCTGCGCGACCGGCAGCTGCGGATGGGCGTCGCCGTGATGGAGGCGCACCCGGACCGGATCGCGCTCAACATCACCGAGCACGCCGAACTGCTCGACGCCATCAGGGCGGGCGACGCGGACGCGGCCGCCTCCTGTGTGCGCCGCCATGTCAGCCGGGTCAAGGTGCTGGTCAGGGGTGATGACCGGTGAGCGGGGGCAAGCCGGCCGGAGCGCTGCTGCCGGGGGATCCGCCCGGCGGGCGACGGGCCGTCGCCGTGTGGGGCATCGGTGTAGCCGTCTACTTCGTCGCGGTCACCTTCCGCACCAGCCTGGGGGTCGCGGGGCTGGACGCCGCCGACCGTTTCCAGGTCAACGCGTCCGCCCTGTCGACGTTCTCGATCCTCCAGCTGCTGGTGTACGCGGGCATGCAGATACCCGTCGGCCTGCTGGTCGACCGGCTCGGCACCAAGAAGGTGCTGGCCATCGGCGCGGTGCTGTTCACGCTGGGACAGGTGGGCTTCGCACTGTCGCCGACGTACGGTACGGCGCTCCTTTCGCGGGCGCTGCTGGGGTGCGGCGACGCGATGACGTTCATCAGCGTGCTGCGGCTGGGCACCCGGTGGTTCCCGGCGCGCAGGGGGCCGATGATCGGGCAGGTCGCCGCGCTGTTCGGGATGGCGGGGAACCTGGTGTCCACGCTGGTCATCGCGCGGGCGCTGCACGGGGTGGGCTGGACGGCGACCTTCGTGGGCAGTGCGGCGGCGGGCCTCGTGGTGCTGGTGCTGACCCTGGTGCTGCTGAAGGACCACCCCGAGGGGTACGAGCCGCCGCCCGCGCCGCGTGCCGGGCCCGCCTTCGTACGGCAGCAGATCGCGGCGGCGTGGCGGGAGCCGGGGACGCGGCTGGGGATGTGGGTGCACTTCACCACGCAGTTCCCGGCGATGGTCTTCCTGCTGCTGTGGGGGATGCCGTTCCTCGTCGAGGCGCAGGGAATGTCGCGGGCGGCGGCCGGTGAGCTGCTGACGCTGGTCGTGCTGTCCAACATGGTGATCGGGCTGGTGTACGGGCAGGTCATCGCGCGGCACCACGCGGCGCGGGTGCCGTTGGCGCTGGGCACGGTCGCGGCGACGGCGGTGCTGTGGGGGTCGGTGATCGGCTATCCCGGGGAGCATGTGCCGGGGTGGCTGCTGGTGGTGTTGTGCGTGGTGCTGGGTGCCTGCGGACCTGCGTCGATGATCGGGTTCGACTTCGCGCGGCCGGCGAATCCGCCGGAGCGCCAGGGGACGGCGTCCGGGATCGTGAACATGGGCGGCTTCGTGGCCTCCATGACCACGCTGTTCGCGGTGGGCGTGCTGCTGGACGCCACCGGGGACAACTACCGGTTCGCCTTCGCCTCGGTGTTCGTGCTGGAGGCGGTGGGGCTGGCGCAGATCCTGCGGCTGCGCACCCGCACGGCGCGCAGGGAACGCGAGCACCTGGTGGCGAGCCGGGTGGAAGCGGTGCACGTCCCGGCCTGAGCGCCCCCGCCCCCGCGGGAGTTACGGCGTGACCGCGAAGTTCTGCAGGATCGCCTCGGCCAGCTCCTGGTCGCCCTCGATCTTGACCTGGTCGGCCACGGCGCCGTAGCGGACCCGGCCGCAGGCCAGCCGGTAGTACGTCTCCCAGTCGAGGGCGATCGTGACGATCGGGCCCAGCGACGGGGTGCCGTCGATGGTGCCCCGGCCCTGGTCGTCGACGCGGACCGTGCGCAGGAACTCCACGGGGCCGTGCACGTCGAAGACGACCGCGGAGTTCACCGGGGCGCCCGCCTCCTTGGCGACGACCTTGGGCAGGGACAGGAGCAGCAGGTCACGGGCCACGTACGCACCCGGCGAGTCCAGGTTTCCCGGGCGGTTGAAGGTGGTGCGGAGGTCCTGCTCGTGCACCCAGAGGTCGAAGGCCCGCAGCCGCAGGGCGAATTCGAGGGTCTGCTGCTGGCCGCCGAGGGGCGAGCGGATCAGGGTGTCGGGGGAGCGGGTCTCGTTCCGCAGCTGCCGGGAGCGGCGGATGATCGTGTACTCCAGCTCCGAGGTCATCTCCGGCGCCGTGTGGTGGCGCCGTACGTCGACCTGGACCTCCAGGTAGCGGCCGAGGTCCGAGGTGATGTGGGTGAGGTCGCTGGGCAGCGTGTGGATCGGACGGGGGTCGCCCAGCATCTCGCACTCCATGCCGATGACGTGCGAGACGAGGTCGCGCACCGACCAGCGGGGGCACGGCGTACGGCGGTTCCACTCGCCTTCGACGAGCGGCTGCACCAGCTCGGATATCGCCTCGATCGAGTGGGTCCAGGCGTCGGCGTAGGTCTGCAGGGCGGGATGGACGGTCACGGGACCCCTCGGGCGGTTCAGTGGCGGCGGCGCGGGCAGTGCGGTGCGGGCGGGTGGTTCGGGCGGTGCATGCCGGGTAGCGGGCTCGCACGCTAAGTTACGCTGCCCGGAGGCACCCCGGCAGTGCTTTGGTGTGACGATCGTAGGCCCGTGTTGACGGCTCGAATGCCAGGACGGTGGTAGTGTGCGCGCCTCTCTGCTCCAGATCGACGTAAATGCCGATGAACCGGTCAATTCCCGGCGGGAGCGCGTCGCTTCGCTGGTGAGGGCACAGCAGGATAGCGAGCTCGTGGTGCTGCCGGAGCTGTGGCCGACCGGTGCCTGGGCGTACGAGGGCTTCGCCGACGAGGCGGAGCCGCTGGAGGGCCCGACGTACGAGGTGATGGCCAAGGCCGCCCGGGACGCGGGGGTCTGGCTGCACGCGGGGTCGTTCGTGGAGCGCACTGCGTCTGACAGCGGCTCCGCCGCGGGTGACGGGCCGCTGTTCAACACGTCGCTCGTCTTCTCGCCGGACGGCGAACTGGCGGCCGCGTACCGGAAGATCCACCGCTTCGGCTTCGACGAGGGCGAGGCCGTGCTGATGGGCGCCGGGCAGGAACTGGTCACGGTGCCCGCCGCCGAGGGGCTGCGGCTCGGCCTGGCCACCTGCTACGACCTGCGCTTCCCCGAGCTCTTCCGGGGGCTCGTCGACAGGGGGGCGACGGCCTTCGTGATTCCCGCGGGCTGGCCCGCCCGGCGCCGCGCGCACTGGTCGCTGCTGGCGCGTGCGCGGGCGGTGGAGAACCAGGCGTACGTCCTGGCCTGCGGTACGGCGGGTACGCACGGCGGCGTCGAACAGGCCGGGTACAGCGTGGTGGTGGACCCGTGGGGCGAGGTGCTCGGCGAGGCGGGCGCGGGGGAGGAGGTCCTGGTCGTGGACCTCGACCCGGCCCTGCCGGGAACCACCCGCGAGCAGTTCCCGGCACTCAAGGACCGGCTGCTGGGCCTGCCGGAACCGCGCCACCGCTAGCCCTCGCGGCCCCGTCGGGGTGCGGCCGGTCAGCCGTCGTCCCGCTCCTTCTCCGCCATCCGGATCACGCACACCGCGACCGCGATGAGCAGGGCCGCGTCCGTGTCGTCCCGTACGACGTTGACGGCGTACGTCTCGCGTACCCGGAACCACTTGCGCGAGATGTGCGCCAGCAGTTCGCCGTCGTACTCCACGGCGAACTCGCGGTCCAGCACCCGTCCGCTGACGTCGAGTTCGGTGCCCTCGTTGAGGGTGACGCGGTAGTGGTTGCGGATCAGCGAGAGCCGTTTCTTGCGTACGGTCGCCAGGGGCTCACCGTCGCGCTCCAGGGTCATCGCGTCGCGCCAGCTGAGCATCTTCTCGCGGAGCGTGATCAGCACCCGGCCGCTGGGGTCCTTGATCTCCAGGGTGTCCCGGAGCCGCAGCGCCTTGCCGTCGACGAGGAAGGCGTGCCGCCCCTGCTCGTCCTCGATCCAGTAGTCGTCGCCGATCGCGAACAGCTTGTCGCGTACGAGGAATTTCATGCCATGACGGATACCCGAACCGGTGGCGATGTCACGCTTCGGGCTGGTCCCGTACGTTCAGGTGCTGTACGTAGGTGAGCCCCGGGCGGCCCTCGAAGTCGGCCTCGCCGTCCGGTACGAAGCCGGTGCGCGCGAGCACCGCGCGGGAGGCCGCGTTGTCGAGGGTGGTCGCGGCGCGCAGGGTGCGGACGCCGTGGCGGTCGGCGGCCAGCGCGATCAGTTCGCGGACGGCGCGGGTGGCGAGGCCCCGGCCGGTGGCCTTCTCGGCGAGCCGGTAGCCGAGTTCGGCGGCTCCGTCCGCGAGGTCGACGAGGTTGAACCGCCCCAGCACCTCGCCGTCGTCGGCGACCAGGACGTGGAAGGCGATGGTCCCGGTGGCCTGTTCGGCGAGCAGTGCGGCGTGCCGGTCGGCGAACTCCGCGAAGTAGGCGTCGCCCCGGTCGGGCACGGCAGAGGCGAAGTACGCCCGGTTCTCGCGCTCGAAGGCGAGGAGCGCGGGGGCGTGCTCGGCCCGCAGCGGCTGGAGGGCGGGAGCCGGGAGTCCGGTCATGGTCTTGGGGCGGTGTCAGGCGGTCCGGGTGCGGAAGCGGGTGAGCCCGGGTTCCAGGTCGTCGCCGGGCCAGGGGTCGAGACCGGCCTTCTCCAGTACGCGGATGGAGGCGGGGTTGTCGAGCGACGCCTTCGCGCAGACGGTGTGCACGCCGGGCCCGGTCAGCGCGTGGGCGACCAGGGCGCGCGCGGCCTCGGTGGCGTAACCGCGCTTCCGGCGCGAGGCGGCGACCCCGTACCCGAACTCGACGACGCCGTCCTTCGCCGGCCAGAACAGGCCGATGGCGCCGACCACCTCACCGCTCTCGCGCTCGATCATCTGCCGGTGGCCGTACGGGCCGAACCAGTCGGGGTTCTTCTCGAAGAGCCCGGCCAGCATCCGGTCGCCCTCGCCGGGGAAGCCGTCCGCCCAGTGCGGGAGCCGCTGGTCCGTGAGCACCGATGCGATCTCGCCCGGGGTCCAGCTGCGCAGCAGGAGGCGGTCGGTGGTCAGGTCCTGGGGGGCGTGGGACACGCAGAACTCCTGGTGAGGGGACATGAGGGGGGTGAAGGACGTGGGGCGCGTGAGGGGCGTGAGAACTTTCGCAGAGCGGGCGCGCGCCGACAAGGGAGTTTCCGGGTACGGAGGCGGCCGGCCCCCGTACGCGGTGGGGACCGGCTGTCTCTTCTCCCGGGCGGGTCTTTCAACTCCTCTACTTCACCGGCCGGTTGAACGCCGAGCGGGCCCACAGGTAGCCCACCAGCGACAGTCCGACGCCCCAGGCCAGCGCGATCCAGGCGTTGTTGCCGATGGGGGTACCCATCAGGAGGCCGCGCAGGGTCTCGGTCAGCGGGGTGAAGGGCTGGTACTCGGCGAACCAGCGCACTGCGGTCGGCATCGAGTCCGGGGTGACGATCGCGCTGCCGAGGAAGGGCAGGAAGGTGATCGGCATTGGTGCGTTGCTGGCCGACTCCACGGTCTTGCTGGACAGGCCCATGGCCGCCGCGATCCAGGTGAGGGCGAAGGCGAGCAGGGTGAGGATGCCGAACGCGGCGATCCACTCGACGACGTTGGCGTTCGGCCGGAAGCCGCAGAGCAGGGCGACGGCGAGGACCAGCACCAGGCTCAGCATGGTCTGGATGACACCGCCGATGACATGGCCGGTGAGGACGGACGCCCGCGAGATCGCCATCGTACGGAACCGGTTGATGATGCCCTCGGTCATGTCCATCGCGACGGAGACGGCCGTGGACAGCGAGCCGGAGGCGACGGCCATCAGCAGGATGCCGGGGGCCACGTAGTCGATGTAGTCGCCGCTGCCGCCGATGCCGTTGCCCAGGGCGCCGCCGAAGACGAACACGAACAGCAGCAGCATCAGGATCGGCATCGAGACCACCGCGATGGTCATCGACGGGTAGCGCTTGGCGCGTTTGAGGTTGCGGCTCAGCATGGTGAGCGAGTCGCGCAGGGCGTACGACTTGGCGGGCGGGGCGGTGGTCAGGGCGGCACTCATCGCACGGTCTCCTTGCGCGGGGCGGGGGTGGTGTGGGCGTTGCTGTTGCCGGTCAGGGTGAGGAAGACGTCGTCGAGGTCGGGCGTGTGGACGGTGAGGGCCGCCGCCTCGATCGCGGCACCGTCGAGCCGGTCCAGGACCGTACGCAGGGCGGGGATGCTGCCGTCGCTCGCGATGTCGAGGGTGAGGGCCTCGGCGTCGGTGGCGATGGGGTCCAACTGCTGGGCGGCGAAGGCGAGCTGGTGGCTCTCGTGGAAACGGAGCCGGATGTGCCCGCCGGGGATGCGCCGCTTGAGCTCCTCGGCGGTGCCTTCCGCGACGATCCGGCCGCCGTCGAGCACGGCGATCCGGTCGGCGAGCTGGTCGGCCTCCTCCAGGTACTGCGTGGTGAGGAAGATGGTCATGCCGTCGGCGACCAGTTCCCTGATCAGCTCCCAGACGGTGCGGCGGCTGCGCGGGTCGAGCCCGGTGGTGGGCTCGTCGAGGAAGATCACCTGGGGGTCGCCGACCAGGGTCATCGCCAGGTCGAGCCGACGGCGCATGCCGCCGGAGTAGGTGGCGACGGGCTTCTGCCCGGCCTCCGCCAGGTCGAACTTCGTCAGCAGGTCGGTGGCCCGGCGCCGGCCCTCCCGCCGGGTGAGGTGGTGCAGCTTCGCCATCAGGATCAGGTTCTCCTCGCCGGTGAGGAGGTTGTCGACGGCGGAGAACTGCCCGGTGACACCGATCGAGGCACGGATCGCCTCGTCGTCGCGGCCGAGGGCGTTCCCGGTGACCTGGACCGGGCCCGAGTCGGTGCCGGGGGCGATCAGGGTGGAGAGGATCTGGACGGTGGTGGTCTTGCCGGCCCCGTTCGGCCCGAGCAGCGCGAAGATCGTGCCGCGCGGGATCCGCAGATCGACACCGTCGAGCACGACCTTGTCCCCGTACGACTTGCGCAGTCCGACGGCGCTGATGGCGAGCGAAGAATTACTCACGAGAAACAACCTTCCGAATTCGAATCAACAGCCCCCGAGCCCCCGAGCCCCCTTGGGCGGCGGGGCCGCCCCCCGGGGGCGGGACGGGCGGGCAAGGGGGCGGCCCCCGGCGGAGCCGAACCCTCCGGCCCCGCCCGGCCTCACCCCGGCGAGGACAACCCGACATGGGCATGACAGATCAATGAATGGCCCTCCCCGAGCGAGGAGAGGAGTGGTGTGAATCAGAGCGACCAGTGGCTCAGAAGGACCTCAGGCCCCGGCCCGTCGAACCTCGATGTTCCCCCACCGAGTCCGCGCCCGAACCTCCACCGTGTCCTCCCCGTCATCCGCCCCCGGCCCCTCCCCCGCCACCAACGCGTTGTGCACCAGCCCCCGCTCCGAGCTGACGTCCAGCCAAGCCGCCGTCCCGGCCCGGATCCCGACCTCGATCCCCCCGTACGACGTCTCCAGCTGCACGGTCCCCCGCGCCACCTCGCCGACCCGCAGCGCCCCGTGCGCCGTCGCCGCCGTGACACTGCCCTCGGCGCGCTCGACGTGGATGTCCCCGTTGGCGCCGTTGACGCGCAGCTCACCGGTGACGCTGCCGACCGTCGTGGCACCGTGCGAGTTCTTCAGTACGGCCGCCCCGTCGACCGCCCCGACGCGCATGTTCCCCGAGCTGGTGGTGACCGTGGCGGCGCCCTTGACCTGGTCGACGGAGATGCTGCCGTGCGAGACGGACAGGTTCAGCGGCCCCGTCGAGTCCAGGTGTACGTCGCCGGTCGAGGTCTTCACCCGGACCTCGCCGAGCCGTCCCTCGCCGCGCACCTCGGTCCAGGACCCGTTGACCTCGGCCCGCGAGCCCGCCGGAAGTTCGACGATGACGTCGACGATTCCGGTGCGCCCGAGCCCGAGCAGATTGCCCTTGGGCGAGGTGACCGTCAGCAGGCCGCCCGCGTAGGTCACCCGGGTCTGGTCGGCCGCCCGTACGTCGGCGTCCTTCTTCGGATTGCGCGGCATCACCTCGACGACGGTGTCCGCGCGGCCCGCCGCGATGAGCCGGACCGAACCGGCCTCCACCCGGAAAGTGGCGGAAATCGGTTCAGGGGTGTCGAAAGAAGGCATGGCTGTCCCGTCCTCTTGGCTCGTCGGGGTTTCTCCCCGCTGGTGAAAGGTGGTGAAGGTGCTGTGTGTTGACGTGTCGCGCGTGGGCTCAGCGCACTCGGCGCACTCAGCGCGCCCAGCCGGTAAAGCTCTGCCCGCTGGTCATGGCCCGGTCGCCGGCCCTGGCGGGCGCCGGTGCCCCCGCGGTCCCCGCGTCAACGGCCGCCGAAACGGCCCGCACCAGCCACGCGTTGACCGAAAGCCCCTCACGGCCCGCCGCGTCCTCGGCCCGCGTCTTGAGATGCGCGGGAAGGCGCAGGTTGATCCGCGCGGTGCCACCGTCACCGTCCTCGACGGGCACCGGTACCGGCGCGGGAGCCGGTGCGGCACCCGCACCCCCACCCGCACTCGGCTGCTGCTCGAAGCCGCCGCCCCCGGAGGGCAGCGTCACCACGAAGTCCGGGTCGAGCCCCCGCAGCCGTACGTCGACCGAACCGGGGGCGAGCTCACGGGTGATCTCGTCCATCGCGGCGGACAGCGCGTTCAGCAGGGTGAGCCGGGCCGCCGACTCCAGCGGAGCGGTGAGCCGCTCGGCCAGCTCCCGGGCGTCGTCCCCGCCGGCATCGGCGGCCACCGCGAGTTCGCGGCGAAGGGTGTCAACGTAAGGCGTGAGGTCCATGACGCCATCATGGCACCACGATGGCACCAAAGCAAGTGGACGCATGGCTCAACTTGGCACCACACAGCATCACCGTCCTCCACTCCACCTCCCCCCAAGCCCCTGACCTGCACACTTCCCCTCCCGTCAAGGTTTCATGAACTGGTTACGCACCATCCCGGGACCGGTGGCACCCTGGTGCCATGACTGCCGCCGCTGCCCCGAACGCCGAGCCGAATCCCGCGCCGAGCCCCGAGCCGGACCCCGGTCCGGCGCCCGCCGCCACCCCCCGGCGCGCCCGCGTCCGCGCCCCCGAACTGGTCGGCAAGGGCGGCTGGCTCAACACCGGCGGCAAGGAGCTGTCCCTCGCCGACTTCCGGGGCCGCGTCCTGATCCTCGATTTTTGGACCTTTTGCTGCATCAACTGCCTCCACGTCCTCGACGAACTCCGCGAGCTGGAGCAGCGGCACAGCGACACCACCGTGATCGTCGGCGTGCACTCGCCCAAGTTCGTGCACGAGGCCGAGCACCAGGCGGTGGTCGACGCCGTCGAGCGGTACCAGGTGCACCACCCGGTGCTCGACGACCCCGAGCTGGCCACCTGGAAGCAGTACGCCGTCCGCGCCTGGCCCACCCTGGTCGTCATCGACCCCGAGGGGTACGTCGTCGCCCAGCACGCCGGCGAGGGCCACGCCCACGCCATCGAGCGGCTGGTCACCGAGCTGGAGGCCGAACACGAGGCCAAGGGCACGCTGCGGCGCGGCGACGGCCCCTACGTCGAGCCCGAGGCGGTCGCCACCGACCTCCGCTTCCCCGGCAAGGCCGTCGCGCTGCCCGGCTCCGGCAACCTCCTCGTCTCGGACACCACCCGCGACCAGCTCGTGGAGCTCGCCCCGGACGGCGAGAGCGTGCTGCGCCGCATCGACGGCGACTTCAACGAGCCGCAGGGCCTCGCCCTGCTCCCCGACGGCCAGGTCGTCGTCGCCGACACCGTCAACCACCGCCTCAAGTCGTACGACCCGGCCACCGGCGAGGTCACCGTCCTCGCCGGTACGGGAAAGCAGTGGTGGCAGGGCGAGCCGACGTCCGGCCCCGCCCTCGACGTGGCCCTCTCCTCGCCCTGGGACGTGGCGTGGTGGCGCGGCGAGGTGTGGATCGCGATGGCCGGGGTGCACCAGCTCTGGGCGTACGACCCTCAGGCGGGCACCGTACGGGTCGCCGCGGGCACCACCAACGAGGGCCTGGTCGACGGCCCCGCCGGTGAGGCCTGGTTCGCCCAGCCGTCCGGGCTCGCGGCCACCGAGGAGCGCCTCTGGGTGGCCGACTCGGAGACCTCGTCCGTGCGCTGGGTGGACACCGACGACATGGTGCACACCGCCGTCGGCACCGGCCTCTTCGACTTCGGCCACCGTGATGGCGACGCCCAACAGGCCCTGCTCCAGCACCCGTTGGGCGTCACCGCGCTGCCCGACGGATCGGTCGCGATCAGCGACACGTACAACCACTCCCTGCGCCGCTACGAGCCGACGACAGGTCAGGTCACCACCCTGGCGACGGACCTGCGCGAGCCGAGCGGCGCCGTGCTGGTCGGGGACGACATCGTGGTGGTCGAGTCGGCCCGCCACCGGCTGACCCGGCTGCGCCTTCCGGACGAGGCGGTACGGGTGGAGTCGGTCGCGCACCGCACCCAGCGCGCGGCCACCGAAGTCGCCCCGGGCAAGCTGCTGCTGGACGTGATCTTCCAGGCGCCGACCGGCCAGAAGCTGGACACCCGGTACGGCCCTTCGACCCGGCTCCTGGTCTCGGCCACCCCGCCCGATCTGCTCGCCGACGGCGCGGGCCAGGGCACCGACCTCTCCCGCGAACTGCTGCTCGGCACGGACGTCACGGAGGGCGTGCTGCACGTCTCCGCGATGGCGGCCTCCTGCGACGACGACCCGGCGAACGAGTACCCGGCCTGCCACGTCCACCAGCAGGACTGGGGAGTTCCGGTGCGCGTCACGGCAGACGGCGAGTCCCGGCTCGCACTGGTCCTGGCGGGGATGGACGACAGGGGCTGAGCCCACCAGGCCGGTGGGGCACGGAGGTTGAAGGGCGGAGTGCTCCTACGGGGGCGGAGCACCCCGCCCGGTCCTGGGGGTCCGGCCCTGGTGAGGGGCCGGGGTGAAGCCGCCGACCTCCGCCTGGTTCAGGCACAGGGGCAGCTTCGCCGGGGTGCGCCCGTCCGTCGCGCGGATCGGGGTGGTGCGCTCCGCCCACTCGCCGTTCAGCGAGACCTCGGCGGTCGCGTAGGCCGGTGCGCACTGGTGACGGACGCCGTGCGCGGGCTCGTTGTCCGTGTAGTACAGGGTGGCCACGGCCTCGGCACCCGGCCTCAGCACGAGCCGGGGCGAGCGGACGTCCGGCCGGTCCGCGGTGATCGACATGGTGTCGTCGTAGCGGACCGTCACCTGGGGCGGACCCTTCAGCACACAGGCCTCGGGCCCGGTACCGGTGACGATGATCCGGGCGATCCGGAACCCTGCCTTCCTGCCGTGCCGGGACCCGTGCCGGGACGCCGGGACCTCGATCCGGAAGGACACCCCCTCCGTCACGCAGTAGCCGGGCCCGGTGTGCGGGCGGCCGGGACCGGCCGGCTGCGCGGCGCCACGCGCCGCCCGCGTGTCCGTCGCGCCGCCGACCGCGGCCCCGTCCGTGCAGCCCGCGAGGACCAGTACGGCCGCAGCCGCCGCCACGTACGTACGAGTGCTCCCGAGCCCGCGCCGCATGAAACCTCCCGCCCGCTGCCGCGTTCTCCCTCGGAAGAGGTTCGCGGTCGGCGCTGCCGTCCCGCTGGCGTCCTGCTGACGTGCCGCTAACGTTTCGCTGTCACCGGCGCAGTCACCGGCGCTGTCACCAGGGCTGCCGCAAGGGCGGCCACCGGCACGCCGCCCGTCACCTGTTCGCCGCCAGCGCCGCCGAGGCCCGCTCGTAGCGTTCCTCGTACGACGTGTCGCCCGTGATCCTGCGCAGCGAGTCCAGTGCCCGGCAGGCCCCCTGGTGGTACCCGGCCCGTTCGGCGCCGTCCGCGGCCAGCGAGAGCATCGCCAACCCCTCCTCGACACGGCCCAGTTGGGTCAGCGACTCGCCCTGTGCGGTCTGCAGCATCGACCTGCGGATCAGCCCGGACTCGGCGGCGCCGCCGAGGGCCAGCGCGTCCAGCGAGTGCTGGAGCGCGGCCTCGGGGTCGCCCGTGCTCAGGCAGTGGTCGGCGAGCGTCTGGAGGGCCAGCATCTCGGTCGGCCGGTCGCCCGCCCGCCGGGCGAGAGCGGCGGCGCGTACGCAGCCCTCCCTCGCCTCCTCGTGGTCGCCGCGCACCTGCTGCGCCAGCGACAGGTTGATCCGGCCGATCGCCTCGTCGACCGGGTCGCCCGCCCGCGCGGCCAGCACGGGCGCCAACTCCAGGTGCGGGTAAGCCTCTTCGGGCCTGCCCTCCTCCAGCAGCACCCACCCGAGCAGCGCCCGCACCCGCGACTGGGCGTCCGGGTCGTCCACGGCCTCGGCCGCGGCCAGGGACTGCTCCAGGACGGGCACCCACCGCTCCCGCACCCGCCACAGGATGTACGGCCACTGCAGGATCCCCAGCCGCCACACCCGCTCCGGCCACCCGGCCTCCTGCGCGGCGGCCATCGCCCCTGCGAGCGCCTCGCGTTCGGCCTCGTACCACTCGATGGCCTCGGCCCGCGTGCCGAACTTCCGTACCGCAGAAGGCTTTTGTACGTCGTCGGGAAGCGCGCAGCAGGGGCGGCTGCCGGGTTCGGCGACCGCGTTGGCGGCGAGCTCGGTGCAGAGGTAGTGGCCGACGAGACGGGCGAGCGGCCCCTCGTCCGGGGCTGCGGCCTCGGCCGCCGCGAGCTCGCGGGCGTACAGCCGGACCAGGTCGTGCAGGGCGAACCGGCCGGGCCCCGACTCCTGGACCAGGTGCGCGGCGGCCAATTGGTCCAGGGCGGTGCCCGCTTCACCGGGGGTGATCCCGGCGAGGGCCCCGGCGGCGTACCGGTCGAAGGTCCGTCCCGTGTGCGCGCCCAGGCTGCGGAAGACGAGCTGCGCGCTGCCGGTCAACTGCTGCACGCTGAGCCGCAGTTCGGCCGCCACGCCACGGTCCTCGACCGCGAGCAGAGCCAGCCGGCGCTGTTCGTCGGCGAGTTCGGAGCTGTGCCGCTCCAGGGTCCAGTCCGGGTGGGTGGCGAGCCGGGCGGCGGTGATGCGCAGGGCGAGCGGCAGTCCGTCGCACAGTTCGGCGAGCCTGCGGGCGGCGTCGGGTTCGGCGTCGATCCGTCGGCTGCCGAGCACTCCGGCGAGCAGGGCGGTGGAGTCGGCAGGGCCCAGCACGGCCAGCGGCACGGGCCGGGCGAGCTCGCCCGCGATCAGCCCGTCGAGCCGGTTCCTGCTGGTCACGACGGTGACGCAGCCCTCCCCCGAGGGCAGCAGCGGTCGCACCTGCTCGGAGTTGCGTGCGTTGTCGAGCACGACGAGGAGCCTGCGCTCGGCGGTGAGCCGCCGGTACAGCGCGGCCGCGGCGGCCGGGGTCTCCGGCATGGCCCGTCCGCTCACCCCGAGCGCGACCAGGAACTCCCGTACGACATCGGCCGGTTCGGGGTCCGCGAGCGCGTCGAACCCGTGCAGATCGGCGAAGAGCCGCCCGTCGGGGAAGTCGGCGCGCCGCTGGTGCGCCCAGCGCAGGGTCAGCGCGGTCTTGCCGACACCGGGCGGCCCGGTGACGAGCACGATCGGCGCGTCCCCCTCGGCGGCGGCGTCCCCGACGGCGGCCAGCTCGGCGTACCTGCCGAGGAAACCGCGCGGATTGCGCGGCAGCAACTCGGGGACTGTGTAAGGGACTTGGGAGAACGGTGCGGCGACCCGGACCGGCGCGTACGGACCGCTGGGAACGTGCTCCGCCGTCGGCGTCTGCCGCTTGCGGGGGCCGGGAGTGCTTTCGCCGTGGTCGGGCCGCCGGCCGGAGGAAAGGGTGGTGGCGGCAGCGTCCGGTGCGGCCGCTTCGGCCGGGCCGTACGCCCCGGACTCGTCGGCGCCCCCCTCGGGCTGCTGCTCCCCCTGGAGGATCGCCCCGTACGCGTCCTGGAGCGCCCGGCCGGGGTCCACCCCCAGCTCGTCGGCGAGTAGCCGCCGCGTCCGGTGGTACCAGTCCAGCGCGTCTGACTGCCGGCCCGCCCGGTACAGCGCGAGCATCAGCGCCGCCGCCAGGGTCTCCCGCATCGGATGGGCGACGGCCTCGGTGCGCAGCACGGCCGCCGCCCGGCCGTGCTCGCCCAGCTGCCCGTACGCGTCGGCCAGGTTCTCCACCGTGACCAGCCGGGTCTCCTCCAGCGCGTGCGCGGCGGCGGCCAGCGGTTCGGAGGACACGGTCCCGGTCAGCGCGGGCCCGCGCCACAGGGCGAGCGCCTCGCGCAACATCAGCACGGCGTCCGCGGGCTGCCGTTGGCGCTTCGCCAGTTGTACGAGTTCCTCGAAGCGGTGCGCGTCGAGGAGCGACTCCGACATCTGCAGGACGTAGGCCCGACCCCGGGTGGCGAGCTCGACGCCGTACGCCGCGGCCTCCCCGTCGCCCAGCAGCGCGCGCAGCCGTGAGACGTGACCCTGGATGACGGTGCGGGCGTGGGCGGGCGGGGCCTCGTCCCAGATGGTGTCGATGAGCTGGTCGACGGGTACGGCGGTGTTGGGGCGCAGCAGGAGCGCGGCCAGGACGCTGCGGCGCTTGGCCGGGCCGAGGGGAAGCTCACCGGCTTCGGTGGCGACGGACACCGTTCCGAGCAACCGGAATTCCACTGACGACTCCCCCCCCTGTGCCCCTCGTGCGCAAAGGCTCAGCTTATCGGGGCAGGTGGCGCGGCCCCGAGGGGCTGCGAGTGTGTGCGGTGACTCACTCGTAGTGCCGGTAGCGCTCCTCGGTCACTCCGCCCGCGCCCGGGCCCGGGGGCACGCCCACGCCCCTGCGCTTCTTGAGGATGCTGGTGAAGACCACGATGCCGATGATCCCGACGAGCATCATGATGATCCCGACCAGATCCAGGTTCACGCTGTCCATTTCCCAGTCAGTGGCGAAGGTCAGGATGGCCCCCACCGCGACGAGGACGATGCAGCCGCCCAAGCCCATGTCAGTTCGCCTCCGAAAGAAGATCGCGTACGGCCGTTCCGGCCCTTTGGGTGTACGGGGCGCGTACCCGGGGCCGGAACAGCCATGCGCGGAGGCGGAGTTCAGCCCTCCAGGAAGGCGGTCAGCGCGTTGGCCAGGAGGTAGGGGTCGTCGGCGCCGCACAGCTCGCGGGCGCTGTGCATGGAGAGGATGGCGACGCCGATGTCGACGGTCTGGATACCGTGCCGGGCGGCGGTGATCGGGCCGATGGTGGTGCCGCAGGGCATGGCGTTGTTGGACACGAAGTGCTGCATCGGCACCCCGGCCTTCTCGCAGGCGGCGACGAAGACGGCCCGGCCGGAGCCGTCGGTGGCGTACCGCTGGTTCACATTGGTCTTGAGGATGGGGCCGCCGTTGGCACGCGGGTGGTGCGTGGGGTCGTGGCGCTCGGAGTAGTTGGGGTGCACGGCGTGCCCGGTGTCGGAGGACAGGCAGATCGTGCCCGCGAAGGCGCGCGCCCGGTCCTCGGGCGTACCGCCGCGTGCGTGGACGGAACGCTCCAGCACATTGCCGAGGAGGGGGCCGTCGGCGCCGGTGTCGGACTGGGAGCCGTTCTCCTCGTGGTCGAAGGCGGCGAGCACCGGGATGTACGGGAGGGAGGAGAGGTCACCACTGGCGTCGGCGGCGGCGACGGCGGCCAGGGCGGCGACGCAGGCGTGCACGGAGAGCAGGTTGTCCATGCGGGGGCCCGCGACCAGCTCGCGGTCGCGTCCCAGGTAGGCGGGCGGCTCGATGGCGTGCGGCATCAGGTCCCAGCCCGTGATGTCCTCGGCGTCGAGCCCGGCCTCCTGGGCGACGTACGCGATGAGGTCGCCCTCGTGGACCTCGCCCAGGCCCCAGATGGGCTGCATGTGGCGCTGCTTGTCCAGCTTCATGCCCTCGTTGACCTGGCGGTCGAGGTGGATGGCGAGCTGCGGGACGCGCAGCAGGGGGCGGTCGATGTTGACCAGCCGGTGGGAGCCGTCGCGCAGGGTGAGACGCCCGGCCAGGCCGAGGTCGCGGTCGAGCCAGGTGTTGAGCAGGGCGCCGCCGTAGATCTCGACGGCGACCTGCCGCCAGCCCTCGTTGCCGGAGTCGGGCAGCGGCTTGACCCGCAGGTTGGGGGAGTCGGTGTGGCCGCCGACGACGCGGAAGGGGGTGTGCGCCCGGGTCCCCTCCGGCACGTACCAGGCGACGATGGCGCCACCGCGCAGGACGTACTTGCCGCCCGTCGACGCGTCCCAGGCGTCGGTCTCGGCGACCTGACGGAAGCCGACCTTCTCCAGCCGCTCGGCGGCGGCGGCCACGGCGTGGTACGGCGAGGGGCCGGCCGCGAGGAAGGACATCAGGTCGTCGGTGTGGCCGCGATCGAATCGGGCTGCGGTGCTGCTCATACGCCCAGCGTAGCGAGGCCGCCGTGGTGCCCTTCCTGCCGTGCTCCGGGCTACCTCCCCGGGGGCCGTTCGAACCGGCGGCGCAGGGGCATCCGGCGGTCCCCCCTGGCCACCCTCGGCAGCATCTGCGGCGTCCCGGCGGCCCGCTGCGCCTGCCTTCTGCGGCCCGCGCAGAAGATGCACTCCTCGCCCGGCGGGGCGTCCGGGTCCACCGGTGCGCCGGGGTGCTGTGCGCAGCCCGACGCGTTCCTGGGCCGGGACAGCTCCCTGGCCAGGACGAACGCCCGGTGCAGCTCCCCCGCGAGAGCGGCGAACTCCTCCGGGGCCGAGGACGTCGCCAGGTCGAACGACCGCTCGTTGACCAGCGCGAACTGCGACTTCAGCGCCGCCAGCGTGGCCCTGGGCGCCGACCCGTCCGGCAGCCTGGGCCGCTCCTCCGGGGGGCTGGCGGCGCCGCGCTCGGTGAGCCGCCTGCGGTGGTTGCAGAGCAGACAGCGCCCCCAGCCGTCGGGCGCGGCCGGGTCCACCGCGCCGTCGGGGTGTTCCTTGCAGCCGGTGACGTTGCGGGCGGGGGCCAGGTCGGAGGCCGTGCGGTAGGCCCCGTAGAGCGAGTCGGCCACCGGTTCGTACTCGGCGGGGTGGGCGCCGTCGTACATCTCCTTGACCAGGTCGCTCGCCGAACCGAGCCTGCTGCGCAGCTCCTGGAGCGCGTACGGCAGCCCGGCCGGTACCGAGTACCCCTTGCCCTGCGATTCCTGTCCAGCCATACGACCAAGCGTCGCACGCACCACTGACAACGGGCCGGACCGTCCCCGTGAGAGGGGACAGGTCCGGCCCGCGAGAACCACTCAGCGGCCAGAACCGGGCCGGACTAGAACGCGGCCTCGTCCAGCTCCATCAGCGAGTTGTCCACGGCCTCGGCCTTGGCCCGCTCCACGCCCACGCCCGGCAGCACGTTCGCGGCGAAGTACTTCGCCGCCGCGATCTTGCCGGTGTAGAAGGGGACGTCCTTGGCGGAGGCGCCCGCCGCCAGCTTCTCGGCGGCCACGGCCGCACCGCGCAGCAGCAGGTAGCCGACGACCACGTCGCCCGAGGCCATCAGCAGCCGGGTCGTGTTCAGACCCACCTTGTAGATGGACTTGACGTCCTTCTCGGTGCCCGCGAGGTCCGTCAGCATGGCGCCGACGATGGCCTCCAGGTCCACGGCGGCCTTCGCCAGCTGCTCGCGCGCTCCGGCCAGCTCCTCGCCGCCCGTGCCCACCGCGAGGAACTTCTTGATCTCCTCGGCGAGCTGGTTGAGCGCGGCACCCTGGTTGCGGACGATCTTCCGGAAGAAGAAGTCCTGGCCCTGGATGGCCGTGGTGCCCTCGTAGAGGGTGTCGATCTTGGCGTCGCGGATGTACTGCTCGATCGGGTACTCCTGGAGGTACCCGGAGCCGCCGAAGGTCTGCAGCGACTGCGCGAGCTGCTCGTAGGACTTCTCCGAGCCGTAGCCCTTCACGATCGGGAGCAGCAGGTCGTTCAGCGCGATCTCGGCCTTGGCGTCCTCGCCGTTCGCCTCCTTCAGCGCGATCTCGTCCTGGACGGACGCGGTGTGCAGCACCAGCGCGCGCATGCCCTCGGAGTACGCCTTCTGCTCCATGAGCGCGCGGCGGACGTCCGGGTGGTGCGTGATGGTGACCTTGGGCGCGGCCTTGTCCATGAAGTTGGCCAGGTCGGTGCCCTGGACGCGCTCCTTGGCGTACTCAAGCGCGTTGAGGTAACCGGTCGAGAGCGTGGCGATGGCCTTCGTGCCGACCATCATCCTGGCGAACTCGATGATCATGAACATCTGGCGGATGCCGTCGTGCTTGTCACCGATCAGCCAGCCCTTGGCGGGGTGCTGGTCGCCGAACGTCATCTCGCAGGTGTTGGAGGCCTTGAGCCCCATCTTGTGCTCGACGTTCGTCGCGTAGACACCGTTGCGCTCGCCGAGCTCGCCGGTCTCCCAGTCGAAGTTGTACTTCGGTACGAGGAAGAGCGAGAGCCCCTTGGTGCCCGGTCCCGCACCCTCCGGACGCGCCAGCACGTAATGCAGGATGTTCTCCGACATGTCGTGCTCACCGGACGTGATGAAGCGCTTCACGCCCTCGATGTGCCAGGAGCCGTCCTCCTGCTGGATCGCCTTGGTGCGGCCGGCGCCGACGTCCGAACCGGCGTCCGGCTCGGTGAGCACCATCGTCGAGCCCCACTGCTTCTCGACGGCGATCTGCGCGACCTTCTTCTGCGCCTCGTTGCCCTCCTCGTGCAGGATGCCGGCGAAGGCCGGGCCCGAGGAGTACATCCAGACGGCCGGGTTGGCGCCGAGCAGCAGCTCCGCGTACGCCCAGATCAGCGAGCGCGGCGAGGTCGTGCCGCCGATCTCCTCCGGCAGGCCCAGGCGCCAGTACTCGCTATCCATGAAGGCCTGGTAGCTCTTCTTGAAGGAGGCCGGCACGGGAGCGGTGTTCGTCGCCGGGTCGAAGACCGGCGGGTTGCGGTCGGCGTCCTCGAAGGACTCGGCCAGCTCGTTCTCGGCGAGACGGCGCAGCTCGTCGAGGATGCTCTTGGCGGTCTCGACGTCCATCTCCGCGAACGGGCCGGTGCCGTACAGCTTGTCGCGACCGAGCACCTCGAAGAGGTTGAACTCGATGTCCCGGAGATTCGACTTGTAGTGCCCCATGGCGACGGCTCCGTATTAACTCGGGGAGGCAGGATCCTCGTAACAACTACCAGCAAGTAGCTACCAGCATGCTACCCGTCGGTAATAAGCCGCAACCCCATACGCCCAGATGTGGCCCACTACTCTTTCCCGCATGTATGGCTACGAGCAGAATCCGGGCGCCCAGCAGGGTTACGCCCCGCCCGGTGGGGCCCAGCAGGGCTATGCCCCGCCGCAGCCGCCGCCTCATCAGGGGGGTCACCAGGGTCAGCACCAGGGTGCCCACCCCGGTGCCTACGCGGAGCAGCCGCTCTATCCCGAGCCGTCGCCGCCGTCCCTCGGGGACGCGGTGCGCGCCTTCACCACCGGGACGCTGTCCGCCGAGGACTTCCAGCAGATCTTCGCCTCCTCCAAGGTCTACTGCCCGCGCGGCGAGGGTCCGGGGTTCCTGGCGCTGCACAACACCCAGCACCCGGTGATCCCGATGTTCACCACGCTCAAGGAGCTGCGGAAGTACGCGGGCAAGGAGTCCAAGTACTTCGTGATCACGGGCGCCGAGGTGATCGACCTCCTGCCGACCGGGTACGGCTTCGTGCTCGACATGGAGGGCGAGCACCGGATGGTGTTCGACGCCAAGGCGGTCGAGCAGATGGTCGACTTCGCGATGCGGCGCATGTACGGCTGAGTTCCCCCGGAATACGGCTCGCCTTGCGGGACGTTCAGGGTTCAACTAAGTTGAATGTTGAACATCCCGCCTGGAGGTGGACCCCATGCCCGCAGTAACCGTCGAAAACCCGCTCACCCTCCCGAAGGTCGCCGTGTCCGCGGACGCCCTCGCGCGCCCCGTGCTCGCCGTCACCACGGCTCCGAGCGGCTTCGAGGGGGACGGCTTCCCGGTGCGCCGCGCGTTCGCGGGCATCAACTACCAGTACCTCGACCCGTTCATCATGATGGACCAGATGGGCGAGGTGGAGTACGCGCCCGGAGAGCCCAAGGGCACCCCCTGGCACCCGCACCGCGGCTTCGAGACCGTCACGTACATCATCGACGGCCAGATGGACCACCAGGACTCCAACGGAGGCGGCGGCTCCATCACCAACGGCGACACCCAGTGGATGACCGCGGGCGCGGGCCTGCTGCACATCGAGGCCCCGCCGGAGGCGCTGGTCGTCAGCGGCGGCCTCTTCCACGGCCTCCAGCTGTGGGTGAACCTGCCGGCCGCCGACAAGATGATGGCCCCGCGCTACCAGGACATCCGCAACAACCAGGTCCAGCTGCTCACCACCCCCGACGGCGGCTCCCTGCTCCGCGTCATCGCGGGCGAGCTGGACGGCCACGACGGCCCCGGCATCACCCACACCCCCATCACGATGATCCACGCGACGGTACGGCCCGGGGCCGAGGTGACCCTCCCCTGGCGGTCCGACTTCAACGGACTGGCGTACGTCCTGGCGGGCCGCGGCACAGTGGGCGCGGAGCGCCGGCCGATCCACACCGGCCAGACGGCGGTCTTCGGCGACGGCGGCTCCCTCACGGTCCGCGCCGACGAGAAGCAGGACTCGAACACGCCGGACCTGGAGGTTGTGCTCCTGGGCGGCCGTCCGATCCGCGAGCCGATGGCGCACTACGGCCCGTTCGTCATGAACAGCCAGGCCGAACTCCAGCAGGCCTTCGACGACTTCCAGGCCGGACGGCTGGGCACGATCCCGGCGGTCCACGGCATG
This sequence comes from Streptomyces sp. NPDC032721, assembly GCF_055579625.1. NCBI lineage: Bacteria > Bacillati > Actinomycetota > Actinomycetes > Kitasatosporales > Streptomycetaceae > Streptomyces > Streptomyces sp. NPDC032721. Next base: position 44,140 of record NZ_JBVIMX010000004.1, on the reverse strand, counting down.
TGAGTCCCTGACAGGTCCTGACAGGGCGTCACCCGCCCGGACCGTGCCCGCAGGTGGCGGCATGGGCCCCCGTGTTCTCATGGGCCCATGTCTGTCACCCCCACCAAGCCCCTCCTCCCCGAACCCGCCCGCCGCGTCGCCGCCTGGTGCATCGTCGCGTTGCTCGTGACCGGAGTGGTGGCCGTCGGGGTCTGGCTCTGCATCACCTTCAAGACCGCCGTGACGCCGGTACTCCTGGCGATCCTGGGGACCGCCCTCCTCGGGCCGCTGCACCGGCGGCTCATCAAGATGAAGGTCCACCGGTCACTGGCCGCCGCGATCACCTGCGCGGCGGTCGTCGCCGTCGTCGGCGGTGCCGGGTGGATCGTGGTGAACGCCCTCGTCGACAGCGGCGAGCAGATCGTCTCCTCGGTGCAGCGCGCCGCCACCGATCTGATCGAGAAGTTCGGCGGCGAGGGCACCACGCTCAACGACCTCGCCGACCGTTCCAAGGACCTCCTGGCCAAGTTCGGCGGCACCGCCGCCTCCGGGGTGCTGGCCGGGCTCGGAGTGGTCGGCGAGATCGTCGCGACCGCCGTCCTCGCGCTGCTGCTGATCTTCTTCTTCCTCCGGGACTCCAACCGCGCCGTGGCGTCCCTGCGCGGCATCGCGCCGCACCACGCGGGCGACATGGCCGAGGCGATGGGCCGCCGGGCGTTCGAGGCGGTCGAGGGATTCATGCGCGGGACGACGTTCATCGCGCTCATCGACGCCCTCTGCATCACCGTCGGTCTGCTGATCCTCCAGGTGCCCGGCGCGGTGGGCCTGGGGGCGCTGGTCTTCGTCGGGGCGTACATCCCCTACCTGGGCGCCTTCATCTCCGGCGCGGTCGCGATCCTGGTCGCGCTCGCCGACCGGGGAGTGGTCATCGCGCTGTGGGCGCTGGGCGTCGTGCTCGCCGTGCAGGTGCTGGAGGGACACATCCTCCAGCCGATGATCCAGAGCCGGACGGTGCAGATGCACCCGGCGGTGGTGATGCTGGTGATCGTCGCGGGGGCGTCCGTCGCGGGGATCATCGGCATGCTGCTCGCGGTACCGCTGACGGCCGCCGCGTTCGGCGTCCTCTCCGAGATCCGCGGCCGGTACGCGGCCCGGCCCGAGGAGCCCGCGGAAGCCCGGGCCTGACCCGAAGGACGCGAAGGACGCGCCCTAGGCCTCTTCGTACGACACCGGCGGCGCGTCCTCGTACAGCTCGAACCAGATCGACTTGCCCTCGCCCCTGGGGTCCACGCCCCAGGAGTGCGCCAGCATCTCCATCAGCAGCAGCCCGCGCCCCGAGGACGCCATCTCGCCGGGCCGTCGCTTGTGCGGCAGCTCGTCGCTCAGGTCCGTCACCTCGACGCGCAGCCGGCGTGCGCCGAGCGGGCCGGAGGCGCGGGCGGTCAGCAGGGCGTCGCCGTCGGTGTGGACGAGGACGTTGGTGACCATCTCGGAGACCATCAGGACCGCCGAGTCGACCTGGTCCTCGTCCGCCCAGTCGTGCAGCAGCTCGCGCAGCTGACGGCGGGAGCCCGCGATGCGCTCGGGCTCGGCCTGGGCGACGGTCAGCGCCGTGGACCGTACCGGGGCGCTCACCGAGGCGACCGAGGTGACCGCGTCGCGGCTCAGCAGCAGCAGGGCGATGTCGTCCTCGCGGCGGTCGGAGAGCGGGCCCGTGGTGTGGTGCGAGGGCGGCCCGTGGACGGCCTGCACCAGCTCGTCGGCCAGCTTCTCCAGGTCGAGCTCGCTGTGGGTCTCCAGGATCGCCCGGATCCTGGCCCAGCCGGAGTCCAGGTCGTGGCCGCCGGTCTCGATCAGCCCGTCCGTGCACACCATCAGCGTCTCGCCGGGCTCCAGCGCCAGGCGCGACGTCGGGTAGTCGGTGTCCGGGTCGATGCCGAGCGGCAGCCCGCCCGCCGTCGTCCGTACGAGAACCGTGCCGTCCGCCATCCGTACCGCGGGCTCCGGATGACCGGCCCGGGCCAGCTCGACGGTGCCGTCCGCCGGGTCGACCTCCAGGTACAGACAGGTCGCGAAGCGCGGGCTGGAGTGGTCCTCGGGGGCGTACGTATCGGTGATGCCGTGCAGGAAGCGGGAGGCGCGGGAGAGCACGGCGTCGGGGCGGTGTCCCTCGGAGGCGTACGCGCGCAGGGCGATCCGCAGCTGGCCCATCAGCCCCGCCGCCCGCACGTCGTGTCCCTGCACGTCGCCGATGACCAGCGCGAACCGGCCCGAAGGCAGCGGGATCATGTCGTACCAGTCGCCGCCGACCTGGAGCCCGCCGCCGGTCGGCACGTACCGCGCGGCCACCGCCATGCCCGGTATCTCCGGCCCGAGCGTGGGCATCATCGACCGCTGGAGGCCCTCGGAAAGGGCCCGCTCCGACTCCTCCACGCCCGCCCGCGCCAGCGCCTGCGCCAGCATCCGCGCCACCGTCGTCAGCACGGAGCGCTCGTCGGGGGTGAAGGCCACCGGGTGCGCGAAGCCCGCCATCCAGGCGCCCATCGTCCGCCCCGCCACGACCAGCGGCACGAACGCCCAGGACCGCCGTCCGAACCCCTCGGCCAGCGGCCAGGTCGCGGGGAAGCGGGTCCGGTAGTCCTCCGGTGTGGGCAGATAGATCGCCCGCCCGGTCCGTACGACCTCGGCCGCCGGATAGTCCGTGTCCAGCGGCATGTTCGAGAACGGGTCCTCGTCGCCGGGCTTGTGCCCGTGGTGCCCGATCGTCGTCAGCCGGTCGCCCGCCACCCCGAACACCGCGAGGCCGTCCGGCGAGAACCCCGGCATCGAGAGGGACGCCGCCACCCGCAGCACCTCCGCCGTGGACCGCGCCTCCGCCAGCGCCCGCCCCGCGTCCAGCAGGAACGCCTCCCGGGAGCGCCGCCAGTCACCCGTCACGGGGGTGCGGGCCGCCGTGCCGGGCGGGGACTCGGCGACCTCCTGGATCGTGCCGATGAGCTGGTAGTTCCCGTCGGCGCCGAGCGGCTTGGAGCGGCTCCGTACCGTACGGAGGACCTGTCGGCCGTCCTCGGACATGACCCGCAGCCGGGCCTCGGCGACCGTCCCCTCGGCGACCGCGAGCTGCACGATGCCGTGTATCTCGTTCCAGTCCACGGGGTGGAAACGGGCCCGGGCTGCGGCCTCCGTGAGAGTGACTTCCTCGGCGGGCAGACCGACCAGGTGGGCCGCTTCGGCGTCGAAGGAGACGGTGCCCGTGGCGTTGTCCCATCGCCACAGGCCCGTATCGATCGCGGCCAGCACGTCCTCGGTGCGCATGGGCACATCCTTCCAGGTCGCACGGAGATGGGCCGCCCGGGACCGTTTCCACGGCCGGGAGGCGATGTTTCACGTGAAACAGATGACCCGGGCCGACGGGCGGGGGTTGCCCGGGGCCCGGAAAATGGGTCGCGCCCGGCCGGTAACCTTGAGGTCAGTTGATTCCCGCCTGTCTCGCGAAGAATCTCGCGAAGAATTGGACGAACGATGCAGCATCGGTACAGGTCCCACACGTGCGGCGAGCTCCGCGCCTCCGACGTCGGCTCCGACGTCCGGCTGAGCGGCTGGCTGCACAACCGTCGCGACCTGGGCGGCATCCTCTTCATCGATCTGCGCGACCACTACGGTCTGGTCCAGCTCGTCGCCCGTCCCGGCACCCCGGCGAACGAGGCCCTGGCGAAGCTGACCAAGGAGACCGTCGTCCGTATCGACGGCAAGGTCTCCGCCCGTGGCGCGGACAACGTGAACCCCGAGCTCCCCACCGGTGAGATCGAGATCGAGGTGACCGAGGTCGAGGTGCTGGGCGCGGCCGCCCCGCTGCCCTTCACCATCAACGCCGAGGACGGTGTCAACGAGGAGCGGCGCCTGGAGTACCGCTTCCTCGACCTGCGCCGCGAGCGCATGCACCGCAACATCATGCTGCGCTCGTCCGTCATCGCCGCCATCCGCTCGAAGATGGTCGCGCTGGGCTTCAACGAGATGGCCACCCCGATCCTCACCGCGACCTCCCCCGAGGGCGCCCGTGACTTCGTGGTTCCGTCCCGCCTGAACCCGGGCAAGTTCTACGCGCTGCCGCAGGCCCCGCAGCAGTTCAAGCAGCTGCTGATGATCTCGGGCTTCGACCGCTACTTCCAGATCGCGCCCTGCTTCCGCGACGAGGACGCCCGCGCCGACCGTTCGCCGGGCGAGTTCTACCAGCTCGACGTCGAGATGAGCTTCGTCGAGCAGGAGGACGTCTTCCAGCCGATCGAGAAGCTGATGACCGAGCTCTTCACCGAGTTCGGCAACGGCCGCGAGGTCACCTCCCCCTTCCCGCGCATCCCGTTCCGCGAGTCGATGCTGAAGTACGGCAACGACAAGCCGGACCTGCGCGCCAAGCTGGAGCTCGTCGACGTCACGGACGTCTTCGCCGACTCCGGCTTCAAGGCCTTCGCCGGCAAGCACGTCCGCGCCCTCCCGGTGCCGGACACCGCCGGTCAGTCCCGCAAGTTCTTCGACGGCCTGGGCGACTACGCGGTCGAGCACGGCGCCAAGGGCCTGGCCTGGGTGCGCGTCGGCGAGGACGGCCAGCTGGCCGGTCCGATCGCCAAGTTCCTCACCGAGGAGGACGTCAAGGCGCTCACCGACCGCCTCTCCCTGGTCCCCGGCCACGCGATCTTCTTCGGCGCGGGCGAGTTCGACGAGGTCTCCAAGATCATGTCGGCGGTGCGCGTCGAGGCCGCCAAGCGCGCCGGGCACTTCGAGGAGAACGTCTTCCGGTTCTGCTGGATCGTCGACTTCCCGATGTACGAGAAGGACGAGGAGACCGGCAAGATCGACTTCTCGCACAACCCGTTCTCCATGCCCCAGGGCGGTCTGGCCGACCTGGAGGAGAAGGACCCGCTCGACATCCTGGCGTACCAGTACGACATCGTCTGCAACGGCATCGAGCTCTCCTCCGGCGCCATCCGGAACCACGAGCCCGACCTGATGCTCAAGGCCTTCGAGATCGCGGGTTACGAGGCCGAGACGGTCGAGCGGGAGTTCGCGGGCATGCTGCGCGCGTTCCGTCTCGGCGCCCCGCCGCACGGTGGCATCGCCCCGGGCGTCGACCGCATCGTGATGCTGCTGGCCGACGAGCCGAACATCCGCGAGACGATCGCCTTCCCGCTGAACGGCAACGCCCAGGACCTGATGATGGGCGCGCCCACGACGCTGGAGGAGACCCGACTGCGCGAGCTGAACATTCAGCTGCGGAAGCCGGTCGAGAAGTAGCGTCGGCGCGGGTACTCGTTACGGGTACGGGTACGGGTGCGGCGGGAAGGGCCCGGGATCTTAGGATCCCGGGCCCTTCCTGGTTTCTTCCGGCCGTTTTCCTGCCGCCCTACGGCAGTCGCCACATCTGTGCCTTGTTGCCCGGGGTGCAGGGCTCGACGGTCAGTTGGCGGCCCGCGCCGACGTCGGTGACGCAGCCGTCGCCCACGTAGTAGTTGATCTGGTACGCGCCGCCGGACGCGGGGGTGGTCTTCCAGGCGGTGATGTAGCCGGAGTAGCCGGTCGAGGCGGCGAGTACGGTGCCCGTCTTCTCGTCGTACGCGGGGGCCTGTTTGAGCCCGAGGGCGCTGCCGGCCAGGTTGCAGGCGTGGAACTCGTCGAACTGGTTGCCGCTGCGCACCCATCCGAACTGGGTGTTGCCGCCGGAGACGACGGTGCCGCCGGTGCCTGTGGTGGAGGTGCCGGCGAGGCCCATCTTTCGGCCGCTGCCGACGTTGGTGATGGCGCCCCAGGCGTCGCCGCCGCAGTTGGCGGGTTTGGCGGGGCCGGGGCCGGGGCCGGGGGGTGGGGGCTTGGGCTTGTCGCCGGTGTTGCCGGTGTCGCCGGAGTTGCCGTTGTTGCCTGTGCCGCCGTTTCCGGAACCGGCGCCGCCGGGGGGCGTCGTGCTGCCGCCGTTGGCCTGGCCTGCGCTGCCCGCCTGCTTTCCGCTGCCACCGGCGGTGGCGCCCGCGTTCGAACCGCCTGCGGTGTCCTTGGCGGGTCCGCCGGGGGCGGGAGGCGGGGAGGACGCGGGGTGGGTGGGGAGGGTGCCGGGGGTGGGCCCTCCTGGGGCGAGAGGTGCGCCGGGGGTCTTGGAGGCGGAGGGCGTGCCATTGGCGGAGGCGCCGCGGCCGTCGGCGGGGAGGAGGTTCAGCACGGTGACGGTGACTGCGCCCAGGACGAGGGGGGTGGCTATGAGGAGGGGGGTGCGGTGGCGCTTCCACCAGGGGGTGGGGGTGGTTACGGAGGTGGCGGTGGACGGGGTCGGGCCGGAGACGAGGAGGGGAGCGGGGGTGGGGTGCGGGAGCGGAGGCGGGGGCACCGGGGTGGATGCGGCTCCGCCGGGGGCCGCCCCATGCCCACCCGTCCCGCCCTCTGGGCGGCCCAGCTGCCCATGGGGCGGCGCGGCGGGGGTGGGGAGCGACTCGGGGGTGGCGGGGAGCGGACCGGCATAGGCGGCCAGCCCTCCGCCTGCTCCAGCTGGCCTCTCCGCCCCGACCGCGCCCGGTCCGTCCGCGCCTGCTCCGGCCTCGCCCGGTCCGTCCGCGCCTGCTCCGGCCTCGCCCGGTCCGTCCGCGCCCGCTTCGGCCGCACTTGCTCCGGCCGCGATGGCCGCTCCGGCCGCGCCCGCACTGCCCGCGTCTGCTCCGGCTGCGCCCGCGCCAACCGCGCCTGCGTTGCCGGCGTCGCCTGCTCCCGCGCTACCTGCTCCGGCTGCGTGCGCGCCGGCCGTGTTCTCGTCGTTCGGGGTGGCGGTTGCCGGGTGGGGGGTGGGGGGCTCGTTCGTGGGGGTTGGCTTGGTTGCTTCTCGGGCCGCCGCCGCCATCGCTGCCGCGGTCTCCCAGCGTTCCTCCGGGGTTTTTGACATGGCTCGGGACACGAAGGTGCGGACCGGGGGTGGGAAGGTGTCGGGGAGTTCCGGGGCGGGTTCGCGGATGTGTTTGAGGACGATCTCCAGGACGGTTTCGCCGTTGAACGGGACTTCCCCGGTGAGGAGTTCGTAGGCGACCACGCCCATGGAGTAGAGGTCGGACGCCGGGACGGTGGCGATTCCCTCGGCCTGTTCCGGTGCGATGTACAGGGCCGTGCCCAGCACCGCGTGCGACGCCGTCAGCCGGGATGCGGCCTTGCTGTGCGCGATGCCGAAGTCCGTCACCGTCACCCGGCCGTCCTCGCGCAGCATCAGGTTCGACGGCTTGAGGTCGCGGTGCACGATGCCCCGCCGGTGCGCGGCGTGCAGCGCGTCCAGGGCCTCGGCGACGATGCCCAGCGCCCGCCCGACCGGCATCGGCCCCTCGTCCTCGCGCACCTCGTCGAGCGGGTGCCCCTCGACCAGCGCCATCACGATGTACGCGATCCGCTCGCCGTCCTCGTCGGAGGCGGGCTCCTCGCCGTAGTCGTGGACGTCCACGATGCCCGGGTGGCTGAGCGACGCCAGCACCTTCGCCTCGCGCCGGAAACGGGCCGCGAACTGCGGGTCCTCCAGCAGCTTCGGCAGCAGGATCTTGACCGCGACGGCCCGTTCCAGCACCCCGTCCAGTGCCCGCCAGACCTCGCCCATGGCGCCGCCGCCGATGCGCTCGGCCAGCGTGTACCGCCCGCCGAGCACGGTCCCCCGCCCCCACATGCCCTGTGTCCCCCTCGATGCGTGCCGCGTTGCCGGTGGTCAGCCAGTGGCAGTCTGCCAGACGGTACGTGGCCCAAGTCACGCCGGGGGAAAGGGACTTGGCGGCAGTCGAGATGTCCGTACTTGCGGAGAAAGCGAGGAAGAGCAGAGAGGGCCGTCGGCCCCGCGCACGATGCGCAGGGCCGACGGCCCTCTCCCCGTAGCCGGCCGAAGCCTGCCCGCGTCAGTCCTTCTTCGGCTCCTCCAGGCGCGGGAACAGCACCGCACCCTTCGTCACCGTCGCGCCGGCCGGGAGCTGACCCCAGTTGCCGGCGTCCTGCACCTTCTGCGCGGCGAGCGCGCCCAGCCCGGCGGCCTCCGCGCCGAGCGAGTCCCACAGCTTCTGGGACGTCTCCGGCATCACCGCGTTCAGCAGTACGGCCATGGCGCGCAGCGACTCGGCCGAGGTGTAGAGGATGGTCGCGAGGCGGGCGCGGCCCTCCTCGCTGTCGTCCTTGGCCACCTTCCACGGCTCCTGCTCCGTGATGTAGCCGTTGACCTGCTTCACGAAGTCGAAGATCGCCAGGATGCCGCCCTGGAAGTCCTGCTCGTCGCCGATCAGCCGGTCGGCCTCGGCGACGGCCTTCGCGAGGCCCTCCTGCACGGCCTTCTCGGCGTCGCCCGAAGCGTCACCGGCGGGCAGCGTGCCGCCGAAGTACTTGCCGACCATGGCGGCCACGCGCGAGGCGAGGTTGCCGTAGTCGTTGGCCAGCTCGGAGGTGTAGCGGGCGGAGAAGTCCTCCCACGAGAACGAGCCGTCGCTGCCGAAGGTGATCGCGCGCAGGAAGTACCAGCGGTAGGCGTCCACGCCGAAGTGCGAGGTGAGGTCCTGCGGCTTGATGCCGGTCAGGTTCGACTTCGACATCTTCTCGCCGCCGACCATCAGCCAGCCGTTCGCGACGACCTTGCCGGGGAGCGGGAGGCCCTGCGCCATCAGCATCGCGGGCCAGATCACCGCGTGGAAGCGCAGGATGTCCTTGCCGACCAGGTGCACGTCGGCCGGGAAGACCGACTTGAACTTCTCCTCGTCGGAGCCGTAGCCGGCCGCCGTCGCGTAGTTCAGCAGGGCGTCGACCCACACGTAGATGACGTGCTTGTCGTCCCACGGCACCGGGACGCCCCAGTCGAAGGTGGACCGGGAGATCGACAGGTCCTGGAGGCCCTGCTTGACGAAGTTCACGACCTCGTTGCGCGCGGACTCCGGCTGGATGAAGCCCGGGTTGGCCTCGTAGAACTCAAGGAGCTTCGGGCCGTACTCGCTCAGCTTGAAGAAGTAGTTCTCCTCCTTGAGGATCTCGACCGGCTTCTTGTGGATGGGACACAGCTTGGTCCCGTCCTCCGCCTCGATCAGATCGCCCGGGAGCTTGTACTCCTCGCAGCCCACGCAGTACGGGCCCTCGTAGCCGCCCTTGTAGATCTCGTCCTTGTCGTACAGGTCCTGTACGAACTCCTGGACGCGGTCCGTGTGACGCTTCTCGGTCGTGCGGATGAAGTCGTCGTTCGCGATGTTGAGGTGCTCCCAGAGAGGCTTCCAGGCCTCTTCCACGAGCTTGTCGCACCACTCCTGGGGCGTGACCCCGTTCGCCTCGGCAGTGCGCATGATCTTCTGACCGTGCTCGTCCGTGCCGGTGAGGTACCACACCTTCTCGCCGCGCTGACGGTGCCAGCGCGTGAGCACGTCGCCTGCGACGGTCGTGTAGGCGTGGCCCAGGTGAGGAGCGTCGTTGACGTAGTAAATGGGGGTCGTGACGTAGTACGCCGCCGATCCCTGCTTCTCGATTTCTGTGGCCGCCATGCAGAAATCTTAAGTGGTACGGGGAGGCGCCCTCACCTGTGTATTGGTGAGGGCGCCCGGGGGGACTCGGAACGGGTGCGTCAGCCCTTGAGCCACTCCGCCGAACCGGCCAGCAGGCCCTTGTAGAGGGCGGCGTCGGTGAGGTCGGCGGGGGCGGGGCCCGCGTGGAAGAAGGCGGCGTTCGGGACGTCCAGCTTGCGCAGGTAGTCGAAGCCCTTGGCGTCGGTGTCGCCGAAGGCCACGAACTGCCAGAAGATCGGCAGCCCGGCGGCCTCGGCGAGCGCGGCGGTCGCGGCGCCCTTGGCCTCCGGGGCGCCGTCCGTCTGGAAGACGACGAGGGCGGGGCCCTCGTACTCGCCCTCCCCCTTGCTCTTCTCGTAGTGCTCGACGACCTCTTCGATCGCACGGTGGTAGCTGGTGCGCCCCATGTGCCCGAGCGAGGCGTGCAGCTCGTCGATCTTCCCCTCGGCGTCGTCGAGGGTGATCGTGCCGGTGCCGTCGATGTCGGTCGAGAAGAAGACGACCGGGACGACGCCGCTCTCGTCGAGGTGCGCGGAGAGCGCGAGCGCCTGCTCGCCGAGCTTCTGGGCGCTGCCGTCCTTGTAGTACGGCCGCATGGACCCGGACCGGTCGAGCACGAGGTACACCCGCGCCCGGACTCCTTCGGCCCCCGCCTTCTTGAGCGCGGCCCCGGCGGCCCGGTAGGCCCCGGAGACCTTGGCGCCACGAGCCTTGACCTGCGCGGCACTGAAGGCGGCGCCGGCGACGGGCTCGGCCTCGACGACCGGCTCGGCCACGGGCTCCGGCTCCGGGGTCGGCACGGTCTCGGCGACCGGCACGGTCTCGGCGACCGGCACGGTCTCGGCGGTGGGCTCTTCCTCGACGGCCACGACGACAGGCTCCGGCTCGGGCTCCACCGCGACGGGCTCGGGCTCGGGCGTGACCTCGGCCTCTGCTTCCGCAGCCACGGGCTCGGGTGTGACGACCGGCTCCGGTTCGGCGGCGGCAGCCACGGGCTCGGGCGTGACCTCGGCTTCCGCTTCCGCCACCACCGGCTCGGCGACCGGCTCTTCCTCCGCGGTGGCAGCCACCGGCTGGGGGGCGGGTGTGGCCTCCGGCCTCGTCTCCGCGTCGGCTGCCGTTTCTGGTTCAACCTGGTCCGGAATCAGGGCAGTTACCGGTTCCGGCTCGGGAGTCGGTTCCTTGTCCTTGGCGGTCGGCTGGGGTGGCACGCTCTGCTTCGGCTTGTCGAAGGCCTCTGCCACCAGGTCGGCCGCCAGGCCACTTTCCTGTCCGGCGCGCTCCGAACTCGGCTCAGTAGAAGGCGAGTTCGCCGAGCTCGGGGCATCGGCCGGCTCCGCGGCCCTCTGCGTGCGCTCGGTCTGGGACGGGACCGAAGGGGTGGACGACTCGTGGTTCTGGTCCGAGTGCTGCTCCGACCGGCCGCCAAACACCTTGCGCAGCAAGCTCCGAATGCCCATGTGCGAGGCCTTTCGAGTGAGAGTGAGTGGGGTGCGTTGTATGTCCATGACTGGCGGGATTGATCCCTGACCAGGGGTGACACGTAAGGTTAGCGGCCGCGTTCAACCGGCCGGAGCAGTGGCTTCCGTGGCCCCGGGCACCCACGTTTCTAGCCCTCCATAGGGCCGTACGGGTGGGGTTTGTCCGAAGAACTGCGAATCGGAGTGGCGGTCCGTGCCTTCGTGTGCGTCGTCCGCATCATAAGGAAAGTACGAAAACCGGACATCCCGGAAACCGTGCAGACCTGTTCCGCCTGCTTGCTCCGACCCGTTCAAGGAGTCATGTCATGAAGACGATGTGGACCGCTCTGATCGGCGCGATTGTCGCGCTCCTCGCGACCCTGGGCTTCGTCGCCCCGGCGTCCGCCGGCACCGCCCCCGCCGACACCACCACCGGCGGCCCGGCCGACGCGCCGCAGCAGTCGCCGGCCAAGACCCCGGCCGCGCCGTCCCTCCTGGAACGGCTGCTCACACCGGGCGGAGGCGCGACCGCCGACGCCCCGGCCTCCGCACGCTGGTCGGCGGACGGCCTGACGCGCTCGGTGCCGCCCACCATGAAGCAGCGCATCCGTGCCGAGGCGCACGGCGGCTCCCCGTCGGTCCGTCAGGTCCCGGCCCTCGACCGTACGAACGGTGCCCACGGCACGGACAGCGCGCTCGGTGCCGACACCCTCACCCGTGCCGACCTCGCCGCAGCGGCCTAGGCCCCGGACGCGGACGTACCCGCAGACTTACCCGCGGATGTATCCGCAGACGTACCCGCAGAGAACGTCCCGAGCTGGACCTCCAGTCCGTCCAGGACCCGCTGAAGTCCGTAGTCGAACTTCTCCCCCCGGACCTCCTCGGGAGTCTTCCCCCGGTAGTTGTCCTGCCCCTCCCGCAGTCGCGGAAGATCCTCCGTGGCCTGTGCCGAGGCGCCGAGCAGGTTCTCGATCCACTCCTGCTCGCTCATGCCACTGCGTACCACCAACGAAAGCTGCGCGGCCTCGCTGGTCGCGTACCCGATGACGTACGAGAAGACCGTGCTCAGGGCCATGTCGGCCTCGTCGCCGGAGAATCCGGCGGAGCCGATGACATCGGCCAGCCGCTCCGTCATACGCATCACGTTCGGCCCCAGGTGGACCAGACCCACCTGACCCAGCACAGACGCCATCCACGGGTGGCGAAGCGCCATCGCCCGCACGCTGTAGGCACTGCGGACAGTGGCTTCCCGCCAGCCCAACTCCCCGGTCACCGCCGGGACTTCGAGCTCTCCATAGATCTCGTCCACGACCAGCTCGATGAGCTCGTCCTTGTTGGCGACATGCCGGTAGAGGGATGTCGCGCCGGCGCCCAGACGGGTGCCGAGCTTCCGCATGCTCAAGGACTCGATGCCGTCGGCGTCCAGCAGGAGCACCGCCTCCGCGACGATCTGGTCCCGGCTCAGCTGTTCCCGCTGCTTGGGGCGCGGGCGCGTCCACACGGACGCGATCTCCGTTGACTTCGGCGTTGTCTTCTCTGCTGCCATGACCGGGCCGCCCTCTCGTATGCCTGCGCTGCCTGTGCCTGCGCCCCCACGTTAGCGCACGACGTTTGCGTCTTGCGTACACCGTGCGCCGTGCGTACAGTGTTCGCATCGAGAGCACGTCGTACGCCTCACTCGAACAGGGCGGCACACACCGGAGGTTGGTCATGGAGAAGCTGAAGTCGGCCGCACAGGACGCGGGGCAGGTGGCCCGCGATCCGCGGCGCTGGATCATCCTGATGGTGCTCTGCCTGGCCACGCTGGTGCTGGTCATCGACAACATGGCGCTCACCGTCGCCGTACCGGCCCTCTCCGAGGACCTCGGGGCGAGCCCGCAGGACATCCAGTGGGTGCTGGAGTCGTACATCCTGGTCTTCGCCGGGCTGCTGCTCACCTCCGGCAGCCTCTCCGACCGGTTCGGCCGGCGGCGGCTGATGATGATAGGTCTCGCGCTCTTCGGACTCGCCTCACTGGCAGGGGCGTTCGCGGCCGACCCGGTCCAACTCATCGCCGCCCGTACGGTGATGGGGATCGGCGGCGCGCTGATCATGCCGAGCACCCTCTCCATCCTGATGACCGTCTTCCAGGCGGACGAGCTGCGCAAGGCGATGGCGGTCTGGGGCTCGGTCTCGATGCTCGGTCTGATCGGCGGCCCGGTGCTCGGCGGTGCGCTGGTCACCCACTTCGGCTGGTCCTCGGTCTTCCTGATCAACATCCCCGTCGCGGTGCTCGCCATCGTCGCCGCGGTCGTCCTGATGCCGGAGTCCAAGGGCCCCTGGAAGAAGGCCGATCCGGTCGGTGCGGTGCTCTCCGTGGTCGGCATGGTGGCGCTGGTCTGGACGATCAACGAGCTTCCCAAGGGCGGCCTTTCGCACACCTCCACCCTCGTCTCGCTGGTCATCGCCGTCGTCGGGCTGACCGCGTTCGTCGTCTGGGAGCTGAGGACCGAATCGCCGATGGTTCCGCTGCGGCTCTTCAAGGACCGCAACTTCGCGGGCGGCAGCCTCTCGCTCACCCTGGTGCAGGTCGGCAACGGCGGTCTGCTGCTGGTCGTCACCCAGTACGTGCAGTTCGTGCTCGGCTACTCCCCGACCGAGGCCGGCTCCTCCTTCATCCCGATGGCGGTCGCCGCACTCGCCTTCAACGGCATCGGCGCCACCCTCGGCCAGAAGATCGGCAACCGGGCGATGGCCGCGATCGGGCTGCTCGTCCTGGCCGGCGGCTTCCTGCTCCTCGGTTCGCTCAACCCGGGTGACTCCTTCGCCGTGCTGGCCACCGGCATGGTCGCCGTCGGTGCCGGTGCGGGTCTGGCCATGCCGGCCGCGATCACCGCGCTGATGGGCGCCATCCCCCAGGAGCACGCCGGTGTCGGCTCCGCACTCAACGACACCATCCAGCAGGCCGGTGCGGCGCTCGGTGTCGCGGCCCTCGGCTCGATCCTGACCACCGGTTACGCGGCTTCGATGCCCGACTCCGCCCCCGAGGCGGCCCGCCACTCGATCAGCGAGGCGCTGGCGCTGGCGGCGCGGACCGGGGACGGCGCACTGGCCCGGACGGCCAGGGAGGCCTTCACCTCGGGCATGGGCACGACGTTCCTGATCAGCACGGCCGGTGTGGTCGCGGCGGCGGTACTGGCCTTCGTGATGATGCGGGACGGCAAGAAGGGCGCGGCAGAGCAACAGGAGACGCAGGACGCGCAGGCCGCAGGGAAGGAGACGGGCCAGGAGTTGGCGGGCGCGGGCCGCTGAGCCCCGTACGACCAGCTGCTCTCGTCACGAAACCCCTCGGCCCGGGACCGCACCACGGTCCCGGGCCGAGGGGTTTTCCACCCCCGTCGCACACCCGTCGCACGCCCGCCGCGCGCCCAGGTCTTCCAGTCGGCTGGACTTCACCCGTCGTTCATCCGCAGTGCCCCGGCCGCACCTCGTCGGGCACCTACTGTCACCGCCGAAAGCCAAACTCATCGGAGGGGACCGACCGTGCGCAACCTGCTGCCGCTGCTCAACCCGTCGTCGCACGGGGGCGCGCGCTCCGCGCTGACGTGCCGCTACCGCTGTGGAGACGCCTGCTTCCAGGAAGTCCCGAACACCAGCGACAACGAATACGTCGGAGATGTCATCGCGGGGGCGCTGTCCCGCCGTTCGATGATGCGGGCGGCGGCCGTCGTGACGGTCGCGACCGCCGCCGGTACGGCGCTGGTGACGGCCCAGGCACCCCAGGCGGTCGCCGCCCCCGGCCCGCAGGACACCCCGCAGGGCAAGGGCAACGGGCACGGCGGCCACGGCGGAAACGGCAGCAAGGACAAGGCTGCCCGTGGCCTGCGCTTCACCCCGGTCGCCCCCAACACCGACGACAAGGTCACCGTCCCGGACGGCTACACCCAGAACATCGTGATCCGCTGGGGCGACCCGATCCTGCGCGGCGCCCCCGCATTCGACCCGGAGAACCAGACGGCGAAGGCGCAGGCCGGACAGTTCGGCTACAACAACGACTTCCTCTCGCTGCTCCCGCTCCGCGGTGAGCGCGGCCGTCAGGTGATGGTCGCCAACCACGAGTACACCGACGAGAACCTGATGTTCCGCGGGTACGACGCCAAGAACCCGACCCGCGAGCAGTTCGACATCGCCCTCGCCGCGCACGGGCTGAGCGTCGTGGTCGTCGAGGAGACGCGCCGCGGCAACGGCCTCACCGCCGTCCCCCGCCACCACCTCAACCGCCGCCTGCACGGCACCACCCGCTTCCGCCTCACCGGCCCCGCCGCCGGAAGCAAGCTTCTGCGCACCTCCGTCGACCCGACCGGCACCAAGGTCCTCGGCACCTTCAACAACTGCGCGGGCGGCACCACCCCGTGGGGCACCACGCTGCACGGCGAGGAGAACTTCAACCAGTACTTCGCCAACGGTTCCAGCCCCACCGACAAGCGCTACGGCATCGGCTCCGGCGCCACCGAGCGCCTGTGGGAACGCTTCGACAAGCGCTTCGACGTCAAGCAGGAGCCCAACGAGTCCCACCGCCACGGCTGGGTCGTCGAGCTGGACCCGTACGACCCGGACTCGACCCCCCGCAAGCGCACCGCGCTCGGCCGCTTCAAGCACGAGGCCGCCCAGCCGCGCCTGACCGACGACGGCCGCCCGGTCGTCTACATGGGTGACGACGAGCGCTTCGACTACTTCTACAAGTTCGTCTCGTCGAAGCGGATGAAGCGCGGCAACTCGCGCGCGGCCCGCGAGCACAACCTCACCCTCCTCGACGAGGGCACGCTGTACGTCGCCAAGCTCACCGGCGACTCCCCGACGACGGAGATCGACGGCACCGGCAAGCTCCCGAACGACGGCGAGTTCGACGGCAGCGGCACCTGGATCCCGCTGGCCACCGGCAACACGTCGCACGTCCCCGGCATGACTGCCGAGGAGGTGTACGTGTTCACCCGCCTCGCCGGTGACAAGGTCGGTGCGACGAAGATGGACCGCCCGGAGGACGTCGAGCCCTCGCCGCGCACCGGCCGCGTGTACGTCGCCCTCACCAACAACACCGACCGTGGCAAGGCGGGCAAGCCCGGCGCCGACGAGGCCAACCCCCGTAACGCCAACAAGCACGGCCAGATCCTCGAACTCGCCGAGCACCGCAACGACCCGTCGGCCACCCGCTTCGCCTGGGGCCTCTTCCTCGTCGCGGGCGACCCGAACGACCCCGCCACCTACTTCGCGGGCTTCCCCAAGGACCGGGTCTCCCCGATCTCCTGCCCCGACAACGTCGCCTTCGACCCGCACGGCAACCTGTGGATCTCCACCGACGGCAACAAGCTGGGCTCCCACGACGGCCTGTTCGGCGTCGCGGTCTCCGGCTCCCGACGGGGCGAACTCAAGCAGTTCCTCACCGTTCCCGTCGGCGCGGAGACCTGCGGCCCGCTGATCCAGTCCGAGCGCGTACTGGTCGCCGTCCAGCACCCGGGCGAGACCGACGGCGCCTCCGTCGAGAAGCCCTCCTCCGCCTGGCCGGACGGCCCCGGCAGGTACGTCCGCCCGGCGGTCGTCTCGGTCTGGCGCAAGGACGGCCGCGACATCGGCGTGTAGTTGCCCTTGCGGGCTGCCCGTACCTCGATCAGCATGAACGAGGTACGGGCACAGCCCTTTTCGGCGCCCGCCCGCACCCGCCCGGAGAGACCTGGAGACAACCGGAGAGACCCGGAGACCCGGAGGGGCCGTATGGCCACTGACCCCGAGGACCCCCGCCCCCGTCTCCCCCTCCCCCTGCGCGTCCTCACCGTCTTCGCGATGGCGCTGGCCCTGTGGTGGTTTGTCTTCTACGGAGCGCCGATCGGGCGCACGTACAGCCGTCCCACCCACGCCCTGCGCGCCGTACTGACCACCGTGCTGGTGGTGCCCGCGGTCCTGGCGGCATGGCGGTTGCTGGATCGCCGCCCCTGGCCCGAACTCGGCCTGCCACGCACCGCGCGCCAAGCCGCACTCAACACCCTTCTGGGAATGGCCTGTTGGGCCGCACCCGCCGCCCTCGGCTTCACGCTCTGCCTCGCCTTCGGCTGGGTCCGGATCACCCCGACCGCTTCCGTGCCGGGCATCCTGCTGCACGCCGCGCTGCTGGTCGTGCTGGTCTTCCTGTACGAGGCGCTGCCCGAGGAACTGGTCTTCCGCGGCTACCTCCAGTCCAACCTGGCCGGCGTCCAGGGGATCCGGTTCTGGCAGGTCAACACGGCGCAGGCAGCGCTGTTCGTGCTCTTCGGCTTCGTCCTCGGCGCGGCCACCACCCCGGACCGGCTCCTCATTTTCTTCGTCTTCGCGCTGGTACTCGGCTTCTTCCGCTCGGTCACCGGCGACATCGCGGCCGGTATCGGATTCCACGTCGCCTACCAGACCGTCGCCCAGCTGTTCGTCGGCGACGGCGCGTCCTTCGAGGTGTCCGATCAGACGCTGTTCGGCGTACTGGCGCTGGGCGGGCTGCCGTTCGCACTGGGCGGGCCGGCGATGAGTTTCGCCCTCCGGCGCAGTCTGACCCGGTGAACCCAGGAACAAGAAGCGGAGGCACGGGATGAGCAAGTCAGCTCGCATCACACAGGTGGCCACGGTCGGGATCACCGTCACCGATCAGCAGAAGGCGCTGGAGTTCTACGTCGAGGAGCTCGGTTTCGAGGTCCGCAGGGACGCGCCGTTCGGCAACGGGCGCTGGATCGAGGTGGCGCCGCCCGGGGCGACGACGACGATCGCCCTCGTTCCCGAGGGGGTACCGGCCGGCATCCGCCTGACGACCCGGGACGCCGACGCCGACCACGCCGATCTGCGCGCCCGGGGCGTCGACACGGATGCGGAGGTGCTGCGGATGGGGCCGGGGGTGCCGCCGATGTTCGGCGTACGGGACCCGGACGGCAACGGCCTCATCCTCATCGAAGGCCCTTGAGCGGGACGCCGAGCGGGGCGCGGAAATACGCCCCCGCAGGGCTAGAAACGATCGCTTCTGCTGTGGGTCCATGGACCCCGGGTACTCAGGCAGGCGTGCTCAGGGCGGTGGTTTCGGATGGGCTGGACCGACTGGTGGGAAGTCCCGGGACGGGTGAGCGGCTACCCCGCCGCGTGCGGCCGGCAGTACGGGCGGGTCGAACTCTTCTCGGTGGGCGACAACTTCGCCGTCGTCCGCAAGGCCGACCCGTGGTCCGCCGCCGGCTGGGAGGCGCTGGGCCCGCCCGCCACGCTCGGGATCCCCCCGGCGGTGGTCTCGCTGCGCCAGGAGAACATCGAGGTCTTCCTCAACTCCGGCCACCGCAACACCTACAACTCGCTCAAGGCCACCCCGTGGACCGGCTTCCAGCGCTTCGACTGCCAGTCGCAGTGGCCGATCGCCGTCTGCTCCTGGGGCCCGAACCGGATCGACCTCTTCAAGGTGGGCACCGGCAGCGGGCTCTCGATGGGCCACAAGTGGTACGAGAACGGGGTGTGGTCGAACGGCTGGGAGAACCTGGGCGGTGAGTTCCAGGGCGGTCTGGCCGCAGCGAGCTGGGGTCCTGGCCGCATCGACGTCTTCGGCGTCGGTTTCGGCAACCGCGCGATCTGGCACAAGTGGTTCGACGCGGGCAGGGGCTGGTACCCCGGCTGGGAGAACATGCAGGGCATCACCAACGACGCTCCCTCGGTGGCCAGTTGGGGCTGGGGCCGCCTCGACCTCTTCCACACCGGCCTGGACCGCGGGGTCCACCACAAGTGGTTCGCGGGCGGCTGGTCCGGCTGGGAGCCGATGGGAGGCGTCGCCTACAACGGTACGGCGGTGGCCTCCCCGGGACCGGGCAAGCTGGCGCTGTTCCACCGGGGCAGCGGGGGGACGGCCCTCTGGGCGCGGAGGTTCGGCTTCTGAGACGGGACCTGCCGCATGCGAGGCCCGCACGTGAGCCCCGCACGTGAGCCCCGCACGTGAGGCGTCAGGCCGGGCAGCTGCCCGGCTTGGGGACCACGCCGTCGACCAGGACCCGTACCAGCACCGTCTGGACGCAGGAGTTGCCCTGCGTGGTGACGCCGTGGAGGTCGCCGCCGACCTTCAGGACGGGGGCGTTCAGCCGGGCGGCGACCTTCTCGGCGCCCGCGAGCGGGGTGCGCGGGTCCTTCTCGGTGTTGACGATCAGAGGGCGGGGCCCGGTCGGGGCCTTGATGGCGCCGAGCGGTGAACCGGTGCCGGGCCAGGCCGCGCACGGGGCGAAGTCGGCGGCGACGGAGGGGCCCGCCGCCTCGTTGCCGGCGGCCTTCGCGGCGGCGGCGACCTCGTCGAGAAGCAGCTCGGTCCCCTGCGGCCAGCGGAAGTCCGTGCACTTGTTGGCCAGGTCGAAGGCGAGGCTGGGGGGCGACGGCTTGAGTACGGCGGCGAGGTCCGCGGGCGGCTTGCGCTCGGCGATCTTCCTCAGGTCGGCGTCGGAACCGGCCCCGCCGTCCAGGGCCTTGTCGACGGCGCGGGCGAACTCCGGCCACACCGCCGGGTCGTAGGCCACCGCGTTGACCGACTTGACCAGGCCGGGCGACTTGGCGAACACCGCGTCGACCGCCACCTGCGGGTTCTCGGCGAGCGCGCACTCGGCCGGCCCCGCCCCCCTGCACCAGGGCAGAAACCCGCTCAGCGCGGCCCGGACCTGCTCGGCCTGCCGCACCTTGGCGCTCTTGTCGCGGGCGCTGCTCGCGTCCTCCAGGTCGATCACGCTGCTCACGGCCTCGACCGGACCCGTACGGTCCGGATCGGCGACCCCGTCGAACACGGCGGCCCGGACCCGGTCGGGGTGGGCGGCCAGGTACTGCTGGCCGAGCAGGGTGCCGTACGAGATGCCCAGCAGGCTGATCCTGTCCTCGTCCAGCGCCTTGCGGATCGCCTCGACGTCGGCCGCGACCGACTTGGTGCCGAGGTGGCCGGTGAGCGGCCCGTACTTCTTCTCGCAGGCGCCCGCGTACTTCTTCACCTCGGCGGTGACGGCCGCGAGGTCCACGGACCTGGGTACGAGGGAGTCGCCCTCGCGGAGCTTCTCGACGGCCTCGCCCGGCTCGCCGCAGTCGACGTCCGGGGTGGAGGCGTGCGAACCGCGCCGGTCGTACCCGACGATGTCGAACAGGGCGCGGAACTGCGGCGGGAGCAGGTTCGCCACGGTGTACCTGCCCTGGAGGCCGGGCCCGCCCGGATCGACGACGAGCACGCCGATCCGCCGCTTGCGGTCGGTGGCGGGGATGCGGGACACGGCGAGGGCGGTGGTCCCGGCATCGGGCTTCGCGGCGTCGGCGGGCACCTTGAGGGTGGCGCACTCGCGGGTGGGCTGGCCGGTGAGCGGGCAGTCCTCCCAGTCGGCCTGGGGGGCCTCGACGGGGGGCGGCGGCGGGGCGGAGACGGGTCCGTCGCTCTTCCTGCCGCTGCCGCTGTCGCTGCCGCCGCCGTCACCGTTGTCGCCGCCGCACGCGGTGAGGGAGACGGCGAGGGCGAGAGTGGCGGCCAGGGCGGCAGCACGCCGTCCTGCCGTGCGCGCGTGCCTCTGTGCTGCCACTGTGCCGGACCCCTTCCCCGCTGCCGTACATATCCTGACACTGTACGTATCCCGGCCAGCTTGGGCGGGGTGGGCGGGGAGCGCACCCGGGGAGGGGCCGGACGGGGGCCTGTGCGGGGAAAGGGGCTGGGAAGGGGTTGGGAAGGGGTTGGGAAGGGGCTGGGAAGGGGCGTTCCTCAGCCGAGGTAACCCTCGACCTCGCCCGCGGGCCGGACCGCCGCCTCGTCCGGGTTCTCTCCGTACTCGGTCCTGGCCCGCCGCTGGCGCAACAGGTCCCAGCACTGGTCCAGCTGAACCTCAAGGTCCTTCAGCCGCGCCTTGTCCTCGCCGCTGAGCCCGGGCACGCCGGTGGCGCGACCGCGCAACTCGTGCTCCTCCGCGACCAGTCCGTCGATGTGGCCGATGATCTCGGGGGTGTCCATGGGGTGGATGTCCTCTCGGTCGCGCCCGGGGTGTCCTCTCCAGGGTGGGCGACGGCCGGTGGGGGCGCATCCGGACGGGTCGGTCGGTCGGTCGGGCGGGCGGGCGCCGGGGTCACCGGGCGTGCAGCTCCAGATCGGCGAGGACCGCCCGGTGGTCCGTTCCCGCGAGGTCCAGGAACCGCACTGCCCGCACCCCGAACTCCCTGCTGACCAGCACGTGGTCGATCTGCGTCCCCAGGACGGGTGCGGTCTTCGCGGGCCAGGTCGGCGTACGGGCGGCCCCGGCCAGCGCGGCGCTGTCCCGCAGGCCGGCGCCCGCGTCGAGGATCTGCCGGAACGCGGCGTGGTCCTGCGAGGCGTTGAAGTCGCCCGCGACGAGGGTGGGGCCGTCGGCCCCGGCGGCGTACGCCCGGATCGCCGCCAGTTCGGAACGCCACTTCCTCACCCGGCTCGGCACCGGCGGCAGCGGGTGCGCGAGCTGCACCCGTACCTCCTGGCCGCGTACGACGGCCACCGCGCCGGGCATGGCGAGCGTGGAGGCGATGCCGTCGGCCGGCCGCAGCGGATACCTGCTGAGGATCGCGGAACCCTCCGCGCCGTGCGCCTCGACGACCTTGCGGAAGGGGTACTCGGCGGCGAGGGAGCGCGCGCAGCCGGGGTCGCACTCCGGAACGAACACCAGATCCGGCTTCTCGCGCCGTACGGCGGCGATGAGATCGGGCGTCCCCCGCCCGAACTCGACATTCGCGGCCAGCACGCGGAGCGGGGCGAGGACGGGGCCGGTGGGTGTCGCCGCCCCGTCACCCTCGTACGCCTGGAGGAACCACGCGTTCACGGCGGTGAGCACGAGGGCGAGGGCGATGAGGAGCGGCTTCCTGGCGAGGACGGCGAGGAGGAGGGCGCAGGCCGATGGGACGAGCAACCAGGGGAGGAACGCGAGGAGTTGGGGGATGGGGGTAATGGCATCGATGCCGAGGGCACGGCAGGCGAGGACGATGCCGATACCGCCGAGGAGCACCCCGGCCCCCCACCCGGCAACCCGCCGAGAGGCCCCTAGCCCCACCCCGACGAAGCCGACTCGCGTCTCCAACTTCTCCCCCCACCAACTCCCCGAACGAGCCGGGCACGCTGCCCACTCCCGGCCATCTTCCCCCGATCCCCCTCGAAGGGAAGCGGCGTCGCGCCTGCGGCGGGCGATGCCACTCTCCACTCTGCTGGATTTGCGCCTGCCGCCGCGCGGCGCTGCGAGCCCGAGCGTGTCGCGCCTGCGGCGGGCGATGCCCCTCCCCGCCCCTTCCCTAAACCGCTGGCCGCGGGGCCGAGGGTTTTTTACCTGCGGGTCGAGTGTGGTTGCTCGCGCAGTTCCCCGCGCCCCCAGGCATCCAGGGGCGCGGGGAACTGCGCGACCAGCCACGCACACACCTGCACATGACCACCGGCGGTGGCCGGGCTCGCCACCTGCCCAGCCCCGGGGGCCGGCAGCCCACCCACCCCCGCCCGGCCGTACGGGCCGAGGTCTGGGGCGGAGCCCCAGTTCGGGAAGGGGCGGGGAGGGGAATGGCCCCGCGCAGCGAAGCCCCGGCCCCCGCCTCAGTGCCGCACCGCCCTCCCCACCTCCGCCTTCACATCCCCCGCCAGCTTCCGATTGCTCGTCGCCACCGCCGTACCCTCCTTGCCCGCCGCCACGTCCTTGACGGTCACGGCGACCGTGTCGAGCAGATTCCCCCCACCGTCCCGGAAGTTCACCTGCACCACGTAACTCTGCGTCTTGTCCTGCTTGTTGGAGGCCGTCACCTCCGCCGCACTCCGGTCCTCGTCCGTCTTGACCTCGCCGACCTTGACCTCGCCCTTGGCGTCCATGCCGTTCTTGACCTCGTCGATCTTCGCCGCCGCTGACGCGGAGGCGGAGGCATACGCCTCCTTCGCCTTCTCGGCCGCCTCCCCGGCCTTCGCGGTGGCACTGGCGGCGACGTCACCCGCCTTCTGGGTGGCGTTCGAGACGACGTCGGAGGGCGACTTGTCCCCGTCGCCGCACGCGGAGACGGAGAAGGCGAGGAGCGAGGCGAGAACGGCGGCGCCGGCGGCGCGGGTGATCTTCATGCCGACCACCCTGCGTCCGCCCGGCCCCGCCCGCGACGCAGGTGGTCCGAACGAGTGCCCAGCCACGCCCCGCCCCACGCGAGCAGCGCCACCACCGCCCCCGCCACCCCCATCACCCAGGCCGTCGTCCGCAGCGCCCCGGTCAGCTCGGAGTACACCGCCTCGGCCGCCTGGCGGTCGACGTCCTCGGGGAGGTGCGACAGCGCGAGGTTGTGCGCGATCGCCAGCAGCAGGGCCAGGAGCAGTGCCCCGGCGAGGGCGGCCAGGCCCGTCAGGGCGACGGTGCGCAGGCGGCGGCCCCGTACCGCCAGTGCGATCGCCGCGGCCGCGAGTGCCGCCACCACCCAGGGCAGCCAGCGTGCCGCCGGTACGAGCCAGTCGTAGGCGGTGCGCCAGGAGTCCAGGCTGTCGGTCGTGACGAGCGTGATGTCCGTGTGGACGACCGGGATCTGCGAGGCCAGCGGCACCTGGTCCGCCGTGAGCTTCGCCTTGAGTTCCTCGGTGACCGGTGCCAGGTCGAGGGTGAGGGCGTCACCGCTGCCCTTGGGGGCGGTGAGCGCGGTGCGGAGGGCGTCGTGGGTGGCGCGGCTGACCGCGTTCCACGCCTTCTGGTACGCGTCCGTACCGGTGAAGGACCGGACCGCATCCCCGAGCAGCCGCCCGGCCCCGCCCTGGAGCGGTCCCAGGTCGACCTTGGTCATGATCTCGGTGGTCAGGCGGGTGGCGACGGCCTGTTGTACGTCGGTGTTGTCGGCGAGCGGAGCCATCGTCGCCACGTACCGGTCGGTGTCGTCGATCTCGTTGTCCGCCCATACGGCGACGGCTGTCAGCGGCACGAGGAGGGCCGCCAGGGCGAGGAGGAGTACGGGCAGGAAGCGGCGCATGGTCCCAGCCAAGTCGTGCGGAGGGGCGGGCGCGACCGGGGCGCGGCCGGAACGGTGAGGCCGGCCCGGCCGCGACCCGGTCGCGCCCGCCCCTCCTCGACTTGCCGCACCCCCGTGATGGGTGTGCCCTGGGGGAGTGGGGGAACCGACCCGGGGGCGACCACGAGGAGTGTCCAGATGGGCGCACACGCAGCGGGACCCGCAACCAGGACAACAAGCAGGACAACGAGAGGGGCGGCCACCAGGGCCGGCCGTGCCAGTTGGGCCATTCCTCTTCTGCTCGGCCTCACCTACGGCATCTACAGCGGCTTCATGTCCCGTGGCTACGACCCCCTGACCTGGTCGAACGTATGGCTCGGCGTCCTCTGCGGAGTGATCGTGACCGCAGTCGCCCACGTCGTCGGCAAGATGACCAAGGGCCGTACCCCCGGCATCCGCGCCACCGCCTTCGCCGTGCCCTTCGGCATCGCCATGGGCTTCCTCCACAGCCTCGGCGGCAGCAGCGTCCTCACCTCGGTGGTCATGGGCCTGGTCCTCGGCGCGGCCATGTTCGTCTCCGCGTTCTACGCCTTCTACTCCCACAGTGACTGAGGGGAGTTCGGGTAAAAAAATGTCGCGCAGCTCCCAAGTGGGGTCCGTTACGGTCGAGTTGGGAGCCTGCGTCGCCAAGTACCGGCAATCGGAGCAGGCGCGCACCACTCCGGAGTAGAACACCAGTCTGCACGCATCGATCCGTACGACGCCGGACACGGGGAGTTGACCCACCCAGATGAGCACGCAGATACAGTCCAGGACCGACCTCGCCATCGAGACCGAATCCCTGGTCAAGGTCTTCGGTGACAACCGGGCCGTCGACGGCATCGACCTCTCCGTCCCCACCGGCACCGTCTACGGCGTCCTCGGCCCCAACGGCGCGGGCAAGACCACCGCCGTCAGAATGCTCGCCACCCTCCTGCGCCCCGACGGCGGCAGCGCCCGGGTGTTCGGCAAGGACGTGGTGAAGGACGCCGACGCGGTACGTTCCCGGGTCAGCCTCACCGGGCAGTACGCGTCCGTCGACGAGGACCTCACCGGTACCGAGAACCTCGTCCTCCTCGCCCGCCTGCTCGGCCACTCCAAGCCCGACTCCCGTTCCCGCTCCGCCCAGTTGCTGGAGGCCTTCGGGCTGAGCGAGGCGGCGGGCAAGCAGGTCAAGAACTACTCCGGCGGCATGCGGCGCCGCATCGACATCGCCGCGTCCATCCTCAACACCCCCGACCTGCTCTTCCTCGACGAGCCGACCACCGGCCTGGACCCGCGCAGCCGCAATCAGGTCTGGGACATCGTCCGCGCGGTCGTCGCACAGGGCACGACCGTTCTTCTCACCACCCAATACCTCGACGAGGCCGACCAGTTGGCGTCGCGCATCGCCGTCATCGACCACGGCAAGGTCATCGCGGAGGGCACCAAGGGCGAGCTGAAGGCGTCCGTCGGCTCCGGCTCCGTACACCTGAGGCTGCGGGTTCCGGACGACCGGCCGCGGGCCGAGCAGATCCTCACCGCCGAGATGAACGCCCACGTCCAGCTCGAACCGGACCCCGTCGCGCTGACCGCCACCGTCGACGGCGGCAACACCGAACAGGGCGCCGCCGAACAGGCCGCCCGCGCGCTCGCCGCCCTCGCCAGGGCCGGCATCACGGTCGACAGCTTCGCGCTCGGCCAGCCCAGCCTGGACGAGGTCTTCATGGCCCTGACGGAGCAGAAGCCGTCCGACGAGCCCGGCGCAGCAGCCGATGAGGGAGAGCCGGCATGAGTACCGCGACCACCAAGCAGCAGGACCAGAGCGACGTACTCCTCGAAGCCCCCAGGGTCGACGAGCTCGCGGCCCTCCTGGTCGCCAAGGACCGGCCGCCCCGCCCCAGCGCGCTCTCCGCCTCGCTCACCTTCGGGTGGCGGGCGATGCTCAAGATCAAGCACGTACCGGAGCAGCTGTTCGACGTGACGGCGTTCCCGATCATGATGGTGCTGATGTACGCCTACCTCTTCGGCGGCGCGCTCGCCGGATCGGTCTCGGAGTACATCCAGTTCCTGCTGCCCGGCGTACTGGTGATGTCCATCGTCATGATCACCATGTACACGGGCGTGGCCATCAACACGGACATCTCCAAGGGCGTCTTCGACCGCTTCCGCACCCTGCCGATGTGGCGTCCGGCGCCCATGGTCGGCTATCTGCTCGGCGACATCGTCCGCTACCTCATCGCCTCGGTGGTGATCCTCGCGGTCGGCCTGGTCATCGGCTACCGGCCGCAGGGCGGGGTGCTGGGCGTGCTCGGCGGGGTGGCGCTGCTGATGGTCTTCTCGTTCGCCTTCTCGTGGATCTGGACCATGTTCGGGCTGATGCTGCGCTCCGAGAAGTCGGTGATGGGCGTCAGCATGATGGTGATCTTCCCACTGACCTTCCTCAGCAACGTCTTCGTCGACCCGCGCACCATGCCCGGCTGGCTCCAGGCCTTCGTCAACAACAGCCCGGTGAGCCATGCGGCCACGGCGGTACGGGAGTTGATGGCCGGCCACTGGCCGGGCGCGGACATCGCCTGGACGCTGGCCTGGGCCGGCCTCTTCCTGACGGTCTTCGGCACCCTGACGATGCGGCTCTACAACCGGAAGTAGTGAGGGCTCTGCAACCGGAAGCAGCCGGGGCGCCCGAGCCGCCTACTTCTCGTCGCCCCGCACCACCGTCACCGGCACCGGCGAGCGCTGCACCACGTGCAGGGACACCGAGCCGAGGAAGCTGGCCTTCAGGCCGCTGTAGCCGCGCGCGCCGACCACCAGGAGGTCGGCGCCCTCCGCGCGGTCGAGGAGTGCCTCGGCGGCGTTCCCGCGGACCGTGTGGCGGGTGACGGTGGCCGCCCGTTCCGCCCCCAGGACGCGCTCGACCGTCTCGTAGAGGGTCTCCGTCGCGTGCCGCTCCGGGTCGAAGTCGGCGTCCTCCGGCAGGATCCCGGCCCAGGTCGGGAACTCCCAGCTCGTGACGGCCACCAGCCGGCCGCCGGTCAGGTCCGCCTGCTGTGCCGCCCAGCGCAGCGCCCGTACCGACGACTCCGAGCCGTCCACGCCCACGACGATCCTGCCTGCCATCTGCCGGCCCCTCTGTTGGATGGGATGGTGGTCCGGTCAATTCGATCAGCGTCCGGTGGGGGCCGCCACTCAGGCGGCCCCCACCGGCGGCCATGCGGCTCAGCCCTTCCGCAGCGCCGCCAGCTGTTCCGCGAACGGAACCACCTCCGGTGACCCCGGCCGTACGCTCCCGGACCGGCCCGCCATCAGGTCGGCCAGCTCCCCGGCCGCCCTGTCGATGCGGCGCGGCAGCAGCTCCGTATAGCCGTCGCCGACCGAGCCCCAGTCCTCCGAGGCGGCGAAGACCGCCGTCGGGACGACCTGGGCGCGCAGGTACGCGAAGAGCGGGCGGACCGCGTGGTCCAGGGCGAGGGAGTGGCGGGCGGTGCCGCCGGTGGCGGCGATCAGGGTGGGCTTGGCGGTGAGGGCCTTGTCCACGTCGATCAGGTCGAAGAAGGACTTGAAGAGCCCGCTGTACGAGGCGGTGAAGATCGGGGTGACGGCGATGAGGCCGTCCGCGTCCTCCACCGCTTCGAGGGCGGTACGCAGCTCTCCGTTCGGGAATCCGGTGACCAGGTGGTGCGCGATCGGGACCGCGAGGTCGCGCAGGTCGACGTGCACGACGTCGAGGCCGGGAACGCGGCCGGTGAGGCGGGCCCGGACCGCCTCGGTGAGGCGGTCCGCGAGGAGGCGGGTGGAGGAGGGGGTGCTCAGTCCCGCCGAGACGACCACGAGCTTCATGACGCGTTGACCTCCGTGTTCATCGCTTCCTGCCGGGCGGCTTCCTGCCGGGTGGCTTCCTGCTGGGCCGCCGCGACCCGCGCCTCGTGCGTCGGCCCGTCCGGGACCTGCGGCGGGCGGTTCGCGGCCATTTCCCTGCGGAGCACCGGTACGACCTCCTCGCCGAGCAGGTCGAGCTGTTCCAGGACCTTCTTCAGCGGCAGACCCGCGTGGTCCATCAGGAACAGCTGGCGCTGGTAGTCGCCGAAGGTCTCGCGGAAGGTCAGCGTCTTCTCGATGACCTCCTGCGGCGAGCCGACCGTCAGCGGCGTCTCGCGCATGAATTCCTCCATGGACGGGCCGTTCCCGTACACCGGCGCGTTGTCGAAGTACGGGCGGAACTCGCGCACCGCGTCCTGCGAGTTCTTCGCGAGGAACGCCTGCCCGCCGAGGCCGACGATTGCCTGGTCGGGGGTGCCGTGGCCGTAGTGCGCGTAACGCTCGCGGTAGAGGTTGATCAGCTTCCGGAAGTGCTCCTTCGGCCAGAAGATGTTGTTCGCGAAGAAGCCGTCACCGTAGTACGCGGCCTGCTCGGCGATCTCCGGCGAGCGGATCGAGCCGTGCCAGACGAACGGCGGGACGCCGTCCAGCGGGCGCGGGGTGGAGGTGAAGGACTGGAGCGGCGTACGGAACCTGCCCTCCCAGTCGACGACGTCCTCGCGCCACAGGCGGTGGAGCAGGGCGTAGTTCTCCACGGCGAGGGAGATGCCGTCGCGGATGTCCTTGCCGAACCAGGGGTAGACCGGGCCGGTGTTGCCGCGCCCCATCATCAGGTCGACGCGGCCGTCGGCCAGGTGCTGGAGCATCGCGTAGTCCTCGGCGATCTTCACCGGGTCGTTGGTGGTGATCAGCGTGGTCGAGGTGGAGAGCAGGAGCCGGTCCGTACGGGCCGCGATGTGGCCGAGCAGGGTGGTCGGCGAGGACGGCACGAAGGGCCGGTTGTGGTGCTCGCCGGTCGCGAAGACGTCGAGCCCGACCTCCTCGGCCTTCTGCGCGATGGCGACGATGGCCTTGATGCGCTCGTGCTCGGTCGGGGTACGGCCGGTCGTCGGGTCGGGCGTGACGTCGCCGACGCTGAAGATCCCGAACTGCACGGCGCGGTGCGTCGCTGTCGCGGTCATGGTGGTCACCTCTGGGGCTGTGATGTGACGGTTGAATATTGAACAATCGCATCAACAGGGAGCTGCGGCAACCTATTCCCGCAGGTCGGACGCCCCGGGGTCGTTCGGCATACGCTGGGTGGACAGGGAATCGGACAGGGTGGAGGACCAGGTGGCCGAGACGACGGTGGCCGAGGTGATGGCCGAGCTGGCCGCCCTTGAGGACCCGAAGGCCCGAGCGGTGAACGAGAAGCACGGCGACGACCACGGTGTGAACCTCGGCAAGCTGCGCGCGGTCGCGGGGCGCCTGAAGAAGCAGCAGGAGCTCGCACGGGGCCTCTGGGCGACGGGCGACACGGCGGCGAGGCTGCTGGGGCTGCTGATCTGCCGCCCCAAGGAGTTCGGGCGCGGCGAACTGGACGCCATGCTGCGCGAGGCGCGTACGCCCAAGGTGCACGAGTGGCTCGTGAACTACGTGGTCAAGAAGAGCCCGTACGCCGAGGAACTGCGCGTCGCCTGGACGGCCGATCCGGACCCGGTGGTGGCCAGTGCGGGCTGGGCACTGACCGTGGAGCGCGTCGCGAAGAAGCCGGCCGGGCTCGACCTCGGGGGGATGCTCGACGTCATCGAGGCGGAGCTGAAGCAGGCCCCGGACCGCTTGCAGTGGGCGATGAACCACTGCCTGGCGCAGATCGGGATCTCGCACCCGGACCACCGTGAGCGTGCGCTCGCCATCGGCGAGCGCCTCCAGGTGCTCAAGGACTATCCGACCCCGCCGGGCTGTACGTCCCCGTACGCCCCGGCCTGGATCAACGAACTGGTCCGCCGCCAGTCGGCATAGCCGCCGGGGCCGTCATCGCCGGGGCGGGTCGTGGCTCAGGAGCCGGTGCGGCCGTCCGCCAGTTCCCGCAGGACGTCCAGGTGGCCGTTGTGCCGGGCGGTCTCCTCGATCAGGTGCATCAGCACCCAGCGCAGCGTCGGCCGCTCCCCGCCCCTGATCTCCACGGCGCTCACCGCGTCCAGGTCCGTCGCCGCCACCAGCGCCCGGTACTCCTCGGACTTCGCCTCGTACTCCGAGATCAGCTCGGCGATCGGCCGCGTCGCGCCGATCCGCATCTCCCGGTCCGGGTCCTCGTCCGTCCAGGGCCACTCGACCGTGTCCTCCTTGCCGAGGAAGATCGCCTCGAACCACCACTGCTCCACCCAGCGCAGGTGGCTGATGAGCCCGCCCAGGGTCATCAGCGGCGATCCGGGCAGCGGGGCGGATCCCACGTGCGCCGCGGCGACGTCCGCGCACTTGTCGACGGCGGTGCCGCGCACGTAGTCGAGGAAGGTGGTCAGGGAGGAACGTTCGTCCCAGGCGGCAGGCATATCGGTTCGTCGGGTCACCGCTGGATGATCGGGTGCGCGGCTGCCGGAAGTCGAACGATTAAAGGAGTGCCCGAAGGAGTGACCCCGCCCCGGAACATGCCCCGCGCACACCCGAGTCGGTGCACTCTGCCGGGATGTCCGCACGCATCGACGTCACCCTGCCGGCCTCCGACCGCGTACCGTCGCCGCCGCCCATCCCGCCGACCTGCCCGAACTGCCGCCAGGGCGTCCTGTGGAAGGACACCCGCTCCGAGATCCGTGAGACCGACGAGCACCACTGGCGCTGGTGGTGCGGCAATTGCCAGAAGCGGTTCCGGCCCACGGAGGAGCACCTCCGCCGCTTCTCCTGACCGGCCCCGCGCGCCGGTCCGCGGCACTGGTTCACGGGCACTGGTCCACGGCGCCGCTCCGCGAGCCGGCCCTCACTGTTCCTCGGCCAGCGAGGCCCGGTCTCCGTCCCGGCGGATGCCCGGCACCAGTCCGTTCTCGACCACCTCGTGCGCCACCGCGGTGAGCCGCTGCCCCCTGCTCCGCGCATGCCCGCGCAGCACCGCGAAGGCCTCGTTCACCCCGACCCGCAATCTCGCCGCCAGCACTCCCTTGGCCTGCTCGATGAGGATCCGGCTGTCCAGTGCCGTACGGAGCTGAATCGCCGTCACCCGGTGTCTGGTCAGGGTCTGTTCGTGTACGAGGCCGATCGCGGCGGCATCGGCGAGCGCCCGTCCCAGCCGCACGTCGAACTCCGGCAGCGGGCCCGCCCCCGTACGCAGGAGCAGCAGACTGCCCAGCCGCTCCCCGCGCAGCCTCAGCGGCAGCGCGCACGCCCAGGTGTACCCGGCGCTGCGGGCGAGCGGGGCGAACGAGGGCCACCGACCGGCCGCCGTCGCGAGGTCGACGCGCGTCAAGTCGGCGTCGTCGGCCCCGGCGTGACAGTCGACCGCGGGGCCTTCCACCGCGATGACGTCCAGCAACTCCTGGATCTCCTCCGTGGGGTCGCAGGGTGCGACCGTCCGCAGCGGCTCGCCGCTCGGGGCCAGCAGTACCGTCGCGACCGAGACGTCGAGTAACTGGAGGCAGCGCGAACGGAGTTGCTGAAAGAAGTCGATCGTGTCGAATTCGTCCACAAGTGTGTCGGCCAGCTCCACGAAGGTGTCGGCCAGCGCCAGTTCACGTTCTCGGTTCATGATCGGATTCCCTTGTTCCGCACGTTTCTCCGACCCTCACTGTTTCCACGGGGCGCAAAAGATCGTTTCGTCATTCCTCATGTTCCTGGAATTCCCTGTGCGACGTTCTCCTACTGCCTGTCGTCGGTCAATTGGATCCGTCTGGCGACGACATCCCGGGAGACGGCGACGATAGGCCGGTCATGTGCGAACGCATAAGCGCGCAACCGGTCAAGAGCGGTCGCGAGGTCCACGCCAAGATCGACACTGACCATCCCGGTCGCCTGGTGCACGACCGCCCGGTGCAGCGTGCCATAGGTGTCGCCACCGGCCCGTACTCCCTTCCTGCCCGGGGGCGGTGGAGAGAGAAGGTAGTGGGTGAGCGCCTCGCACAGGGTCAGGGCCGCGTACAGACCGGCCTCGCTGAGGGGGCGGGGTTCGCACCGGTGACCGGTCAGTGAGCCGACCCGTATCGCACCGAGCCGCAGCGGCAGTGCGACCAGTGACCGGACGCCGAGTTCGGTGGCGCCGGGAATGAACGCGGGCCAGCGGCCCTCGTCCATGTGCCGAAGGTCGGCGATGAGGTGCAGTGAGCCCTTCTCGGCGGCTTCCACGCTCGGCCCCTGGCCGAGCGTGAACTGCAGGTCGTCCAGCGGCGCGCTCAACTCGCCGCTGAACCAGAGCAGTTCCGTGGCGGGGGTGTGCGTGGACACCGCGATTCCGTCCACGTCCAGCAGTTCCGCGCAGCGCGCGACCCACCTGGTGGAGGGTCCTGGTGCGCCTGGCGCCAGCAGATCGACCAGGACCGTCAGTCCCTCGACCTTGTGCTCGGGCATACATCATCACCTCGAACGCCGCCCGGAGGTGCGGCAGTCCACTTCGTGATGCCGCACTGGTCCGAACGGCGCGGTATTTCACTTGTCGTCCCCCAGAATGCCAAGGTCTTCCCCCGTGCTCAAGCCGTTCCGGAAGTGCCCACTGCACCGAGCCGTCCGCAACGCCGGGCCGTCACCTGACGCGCGGGATCAGTTGCTGCACCCGGGTGAACCGGGCGGCGCGTCCACCGGGGCGGTGGGGACGGGTGGTGGCGGGGTGTTGCCACAGTCGGCTCATGCGACGAGTCGAGTTCATGCGAGGGTGCGCGGTGTCCGTGGCCGTCGGTCTGCTGGCTGCGGGGGCGAGTACGGGGGCGCGGGCCGACCCCGTACCGGAAGCGGCCGAGGTGGAGCGGCTGTACCGGGAGGCGGGGGCCGCCGTGCAGGTGCACGAGAACGCCCGCAGGGCGGTGCGGCGGGCGCGGGCTGAGGTGGGCGGGCTCCGTGCGGCCGAGGCGGCCGAGCGGGCGCGGCTCGGCCGGTTGCGGGAGGCGATGGGGGAGTTGGCGTGCCGCCAGTACCGGGGCGGGACCGGGCCCTTCGCGTACACGGCCCGCTTCCTGGCCGCCGACTCCCCCGAGCAGCTGATGCGGCGGATCGCCCTCGCCCAGCGGGGCGGGCACGCGACGGCCTCGCTGATGGTCCGGGTACGGGAGTCCAGGGCCCGGCTGGCCCGCGACCGGGCGGCGTCCGCGAAGGTCCTCGACGCGCTCAAGGCCGATCTCGTACGGCAGTCCGCCGCCCGCAGCCTGATCGAGCGGAAGCTGGGGCTGGCCCAGGAGCGGTTGCGCAGGGCGGAGGAGGCCAGGCGGGCGGCGCGTTCCGCCGCGGCGGCACGGGCGTCCGGCGGAGGCGTACTCGCCGGTGGTGCGCCGGGACGGTCCTGCGAGGGCACGGCGTCCGTCGAGCCGCTCGGGCCGCCGCCCCCGGCCCGGCGCGCCGCCGCCCCGCAGTGGGTCAAGCCGGTGGATCCGGCCCCGCTCTCCGCCGGTTTCGCGGAGTCCGGCGGCCGCTGGAAGAACCGTCACACCGGGCAGGACTTCGCCGTCTTCGACGGTTCACGGGTACGTGCGGTGGGCGCAGGCACCGTCCACTTCCTCGGCTGCGGCGACGGCTTCGGGAACCAGGTGATCATCCGCCATCCCAACGGCTACTTCACCCAGTACGCCCACCTCTCCGCCTTTGGCGTCCGTACGGGCCAGCACGTCGCGGCAGGAGAAACGATCGGTCTCTCCGGCAGCACGGGCAACGTCTCGGGGCCGCACCTGCACTTCGAGGTGCGCGTCACCCCGCAACTCGGTTCGGGGATCCCGCCGTTGCCCTGGCTGCGGGAGCAGGGGGTCGATGTGTGAGGGCGCGCGCCTCCGTGCTTTTCTGCGGTGGTGAACCGACCCGCTCTCCGCGTACGCCCCCGGCGTCCCGCCGATCTGCCCGCTCTCGTACGCGTCCTGCGCGAGGTGCACGAGAAGGACGGCTATCCCCGGCACTGGCCGGCCGATCCGGAGGAGTGGGTCGGGGGTGGTGGTGCCCTCGGTTCCCTCGGGGCGTGGGTCGCGGAGGCCGGGGGTGCGGAGGACGGGGGCGCCGGCGGTCCTGTCGGTCATGTGGCGTTGGTCGTCGCGGGGCCAGGCGACGTGGCGCCGGGGCTGGTGCCGGGGCCGGTGGCCGTGGTGGCCCGGCTCTTCGTGTCGCCACGGGCGCGGGGGACCGGCGCGGGTAGGGCGCTGCTCGCCCAAGTGGCGGGTGCGGCACGGGAGTTGGGCCTTCGGGCCGTGCTGGATGTGGTGGCGGCCGACGGCGGAGCTGTCGCCTTCTACTCCCGTACCGGCTGGGAGGCGGTCGGCGGCGGCGAACAGGACTGGGGCGGCGGCGAGTTGGTCCCGGTCCGCTGCTTCGCGGCGGCCGCCGCGTCCTGAACGGAACCCGGTACCCCGTTCGGCCTGCTGTTCTACGCTGAGCCGCGTGGCAGAAGTGAACGACGTACTGACGGGGGGCCGTTACCGGCTCCTGGAGCTGATCGGCCAGGGCGGGATGGGCCGGGTGTGGCGCGGTCTTGACGAGACGCTCGGGCGGGAGGTCGCCGTCAAGGAGGTGCTGCTGCCACAGGGCATCACCGCCGAGCAGCGCGAGGTGCTCCTCCAGCGTGTGATGCGCGAGGCGCGGTCCGCCGCCCGGCTCAACCACCCCGGGATCATCACGGTGCACGACGTGGTGGAGCACGCGGGGGCGCCGGTCATCGTCATGGAGTACGTCACCGGGGTCTCGCTCGCGACGGCGATCGAGCGCACCGGCGGCCGGGGTCTGCCGGTGGCACGGGCCGTGGAGATCGGCACCGCCGTGCTCAAGGCCCTCGAACGGGCCCACGCGGCGGGCATCGTCCACCGCGACCTCAAGCCGGACAACGTCCTGCTGATGGACGACCGCGTCATCCTCACCGACTTCGGCATCGCGCACATGGCGGACGCCACCATGGCGCTCACCCACACGGGCACGATCATCGGCACACCCGCGTACATGGCCCCGGAACAGCTGGTCGGCAAGCCGCCCGCGCCCCCGACGGACCTGTGGGCGCTGGGCGCCACGCTGTACTGCGCGGTGGAGGGCCGGCCCCCGTTCTCCGCCGATACGTTCACGGCGCTGTGCATCGCCGTGGCCACGGAGGATCCGCGTCCGCCGCAGCGGGCGGGCGTGCTGGCCCCCGTACTGGCCATGCTCCTGACGAAGGACCCGCAACTGCGCGCGGACGCGGGGCGGGTGCGGGCGGGGCTGGCGGAAGCGGAAGGGGCGCTGCGGGGAGGCGCAGGTCATCCGGCGCACCGCGTGCCGCCCGCGATCCCGACGCAGGTCGACCCGGGGGCGGCGCCGGCGCCGGGGTACGGCCCGAGCCAGAGCGCGGGCTACGGACCCACGCCGACTGCCGCACCGGGGCACGCCGCACCGGGGCACACGCCCACGCCGGGGTACGCCACGCCGGGGGCCGCACCGGGGCACGCCGCGTCGGGTGCCGCGCCCACGCAGGGGCACGCGCACACGCCGGGTGGCGCGCCCACGCCGGCTGCCGCACCGGGGTACGCGACGCCGGGTGCCGCACCGGGGCACGCCACGCCGGGTGCCGCGCCCACGCCGGGGCACGCGCACACGCCAAGTGCCGCGCCCGCGCCCCGCCGGGCGCGGGCCGGGGCCGTGATGCCCGACGCCCTCACCATGAGCGCGGCGGCCCTGCCCGCCCGGCCGCCGCAGGGCGGCCCCCAGCCGTCGCGGACGGGGCTGCGCCCGGACCAGGCGCGGTGGCTGCGGCTGGCGGGGTGCTTCGCCCTGGCGGCGGCCATCAGCTACCTGCTGCCCTGGAACGCGCGCCAGGTCACCCCCCTCAGCCTCCTCGGCGTGCTCGCGACCGCGTGCCTCAACGCCTTTCCCCGGCCCCGGCTGCATCCGGCGGTGGTCTGGGGGTGCGCCCTGCTGCTCGACTTGGCGCTGGTCGTCGGGTTCGGCCTGATGAGGGCCGGATTCGGGGGGACGGCGATCGGCGGGCTGTTCAACGCACTGCTCCTGAGCACGGGCGCGTGGCTGCTGTGGTGGAGGATCCCGGTCCGCGACCAGTAGTCCGCAGCCGGTGTGCGGGACGTGCGGAGCCCCGTCCGGACCGGGTCGGGTCCGGGCGGGGCTCCGCCGTCAGTGCCAGGTGCTACAGGTCGAACTCGTGCGGCGGCAGGCCCACCGCGAAGCACGCCTCGCGGACCACGGCCTGCTCCGTCTTGTCGAAGTCGCCGTCCGCGCCGCCGATCACGATGCCGATCTGGATGACCGCACGCGCCTCCGCCGGCTTCTTCTTCGCCTTGGCGATCTCCTGGAGGATGCTCACCTTGCCGAACGCGAAGTCCGCGGTGAGCTTCTCGCAGTACTCGTTGAAGCGGCGCTGGAGGTCGTCGGCGGGGAAGTTCTGCAGCACGTCGTTGGTCATGATCAGCGAGGCGACGCGCTGCCGCTCCGAGGCGTCGATCGTGCCGTCGGCCGCCGCGACCAGTGCGCACATGGCCATGCTGGCGTCCCGGAACGAGCCGCTCTTCAGCTCGTTCTTCTTCGACTCCAGCTGGGTCTGCATCGTAGAGGCGGTTTCCTTGAGGCGGTCCCACAGGGCCATGAGGTGTCTCCGTCGTCGTCCGGCTTTGCTGCCACAGCTTCTTCTACAGCTTTGTAGAATCTAACAGGCCCGGGCATAAAGACGATCTAATGGCCCGTCCTAGTGGCTCGCCGTCCGGGACTCCGCCGCGATCAGTTCCTCCAGGGTCGGCGGCCCCGCCGGGGGCTTCTTCCTGCCCTCGGTCAGACGCAGGAAGAGCGGTTCGGTCCAGCGCGCGGCCAGCGGGCCGAGGATCACCAGGATCAGGACGTACGCCGTGGCGAGCGGCCCGATCCGGGGTTCCGTCGCCACCGCGAGGCCCGCGATCACGATCGAGAACTCGCCGCGCGCCACCAGCGTGCCGCCCGCCCGCAGCCGCCCCTTCTTGCCGATGCCCGCACGCCGGGCCGCGTACCAGCCCGTACCGATCTTGGTGAGGGTGGTGACGACCGCCAGGAGCAGCGCCGGGACGAGTACGGGCGGGATGTCCGCCGGGTCCGTCGAGAGGCCGAAGAAGACGAAGAACACGGCGGCGAAGAGGTCACGGAGCGGGGCGAGCAGCTTGTGCGCGCCCTCGGCGACCTCGCCGGAGAGGGCGATGCCGACCAGGAACGCGCCGACCGCCGCCGACACCTGGAGCTGCTGGGCGATGCCCGCGACCAGGACGGTGAGGCCGAGCACGACCAGGAGCAGCATCTCCGGGTTGTCCGAGGAGACCGCCCTGCTGATCACGCGGCCGTGCCGCAGCGCCGCGTACAGGACGAGACCGACCGTGCCGAGCGCGATGAGGAGCGTGACGCTGCCCCCGGCCAGGCCGACGCCCGCCAGCATGGCGGTGAGGAGGGGGAGGTAGACCGCCATCGCCAGGTCCTCCATGACCAGGACGCCGAGGACGACGGGGGTCTCGCGGTTGCCGAGCCGTCCCAGGTCGGTCATGACCTTGGCGATGACTCCGGAGGAGGAGATCCAGGTGACGCCCGCGAGGGCGACCGCGCCGACCGGGCCCCAGCCGAGGATCAGGGCGGCGACGGCGCCGGGGGTCGCGTTGAGGACGAAGTCCACGATGCCCGACGGGTACTGGGTCTTGAGGCTGGTGACCAGTTCGCTCGCGCTGTATTCGAGGCCGAGGAGCAGCAGGAGCAGGATGACGCCGATCTCGGCGCCGACGGCGGTGAACTCCTCGCTCGCGTCGAGGGGTATCAGCCCGCCGTGGCCGAACGCGAGTCCGGCAAGCAGGTACAGGGGGATGGGGGACAGGCCTATGCGGCCCGCCAGCCGGCCGATGATGCCCAGGGCCAGGATGACGGCGCCGAGTTCGATGAGGAGAGCGGTGGTGTGCACGGTGTTCGGATCCCCGGTCTCAGTCGTCGTCGGCGTCGGTGAGCGTCGCGCCGGAGGGGGCGCCCGCGATGATGTCGGCGAGCGCGTCGACGCCTTCGCGGGTGCCGACGGCGACCAGGGTGTCGCCGATGGCGAGCCGGAAGTCCGGCTCCGGGGAGGGGTGCGCGCTGGCCCGGCGCAGTACGGCCACGATCGAGGCACCGGTGCGCGAGCGCGCCTTGGTGTCGCCCAGGAGCTTGCCGCCGTAGGGCGACTTGGACGTCACCGGGATGTGCTCGGTGACGAGGTCGATGCCATCGGTCCGTACGGCGTCGGTGGGCGCCGAGTCGAGCAGGTGCGCGAGGGCGGTCGCCTCCTCCACGGAGAGCGGGACGGCCTGCTGGCACGCGTCCGGGTCGTCCTGACTGTAGAAGCCGAGGAACCTGCGGCCGTCGTCATGGACGACGACGGAGAGGTGCCGGCCGCCCTCGGTGGTGAAGTCGTACTGGATGCCGATGCCGGGCAGAGTGGAACGTCGTGTCCCCATGGGGTCCTCCATGGAAGCGAGAGGTGATCATCTTTAAGGTCCCATTACCTTACTGTGCACCTCGTATGCCCCACTTTGTCCAGGTGTACGGGGACGCCGCCCGCGACCGCGGCACGCGCCGCCCCACAGCCTTGCTACTCCGGCGGCTGCTCCAGGATCTCCTCCACCACCTCCGACACCGCCCGCCCGCTGCCGAAAGCCCTCGCCCGTACGTGGGCGAGGGCTTCGGTGTACGAGGTGCCGCGGCGCTCGGCCAGCACCCCGACGGCGGTGTGGGCATCGCCCCAGTGCGCCCGGATCACGTCCCGCGGCTCCCACACCTCGACCGCCTCGCCGGACACCATCCGGTGGTACGTCGAGAGCAGCACCAGCGCCGCCGCGCCCGCCGCGTCCCTGCCGCGCCGCACCTCCTCCCCGGTCAGCGTGCCGGGAATCCGCCGGAAGAGGTCGACCGCGCCCAGCACGTGCGTACCGAAGGAGAGCGGGAAGCCGTAGACCGCTCCGATGTCGCCCAGTTCCTCGGCCGCGCGGCTGCTGAACACCGGCCAGGGGGACGGCATCTGGTGGTGCAGATCGCGGACGATGACCACCTCGTTGGTGGCCGCGGCCGTGACGCAGGGGCCCTCGGCCGTCTCGAACTGCACGTGCTCCAGGCGCAGTGCCGTCTCGTCCGAGGTGCACACCAGCTGCCGGTTCGGCGATTCGGTGAAGAAGGACATCGAGGAGCCGTCCACCCCCATGCCCTCGCGGATCGTCCGGCACAGCAGCCCCGGGACGCGGGCCGGATCCCGCTCCCCGTCCGCCGCGGCCAGTACCTGCTGGGCCATGGACTGAGGGCCCTGGTGACCGGATGCGTTCATCGCTGATGTGTCCTCGGGTCGGGCCGACCGGCCGTGCCGTCAGTCGAGCGGCAGGTGTACCTGTACGCGCTTCCCGCCGGCGAGGCGCTGGATGTCGTACTTGCTGCACAGCGCCAGGACCAGTTCGAGGCCGTGCTGTCCGATCCGCTCGGGGTCGGGGGCGCCGGGCCGGGGGAGCCTGGAGTCGGTGTCCCACACGGTGATCTGCAGGATGTCGGGGCTACCGGGAGTGCCGGGGGTGCCCGGGGTACCGGGCCGGTCGATGGCCAGGTCCAGCAGGCAGGGTCCCGGCGCGTACTTCGCCGCGTTGGTGACCAGCTCGCTGACCAGGAGCTTCACCGTCCCGGCGGTCCGTCCGGAGACCGTGACCCCGTGCAGGGCCTCGGCCCGTATGAGGAAGTCGGCGGCGAAGTCCCTGGCCTCTCCAATGGTGCCGGGCTCGCCGTCGTACGTCGCGCTGGCACTGAAGGGGATGTTCACTGCCACAGCCATCGTCGCTTCCCGCACCGCACGCACCACCCGTCCTGTTTCGTACACCTGACGCCCCCCGTGATGTCCGGTGCTCTGCTGACGCGCTTTCCCCCTCAGCGCATTTTCAGTCATAGGGATGTCAGGGGAATTCGGCCGGAACACGGTGATACCGCAGGGGCCGCGAACGCGGCAGGTCAGAGGCGTTGCGACGGCGATACCGGCGAACGGCCGACGGTGGTCAAGCGGCCGGGCCCGGGTCGCCCCCAGGAGGGACCTTGCGTTCGGCGGCCCGCAACCGGGGCACACGGGGGGCATGAACGCCGCACACCCGGTCCTCGCCGCCTCCGTCCCCGTAGCGACGGCCGCCGCCGACCGCCCCGACCTTCCGCCCGTTGCATGGCTGGTGCTGGGCCTCGTCTTCGCGGTGGCCGTGCTCAGCGCCGCCGCGCGCTACGTCCGGCCGCCGTCCAGGGACTGAGGCCGGCCCCCGGCCGCGCCCCGGCCACCTGCGCCACTCGTCCCGGCCGCCCCACTCGTCCCGCCCGCCAGCGCGGCGATCTGGGTACGGGAGGAGAAGCCCAGCTTGGCGAGGATGTGCTCGACATGGGCGTCGGCGGTCCGCTTGGAGATGACCAGGCGCTCCGAGATCTCCCGGTTGGTCAGCCCCGCCGCGACCAGCGTGGCGACCTCCCGCTCGCGGCGGGTGAGGTGGTCGAAGGACGGCACCCGGTCGCCGGGCCCGGTCGCCGAGACGGGGCGGGTGGCCCCGGCGAGCGCCAGTTCCACGGCCTGGTCGATGGGGATCTGCGCGCCCTGCTCGAAGAGCAGCCGGTACTCCGACTCGCCCAGCTCCGCCCGCAGGGCGCTCTCCACCCGGGTGTGGTCGTCCTGGTAGATCGCCTCCCCGAACATCGGGGTGCCGATCTTGCGCCACAGCTCGCTGCACGTGCCGAACAGCCAGGCCGCCAGCCTGCTGCCGCCGGTCTCCGCCGAGCCCCAGGCCAGCAGCTCCAGCGAGTTGGTGGCGGCGAACACGTCCCGCAGCTCCCGGCTTGCCCGCAGCGACTCACGCGTCAGCCGGACGCTCTCCTCGGCGTCGCCGCGCGTCCAGGCGGCCAGGCCCTTCATGCCGAGCAGCTGGCTGGTGATCATGCACTCGCCCGAGCCGCCGCCCGGCGCCCGGGAGATCTGCAGCAGTGACTCCTCGGCGTGCGCGGTCGCCTCGTCGGAGCGCCGCAGCAGCACCTGGACGTAACTGGCCTGGTAGTGGTGCACCACCAGGCCGAGCGGATCACCTATCCGGTGCTGCTCGGCGAGGGCTTCGGCAAGGGTGCGGCGGGCCGTCTCCGGGTCGTTCATCAGCCAGGAGATGCTGCCGAGGAAGCCCTGCGCCTGAGCCAGGTCGAGCTCGGAGCCGCACGCCCCGGCGACCCGGACGGTCTCCTGGAAGCCCGCGTGGGCCGTCGTGACCTCCCCCTGCATGATGGCGAGCAGACTGCCCCAGAGCAGTGCCTGCGCACGCTCCCTGGACTCCCCGCTGTCCAGGGCGAGGCCCTTCTCCAGCCAGTACCTGCCCTCCTTGAACAGCCCGGTGGTCGACCAGAAGGGCCACAGCCTGGCCGCTATGACGAGTGCGGGCCGCACCCCGTCGGGGCGCGACAGCGAGTAGTCCAGGGCGCTGCGCAGATCGGCCAGGTCGCGGTGCAACTGCCAGTAGAGCGGCACCTGTTCGGCGGTCAGCAGCATTTCGAAGAAGTACGAGGCCCGGCCCAGGTAGTGGTCCCGGTGGCGCCTGCGGCAGCGCTCGCGCTCGGTGTCCTCGCACCGGTCGACACCGTACTCGCGGATCGTGTCGAGCAGCCGGTAGCGGGCGCTGTCGTCACCGTCGCGCAGCACGACGGACTTGTCGACGAGCCCTATCAGGTGCTCCAGGACCTCGTCGTGGGAGAGCCCGTTGTCCTGCTTCGCCTCCTCGTCGTCGTCCGCGCAGACCTCCTCGACGGCCGTCAGGTCGAAGGACCCGGCGAACACCGAGAGCCGGGACCACAGCAGTCGCTCCGGCGGCGAGCACAGGTCGTAGCTCCAGTCGATGGCGGTACGCAGGGTCTGGTGGCGCGGCAGCGAGGCGCTGCGCCGGCCGCCGGTCAGCACCTGGAAGCGCTGCTCCAGGCGGGCGGCGAGCTGCTGGAGGGGGAGTGCCCGCAGCCGTACGGTGGCGAGCTCGATGGCCAGCGGGATGCCGTCCAGGCGTTTGCAGAGGGCGAGTACGTCGCCCCGGTTGCGCGCGTCGACGACGAAGTCGGGGACCACGGCGGCGGCCCGCTGCGCGAACAGCGCCACGGCGTCGTCGTCGCCCAGCGGCGGTACGGGCAGGGTGTGTTCGCCCGGCACGTCGAGCGGCTGGCGGCTGGTCGCCAGTACGCTCACGCCCGGCGCCTCGCGCAGCAGCAGGTCGGCGAGCAGGGCGCACGCGTCGAGCAGGTGCTCGCAGGTGTCGAGGACGAGCAGCAGCCGCCGGTCCTCCAGATGCTCGACGACCACGTCCAGCATCGTCCGCCCCGACTGCTCGGGCAGTCCCAGGGTGCTCGCCACCGCGCCGGGCAGCAGCTCGGGATCGTGCAGCGCGGACAGTTCGACGAGCACCACCCCGTCGTCGTACTCCCCCTTCAGGGACAGCGCGGTACGCAGCGCGAGGCGGCTCTTGCCGACCCCGCCCGGGCCGATCAGCGTGGCCAGCCGCGAACTCCGCAGCAGCGCACGTACGCGTTCCAGCTCCGATATCCGCCCGACGAAGCCGGTCACTTCGACGGGCAGCATGCCGGTGCGCCGGGTGTAGCCGAGTGCCATGTCGCCCCCACACGCGGTCCTCAATGTGCCTACCAGTGTGGCGGGTTACACCGGCGCGCGTCAGGGTGCGGTCGGTCCGGTGACAGCTGGTGACGGTTCGGGGCATGACCGGACGCCCCGCGCGCTTCACTCGAATGGAGTACATGGCCCGGGAAGTGGCCCCAGGGCCGCAGAAGGCTGATATGGCCAGGTGCGGCGGGGTTCGGGCGGGCCCGGGGTGGATCACTGCGGTCGCGCGGCTGGCGCAGGGCGTGCGCACTGGACGTATGCGCGGGACACCGGAGGGATCGGTGCCGCGCGACCGGCAGCGACCGGTGCACGACCGGCAAAAGGAACGAAGGAAAAGGAGCCTGAGCTCATGACCTCTCCCCAAGTCCCCACCGGCGGTTACCGCCCCGAGGAACTGTCCGGCGCCAACGTGGTCGACGCCGAGGGCAACAAGGTCGGAGCCGTACAGAAGGTCTACCGCGACGACACCACCGGGGAACCGGAGTGGGTCACGGTACGGACCGGTCTGTTCGGCACCAAGGAGACGTTCGTGCCGCTGGCGGGCGCGACCCGTACGGACAACGGCGTGCGCGTGCCGCACGACAAGGATGTGATCAAGGACGCGCCGAGGATCGACGTGGACGGCCACCTGGACCGCTCGGAGGAGGGCGCGCTCTACCGGCACTACGGGATGACGGGCCCGGGGGACACGGGGAGGCACGCGGCGGGCAGGACGGCTGCCGCGGCGGCGGCTCCGGCGGCCGCCGCGAAGGCTCCCTCGGCCCCCTCGGACCGAGCCCGGTCGACGGTCCGCCCGCTGGCTGACACCGGTACCGGTGGACGCACCCTGGCGGGTGCCGGCGCGGGTGCTCCGACCCGTAGCGCCGCCGCACCGGACATCGACATCACCACCGGCCGCACGGGCCCGGGCACGATGGGCACCAAGGGCCAGTCGGAGGAAATGCTCCTCTCCGAGGAGCGGCTGAACGTCGCGACCGAGCAATACGAGAGCGGCCGCGCGCAGCTCCGCAAGCGGGTGGTGACGGAGGACGTCACCAAGCAGGTGGAGGTGAGCCACGAGGAGGTACGGGTCACCCGCATACCCATCACCGACGACGAACGCCGCACCGGCCGCACGACGGCGAACATCGCCGAGGGGCAGGTGGAGGTGGTGCTCCACGAGGAACGGGCGGTGACGAGCAAGGAGACCGTGCCGGTGGAGCGGGTGCGGATGGAGGTCTACAAGGTGACGGAACAGAAGGAGGTCTCGGGCCAGGTCCGCAAGGAGCAGGTGGAGTTCGACGAGGGCATGCGGTCGAAGCATGCGGACAGGCGGGGGATGGGCGACGACACCGGCAAGCGGTAGACGTCCCCACGAGGGGCGGGCAGGAGCGAGGACCCGCTGCACGCGGCTTCTCCCCTCCCCGCCCCTTCCCGCTGCACCCGAAGCACCGACCGGCCCCGCGCCTGCGGCGGGCGATGCCCCTCCCCACCCCTTCCCGCTGTGCTCGATTTGCGGCTGCCGCCGCGTGGCGCCCGAAGCGTTCAGCGGTGTCGCGCCTGCGGCGGGCTGTGCCCCTCCCCGCCCCTT
The DNA here is from genome assembly GCF_055579625.1 of Streptomyces sp. NPDC032721. NCBI lineage: Bacteria > Bacillati > Actinomycetota > Actinomycetes > Kitasatosporales > Streptomycetaceae > Streptomyces > Streptomyces sp. NPDC032721. The sequence continues at coordinate 76 of NZ_JBVIMX010000004.1, read as the reverse complement.
CCCTAAACCGCTCCGCGGGGCCAGGGGTTTGTACGTGCGGGTCGAGTGTGGTTGCTCGCGCAGTTCCCCGCGCCCC